>NZ_JAFCXC010000001.1:0-334126 GCF_049897845.1 Arthrobacter sp. TWP1-1
AACAATCGACACCCCACCACACACCAGATCAACAAACTCCGTGCGGGTGTTCGGGGCAAACAACTTGACCATGAAACGCTCCATCTATCAGAGCGTTGCAACCACCATATGAATTTGCCCGCGGCACATCCGCATCAACTGTACTTTCGGTGGTTAAGTCAGCGCGTTGCGGCGGCCCTCGAAGGCGCGGCCAAGGGTGACCTCGTCGGCGTACTCCAAGTCGCCACCCACAGGCAGGCCCGAGGCCAGTCGAGTCACGGCAATCCCGAGGGTTTTCAGCATGCGCGAGAGGTACGTGGCCGTGGCCTCGCCCTCGAGGTTGGGGTCGGTGGCGATGATGATTTCCTGGATCTGGGCATCGTTCAGGCGCGTGAGCAGCTCGCGAATGCGCAGCTGATCGGGGCCGATCCCGGCGATGGGATTGATGGAGCCACCCAGCACGTGGTACCTGCCGCGGAAGGCGCGCGTGCGCTCAACGGCCAGGACATCCTTGGATTCTTCAACCACGCAAATGACGGTGGGGTCCCGGCGCGTATCGCGGCAAATGTTGCACAGCTCGGCCTCCGTGACGTTGAAGCACACGGTGCAAAACTTCACGCGTTCCTTGACAGTGACGATCGCGCGGACCAGGCGTTGCATGTCCTCGGTGTCCGCCTCCAAGATGTGGAAGGCGAGCCGCTGGGCCGATTTCGGGCCAATCCCCGGCAGGCGTCCCAGCTCATCAATGAGCTCCTGAACTGCTCCCTCGTACACAATGCCTCTTGTCTGTTACTGGTTGATACAACTATTGGTGGTCAAGCTGGCTCAGCTCGCGTTGTTGAGTGGGCGTTCCTCGATGAGCACTCCGCCAAGAATACGCTCGACGGCGGCCTGGCCCACCACTCCGGATTCCTCGATGGTGACATCGTCAGGACTCGGCACATCCTCAACATAGGGCGTGTTGGCCATTGCTACCGGGGTGGCCGCGCGGGCGGCCTGAGCCGCGGGGCTGTTGGCCAGGCGTTGGTACATGCTCAGCTTTTCGCCGGCAGGGCCGCCCTGGTTGTCGGTCTGGACGTCCGACGCCGGAGCCTCCTGCTGCTGTTCCGGCGCCTGCACTGCCGCTTGCCCCAGGGGAACCGAAACAGTGCGAACCGTTGGATAGGTGCTGGAGGCGCCCAGAGGGGAACCGGCTACAGGCAAGGCAGCGTTGAACTTTGCCTCTGGCGCGGATTCAGCAGCTTCCGTTGCCGGGGCGGTCTCAGCCTCGGCCGCGGGATTAGTCTCAGCCACAGTTGCACCGGCGTCCTGCGCCCAGTCCGGAGCGTTGGAGGGGGCTCCCCACCCGGGATCGGCAACCTTCTCCCGGCTTACCTGACCGAGCGAAACGCCCCAATCCTGCACGGGGGCCTGCCCTGATTGCTGTGCAATCTGTTCAGCCAACATGGCGCTGCGCCGCGGTGCTTCCGATTCAACCGGGGCAGCGACGGGTGCTTCCACTACCGGGGCGTCCCAACCAGTGGTCCACGCGGAAATGGGAGAAACCTTCGGCGGCGAATACGCCGGAGTGGGTTCCGTTGCAGCTTGGGGTGCCGACTGGGTTTCCTGGGCTCGCTGCGTTCGCGGGGCAGCGGCGGAATCCGCCGCTGACGACTGGTAGGGGTCACCCTGATAGGGATCCGACGGGGCGTAATCGGCCGGCGGGTACGCCTCAGGTTCATCCCAAGGATCGCTCGGCTCGGTGGGGCCATCCCACGGCGCCTGTTCCAGGACGGGCGGTTGTGCCGTTGCGGTGGCCTCAGTTGCGGGAGCCGGGGTTGCGGGAGCCTGGGCAGCAGGTGCTGCGGCCGCGGGTTCCTGAACCGGTTCATTAACTGGAACGGCCGGTTTGACAGCTGGTTCTACAGTTTCTGCAGCTTTGGGAGCTGCTACGGGCGCAGCGGTTGGCAGCCCCCAAGAATCCGTCGGGGCCGGAACTGATTGCTGGGCAGAACTGCCGTTCCCTCCACGCTGTGGTGAAGGGTTACCGGTTTGGACTTTTGGGTTTGGCTCAGCGCTCGCCCTCGGGGATGGTGCTTCGCCGTCGACGGGCAAGATCTGCACCGACATGCCGAGGACCTCATTGATGGCCTGCTGCAAATTCGCAAGGTGCCCACCATTGCTGAAAGCGCTGATGAGTCCCGTTGAGGGAAGCCCCACACGGAGTTCTTTGCCGTCGAAGGTCTGCGGGACCACGTTTTGGTTGACGATCACCCACGAAGCCATGCGTATGTTCCGCAGCGATCCAAGGATTTCCGGCCAGGCCCGGCGAATGACCTCGATGCCGGTGGAACCGGTGCTCGAGGTTCCGGAGTTGCTCGGCGCAGCATTCGCGGCAGCGGGTGTGGGAGCAGGAACCTGCTGTGTCGGTTCCGGTTCCGGTTCCGGTACTGGTGCCGGTGCCTGGGCTTGAGGTGCCTGAGCTGCTGGCTGTTGACCCTGCTCGTGTGCGGCCGGGGAATCGAAACTAGGCATGCCCTCGGGTGTGGGCAGATCATCCCAGGTACGGACCGGGGCGGGAGCTGCGGGGGCAGCCGCAACGGGAGCGACCGGTGCCTGCGTTGCGGTCGCGGGGGATGGGGCATTTGAACCCCCGGTGGTGTGCCGAGCCGCAACTTCAGCGCCGGCTGCTTCCTTGGCGCGGGCCAGCTGGGCGCGAACTGCGGCCAAGCCGCCGCCGCTCGAGTCCGCCGGAGCCGAGGCTACGGGCGCGAAGGAGGTGGGTGCCGGCGTCGAACTTTGAGCGGTGAAGTCCTGGCTGGGAGCTGCCGGTGCGGCCTGCACGGATTGAGCTGCCGGGGCGTTGCCGGCCGGCGCTGCTGGGGCACCGCCGTAGTTCAAGCGCCGTTCAAGCTGATCGAGCCGGGTGGCCATGCCGCGCACCGAGGAGTCGGCGCCAGGAAGGAGCAGGCGTGCGCCCAGCAATTCCAGATGCAGACGGGGTGAGGATGCACCCGTCATTTCATTGAATGCGGCGTTCGTGACATCTGCTGCGCGGGAGAGTTCGGCGGCGCCAAGCTGGGCGGCCTGTGTCTGCATGCGGGCGATGAGTTCATCCGGTGTGCCGCGGAGGATCGCGTGGGCACTTTCCGGCATGGCCTGGACAATGATGAGATCGCGGAAACGCTCCAGCAGGTCCTCGACGAAGCGGCGGGGATCGTGTCCGGTCTGGATCACACGGTCTACGGACTTGAAGACGGTGGCGGAGTCACTGGCAGCCAGCGCCTCGACAACATCGTCCAAGAGGGAGGAGTGGGTGTAGCCGAGCAGGTCAACGGCAAGATCGTAATCCAGGCCAGATGTGCCGGCACCGGCCATGAGCTGGTCAAGGACGGACAGCGAATCACGGACGGATCCGCCACCGGCCCGCACCACGAGGGAGAGTACACCGGGTGCGACCGCAACGTTCTCGGCCTCGCACAGATGTGCCAAATAGGCCATGAGCGGCTCCGGCGGCACCAGCCTAAACGGGTAGTGGTGGGTACGTGAGCGGATGGTCCCAATGACTTTGTCCGGCTCGGTGGTGGCGAAGATGAACTTGATGTGCTCCGGCGGCTCTTCGACGATTTTCAGCAGGGCATTAAAGCCGGCGGACGTGACCATGTGGGCCTCGTCGATGATGAAGATCTTGTAGCGGTCACGGATGGGGGCAAAAGTGGCGCGTTCGCGGAGATCGCGGGCGTCATCAACGCCACCGTGGCTGGCAGCATCGATTTCAATGACATCGAGGGAGCCGGCGCCGCCGCGGGCCAGCTCAACGCAGCTGTCGCACTCGCCGCATGGGTGAGAGGTGGGGCCCTTGGCGCAGTTCAGGCAGCGGGCCAGAATTCGGGCCGAGGTGGTTTTTCCGCAACCGCGGGGGCCGGAGAAGAGGTAGGCGTGATTTACGCGGTTCTTGTCGAGGGCAGCCATGAGAGGCGCCGTGACATGTTCTTGGCCAATGACGGTGGCAAATGAGTCCGGGCGGTACCGGCGATACAGGGCTGTTGGTGCGCTCACAGTTGAAACCCTATCTAATCCGCCTGACAAAATGCCGCGTGGTGCTGCAAATCCGGCATATCTGGGGATAAATAAAAGACCCCTCATGCACCCGCCAGAGCCCGCTTACCCTTGCTACCTTCCGGTCCTGGGGGAGTTCACAGGGTGACGCCACATGAGGGGCCGGGAATCAGCTTACCCGACTGTGGCAGTGCGGGCGAATCCGATTGGCCAGAAGTTGGCCAGAAGGTGGGCATTTCAATATTCGCGCCCCGGTGGTACGTTCGCCAGAGGGGCTTGGACGAGAAGATTAAGCTGGCCCAGCACCATGGGTGCCCCGGTGCATTATTGGCCATCGCAAGGAGTGAATCGCCATGCTAGGTTACGGGTTCTTCGAATGGGTCTTCTGGGTATTGGCCTTCGGTGCAGGAGCGCTTGCCCTGACCCGTGGTGAAGTTTTTTCCAGCCACTCCTCGCAACGGGTTCGTGGACATGCGGGCCAGCAAATTTTCCTGTGGATGGCAACAGCGGCTTTCGCATTGGCCGGGTTCGTCACGGCCGTCCTAGCCTTGCGTGCCGGTCACTGATTTACGACGGCGGCGGACCACCCCTGCGCTCGATTCGTGAGTTTGGCACTTTGTCAGGTACTCTTGAACCTGCCGTGTTCTGCACGGCAAGCTGGAGGATTCGCCTAGCGGCCTATGGCGCACGCCTGGAACGCGTGTTGGGTTAACGCCCTCGGGGGTTCAAATCCCCCATCCTCCGCCAGCTAGAAGGTCCGGAATCATTGCGATTCCGGGCCTTCTGTCGTTAAAGCAGTCGTTAGTCAGCGGACTCTCACAACTACAGTGGCTAGACTCTGGCTGTGAGCACTCAAACTTTAGACACCATTGCCCTGATCCTCAACGATGGATCCGAAACGTCACTTCCGGAGTTGGCCGAGAGGGCCGTCCTGCTGGTCAACGTGGCCTCCAAATGCGGCTTCACCAAGCAATACGACGCCCTTGAAGCCCTCCACGAAAAGTACCGTGGACAGGGCCTGAGCGTTGTCGGCATCCCCTGCAACCAATTCGGCGCCCAGGAACCGGGTACTGAAGAGGAAATTGCGGAATTCTGCCGCAAGAACTTTGGCGTGACGTTCCCGCTCGCGGCCAAGACCGATGTCAACGGGCCCGAGGCCCATCCGCTCTACGCCGCGCTGACCAAGGACGGCACCGAGCCGGTGAAATGGAACTTTGAGAAATTCCTCATCACCAACGACGGCGACGTCCTAGGCCGCTTCGCCTCTGACGTCACGCCGGACGCACCCGAGCTCGTGGCGGCCGTCGAAGCAGCGCTCAGCTAGGCCGCCAGCCCTAGCGCGCCAGGCCGTCCAGCCAGAACTGCAGGAAGGCTGCGCCTGCGAAGTCGTTGACAACCTCGTCGCCCAGTTGCAGGTCAGCAGCCGTCTTCACGGGGTACGGCTTGGCGGGGACGCCCTCGGCAGGCCGCACATCCACGTGCTTGACCAGGTGGTCCTGGTGGTGCAGCCAATCGGCCATGGCGTAGTCCGTGCGGGAATCACCCACGGTGCGCCAGGCCTGGGGCACAATGCCCTGGGCGGCGAGCAGTTCCACGGCGCGGCTGGCACCTAGGTCCTTGCCAAGGCGCACCGACTCAATGTCTGTGGAGATGATGGACGGGTCAACGCGGTAGTCGATGCTGCCCGCCGAACCCGGCGCCCGGTGCTCGAGCCGGGTGGCACCCAAGTCATGCACGGCCAGCAAAGCCAGCGCGTCGGCGTCGAACTTTGCTTGTTGGGCGAGGTAAACGCTGCTCTCGACTTCCACATGCTGCTCCACCGACACCATGGCGCGCTTGGTCTCATCGAAGAACATGTAATCGGCGTAGGAGCGGGCTACGAGGTCGCGGATGTCGTCACCGTAGGCCTTGGGCATGGCCAGCTCCTTGTCCACGTGGATGGGACCGGGGCCATCGGGGGTGAAGCTGAACCAGACGGCGCCCTTCTCGCAGATAGCGTGGACGGTGGAACCCTCGGGCAGACCGGCCGCCAGCATCGGTGCCATGAGCTGTTCGGCGATGAAGTCATCCGAACGGCCGGTATTGAACACCACGGGAATGCCCTGGCGGACCAGTTCGATCAGGCTCGTGATGATGTCGGGGGACACGCGGCGGGTCACGGGGCTGGCGAGCGGGCCATCCACGTCAAGGAGCAAAGCAAGAGTGGGCTGCAAAAGAGTCATGGCCCCATGTTCCCAGCACGGCCGGTTGAAGTGCTACTTTATGTAACCTTTTGGCGACACACCCCGCGGCGCGACGGCGAGGCAGTTCCTTTAGGGCCGTGTTGTCCCTAGTCTGAAGGGGTGATCTTCAAAGCTGTTGGCGACAAACGCCCTTACCCTGACCATGGCCACGTGACGCCCAAAGACTGGGCCGGCGTTGCGCCGCGGCAGGTCAGGCTTGCCGAACTGGTCACGACCAAGTCGAAGCTGGACCTGGAAGCGCTGCTGGCCGAGGATTCAACGTTTTTTGGTGACTTGTTCCCCCACGTTGTGCAGTGGCGGGACACCCTCTACCTTGAGGACGGCCTGCACCGAGCCGTCCGCACAGCCCTGCACCAGCGCACCATCCTGCATGCCCGCGTTTTGGTCATAGATGACTAGCTCTCCTGCGGGGCCGCCCTCGGGCACTCCCGCGGAGAAGAACGACGGCGCCACTGACGACATAGTCCTGCTCACTGCAACGCAGAAGCGCCGGGCCGCTCGCGAGGAGCGCCGGCAGGCCAAGGATGCGCTCTATGAACTGCGGCAGGAACGCAAGAAAGCCAAGGATGGCACCTCTTTGCGTGGCCATCACATTGTCAATGCCAGAGGGCTGGCAGAAGCGTTCCCGCCGCCAGAGACAACTGAAATCGAGCCCGTCGCGGTGCGCCGGCGTATATTCCACGGTGCAATCTTGGTGATCCTGGTGGCGATGCTTGTGGCTGGCTTGGTCCTGGCCACCATGGTGCAGCGAGGCGAAATCGAGCTGAAAATTGGGGACTGGAAGCCCATCGCCGCACCTGTCACCTGCCCCGCCGAGACACTTGAGTATGCGCCCAATAAGACCGTGACCGTCAACGTGTACAACGGCGGAAGCACGGAGGGGCGGGCCGGGCAAGTGGCCGAGGATTTGAAGAAGCGTGGCTTCTTGGTCAAGGACATTGCAAATAAGGATTCGGACTATGCCGCACCGACGGTAGTGGTGTCCGGGGCTAATGGTCATTCGGCAGCCCTCACCCTGCAGAAGAACTTCCCCGACTCTGACTACGTGCAAGACGATCGCCAAGATGCCACGGTGGATGTCATCGTCACCGCCAACTACGTCGCCCTGGTCGCGGAACCAAAAGTGGACACGAAACCCGGCGTCCTCTCCTGCCCGCGCCTGAGCCCGGCACCCAGCGCACCGGCAAGCGTTCCGGCGGGTGCGGCGGCGAAACTCTAGTCCAGAACTTATTGGGCCAGAACTTATTAATCCAGCGTGACGGGATGGCCCTGGGCGTCAAAGGCCGCGCCAACGCCGGCCTGGATGAAGCGCACAGCGGCCGCAATGCGGTCCTCGTCGGGTGTGTCCGAATTGCGGCGGGATGCGCTCGCGGTCAAGGATCCGTGGATCAGTTGCACGAGGCCCTCGATGTCGGCCGGCGGCAGGAATTTTTGGTCCATGCCGTCCTGAAGAATATCGATGAGGATCGTATTCAGCTCGCCAACATGGACGCCAAGTTTCGAGAACGATTCACTGGAAAGTACCGATCGCATGGCCGGGCCCGGAGGCAGGTGGCGGCGGGTGAGGTCTTCCAGTTGCGCGCGGACATAGAGGGCAAGGCGGTCCACCGGATTCTCAAGCCCCTGCAGGCTCGACTTGAGATCGGCGACAAACTTGCCGGTTTCATCCAGTGCGTAGGCAACCAGGAGCTGTTCCAGATCGGCAAAGTAGTTGTAAACGGCGGTGCGTCCCACGCCAGCGGTCCTGGCAACATCGGTCATGGTCAGACCGGGCAAACCGTGGGTAAACAACAGTTCACCAAAAGCGTTGAGGATCTTGCGCTGCGTTTGCTCGCGCTGCGCCGCGTTCGTGGGGGCGGCTATTCGAGGCATAGTGACAGTTTAGCGGCAATTCGTCAGCAAAAGTATTTTCTGGATCTGCTACCGCTGGATGGCCGTCCGCCGAATCGCAAGAACACGCAGCACGGCGGCGCTCACATCCCGCTCAAAAGGCAGTTCGGCCATGGTCAAATGTGAGGCCACCAGTGCCTTGTCGATGCACTTGGCCACGAGCCGTTCGGGAATATGCAGGGTGCGGCCAAAACGCAGCCAGTCATTGCGGTTCAAACCAGTCCGGGCGCCAGCGCTGCCGCCAACTGGCAGCGCCATGCCCGGATCGCGTGACGGATCGCCGTCGAGGAGATCCGTGAGAATTCCGCCAGGCACGCCGGCCGCAAATCCCTGTTCAATCTCTGCAGCAAGGGTGCACTGCAGATCGTAAGCAGGAGCTACAAGCCATTCGCCGCTGGGTTGCTGCACCACGGAAATGTTCTTGGCGTGCAGGTTGCCGTTGCCCGTGAGCCAGGCAAAGAGGAACTGCAGAAAAATGTTCCGGGCGGCCAGCGCTTGGGACGCGCACATTTTCACGGCGGAGGCCGCAACCGCCTCACTCGGCACAGAGTACTTGCGTCCCGGCAGCAGGCCCATGAGCTGACCGCAGTCCTCAACCGCCAGCGACCCACTGGGGGACCGATCAAAACGGGAGACGAGCAGCGCGGCTTGGCCAACGCCGTCGTACACCAGGCGGGCATCCGCAACCGGGATGGACAGCGCCTTCGCCTTGTTCAGCAGCAGGAATTCCGTTTCAACTTGGCGTTCGTGGCTGCCATCGTTGAACTTGAGGATGTAGGCGCGCGTGGGGTCCTTGTCGTGACGGTAGGAGGCCGTTACCTTGTCCTGCATGCCGGGCAGCGAGGACAGATCCACGGGGCCGGGGACGGCAGCAAAATCGGCAAAGTTGATGTCATCCATGGTCTTGGTGACCATCAGGAGTGCTGGAATGGGTCGCGGTTTCTCGCCGGCAGCCACGATTTGCACGTCGCCCACAGGGTTCTCGCCCGCGGCAAGGAGGAGCGAGAATTCATCCGAGATGGTGGTCTTGACGGCCCACCGGAGCTTGGCAAGCCGTTCGCCTTCCGGCAGGAGCCCGGCAAAGAATGCCGGGACATTGCCGTGGCCAAGGGTGACGGGGACATCCAGTGCGGGCAGGGTGGAAGCGATCGCCGGACCGCCAGCGTGGAGGTAGCCGCTGAGGTAGGAAAACACCACGCCAAGGCCGGGGCTGCGGGTTAGCGTCGCTGCTGCCCGGCCCTTCTTGTAAATCACGGCCTGGGTGACGGTTTTGGCGTATTCCAGGTTTTTCACGTCCCGGTGACCTGCAGACTCAGGGTCATGCCCAACGCGGACGCCACGGCGGTCAGTATGTCCAGCCGAATGGTTTCGCGGCCATTCTCCAAATCGCTCAGCACTCTCGTTGAGATGTCGGCAAGGTCCGCCGTTTCGCTTTGGGTCAAGTGCAAGGTCCTGCGCCGTGCGCGCAACGCGGCGCCAAGCTCGGCAACGTCCATGGTGACTCGTCCTTTCCTTGACTGCTCTGTTGCCATCATCCTATGCTCTGAGGTGCCATTTTCTGCACGATCATGCCGAATATTAAGTGGCAGTGTGGCCGCATGAAGCTGGTCCTGGTGGCGTCCTGGCGTTGGCTAGGGTTGTGCGGTGACCAATTTTCTTGTGAAGCGACCCTGGACCGGCCGGATCGGCGCCCTTTTGGGCATCATGATCATGGCCCTGAGCCTGCGAACAGCCGTCTCCGTGGTGCCACCACTTCTCGGGGAGCTCACAGGTGAGCTGGGGTTCACGGCCGGAACCACGGGTCTGCTGGCCATGTTGCCACCCCTGCTGTTTGCCATCTTCGGTCTCCTGACTCCCGTCCTGATCCGCCGGTTTGGCCTGGAAAAGGCGCTGCTCGCCGCAGTCGTACTGGCCGTGCTGGGGCAGCTGGGGCGCGCTACGACGGAGGCGGTCTGGCCGTTCCTGGGCCTGACAGCTGTGGTCATGGCCGGATATGGCATTGGCAACGTGGTGCTGCCGCCGCTGGTCAAGAAGTACTTCCCGGACCGGGTGGGCCTCGTGACGGCCGGCTACGTAACGATGCTGGCGGTTGGAACAGCGATCAGCCCGCAGCTGGCCGTGCCGGTTGCCGGGGCCGCGAATTGGCGCGTCTCCATTGGCATGTGGGCCTCGGTCAGTTTCCTGGTGCTGCTGCCGTGGATCACCCAATTTGTGCGTGATCGCAAGGACAAGCACGACGACGCCAACCCCCTAGGCGCGCCCGCTCACCTGCGTGCCGGGGTGGCAAGCGCCGTGCCTCATCTGCGGCCGTGGCGCTCACCGGTGGCGTGGGGGCTGGCCATCTTCTTGGCCGGTAACTCGGCTCAAACGTATGTGTATTTCACCTGGCTGCCGCCGTATCTTTCCGGGCAGGGTGTGGACGCGGCTACGGCCGGCAGTGCGCTGGCCTACTTCGCCATTCTTGGGCTGCCGGTGAGTTTGCTGGTGCCCTTGTGGGTGCCGCGAATGAAGAATCCCATCATTGCCATCGGCCTCTTCGCGTTGTGCTGGGCCACCGGTCACCTGGGCCTGTATCTCTCGCCGCTGGATGGAACGTGGCTGTGGGTGACGTTTGCCGGCCTGGGTCAGGGCACCTTCGCTACGGCACTGCTCATGGTCAATCTGCGTTCGCGGACAACGCATGGTTCGTCGGTGCTGTCCGGATTCAGCCAAGGCTTGGGGTACGCGGGGGCCGGGCTTGTGCCCCTGATGTTCGGCACCATTCACGACGCCACTGGCACCTGGACGGCCTCCTTCGCCATGCTCGGCGGGTGCCTTGCAGTCATGATGACGGGCGCCGTGATGATCAATGCGAAGCGCTACATTGAGGACTCGGCCGAATAAGTACGCACCTTCTCCGCATAACCGTACTTTCCCCGCTTACCCGGGGGTTAAAACCCTCGGGTAAGCGGGGAAAGTACGGTTATGCGCCATGGTGTCTAGAAGCTGGAGGAGCTGCCGGAGCCGGAGAAGCTTCCACCGCTGGAACCGTAGCCGGAGCTGCTGCCGCTCGAGCTGGCTTGAGTGCGGGCGGTGTCCACCTTGTCCTGCCCCATCAGATAGCCCGCGCTGAAGGAATGCACCGGATAGAACATGTAGCCATCGAAAACCGAGCCGAGGATGGTGGTCCGGCGGCCGCGCACAGCATTCATGCGGCTGCTTTCCATGGCCTTCTCCATAGAGGCTTTCTCGGATTTCGTCTTGGTGTACTTGCCAATCATGGCCTCTGAATGTTGCTGCAGCAGGGCCGTCAATTCCTGGCTCATTCCTCGAAGTTCATCCAAGGCAGCGTCAGGGGTGATGCGTCCGGATTGAAAATCGGCGGCGAGTTGCTCAAGACCTTGGGACCTTTGCCCATGAAGGGATGCCAAGGCGGCGGTGCTCGCCAACCCCTGCGCTTCCGGTTGGCTGATCAGCGCCGGCAGCTGTGCAAGATCCTCGCGCAAGGGACGGACCTGCCGATCCCAGGCACCTTCCCAACCGGCATACCTGTTCAGCAGGGCGTTGGTATCCCCGATGACATCGTCCAAGGTGTCCAGATCCTCGGCCATATCGGCGTAGCGGGCAACGGTTGCGACGCTGCCGGCCTTGCCAAGATCCTTCTTTGTGAAAGCGTGGGACTGCTCGTTCAGGGTCCTGGTTTCAAGGTATTTGGTACTGAAATTGCGGTACTTTTCCAGCAACAACGTGCCGTAGCTGGACGCTTCGGGGATGGTTTTGGCGTTAAGTTCGGTGACGTCCAGGGCAAGGCTCACGCTGGAGTAGCCGGCATCGCCGCGCTGCAGATGTCCGGCGGCCTTGGTGCGGTTGTTGGCACGCACGCCTGCCCGGATGCCGAAGCCCAGCAAGGCCAATCCGCCGGTGATGCCGGCGGTAATGATGAAGCCTGCCGAAAGGTACCAGGGCTGGTTGATCAGTGCTGCACCCTTCTTGACGCCAGCGATCGCGCCGTCGGTCCACTGGGCCTCGCGGAAGAGATCCTTGGTGGATTCCTGGATGGCTTCCTGCTTTGAGAGCGACACCTTGCGGTCTTCACCCATGTACGTGCCGACCTTGCGACCGGCCGGGTCAAAGGCAAGGATGAAAAGTCCGTCGGCCCATTTCTGGCCATCGGCGCTGATCCATTCGGGGTGATTGGCGCGCGCGTAACGGAGAACTTCTTCGTTAAAGTTGTCGCTGGAGGAGCCGTTTCGCGTGTAAATAACGACCGTAGTGGGACTGTGGAAGTTGATCTTCTCCACAGCGGGGAGCAACTGGGGTTGATACAAGACACCCGCCGTGTCCTCGACAATGACGTCTGTTGGCGGTGCGGCAATGGCTGCCGGTGCGGCACCAAGAATTGCCATGAGCGTCAGTGCAAGAATCCCCAGAATCTTCTTCATGGGTACAGCCCACCATTTTCTTGGTGGTGGGTGCAAGCTTGGATGTCAGACCCTCCTGCCAGACTACGGCTACAGCGCTTGAATCATCACTCAAGCGATAGCCGTTAGCCTTCAGGAGTCGTCATGAAAAT
Source organism: Arthrobacter sp. TWP1-1 (assembly GCF_049897845.1). NCBI lineage: Bacteria > Bacillati > Actinomycetota > Actinomycetes > Micrococcales > Micrococcaceae > Arthrobacter > Arthrobacter sp. TWP1-1. The sequence goes on from NZ_JAFCXC010000001.1 coordinate 12,703, forward strand.
CCCTCCATCGGACGTAACATCCAGCTCTTCGACGTCGTCCGCTATCCCGCCGGTGCCCCCTGCTCCACGAGAGGCGCCGAAGCAACTCGTCAAGCCCAAGCGCCGTGGTTCAAAAGTAGTAGGAGTGGCTCTCGCCGCCGTCGTACTTTTTGGTGGTGGATTTCTTACTGCCGCCATGACCGCCGATCCCACGACCAGCGAGGAATACGCCGTGTTGGATGCCACCGGTCAGCGCGCTGCCTCGAATCGCGACGCCTACAAAGGCCAGCGGGATGCCCTGCAGGACAAGATGGCCGCACTGGAAACGGAAGCGCAGAAAAAGGACGACGCCGTCCTGCTCCGTGAGGCTGCGGTAAAAAAGTCCGAAGAAGAAGTCAAGAAGCGTGAGTCTGCCGTGACCACTGTGGAAAAGAAGCAGGCAGCGAACACCGTTGTCGATGGCACCTGGGTTGTTGGGGTGGACATTGAAGCCGGGACCTACAAGGCGAAAAGCAGTGTCGGCTCGTCCTGCTATTGGGCAATCCTTACGAGCGGCACCAACGGTGACGACATCATCAACAACGACATTCCCGGCGGCGGACTTCCGTCAGTGACCCTGTTGGCAGGACAAGATTTCAAGTCCTCACGCTGTGGATCCTGGAGTAAGCAGTAACCATCTAGCTCGAGGGCTGGCAAAAAACTCTTGCCAGCCCGGCTCTGAGATCGTCAGTCAAATGGCGGCGGGCCCACAATCACGATCCCGCCGTTGACCCTCCCGGACTCCATAATTCGATCGAAATCGACCACACCGCTGCCCTCGCCATCTAGGGGTACGCTGGCGCCCATGTAGAAACCCTGAGCGTTGCCGGGCGTCTGGAAACACAGCAGGCTGGTGTTCTCGGCCGTGACCTTGAATGCGTGGGGTTGGCCGCGCAGAGCCATGGCCAAACCCCCTGCGCCGACGCGGTGCTCAACGCCGTCGAGGTTCATGAGGATCTCCCCGGAGAGGATGTACAGGGCCTCGTCAGTGTCCGGATGGATGTGCATGGGCGTCACCTTGCCGGATTCCATCTCGTCACGGTAGATCAGCGAAGCGCCGTCGGTCTCTTCGGCCTTGGCCAGCCAAGTATGGACACCGCCCCCATGGAACCACCGCCGCTCACCGTCCCCGGCTTGGCGGATGAATGACTTGGCCTGCTTCTTCGTGTCCATGGGACTCGCCTCTTTGGTGGGCTTATGAGTTTATGGGACTTATGTCTCATAACAAGACTGAGGTATCATAAGCTTCATGTCAAGCCCTTATTTGGAACTCGGACGCAGCGGCCAGAAGCGGCGAACACTCAACGCCCTTGTCGAGGCTGCGCGGAAGATGGTCGCCGCCGGAAAGTCGCCAACGGTCGATGAGGCTGCCGCTGCTGCCGGCGTGGCAAGGAGTACGGCCTACCGCTATTTCCCGGGGCAGCGTGAGCTGTTGGCTGCAGCCCATCCGGAGACGGCGTTGGCGTCCATGCTGCCTGAAAACCCGGGTGAGGATCCTGCTGAGCGGCTCGACGCCGTCGTACACCGATTCACGGGCATGATCGTTGAAACCGAGGACCAGCAACGGACCATGCTCAAGTTATCGCTTGATCCGGTACAGCCCGGAGAGGGTCTTCCGCTGCGTCAGGGTCGGGCCATTCCTTGGATCGCGGAGGCGCTGGAGCCGCTGCGTGGCAGGCTGTCCGACGTCGAAATTCACCGCTTGGTCTTGGCCATCCGTAGCGCCACCGGCATCGAATCCCTCGTCTGGTTGGTGGACATCGGCGGGTTGTCCCGCGAAGAAGCCGTGGCGTCAATGCGCTGGAGTGCCCAAGGCTTGCTTCGCCAAGCGCTGGAAGCCGGCCCGCCACCCTACTGAGGCTGAGGCCTGGAGTGGGCTACTTCTTAGTTTCGTCGTTAGGGTGGTCTTCGCGAAGCTTGGCTTCACGGGCATCGAGCTCGGCCTTGAGCTTGCGGAGCCTTTCGGCTTCAAGTTTCTGGGCCCGGTTGACGGCAAGGTTGCGCAGGAACTCGGGATCGTCGTCGGGCGCGGAGGAACGGCTGCCGGACGATGGGACGTGCCGGGTGGGAGCCTGGCCGGAGCGCTGGACCGATGCTGACACGGCGTATTGCGGGCGGCCAAAGAGGAACCATAGGATCACGCCGATGACATTGAGCAGCACAATGATCAACACCCAGGCCGCCTTCGGGAAGGTCCGGACGTCGCTTGCGTTGCTACGGAGGCAATCGATGAGCCCATAGACAAACAGAACAACAACCAAGGTCACAGGAATGATATAACGCATACCTCAGTCTACCGTTGATGAACAAAACGGAGTCGGGTCCAGCTGCTGGGGAGACACCCAGCTTGAGCGGCTAAACTTAGCCCGTGGCTTTCTTCAAATACTCCCTGATCCGTGGCGTGCTGTTCCTGGCGTTCTTCCTCATCGCCTACTTGGCATTGGATTTCCAGCCGTTCACGGCGGCCGTCATTGCTGCCCTGTGCGCCTTTGTGATCAGCTTCCTTTTCCTGCGCAAGCAGCGCGACGGCGCAACCGCGGTGGTTGCCGACCGCTTCGCGCCGAACGCCACCACCACCCAGTCCGCAGCTGCCATGGATGACGCCGACGCCGAAGACGCTCTCATCGACGATAACCCGGACATCTGGATCGACGCAGACCGCAAGTCGGGCACGCCGCAGCTCGGCACTCCCCAGCCCTCTGCCGCACAGCCCAGCACCGAGAAGTCCGAATAACCCCTACAGCGCGGTCAGCACCATGGCCGCCGCAAAGATCACGCTGAACCCGAGGTTGAGCAGGCCGGTCTGTTTCAGTACGGGGATCAAGCTCTTGCGCTGCTTACCCTGGAGCATGAGCCAGCTGGGCATCAGCATGAACGGGATCAGCAGCAGCACCAGCAGAATCCACGGTTTCGCCGGAGCGATGAACAGCATGAGCGCCACGGACAACGCCAGCATCAGCACGTAGCTCAGGCGCGCATTCTTATCGCCCAGCCGCACGGCGAGGGTCCGCTTGCCCACCTCGGTATCGGTGGGAATGTCACGGACGTTGTTGGCCATGAGAAGTGCGACGGCGATGAGTCCCGTTGAGAACGAACCCAACACTGCCGCCGTGCTTAGCTCGCCAGCCTGGGTGAACGTGGTGCCCAGCGTCGCCACGGGGCCGAAGAATACAAAGACGAACACATCGCCTAGGCCCATGTATCCGTAGGGGTTCTTCCCGCCCGTGTAGCCCCACGCTGCAAGAACCGCGCCGGCACCAACCAGCAGGAACCACCAGACCTGCGAGGTGAGCACCAAGCCCAGGCCAGCCAGCATGGCCAGACCAAACATGGTGAACGCCGCCATCTTTACATGGGAGGGTTTGGCCACGCCGCTGCCCACTAAGCGCAACGGGCCAACCCTGACCTCGTCGGTGCCGCGAATGCCATCGGAATAGTCATTGGCGTAATTCACGCCAATCTGCAGCAGCAAGGCAACAAGTGCCGCCAAAATCGCCCGGTCCCAGTGCAGAGCACCAAGGTCGTAGGCTGCGGCGGTACCAATAATCACGGGAGCCACTGCCATGGGCAGGGTCCTCAGACGCGCCCCGGATATCCATTGCCCCACAGTGGCCACAGCGTTACTCCTTTTTATGCAAATAGTTATGCAAATAAAAAAACTGAATGCGGACCCGTAACCGGACCCACAGGGTTAATTGTGCCGCGTCGTGACGCTAGGCCGATTGAGCGGCGCCGGCCAAGGCGGCCAAAATGGCCGTCCTGTCGGGCTTTCCGTTCGCCAGCAGCGGCAGCTCGGAGACGAACACCACAGTCTTGGGCACCAGATGCGGCTCCAAAATGGCTCCGGCACCGGCCAGCAGCTCGGGCAGGCTGCAGGAAGCAACCACCATCGCGGCAACCTGCTGGCCCCATTCCTCGGACGGAACCGGAGCAACAAATGCCTCGCGGACGCCCTGAACCTTGTGCAGACCATCGATCACGGCGGCGGGAGAAACCTTCAGCCCGCCGGTGATGATGACATCGTCCGCCCGGCCCAGCACGCGCAGCCGTCCCTCACTGTCCAACTCACCCAAGTCTCCGGTGGCATAGAAACGTACGGTTTCGCCGTCGTGCTCCTCCTCGAAGAAGGACGTGGCCGTCAGCTCGGCGTTGCCCAGGTATCCGGCAGCAACAACCTCGCCGCCGAGGACGACCTGGCCGTCGCGGATGGCAAGCTGCACGCCGTCGAGCGGGACGCCGTCGTACACGCAACCGCCACAGGTTTCGCTCATGCCGTAAGTGGTGACCACGTTTAGCCCGGCACCGCGCGCGGCCTCAAGCAGCACGGGGTTGATGGGGCCGCCGCCGAGCAGGATCGCGTTGAAGCGGCGCAGGACGGTGAGCGTTTCCGCGCTGGGATTGGTGAGGAGTCGGCTGAGCTGCGTGGGTACCAGCGAGGTGAAGCGCATCTTGTCGGTGAGTTCCAGCGCGGCCTCGGTGAACGCCTCGGGGGTGAATCCGCCGCTCAGGTCCATGGCCCAGGGTCGGGTTCCGGCGAACAAACTGCGCACCAAAACCTGCAACCCTGCCACGTAATTCAGTGGCAGCGCCAAAAGCCATTGCCCCTCGCCACGCAGCGCCATGGCCGTGCCCACCGACGACGCCGCCAGCGCCTCAACGCTCAGCAGTGTGCGCTTGGGTGTGCCGGTGCTCCCGGAGGTAAGCACGACGGCGGCAATCTCGGTTTCGCTTCCGGCCGGCAGCCCCAGCTCGGTCTGCGGGATGAGTTCGAAGCTGCCATCGGGTGCGATTTGGACCGCGGGGCCCTCGCCATGGATCGCGTCGGAGAGTGCCTTGAGCAGGGGTTCAATAGTCATGGGTGCCTATATATAGGGGGATTAGAAGTAGTACGGGAAGGAAGACCAGTCGGGATCGCGCTTTTCCAAGAACGCTTCCTTGCCCTCCACAGCCTCGTCGGTCATGTAGGCCAGACGGGTGGCCTCGCCGGCAAAGACCTGCTGGCCGGCTAGTCCGTCGTCGGCCAGGTTGAAGGCGAACTTGAGCATGCGGATGGCCTGCGGGGACTGGCGGGCAATGTCGGCCGCGTATTCCAGCGCCGTGTTTTCCAGGTCCTCATGGGCCACGGCCTCGTTGACGGCGCCCATGCGGACCATGTCATCGGCCGAGTATTCGCGGGCCAGGAAGAAGATTGCGCGGGCCGATTTCTGGCCGATCTGGCGGGCCAGCAGGGCGGAACCATATCCGGCGTCGAAGCTTCCAACCGTGGCGTCTGTCTGCTTGAACTTGCCGTGCTCGCGCGAGGCGATGGTCAGATCCGATACGACGTGCAGCGAATGTCCACCACCGGCAGCCCAACCATTGACGACGGCGATGACCACCTTGGGCATCGTGCGCATGAGGCGCTGGACTTCAAGAATGTGGAGGCGGCCAGCGCGGGCCGGGTCAATGGTTTCCTTCGTCTCGCCCTCTGCGTAGCGGTAGCCGTCGCGGCCGCGGATGCGCTGATCGCCACCCGAACAGAAGGAGTGGCCACCGTCCTTGGGGGAGGGGCCGTTGCCAGTCAACAGAACGGTAGCGACATCCGGAGTCATCCGGGCGTGGTCCATGGCGCGGTACAGCTCATCGACGGTGCCGGGGCGGAACGCATTGCGAACCTCCGGGCGGTCGAAGGCGATACGGACCGTGGGGAGATCCCTGACGATTTCACCATTGGCATCGCGTTCCACCTGGCGGTGGTACGTCATGTCGGTGAAGTCGAAGCCCTCCACCACGCGCCAGCGGGTGGGGTCGAAGATGTCTGATACCTGCTCGGGAAGATTCGTTGCGCTCACGCTAACGATCTTAGCTGGCGGGCGTGCGGCCCGCGTGCTGTGGGTCTCAGCTGATACAGAATTCGTTGCCTTCGGGATCTGCCATAGTGAACCACGCGTGGGGTCCCTGGCTCGCTTCCCACAGGAAAGTGGCGCCACGTGCTTCCAACTTTTCCCGGACGGTAGCCTTGTCATCACCGCCGAGGCGTACATCCCAGTGGATCCGGTTCTTGCCCGCCTTATTGTCCTCGCTGCGCTGGAACAGGATTCTGGGCTGATCCTGTGTGGCATCTGCTCCGGCCGTGATGGCCTGGCCGTCTTTCCAAACCAAGACGCCGTTATGGACCAGGGTTTGGTCTTCCGTGGCGAAACCCTTGGTAACCATGGAACGGATAAAGTCTTCGTCCGATGGTTCCGGCGACCAACCCATGGTCTCCGCCCACCAATCGGCAAGAACGTGCGGGTTGTGGCAGTCAACAACAATTTGTAATGAATAGGCCATGGATAGAGTCTGCCGCTGATGGTTCGGGGCGTCCAGCACTTATTCATATGCGCCCAGCTCGAGACGAGTTCGGCGTAGAAACACGTATGCGCACAACTCGAGACGAGTCGTGCGCATACGTTCAGGCAGGGTTTATGAGTTACGCCAGGACGCGCAGCTTGGAGCTGCTGCGCCCGAACAATGCGTTGTCCAGGGAGAATTTTCCGGGGCCAGCAAGCGCCAGGGCGAGTGCGGCGGCACCCATGAGGAGAACGAGTTCGTAGCCGCCGGTCTCAACGAAGACACCAGCCGAGGCGTGGACGAGGACGATCGCACCGAGCATGTCCAGCACCAGAAGCGCGGCAACGGGACGGGTGGCAATGCCCAGGATCAGGGCGATGCCGCCGACCAGTTCCAGGGTTGCAACAAGGGGAGCGGTGATTTCCGCGGCCGGGACGCCCATCTGGGCAAAGGCGCCCTGCGTTCCTGCGATGGTCCATTCATTGAACTTCTGCCAGCCGTGGGAGGCGATCAGGAAGCCAAGGACTACGCGGAGAATGGTTCGGGCGGCGGTGTTCAGGGAAAGATTATTCATTGGAATCTCAACGTTTCGTGGGGGTCATGGAAAGGCCTTCAGGAAGAAGCGCCGAGCATCAATTGATTGAAGCTTCAATCAAAGTATCTCAGATATTAAGTTGATGCGTCAACTATTGAATGGTGCATGACGCTTTTGGACGCACTTACAAGCGCCGCGGGGCCGTCAGCTAGTGTTTTTCCATGACTGCAATTGCACCCGTGACCTTGCGTGGAAAGTACGTAACGCTTGAACCCCTGAGCCTTGACCATCATGACGGCTTAGTGGCGGCGGCCTCGGACGGTGAACTGTGGAACCTTTGGTACACGTCGGTTCCCAAGCCTGAAGCGATGCGAGAGGATATTGAGCGTCGGCTAGACGCGCAGGAGGCGGGGACCGAGCTGTCCTTCACGGCGCGACTCAACGATCCCGCGACGGGGGAGCCCGGCCGCGTGATTGGTTTGACCAGTTATTACGCCATCGACATGGAGGTTCCGCGGCTTGCCATCGGCGCCACCTGGAATGCCGCCAGCGCGCACGGCACAGGAACCAACCCGGACAGCAAGAAGCTTCTGCTGGAGTATGCCTTTGATGTGGTGGGTTGTGAAGTAGTGGAATTCCATACGCATTGGATGAACGCTCAGTCACGGGAAGCGATTGCCCGCCTCGGCGCCAAACAGGATGGTGTTCTTCGGGCCCACCGCCGCCTAGCCAATGGCACCCTGCGGGACACCGTGGTGATTTCGATCTTGGCCACCGAATGGCCGCAGGTTCGCAGCGGGCTTGAATACAGGCTGTCGAAGCAACGCTGACCATGCACGCTTCAAATGGAGAAGTTCCGCACTGGGAAGGTGCCGTCAACGCACGCCTGCTCGCGGGGGACATCTACCGGATGGGCCGCAGTGAATGGCTCACCGAGCGCGGCTGGGGCCAGGTCTATGACGACGGCGTTCGGACTGTCATCGATCTACGGAACCCTGCGGAGCGCAAGCGCAGGCCAAGCGACCCGGTGGTGGGCGACGGCGCGTTGGCGAGGTTCGCCGTCGTGCATTCACCGACGGAAGATCCGGGCGATCCCCGTTACCAGGAACTCTTCCAGCCGTACATGAACCATCCGCGGCTATATGCGGACATGGTTGAGCTGTTTCCGGGGCGGGTTGCCGGGGTATTCAAGGAGCTGGCGGCGGCTCGGGGCAAGGTGGTCGTCCACTGTTCGGCCGGGCGTGACCGGACCGGGTTGATCGCCACGTTGCTGCTGTCGCTGCTGGGGCAGGCCGAGCGGGCCGCGGCGGAGGACGCGTTGGCTGCGCGCGGCATCAATGACTGGCACCTGGTGGCGCCCGTGAAGCATCCCTATGAACGCCACCTGGACCGGGCCGAGTTGGCTGACATTCTTCAGGGCAGGGGCGACGCTGTGGAGGAATTTGTGGGCGGGATGGATGTCAGGGCATTCCTGCTGGCCAACGGTGTGAGTGATGTGGAGATTGATGCTGTTATTGCGAGAAGTCGAACTTTAGGAAGTCACCGCACAACTGATGGGGAGCATACTGGGAGAGGGGTCACTTAGGCGCAGGAGGCGGCGGTCATGGCCAAGCTCATCTACACAGCAATCACCTCATTGGACGGCTACATCGAGGACAGCCAGGGGAACTTCGATTGGAGCATGCCAGACGATGAGGTCCACAGTTGCATCAACAATCTTGAACGCGGCATCGGGACCTATCTTCTGGGCCGCAAGCTCTATGACGTCATGAAGGTCTGGGATGAGCTGTATGACCAGCCCGATCATGCCCACGTTGTGCGCGAGTACGCCACGATCTGGCACGCGGTGGACAAGGTGGTGTTTTCGCGTTCCCTGGAGCGGCCCAGCACCAGCAAGACCCGGATCGAGCGGACCTTTGACCCTGACGTCATCCGCAAACTGAAGGCCGAGTCCCGCGAAGATCTCTCGATTGGCGGCGCCAATCTGGCGGCTCAGGCGTTGAAAGCCGGTTTGGTTGAGGAGATCAACTTGTTTGTTTCACCCATCATTGTTGGCGGCGGGAAACGGGCCCTTCCCGACGACTTCTCCACCACGCTGGAACTGGCGGGGGAGCGGCACTTCGACAACGGCGTCGTGTATCTGCGATACGTCGTGAAAAACCCGGCACCATGAATGCCGCCTCAACGCCTAAAGCGCCAGGAGGCCCCACGCAAAATATGCGGAGCACGCGGCGGATCCGGCAATGACCACGGCGAATCCGCTCAGCCACAGCCACGACGGCGCACCCGTTGACCTGGCGAGAATGTACGCATCGGAGCTGGCCAACTGATTGCGGCGGCGTGTGTGGACGGCGGCAACCTTGAAGAAGTCGCGAATAGAGCCGACGCCCAAGGCGATGCCCAAGGCCAGCACCACGTAGCCGACGGTCTCGGCAGTTGCGAACATGACCAGGCATTGGGCGATGGCCGCGCTCACCAGGGCCACCATGATTCCGGTGAAATTGCGCAGGAAAATCAAGGCAAACAGCAGTACCAATGCGCCTACGGAGGCTGCGGCTCCGGCCCACCCCGCGGAGACCGACCATACGAGTGCCAGCCCAACCACGGCCGGTGCCGGGTAGCCCCAGAACCCGGACCAGGTTGCGCTGAAACCACGCCGGCCGCTGCTGACCAGCTGGCCTGAATGGTCCAGCCCGATCTTCAGACCGTGAATGAACCTTCCCGTCATAAGTGCGGCGAACGCATGGCCGAGTTCGTGCACAAACGTCACGTAGAGCCCGAACCAGCGCCACGAAGCGCGTGGAATGCTTAGGGCAACGGCTACCGCCATGATGGCGAGCAAAAAGAGTGGGGAAACGCTCGGTACCTCGGCACGCGTGAAGCCGTTGAGGACAGCCGTCCACCAGTTGGCTGCGGCATTTCCGAGTTCTTCAGCGGCATTGTTCATACCTTGCAGGGTAAACGATGAAACTGGACGGCCGCGTATCCGCTGAGCGTGAAACACGCTGTCCTCGGCCATCGAAACAGGGTTGGCTGGTGACATGGCTAACATCTTGATTCTTGGCGGCACCGCGTGGCTTGGCCGGACGTTGGCTCAGGCAGCGACCGCGGCGGGGCACACCGTGACCTGTCTGGCCCGCGGTGAATCCGGCGATTTCCCGGTGGCGGCATCCGACGTCGTGGTTGACCGTGACCTGCCAAATGCCTATGCCGCGGTGGCCGGGCAGGAATGGGATCTCGTGGTGGAGCTGACCCGAATTCCCGGGCACGCCCATGGTGCCGTCGCCGCTTTGTCGGCGCGGGCCAGGAGCTGGGTTCTGGTGTCTTCCTGCTCCGTTTATGCGGATCATTCAACCCCGGAGGCCGACGAGGATGCCCCGCTGCTTGATCCCATCGGGCTTGACGAGGGGTACACGCCGGAGGTGTACGGCGAGGCGAAATCTGCCTGTGAGTTGGTCGCTTTGGCAGCCCGCGATGGTGCGGCGCTGCTGGTTCGAGCAGGTTTGATTGGCGGGCCAGGGGATCCCACGGGTCGCACCACCTACTGGCCCCTACGTGCGGCCGACGCCCGCGGCCCGGTCTTGACCCCGAGCGATGATGGGCCCCACTATGCGCAGCATGTGCAGATTATCGACGTCCGGGATTTGGCCGCGTTCATCCTCGACGCCGGATTGGCGGGGCGGACCGGCGCCGTCAACGCCGTGGGAGCCGCGCTGCCGCTGCGTGAAGCACTGATCACGGCGCGGGAGGCGGCCAATACCAACCCGCAGCTGGCGGAGTATCCCCTGTCCCGTATCGCGGACGACGGCGTTTCCCCCTGGAGCGGGCCACGGTCCCTGCCGCTGGTGTTGCCCCTCGAAACGAACTACGCCGGTTTTGCGCGCCGTTCCGACGTCCGGGCACTGGCCTGGGGTTTGGCGCGCAGACCGCTGCTGGAGACGTTCCGCGACATTATTGCCGCCGAGGAACCGTGGGACGGAAACCAGCTGGGTGCCGGCTTGAGTGTCCGTGATGAGGCGGAGCTCCTCGCCGGTCCTTGACAACCCCGGCCCACCTCATGCCACACTTAAAACGTTCTGTCCCCTCCGTGAGGAAATCCATTGAAGATTTGGTTCGCTTTCGCCTAATTAGCGCCGCAGCAATTCTCGGCGCCTTCAAAAGCCGAGGAGAACCATGCAGAACACCCATCCCATCTCGCTGTCCCAGTTGGCCTTTTCCTGGCCCGACGGCACCCCAGTCTTCACCGATCTAACGACGGTCTTCGCCGCCGGCCGCACCGGACTAGTTGGCCCCAATGGCACAGGAAAGACGGCGTTGCTGCGTCTGATTGCCGGTGAACTGGCGCCAAACAGCGGCACCTTGGTGACGGCGTCGAACGTTGCCTATCTGCCCCAAAAGCTGACCCTGCGCACGGAACAGAGCGTCACCGAACTGCTAGGTGTCGCCGCCAAACGCAGGGCGCTCGCCGACGTTTTGGCAGGCCGCGAGAAAAATATGAGCGAAAACCTGGACCTCATTGGCAATGACTGGGATCTCGAGGAACGCGCCGTGGCGCTTTTGGCCGGGTACGGACTGCCTGCCGAGGGGCCGGAATTTCTTGACCGAACGCTCGGTACGCTATCCGGTGGCGAGGCCATGATCACCGCGCTGGCCGGGCTGGAACTTGCCGCACGGCCCATCACGCTGCTCGATGAGCCCACCAACAACCTCGGTAGGGCTGCCCGGGAGCGGCTCTACCAAGCGGTCGAGCGGTGGCGCGGCACCTTGGTGGTCGCCACGCATGATCATGCCCTGCTGGAGCGGGTTGACTCGATCACCGAGCTGCGTCCGGTTCGTAACCGGGCGTGGGTGGGGGAGCGCGTGCAGCTGATTCGGCATGGCGGCAATTGGGACAGCTATGCCGCGGAGCTCGATGCCGAACGCGCAACTGCTCAACGTTTGGTGCGTGACGCCGGTGCTCGATTGGTCGCAGAAAAACGCCAGCGCATCGAGGCCGAGACGAAGATTGCCCGCCGCGCGAAGCAGGGCCGAAAGGCTGCCGAATCCATGCCTAAGATTCTGGCCAATGAGCTGCGCAAGCGGGCCCAGGAATCGGCCGGGAAAATGCGTGGAACCATGGGGGACCGTGAATCGGAGGCCGCGGCGGCACTGACAGATGCCCGCGATGCGATCCCCGCGGAGACCCGCATCCGCATCGACCTGCCGGACACCGCGGTTCCCACGGGTAGGACTGTGCTCGACGTGCCAGCAACCGTAGTGGAGCTGGGGGAGATGTACGACGCCGGAACCCGGGTTGCGGACGACTCCCGCCTCACGCTGCGCGGACCCGAGCGGGTCATGCTGACCGGTCCCAACGGCGTGGGCAAAACGACGCTGCTCAATGCCATGGCGTCCGCTGCTGCGGTCCCGGTGGGGTATTTGAGGCAGCGGATTGATGCGGGTTCGGATTCGTGGGAGGGCCTTGACGACTCACTTCCCGTGATCGAGAACGTGCGGGCAGTGGCGCGCGATGCTCCGCTGTCAACGGTTCGTGAGCAACTGGCACGCTTCCACTTCCGCGGGGACCTGGTCAACCAGGCCGTGGGGGAGCTCTCGGGTGGTGAACGCTTCCGAGTTGCGCTGGCCCGGATTCTGTTGGCCAGACCGGCGCCCCAGTTGCTGCTTTTGGATGAGCCCACCAACAATCTGGACCTGGCTTCCACGGAACAGCTGGTCTCAGCCCTCACCGATTACAAGGGTGCGCTCATCGTTTCCAGCCACGATGACGCATTCCTTGAGGCCCTGGCCCCGGAGCGGGAATGGGAACTTCGCAGGAGCAGAGTGCGTAGCCAGTAACGGCTAAGGTGGAGCCTGTGATCGAGCCAACAAACACCACCCGCCGTTTTGAATTGACCCTGCACAAACCCTGGCTGGGCTGGTTTCCCAAGCCCACCGTCGTGGTGGACGGGGTGGCCCAGCCGGCCCAGTGGGGCACCCGCAACTGGAAGGTTCCCGGAGCAGATGCGGCCATTGTCAGCATCTTCCTGTTCAACCGGATGTGGAAGTTCGGAGAAGTGAACTTTACGGTTGAGCCGGGAGCATCCGTGCCGTTGGTCTACTCGGCGCCGTGGCTTCCGTTCCTGCCCGGAAGGCTCCGGACCGCAGTATGAGCACGGGTACACAGCAGCTTTGTTTTATTGGTGACTCCTTTGTTGCCGGCATCGGGGATGAAACCGCCTTGGGCTGGACCGGGCGGCTGATAGCCCGGCAAGCCGCCGCCGGGAACCCTGTCACCGCCTACAATCTGGGCATCCGAGGCAATACGTCGGCTCAGATCGCGGGCAGATTTGATGATGAAATCGGTCTGCGACGATCTCCTGCCAGGCCCACCCGCGTCGTCATTTCAATGGGAGTCAACGACACCACTTACGTCGATGGCGAACCGCGGGTTCCGTTGGTGGAATCGTGTGCAAACCTGGAACGCATGCTGGACGCCATGGCCGGCGATCCCCTTCTGGTGGTGGGCCCGCCGGCAGTATCCGAGGACGCCCAAAATGAGCGGATCCGTGAGCTCTCGGCCCGTTTCCGCGAACTGTGCCGCGAGAGGGGAGTTCCCTACGTTGAGGTCTTTCACGTATTGGAACTCCACCCCGTGTGGCGCAAACAAGTTCTCGAGGGCGACGGCGCACACCCGCGCTCCGAGGGCTACCAAGCGCTCTACGAGTTGGTGGCCCCTACCTGGGATCGGTGGATGGGCCTCTCACCACGCGGCGGCAAGGAGCTCACCCAGGAGGTCCCCGTCGTCGACCTCCAGACCACGCGACGTGAACCAGGCGCACATATTCTTGCAGTCTCGGGCCAGTAGTTCCGCACCCTGCAGATTGCCTGCGAGGTCCACCAGCTGCGGCAGATCGATGATCACCAATCGATCGCCCGCCGCCAGCACGTTATAGGGGGACAGATCGCCGTGCGCGAACCCCATGCGGGCAAAAGCTGCCATCGCGTCAACAAGCTGCTCCCAATAACTTTGCAGCACCTCGGGATTCGGATGAGTGGCCTGCAACCGTGGTGCGGCCGCGCCAGGGTTCAAGGGATCTTCGATGAACTCCATCATGATCTCGGTGCCGCAAATCTGGACGGGGTAAGGCACGGGTATGCCGTTCTCATGCGCCATGCGGAGGTACGTCCATTCGGCGTTGGCCCAGCGGGAGGTCTCCACCTCGCGGCCGTAGTTACTGCCGTTCTTGAGGGCCCGGGCATCACGCGATCGCCGAACGGTGCGCCCCTCCGTGTAGGCACTTGAGCGGTGGAAAAGCCGTTGTTCGGCGGAGCGGTACCGCTTGGCGGCCAACACGGCGCTGCGGGAATCGGTGGCGCGTTCGACGAGGAAGACATCAGCCTCCTTGCCGGTCTTCAGTACGCCGAGATCCGTGTCGATGGCGCCGGCGTCCTCAATGACGAACTCCGGGTAGGGGGTTGGCCCGCGCATGAGCTTTTCCAAGTCGGGCCACGTGGACCAGCGCTGGTTATCGGCCAGGGAATCGTCAAGGACATTCCAGTCTGGCGAATTGCGGGAAGATGTTTCGTAGTGCTGTCGGTCAGCAGAATACTTCATGGGTGAATCGACTCCTGTGGAGGGTGATGCGAATGTTTTGGGCGCGAAGAGCTGCGAAAACAATCATTGGGTCCTCCTTAGGGTCGCTTCGAACAATGCCTTTTCATCTGATCACGGCGAAACGGGCCGTGTCAACGATTATTTGTGCTCGGCTGCCGGGTTTCTGCCGGCAGGGAACCCCAACGGGACCAGCCGAGTACGGCCAGTGCGATGGTCGCAATCGAGAGGAAGATTTTTACCGAGCCTGCAGCCGAGATGACTGAAGAGTAGATGTCCAACAGCGGCGGGATCACCAACAGGAACCAGGCCCAGCGCCCGCGCTGGGCAAGCCCAACGAGTCCGCCAGGTAGCAGCCCACCCAGCGTGCCGGTGATGATGACCGTGGCCAGGGTTGCCAGCGGAACTTGATCCCAGAGGCCATATTGGGCAAAGACCGAAAGGACCGGGATCAAGGATGCCAGGCCGAACGCCAGGGCCACCGCAAGAGGCAGCAACAGCTCAGTGCCCTTAAACGTGCGGAGGGTAATGGCGCGCGTCATGGGGGCCGGCAGTGGGTACCGCCGGAAGCAAAGTAGCCCATAAACACCGACGCCGATGCCCAGAATCAGCGGGATCGCCACCCCAAGCAGAAACAACAGCATGCTCAGTACGGAATCGAGCATCCGCGGCGAAAGCCCCAAAAGTGCGGACACGCCCCACAGCAGGTAGGCCCCAGCCACGAGCAACCAAGCCGTTTCGTTGCGCCGCCCCAGAAGGAACAAGGCTGCGCACATGGCGAGTGAGCCAAGGAGGGAGAGTGCCAGGATCCCGGCGTCGAGCCCTCCGTTGATCCGGCCGAACAAAAGATCGAACATTGAATCATCGAACATTGAATCCATGCCCCAACTCTAGGCGGAAGCCAAGGGCAGGAGCGCCGCAGACTGCGGTAGTGTCCTAGCATGGTTGAAATTCCCTACCCGCTGACCACTCAACGGTTGATCCTGCGCCGTTTCAGCACCGACGATCTCGATGCCTACCACGCCTATCATTCCCTGCCGGAAACCGCGCAGTACTTGTCTGGCGAGGCGCGGTCATATGCCCAGTGCATGGCCCGGATTGCGAAGTATGTCCAGGACCCATTCGCGGGTCCAGGCGATTGGGCTACCTTCGCGATTTCCCTAAAAGGGGAACCGGAACTTGTGGGTGAGCTGGCCTTGAAATGGAACGACGGCGGCAAACTCGAGGACGGCGGTGCACCTGAACGGGTGGGGGAGATTGGCTGGACGCTGGCACCCGCGGCGCAGGGCTTCGGATATGCCACCGAGGCCGCTCAAGCTGTTCTTGAGCTAGCCCTGGAACACCTGGATTTCTACCGGGTTGAGGCGCGTTTGGACGCCCGCAACCATGCATCCGCCGCGATTTGCGAACGGCTCGGAATGCAGCGCGAAGGCGTCCTGCGCAACAACATGTACCTCAAAGGTGAGTGGACGTCCGAGGCCGTCTACGCCGTCGTGCGTGAATAACCGCCGAACGTACAGTAGATGCCGATCCCGACGCGGAACATGAGCATCAACTGTACGTTCGGTGGGTGCCGTTAGCGCAGCTCGGTTGCGCCGATCGCGTCGGCCAAGAAAGCGTAGTCCCAGGCGCGGGTCTTCCAGCCTTCATACCGGCCGGACGCTCCACCATGGCCACCATCCATCTCGATCTTCAAGACGATCGGCTCCGAACCCGTGGACACCGCACGCAGTTCCTGCACCCACTTGGCCGGCTCCACGTACAGCACACGGGTGTCGTTGAAGCTCGTGACGGCCGCGATCTTCGGGTACGCAACCTCGCGGACGTTCTCGTAGGGGGTGTAGTCCTTCATGTACTTGTACACCTCGGGATCCGTGATGGGATTGCCCCATTCCTCCCACTCCAGCGCCGACAGCGGCAGCTCCGGATCAAGAATGGTGGTCAGGGCGTCAACGAACGGCACCTGTGCCACTACTGCCGCATACTTTTCCGGGGCCAGGTTCGCCACTGCGCCCATCAAGAGTCCGCCTGCGGATCCACCCATCGCGGCGATCCGTGAAGGATCAACCCAACCTGATTGCGCCAACCAATCGGTGGCAGCAACAAAGTCGGTGAACGTGTTCTTCTTAGTCAGTTTCTTGCCGTCCTCGTACCAAGGACGGCCCATCTCGCCGCCGCCACGCACATGCGCGATGACAAACACTACGCCGCGGTCCAGCAGAGACAGTCGCGGCACACCAAATCCGGGGTCCATGCTGACCTCATACGAACCGTAGCCGTACACAACGCCAGCATTCTTGCCATCCTGGGCGAGGTCTGCCCGGCGTAATACGGACAGCGGAACCAGGGTGCCGTCACTGGCAGTGGCCCATTCCCGGGTGGCGATGTAATCCTCGGAGCGGTACCCGCCCAGCACCGGGGTCTCCTTGCGCAGGAGCAGCTCGCCGCCGGCCTCCCCGACCGGCAACACATAGTCGTACACGCGCGGGGGCGTGAAATCGGAGGTGTAAACCAGCCGGATCACGGGGGATTCAAACTCGCTCCCGCCCATCGATGCCGTGTACAACTCTTCATCAAAGACCGGTTCGACGGCGGCAGCCTGGTCGGCAGTGCCCAAACCTTCCAGCGTGGTCACCTGAATGCGCTCGATCGTGTCCTTGCGCAACGAAACCACCATGTGGGTGGACGTGACGCTGGCACCATTGATGCGCACCGAGGGATCATGCGCCACCACGGTGTCCCAATGCTGCTCCTCCACAGGCTTAGCGAATTCCGCCGCATCAACTAGGGAAATCATGGAGTTGACGGCATCCCGGTCATGAGTCAACAGGATCTTCTCGACGCCATCCACAAGGAACGGTTCGGCGTCGTACAAGATCTCGGCGCTGCGCGGGATCAGCGTCTGCAGACCCTTTTCGGGGGTGGCAAAGTTCAGGAGGCGGGTCTCGCTGAACTCGGAGCAGCCGATGCTGATCATGAGGTGGCGACGATCTGCCGAGAGGTCGAAGCCCGTCCACATGGCGACGTCGTCCTCCTGATAAATCACTTCATCCGTTTCCACGGGCGTACCCAGAACATGGGTTTTCACCTGGTACGGGCGCCATGAATCGTCGGCCACCATGTAAAAGAGTGTTGTGCCATCGGGGGAGAAAGTGATCCCGTAAAACACGTTTTTGATGGTGTCTTCAAGTAGTTCGCCCGTGCGCAGGTCCTTGATGCGGACCGTGAAGAGCTCATCCCCTGCGTTGTCCACGGCGTAGGCGTACAAGTTGCCGTCGCGGGTGACTGAGGCGCCACCGAGGGAGAAGAAGGGCTTGCCTTCGGCCTCAACGTTGCCGTCAAGCAGGATTTGCTCTCCCGGAACATCCACGCCGGGCTCCACCACCGGGGGAGTCCAATCGGCCAAGGTGCCCTCGCTGCTGGCGGCTACGCGGCACTGGATACCGTAGGCCTGACCTTCCACCATGCGGCCGTAGTACCACCAGTCGTCCTTGCGGCTGGGGACGGACAAGTCCGTTTCCTGCGTGCGGTTCTTTATCTCGTTGAAAATGTCTTGGCGCAGCTGCTCCTGGCCGGCCGTCACGGCATCGGTGTAGGCCTGCTCGGCGTTCAGGTGCGCCACGACCTCGGGGCTTTCCTTCTCGCGCAGCCACTCGTAGTTGTCCACGAAAGTGTCCCCGTGATGGGTCCGCTCCACGGGGACCTTCTTGGCGGTGGGGGGAATGAGCGCGGACTGTTCGGTGGTGGACGGTGTTGCTGCGGCATCGGAAATCGTCATGGAACCCACTGTATAGATCACCGCCTGCCGTGGCTCGGGTCTATGCCCACAGCGGAGCGACCGTTCCCAGATGGTTGACCGTCCGGCTACTGCATGGAATATTTATAGAACGAACGGTCGGTAATTTGCCGACCGTCTCCCATGCAAAGGGTGTGGACATGTCCGCAGAGTCACCGCAGGCGTTATTGGGAGCCGCTGCTTTCGCCACGCTGCTGGTTACCGAGGGGGCGGACCGGGTTGCCGTGCAGCTGAACCGCCCGGATGTGCGGAACGCGATTGATGCGCAGATGGTTGCCGAGTTGCATGCCGTCTGCGAAGCGCTCGAAGCTACGCCGAAAGTCTTGATTCTGTCCGGGGTTCCGGGGGATGAAGCATCCGGGAAGATCGGGTTCTTTGCATCGGGTGCGGACATTGCCGAACTCATTGACCGCCGTCGCGAGGATGCCTTGGTCGGCATCAATTCAGGACTCTTTGCCCGCATAGCCGGCTTGCCCATGCCCGTCATTGCCGCATTGGACGGGCATGCGCTGGGAGGCGGAGCGGAGCTGGCCTATGCGGCCGATTTTCGCATCGGCACCAGGGAGCTGCGCATGGGCCAGCCGGAAACTACCCTCGGAATCATGGCTGCGGCCGGGGCATCATGGCGCCTCAAAGAACTGGTGGGGGAGCCCGTCGCCAAGCAGATGCTGCTGGCCGGCCAAATCCTCACAGGAGAAGGCTGCCTTCACGTTGGCCTCATTACGGAGTTGGTGGAATCGACCGATCTGATGGTGTCCGCCCACGCGCTCGCGGACAGGATCTGTGCGCAGGATCCGCTCGCCGTGCAGGCCACCAAGCGTGTCTTTCATGAGCCTCGTGAGGCCCATCCCGCCGTCGACAACCAGGCTCAGGCCGAGCTGTTCGAATCGCCCGCCAAGTTTGAACGCATGCAGGCTTTTCTGGATCGGAGGAAGAAATGACACCTTCGGAACGTACCGCAGGGCTGCCCCGACATGTGGGTGTGCTGGGTGGCGGACGCATGGGTGCCGGGATTGCCCACGCATTTTTGATGGCAGAATGCACGGTTTTGGTCGTGGAACGCAATTCCGGTGCAGCCGATGCCGCCCGAGAGCGAATTGCAGAGTCAGTGGCCAAATCTGTTGAGCGCCAGCTTGCCAGGGGCGACGCCAATCGGAGTCCGTCGGCCATTCTGGAACGCCTCGCCGTGTCCACCAGCTATGCCGAATTCGTCCAATGCGAGCTTGTGGTGGAGGCTGTTCCGGAGATTCAGGAACTGAAGATGGCCGCCCTCCGCGACGTCGAAGATCATGTGGGGCCGGACGCGTTTCTGGCCTCCAACACCTCGTCGCTGTCCGTATCGGCACTGGCCGCCGCGTTGGTGCGCCCGGAGAGCTTTCTGGGCCTGCACTTCTTCAATCCCGTCCCGGCATCCGCGCTTGTTGAGGTGGTGGCGGGAGAGAAGACAGCGCCCTCCCTGGTAACGACGGCGCGGGATTGGGTGGCAGCGTTGGGGAAGACCGCCGTGGTGGTCAACGATTCTCCTGGCTTTGCCTCATCCCGGTTGGGCGTCATGTTGGCACTGGAAGCCATGCGCATGCTGGAGGCCGGCGTGGCCAGTGCCGAGGACATCGACGCCGCCATGGTGCTCGGCTACCGGCACCACACGGGTCCGCTGCGGACCACCGATCTGGTGGGGTTGGACGTGCGTCTGGAGATCGCCGACTACCTGGCGCGGACGCTGGGGGAGCGGTTTGCGCCGCCTCAGATTTTGCGGGACAAGGTTGCCCGCGGAGAGCTGGGCCGCAAGTCCGGCCGCGGATTCTTTGACTGGAACTAGTGCCTTTACTGGGCGCACCTGCCCACGAAGACCAATACTGAAAGGACGTGCCGGCGATGGCCACTGCAGCGTCAATTGAGATGGTACCGAGCTACATTCAGGATGCTTGGTGGACCCCGGCCGACGGCGTTTTGGGCACCGAGGCGCGCGATGCCAGTACCGGCGAGGTTCTGGCTCAGGTTTCGGCCGAGGGGCTGGATCTTGCGGCCGCAGTCGAGCATGCGCGAACTGTGGGGCAGGCAGGGCTTGGCATGCTCACGATTCACGAGCGGGCCCTGAAACTGCGCGAGTTGGCGGCATATCTCAACGACCGCCGCCAGGAACTTTATACAGTCTCGGCCCGGACTGGTGCCACCAGAATCGATTCCATGGTGGACATCGACGGCGGCATTGGCGTGCTGTTTACGTTTTCCTCCAAGGGGCGCCGCGAGCTGCCCAACGCCAACGTCATTGTGGACGGCCCCGTTGAGGTGCTGAGCAAGGACGGATCGTTCCTCGGTGAGCACATCTACACGCGAATCCCGGGGGTGGCCGTGCAGATCAACGCCTTCAACTTTCCTGTGTGGGGCATGCTGGAGAAATTCGCTCCGGCCTTCATTGCGGGCGTGCCAACCATCGTCAAACCCGCCACTCCCAGTGGTTATCTGGCCGCCGCAGCCGTGCGCGCGATGGTGGACTCCGGGATACTTCCCGCCGGTTCATTGCAGTTGGTCTCGGGTTCTGCACGGGAGTTGGTGGATCACCTGGACTACCGGGACATGGTCTCCTTTACTGGCTCGGCCAGCACTTCCAACCTCCTTCGAAACCACCCCCAGATTGCTTACGGCGGAGTCCGTTTCACCGCGGAGACCGATTCGCTTAACGCAGCTATTCTTGGTCCCGACGCCGTTTCCGGGACGCTCGAATTCGAGGCATTCGTGAAATCGGTGGTCACCGAAATGACCGTCAAGGCGGGCCAAAAGTGCACGTCCATTCGGCGCGCAATAGTCCCAAACCAGCTGCGCCAGGCCGTCATCGACGCCATTGGTGCGCGGATCACCGAGCGCGTGGTGGTGGGTGATCCCCGCGCCGAAGGTGTCACGATGGGAGCCCTCGCCTCCTTGGAGCAGCTTGCTGACGTCCGTTCCGCCGTCGAGACCATGTTGGCTGCCGGCGGCGAGCTGGCGTGGGGAACCTTGGACGCACCGCAGGTCATGCGGGCCAATGGGTCCGTGGCGGTCGCTGCCGACGGTGCGTTCATGTCCCCGGTGGTGCTGAGCTGGGCTAATGCGCAGGCACCTGCCGTGCACGCCCTCGAGGCATTTGGCCCCGTGACCAGCGTGCTGGGTTATGACACGCAGGGCAGCCGGACGGATGGGGGCCTCGACCGTGCATTCGCTGTCGCCGAGGCTGTCAAGCTTGCCGCGATGGGGGGTGGGTCGCTTGTGGCTACGGTGTGCACCAACGATCCCGACTTTGCGCGGGATGTGGTGACTAAAATTGCCGCCCACCACGGCCGCGTGCTGATCCTGAATCGGGAGGATGCCCGTACGTCAACAGGCCATGGATCACCCGTGCCGCATCTGGTGCACGGTGGGCCGGGGCGTGCCGGTGGTGGCGAGGAATTGGGTGGCATCCGCTCGGTCAAGCACCATATGCAGCGGACGGCCATCCAGGGCTCACCCAACATGCTCACGGCCATTACGGGTGTGTGGCACACGGGAGCGGACCGCGTGATTGCAGGGGATGCAAAATTTGGGGCAGTGGCGGGCGCCATGCATCCGTTCCGGAAATCTTTGGCTGAGCTGCGCATCGGCGATGCCTTTGCCTCCGGGCTGCGGCAGATCACGCTGGAAGACATTGCTGCTTTTGCCCTGACGACGGGCGACTCCTTTTATGCCCACACCGATGCAGCAGCGGCCGAGAAAAACCCGTTCTTCCCTGGCATTGTGGCTCACGGATACCTTCTGGTTTCTTGGGCTGCCGGGCTGTTCGTAGAGCCGGCTCCCGGGCCGGTGCTCGCCAACTATGGTTTGGAATCCCTGCGTTTCATCACACCCGTGGCCGCGGGAGATTCGCTCCGAGTCACCCTGACCGCCATGACGATCACCCCTCGTGTGACCGACGACTACGGCGAGGTCTGTTGGGACGCAATCCTGCATAACCAGAACGGTGCGATCGTGGCTACCTACCGCGTCCTGACCCTCGTTGAGAAGGTGGATACGCTGTACAAATAAGCGGTGGCGTCACATGCCGAGATGAAAGGTGTTCCGGCGTTCCCTGCGGTGGATGTCCTCGCAATAGGGTGGCGTGAACCAGGCGATATTGCCATCAAGGCGGACCGTCCACCCTCTTTCGTGGAGGTAATGGTGATGCAGGCTGCAACACAAGACGCCGTTATCCACGCTGGTGGCTCCGCCGTCCTGCCACGGGATGATGTGGTGGGCCTCCGTCCATGCTGGCGGTGACATACAGCCAGGGAACGCGCAGCCCATGTCCCTTGCCACTAGGATTTTGCGTTGGCCAAAGGTGAAGAGTCTTTGGGTGCGGCCAACATCAAGAATGCTCCCATTGCTCCCAAGCAAGAGTTGGGTGACGTCAGCGCCGCACAGATCTTCCTCGAACAAGGACAGCGGGACCTGACCGCTGTAGGGCACCGTGACTTTGCCGCCCGAACTGCCAGAGGCCTTCGCATCAAGGTCCGCTTGTGTCATGGAAAGGTAGAGCTGGGGCTTCAACCCACCATTCATGGGCAACTTGTCCGTACTGGCAGCCAACTTGAGGCATTTGATCATGCCGTCAAGGAGCTTTTGAGCGTCGGTGCGCCTGTCCTGAATGGCCGGGTCGGAATTTTCGGGATCAATAGGGCATAGTCCCGCGAGTTCTCCACCCGATCCGGGCTCAGGGACCCAAACCCCGTTGACTAGGTGGGGCCATGGCTCCGAGCCCTCGTCATTGGGCGAAACCGGGCTACTCCACCAGACTGGATCAGACGGCGGATCCGGATCACTTGGTGCAGCCCAGCCGTTGCCCAATTCAGAGATGTCCGGGATCCAAAACCATGTGTCCCCTTCGTAGACGGGTGGGATTGCGTTCGGCGGAGCATTGGGTGGCCGTGGCGGGATGTCCTCCGGTTTTAGCGGCTGCCGCCATCCCTGGGTCGAGTCTGGGTACCGACTTGGTGGCGGCGACTTGAGCCATGTAGATCCATCGTCACCGGTGGATGCCGTCCAAAGCGGTTGCCCAGAGTTTTTCACGGGTGGGCTGGCAGAATCCGCAGATCTTGCCGGGCTGGGAGAATCCGAAGACCCTGCTGGGCTGCCACTACAATCATCGCCATTGAGCAATTCCCGCAGAAGGTCAGCCTGCTCCGGGAGGTTTTGCTCGGAGTCCTCCTGCTGGTCGGCGTCGTCGCGCCGCTTGATGTTGGTGGCCCAGCCAAGGTACGCCAACGTGTGCTCGTACTGGTTAACGGTTAGATAGCCGTCCATGCGCACCCAGCCACGGTAGGCCTTGCGGAAGAAGAGCCCTTGCTTGGCCAGACGCTGGGCCTCGGACGGCTTTTGCCCGTCCGGATCCAGCAGCGCCATGGCTCGAATACCAAGATGCCGAAGGAAATAAGGAGGCTCCACCTCGGCATGCTGTGTCAGGGTCTCTTCAAGGGCGCGCGGCTCATGATCGTCGATGCGCCCCGAACTGGCCAGAACCGTTGCTTGGGCGACGAATTCAGACACGACGAGGGCCTGTTCGGCGGAGATCCTCCCAGAAAACAACGCCGACCCCAAGACTGGTTGGCGTGGCGGCGCTACAACGTGCGTGAACGGGGCGGTGAGTGGCAGGAAGTGTTCGGCCAACCGGATCCTGTGGTTGGCCTCAGCCCGGCTGACTTTCAAGGATGAGCTCAGGTATTCGGCGGGTGTGCGGGCGCCGACCTCGTGATACCGCCCGGCGGCAACGCGCTGGGCCAGTTCCCCGGCGGCATGGACCATCAGGCCCTGAAGGTGACGGTTCAAATGTTCCAGGTTTTGTGCCCACGCCGCGGCCTCATTATCCGTGAGCGAGCCAAGTTGGAGTCCGAGCGGGGTAGCGACCAAGGACTGAAGCGCCGCGGTGCCTGCTGCAGCACCTGCTGACGCGGAAGTTCGGACAAGCGACGCAGCAAGAGCCAGCAGCTGGTGGATGTGTTCACCAGCGGCCTTGCCTTCCTGAGGGAAACCGGGTTGCCCCGGCATCATTGCCGTCGCTTCCATGTCTCCAACATTACCCATGGGGTCTGACAATGTATGACTAAAAATTGAGAATGTGAATATTTCTCGAACTAATCTACTTGTGGAGGAATGAAACGCCGAAAAAGACCAGATTCCCCGCAGAAAAGCCGCTTACCCGCGCAGTCCCTGGAAGGACATGGCCAGGACGTCGTCAGCCAATTTCTTTGCCGACAATGACCCGCCGGGCTTGTACCATTCCACGATCGAGTTGATGGTGCCAAACAGCAGGCGGGTGATGGTTCCGGCGGCAATGTCACCACGGAGGGTGCCATCGGCCTGCGCCTGTGAAACGAGCCCGGTGATGGTGCGGTCAAACGCCCGGCGACGGGCCATTGCGTCCCGTTCCATCTCCGTATTTCCGCGCAGCCGCAGCAACAGCGTGACAAAGGGCAGCCGCGCCACGAGCACGCCGATCGTTTCTCTGAGCACAAACTCAAGGCGGGCATCGGGCGCTCCGGAGGTGGCGCCGTCGAGCGTTAAAACGCCTTCGAGGCCGCCCAGCGCCTCCTCCAGCGCGAGCCGCAGCAAGTCCTCCTTGGACGGGACGTGGTGGTAGATGGCGGACTTGGAGATCCCCAACGCCTCGGCAAGCGTGCCCATGGAGCTCGCCTCGTAGCCATGCTGGTTGAAGACCTCAACGGCCGTTCGCAGCACCGAAGCCTGGTCATGGCCGGGTCGCCCGCGCCGGGTGCCCGCAGTAACGGTGGGGGTGGGCATGGTGGCCTGCTTTCCAAGAACGCCGATTCATTGACGGGGTATTCAGCCCACTATATCCTGAACGAACGGTCGGTAATTAATTTCGGGCCGTGAAGGAATCAGTGCGGGCACTCGTCGAAGGAGACGTCATGGCAGTCGGGCAGGAAGATGAGGCCTCCGGGCAAGCCAATTTTGACCGGATCATCGCCAAGGACTCCCGGATTGAGCCGAAGGATTGGATGCCGGAGGACTACCGCCACGCGCTGATCCGGCAGATGTCACAGCACGCGCATTCGGAGATTATTGGCATGCAGCCGGAGGCCAATTGGATCACCCGCGCACCGAGCCTGAAGCGCAAGGCCATTCTCATGGCCAAGGTTCAGGACGAGGCCGGGCACGGGCTTTACCTCTATTCAGCCACGGAAACGCTGGGTATTGAGCGTGACACCATGATGGCGCAGCTGATTGCCGGCCAGGCCCGGTATTCGTCGATTTTCAACTATCCGGCCGTGACCTGGGCGGACATGGGCGCTATTGGCTGGATGGTGGACGGCGCCGCGATCACCAATCAGGTGCCGCTGTGCAGGGCGTCGTACGGGCCCTATGCCCGGGCCATGGTGCGTGTCTGCAAGGAGGAGTCCTTCCATCAGCGGCAGGGTTTTGAGATTCTGCTGGAGCTATCCCACGGCACTTCCGGGCAGAAGGCCATGGCGCAGGACGCCGTGAACCGCTGGTATGCGCCATCGTTGATGATGTTTGGTCCGCCCGACGGCGATTCGCCCAACACCAATAAGTCCATGGCCTGGAACATCAAGCGTTTCAGCAATGACGAGCTCCGTTCCCGGTTTGTGGGCATGCTGGCCGAGCAAGCCAAGGTACTGGAACTTTCGTTGCCGGATCCGGATATTCACCTCAATCCCGAGACCGGGAAGTGGGAGCATGGACCTCTGGATTGGGAGGAGTTCAAGGCGGTTCTGTCCGGACATGGCCCCTGCAATGCTCAGCGTATGGAGCGTCGCCGGGCCGCGCACGACGACGGCGCCTGGGTTCGCGAGGCGGCTGCCGCCTACGCGGCGAAGCAGACTGCCGGGCAAGTTTCCGGGTCAGCTGCCGGACAGGAGGCGGCGTAGCCATGTGCCCCGCTGAAGGTTCAAGCACTGAAATTTCAAGCGCTGAAAGTACGACGCCGGTCCCCGCCTCGGGTGCCCATGGCTGGCCCCTGTGGGAGGTTTTTGTTCGCTCGAACAGGGGCCTGAGTCACGTGCATGCCGGCTCGCTCCATGCTCCCGATGCCGCCATGGCGCTGCGCAACGCCCGTGATCTGTACACGCGACGCAATGAGGGGGTTTCCATCTGGGTGGTCCCGTCGGACGCCATCGCCGCCTCCGATCCAGATGCCAAAGGATCCTTCTTTGAATCCCCTCAAGGCAAGGATTACCGGCATGCTACGTATTACACAAAGAGCGAGGGGGTGAAGCACCTGTGACTCGCAACCCCACTTCCTACTCGCAAGGCGACAGCTCCGCCACTGCCACGCGCATCACGCCCGGAAACGCGCTGCGGCCGGAGGATATTGCCCTGGCAACCGCGGAGGGCGCTACCAAACCGAGCCCGGAAGTGGCCGAATATGCGCTCCGGCTGGGGGACGATGCACTTATTCTGGCCCAACGGCTGTCCCATTGGATCTCCCGTGGGCCGGAATTGGAGGAAGACGTGGCGCTGGGCAACATCGCACTAGACCAGCTGGGCCATGCCCGCTCCTTCCTGACATACGCAGGAGCGGCAACGGGGAAGACGGAGGATGAGCTCGCGTACTTTCGTCGAGAATCCGAGTTTCGTTCTGCGCACCTCTTTGAACAGCCCAACGGCGACTTCGCCGCAACCATTGCCCGCCAGTTCATTGCCGCGAACTATCAACTTCTGCTGTACCGCTCGCTGAGCGATTCCACCGACCCCATGCTGGCCGCCATCGCCGCGAAGGCAGTAAAGGAAGTGGACTATCATCTTGACCACAGCACACAGTGGTTGTTGCGCCTGGCCGGTGGAACGGATGAATCGCGCCGCCGCATGATTACGGGTTTGGAGACGATGTGGACGTTTGCCGGCGAGCTCTTTGAGGACGATCCGCTGACAGCGCAGGTGGGGGACTCCGGCGTCGTGCCTTCAGGGTTGAAGGCAGACTTTGACCGGATGACCGGCGCGGTTTTGGCGCAGGTGGGCCTCGATGTGCCAGCCCGGCCCATGGCCACCGGCGGCGGGCGGCACGGGCGGCATTCGGAACATTTGGGGTACCTGCTGGCCGAAATGCAGGTTTTGGCGCGCGAATTCCCAGGGGCAAGCTGGTGAGCACCGTGCAGGAAATCGAAATGACCGCCAGGCAGCACGCGGCATGGGCCATCGCCGCGGCAGTGTGTGATCCCGAGCTGCCGGTGGTGACCATCGCCGAGCTCGGCATACTCCGCGCGGTTGAAGTGGACGAATCTGACAACGTGGATGAGAAGAGGCCCATCCGCGTCACGATCACACCAACATATTCCGGCTGCCCGGCCATGGATGCCATCCGTGCTGACGTGCGCGCCGCATTCGCCACGGCGGGCTGGCCGGACGTTGAGGTGGTGACAGTACTTTCCCCGGCGTGGACCACTGATTGGATGAGTGCGGAGGGGCGAGCCAAGCTGGCGGCCTTCGGGATTGCGCCGCCCAGTGGACGGTCGACGGCGGGAGGTCCGGTTCGGCTGGCACTGCAGGTCATGTGCCCACAGTGCCACTCGTTGAACACAAGGGAACTAACGCGGTTTGGCTCCACGTCCTGCAAGGCGCTGTATGTGTGCGGCGACTGCCAGGAACCCTTCGACTATTTCAAGGTCCTTTGATGAGCATCCCGGATACCGCCGCAGCCCGGCGCCGAGTTTCGTTCCATTCCCTGACCGTCAAGGAAGTTCGGCGCCTCACCGAGGACGCCATCGAGGTCACCTTTGCCGTGCCCGCCCAGCTGGCCGGGCATTATGACTACCTACCCGGCCAGTATGTGGCCCTCCGTGTCCATATGCCGGACGCTAGCGGCCGGGATCGTGAACTGCGCCGCAGCTATTCCATTTGCGCCGTTCCCGTGCAGTTTGCGGATGGCAGCTCGGAGCTGACAATCGCCATCAAGCGGGATATCGGTGGCGAGTTTTCCACGTGGGCCAATGCGGAACTGGCCGCCGGTGCGGTCATGGACGTCATGAGCCCCATGGGTGCATTCATCTCGCGCAAGGGCGCGGCGTCCAATGTGCTCAACAGCATGAACCACCCAGGGGACCTGTCGAACAAGGCCGGAAACTACGTTGCCATTGCGGCCGGCTCCGGCATTACCCCCGTCATGGCGCTGGCCAGATCGCTTCTCGCCGCCAACTCCGGGACCCGTCTCGATCTGGTCTACGCCAACAAGGCCACCATGGACGTCATGTTCCTGGAGGAGTTGGCAGACCTCAAGGATAGGTACCCCCAGCGCTTTGCCCTCCATCATGTGCTGACCCGGGAACAGCGCATCGCGCCGATTCTTAGCGGACGCTTGGACGCGGAAAAATTGGAGTTCCTGCTGGGCACCGCCATCCATGCCGAGGGCATCGACGAATGGTTCCTCTGCGGGCCATTTGAGCTGGTCCAGCTGTGCCGCGATGTTCTTGCCGCCCGGGGCGTGCAGCGTGACAACATCCGCTTTGAGCTGTTCACCACGGGCCGGCCCGACAGCCCCGAGGGGCAGCGCGGCCGCCCGGTCATGATCGATTCATCGGAGGAAACATACAAGATCAGGTTCACGCTGGACGGCCTCACCACCGAGATCCTCAGCCCCGTCCATGCCCGCGAGTCCGTTCTTAACGCGGCTCTGCGTGTGCGTCCCGACGTGCCCTTCGCCTGCGCCGGCGGCGTGTGCGGCACCTGCCGGGCCAAGCTCGTGGCCGGAAACGTGACCATGGATGAAAACTACGCGCTGGAACCGGAAGAACTCGACGCCGGCTACGTGCTGACCTGCCAATCCCACCCCACAACGCCGGAGGTCACAGTTGACTACGACGGCTAAGGAGTCACCATGATTGAGCTGACCATCAACGACGGGGTTGCCGAGATCGTCTTGAAGGCCCCCTGGAAACTGAACTCACTTAATGAAGCGGAGCTGGGGGAACTGAGTGCTGCGTACGACGACGCTGCTGCCGCGACTCGTTCGGTCGGCTCGCCCGGCGCCGTCCGGGCCCTGCTCATCAGGGGTGAGGGACGGGCGTTTTGCGCAGGCCGCGATATTGCCGGGGTTGACGGCGCCAATGACAATGCCCGTGGCTATCTTGAGGGATTGCTGACCCCGCTGTTGCACAAAATGGCTGCGTTTCCGGCCCCGACCTTTGCCGCCGCCCAAGGCGCCTGCCTCGGTGTGGGGTTGGGGCTGTTGATCGCTACGGACGTGGTCTACGTGGCGGAGACCGCAAAATTTGGTTCACCGTTTGGCAACTTAGGCGCCACACTGGATTCCGGTGGGCACTGGCTGTTCGCGAATACGCTGGGCGCGCACCGCACCCTTGACCTGATCTACTCCTCGGATCTGATCAGTGGAACCGAAGCCGTGGCCTCGGGGCTGTTCAGCCGGGTCATGCCCGCCGAAGGGCTGCTGGAATTTACCCGCGCGGCGGCGGCCAAGGCCGCCGCCGGCCCAACCCAGGCGTTTCTGGCCAGCAAAACCCTCGTGGCGCAGATCCGCAGCGAAAGGCTGGGACTGTGGGACGCCGTCGGACGTGAAAACGAAGCTCAGGTGGCCCTGTCCGCAACAGCCGATTACGCGGAGGGTTTCGCAGCATTTACGGCAAAGCGGAAGCCGGGCTTTATGGGCCGTTAGAGGGATTCGCCGTCGGCAGAGAGGAGCGGCAGGCCGGCTCCGCGGAGGGCCCCGGTCTTGACTGAACGGCCCGAGACGGCCAGCAACAAATCGATGGCCGATCCGCGAACCTCCGGGCCACGACCCTTGGCGTAGTCCGCGTCGGTTGCCTTGAGGCGAACCCCCTGCCCGCGTTGTTTGCCGCCGCCCATGGAGACGCTGGTACCGAGCTGATAGTCCAAGGCTGCAACAACACCATCGATCGGGTAGCTTGCGGAGATCCCTAGCGGTTGGCGAATGTCTTCACCATGTACAAAGGCCTCCACGAGGCGGGTGGCGATCGTGGCCGGCGGCGTGCAGGTGAGCTCAATCGACGCGCGCATGGCGGCCAAGGTCCCGGCGGGATCGGCCCGCCTCTCGCAACGCAGCCCGGTTTCGTTGTCCTTGTCGAAGTCGAACCGTGCAGAGATCATGCGCCGCACGAAACTGCGCCGGTTCGTCTTTGCCGTGTCCACGAGGTGTGCCAGGACATCGTGGACAGCCCAGCCGGGGCAAAGGGAAGGAGTCTCCCATTCCGCGCCCTCGAGCTTTTCCAAATCGCGAACAAGGGCCCGTCGTTCATCGTGGACCATGGACCAAACCGTTGGGCCCGTCAGCTTCCTCATTGACCCATCCTCGCAGCTTTTGGTTCCGGGCTATTTCCTCCCTGTGAAGTGCTCCATGGACTTGTAGACGCCGAAAACGCGCCCGGCAACCACATCCCATGCCGCGATCGGCAGGATTCCACGCAGGGCGGTGCTCAGTTTCACCGTCCACGGCATCATGAGCATCGGCGTGCCTTCCTTCATGGCCCGCCACACGCGTTCGGTTACGGCGGAGGGTTCCATGAGCGGGGTCATGAGCGGGCCGCGGGCCCCTTCAAACATGCCCGTCTTGATGTAGGACGGGCAGAATGTTGTCACCTTGATGTGGTGGTGGCCGGCCTGCTTCAACTCCAGCCGCAGTGAATCACTCCACCCGATCGCTGCCCATTTCGAGGACGAATAAACACTCATGCGTGGATTGGCGAGCAGCCCGGCGGCCGAGGCCACGTTGACGATCCGGGACGTCCGGCCGCCGTCAATCATGGCCGGCAGGAATTCGCGGGTGATGTGCATCAGGGCCAGTGCATTGATGGCCATGGTGGTTGCGATGTCACTGCGCTGATCGTGTTCCCAGAAGTACTTGCCGCGCACAATACCGGCATTGTTGATGAGAATATCGGGGGTGCCGATGTCGTTGCGCACCTTCTCCGCGGCCGCCTCGATGTCTTCGAGCTTGCTGACATCCACCACATGGCTGTGGATCGTGGAACCCCTGCCGCTAAGCTCGGCGACGGCCGCCTCCAGCAGTTCGGCGTTGATATCCCAGAGCACCACATGTGCGGCGTGGTCTTGCACGGCGAGGTTGGCGTACATTTTGCCCATTCCCATGGCTGCCCCGGTAATCAAGACGGTGGCATTGGAAAGGGACTCGATGGTGGTGGTGGTCATTGGGATTCCTTTTAGTTGAGAAGAGAAGTGGTGGGAAGCGATGGGTTGGTCGGGATGAGCTTGCCCGGGTTCATAATGCCCTCGGGATCTAGCGTGTTTTTTATGGCGGTCAGAACCTTGACGCCGAGGTCTCCGATTTCTGCGCTCAGGTACGGCGCGTGATCCGTGCCCACGGAGTGGTGGTGGGTGATGGTTGCACCCGCGGCGACGATGGCCCGGGAGGCGGCCTCCTTGACCCGGGCATTTTGTGCGAGCCCGTCCGCCTCCAGCCCCGCGAGGAACGTGAAGTACAGCGAGGCGCCGTCGGGGTATACGTGGGAAATGTGCGTCTGGACGTAGGCCGCGGCTCCATGTTCCCCGAGGGCATCGAGGATGGCCTGGCGCACACTGTCATAGCTCTCCTCGAGGCGGCTCCACGTGGCGGCCGTTTCAAGCGTCTCAACGTAGACGCCCCGGGTCAGCAATTCGTCGCGCAGGTACGGGCCGCTGAACCGTCCGTGCTCCCAGGATTTCCCCGGCAGGGGCCCCAAAGGAACGCCGCCCGCGCGGCGCAGGATCCGTGCACTTCGTCTCCGCCGGGCTCGGATCTCACCACTGTCGCCCTCCCAAACAAAGAGTGCAAGGGCCGGCGTTTTCTGGCCGCGGGCCGAGAGGTAGCGGGACAGTGCGCCGGTCTTCCACCCACCCAGCTTGACGGTCGACGCCGTTTCATCCGTGTCGCTGAGGCGGCACACATGCGGCATATCCCCGCGGACGCCGTGGTGCCTGAGCAGGCGCATGGCCTCGGCCCCTGCCGCAAATGACGGGAATGACCACGCACCGTACACCTTGTCCGCCGGCGCGGTCGTGACTTTCAGCGTTGCGCTGGTGATGACACCCAGCGTGCCTTCGCTACCAACGACGACGTCCAGCAGCTTTGGTCCTGCGGCGGTGCCGGGCGCGGGGGAACCGGCGTCGAACGGCCCCATGGGAGTTTCGAGGTGGGCAGACTTAACGAGTTCGTCCGAGCGGCCGTAGCCGGTGGAGGCCTGGCCGGAAGAGCGGGTCGCGACGTAGCCGCCCAGCGTTGCCTCTTGGTGGCTTTGTGGAAAATGTCCCAGGGTCAGGCCGTGCGGGGCAAGCGCGGCTTCAATGGCCGGGCCCCGAATTCCGGCCTCAAAGCTGGCCGTGCGGGACAGTGGGTCGAGGTGCAGCAGCCGGTTCATGCGCCGCATGTCGAGGGTGATGACGCCATCAAAACGTCCGCGCAGCGGCTCAACGCCGCCCACGACCGAGGTGCCGCCGCCAAAAGTTACCACCGCGAGCTTTCGTGCCACACACAGGGCCAGGATTTTCCGCACCTCTTCGGCATTGCCAGGAAAAACAACCGCATCTGGTGCGTTCAGGGCGTCCCCGGCACGCCGCCGCAGGAGGTCAGGGGTGCTCTTCCCGCCAGAGTGCAAAATCCGTTCGGTTGCGTCGATCGCGACGTGTTCGGGCCCGGTAACGGCGCGGAGCTCGGCCAGCACGGCGTCGCTAAGGGCCGCGGGTCCGACGCGAACCTCGGACAAATCAACGGGAGGGTGGGTGGCTGCAACACTTGCCAATCCAAGGGTGCGGCGCAGAAATTCCAGCGCGCCCGGCGCCAGCGGCTTCGCGCGGGCCGGGTCTCCCCAGCCGTACCAAACCGACGGGGAAATTTCCTCTGTGAGATGGGTCACCATGAGATACAGTGTGACACATGCAGTCACAACGTACCAGCACTCCCGTTGATGAAAAGCTCGTCACGGCCATCCGGGACTCGGTGGTGCTCCACGGCGTTAGGCGCACCACGGCCAACGACATTGCCGAGCGGGCCGGCATTTCCCGCATGACGTTTTACCGTCGCATGGGTTCGGTGGAGAATGCCGTTCTGGCGGCCCTGACCCAGGAGTTCCGCTTCTACGCCGGCACCGTGCGGACAGGAACGCCCGCCGGCACAGGACGTGAGCAGCTGGTGCACTTCGCCGTAGAAAGCGTGCGCGTGTTTGCCACCTCTGAACTACTGGGCTCCATCGCCGAGCGCGACCCGGAGTTCCTGATCCCCTATGTCACCGACAGATTCGGGGCGAGCCAGCAGCTCATTCTCGAGCAGTTGCATGCACTGCTCGAGGCCGGTGCCGCCGATGGCAGTATCGAGGCCGCTACGGGTACGGCCACTACGCTGCTGCTCGCGTTACAGGGCGTCGCGCTGTCCTCGCGGGTGCTGCTGAAAATGGATGCCTTCGATGACTCCCTCGTGGAACTGAAGAAGATGCTGGAACGCTACCTCACGCCACACGGTGAGGAAAGGGCATGAATAACCCCACGTGGATCAATGACGCTACCCGTCAGCGATCGCTGGAACACCTTGCCGAGCACGCCGTGGATGTTGCTGTGGTGGGCGGCGGCATCACCGGGGTGGGGGTTGCCCTGGATGCAGTGAGCCGCGGCCTGAGCGTTGTGCTGATTGAAAGCGGCGATCTGGCCTCCGGAACAAGTGGCTACAGCTCCAAACTCATTCACGGGGGCCTGCGCTATCTGGCAAAAATGGACTTCCCGGTCGCCTGGGAATCTGCCGTTGAGCGGCGCTGGCTCATGGGCCGGATCGCCCCGCATCTGGTCCACCCACTTGCATTTGTCATCCCCGACGCCCGCACGGCTCCCGGTTGGGAAGGTCTGGCGGCCGGCGCCGGGGTGGTCATCTACGACGTGCTGCGCAGAATTTCAGGACTAGGTAGCGCGGTGCTGCCGCGACCCCAGCTACTCTCCCGCCAAGCAGTCGGCGCCCTAGCCCCGGGGCTGGACGAGAAAAAACTGCGCCGCGGTTACCTTTATTGGGACGGGCAGGTGGTGGACGACGCCCGGCTGGTGATCGGCATCGCCCGGACCGCCGCCGGGCTGGGCGCGCACATCCTGCGCGATGTGAAGGCCGTGGAGCTGACGGCCGAAACCGTTGACGCCGTCGACGTCAGGACTGGAGCGCCGGTGCATATCCGGGCCCGGGCAGTTGTGAATGCCACAGGTGTGTGGGCCGCGGACTTCGAGCCGCAGCTGAGCGTGACACCCAGTAGGGGTACGCATCTTGTGGTTCGAGCGGAACGGCTGGGTAATCCGCACGCCGCGCACACGGTCGCCGTGCCGGGGCATTTTGGCCGGTATGTTTTCGTCTTGCCCCAGCCGGATGGGGTGGTCTACATCGGCCTCACCGATGAGGAGGACCACACGGCGGACGGGCACCATCCCCTGGTTCCTGAGCACGACGTCGATTTCCTCCTTGGCATTGTCAACACCACCCTTGCGGTGCCGCTGACGCGCGATGACGTGGTTGGCTCTTTTGCGGGGCTTCGGCCGCTCGTCCGGATTGCGCACGCCGGGGACGAAACCGCCGATATTTCCCGGCGACACCTGGTCCGGGACATTCAGGGTCAGCCCATCACCGTGGTGGGCGGGAAGCTGACCACATACCGGCGTATGGCCCAAGACGCGGTCGACGCCGTGACCTCCCGTCTTGGGATTGAGGCACCTTGCCGAACCAAGACCCTTCCGCTGGTGGGGGCCGGGTCCGCGGGGGAGCTCGGCCAGGTTGATGCCCCGGCCCGGCTGGTGGCGAAATACGGCACCGAGGCCACTACCGTGCAGGCGCTGGGACAGGCGGATCCGCGTCTTGCAGAGCCCCTGTTTGAGGGGACGGACATCACCGGTGCGGAGCTGCTGTTCGCGATACAGGCGGAAGGCGCATCGGACATGGAAGATCTTTTGGAGCGACGCACCCGGCTGGCATTCGTGACGGCCGACGCACAGCAGGCTCGCGGCCCTGCAGCGGAAATCTTGGCACTGGCAGCGTCGATGACCTCTATCTCAGGGACAGGGAAATGACTGCCGGAGTGAGCGCCTTCGCCGGTGGCAGCGCCCTGCTTCTGGTCAACCCGACGTCGGGCCGCGGGCGGGGTTTGCGGCTGCTGCCACGGACAGCCCGGGCCTTGCGGGATGCAGGTTTCTCCCTTGAAATTTCCGTCACAGCCAGCCTGGCGGATGCGACGGAACAGGCTCGTGCCGCGGCTCCGGGCAGTCTCGTGGCTGTCTTGGGAGGGGACGGTTTCCTTGGGGCCGCAGCCGCCGGGGCACGGGAGTCAGGCGCCGTCGTTCTTCCCCTGGCCGGAGGGCGAGGTAACGACACAGTGCGGCGGCTGGGGCTGGCCCTTGACCCGGTCAAAGCGGTTCAGAGCTTGGGCCGGCTGACCGTGCGTGAGCTCGATCTTGGCCTCGCCAACGGACGACCCTATCTAGGCGTCGCCAATGCAGGCTTTGATGGTCTCGCCAACGAATATGGCAACAACGCGCGCTTGAATCTTGGGCCGTTTGTGTACGTGTACGGCGGGATCCGGGCATTCCTGGACTGGAAAAACGTGAGCTTCACGGTGTCGGTGGACGGTGCGGAGACCAGCTTCCCTGGCTGGCTTGTCGCCGTCGGGAATGTTGGCCAATATGGGGGAGGCCTGCGCATCACGCCGTTAGCCAAGGCCGACGATGGCCGGCTTGACGTGGTCTCGCTGGGCCGCGCCACGATTCTCGGGGTGGCGGCCACCTACCTGCGTTCCTACCGGGGCAGTCATCTCGGGCAGCGCAACGTCACGTTTAGCCGTGGCAGCGTTGTGAAGATCAGTGCCAGCAAACCGTTGAATCTCTACGCCGACGGTGAGAAGGTGGCAACACTGCCGGCGGTGATAGAAGTCCTGCCCGGGGCCGTGAAGTTCCTTGTCCCGGCCGATTCACCGGCGCTCGCCTAAGCGGGATTCTGCCCAGCCAGGCGTCGCGCGGCGAAGGGCCAGGCCGCCGTCAGAACGCCGAGGGCAACGAGGATAAACGCTTCGCCGGGGAAATTGAACACCCGGAGGGCAATTGCCGCGGCCAGGTAGGGCAGCGCCGCCCACTTCAGGGGTGTGTGCTTGAGCCGGCTGCCCCAAGCAAAGAGCATGACGGCAAAGAACAGGCTCAGTTCAAAGCGTGCCGACCATTCCACGAAGAAGAACATGGCACCAAGGATGACAAGGACCCCGGCTGCCGAGATGGTTTGGCGGCGGGCCTCGGTTCCCTTCGTGAAGGACAGCGGGGCCCAGAGCAGCGCCGCACAGATGGCCGGGAGCAAAGGCGTCAGGAAGAAAACAGGGGCGCTGATCGTGGCGGGGTCGCCCGCACCGAGGAACAACATCAGGGCCGAAAGCAGAGCACCGAGGCCAGCCGTCAGGAACACCAGCCCGTTCACGGCCGGGGCTTCTTGGACTGCGATGGCGGTTTCGGCAGCTTCGGCCCGGAGTGTGTGGTGATTCTTCATGCCTCCATCCTCCCAGCTTTGGGCGCGGCCGGAATTCAGTTCAGGGTGCGGGTGCCTTCCGGCAGGGACCCATTGTTCATGAGTGCCGTGGCGGTATCGGCCAACGCCGTAAGGGCCACGCGCTGCGTCCACGGACCATAGGAGATTCGGGCCACACCCAACTCCTGAAGCCTGGCCGGGGACAGCGATCCCGGGACATTGAGGACGCTCACCTTGCCGTGCCCGATTCCGGCCACGAGTGCCTTGACGGTGGGTTCGTCCAGTTTGCCGGGAACGAAGATGCAGGCTGCGCCGACCTCCAAGTAAGCGCGGCCGCGTTCGACGGCGGCCTCGAGGACTTCGCGGGGGTCATGGTCCGCACCGAGCACGAACGCGTCCGTGCGGGCGTTGAGGACAAAGTCGATTCCCTCCGCTGCTCCGGCGTCCGCGGCCGCCTTCATCTGCGCCACGGCTTGTGCGAGTGGCCGCATCTGGTCCTCGATGTTGGCCCCCACAATGCCAACGCCAATAGCCTTCCGGACGGTCTCGCCCGGGTTTCCATAGCCACGGTCCAAATCGGCAGTGACGGGAAGATCGGTTGCAGCGGCGATGCGGCCCACGGCCTCAATCATGGTGGCTAGCGGGATGTGCTCTCCGTCTTCGTAGCCAAAGGACACGGCAATGGCGTGGCCGGACGTGGCTAGGGCCTGGGTTCCGGGGAGATCGGAGATCACCTTCGCCGTGATGGCGTCCCAGACATTGACCAGTTGCAGGACTTCTGGGGCTTGATGGAGGCGGAGCAACTCGGTGGCCTTGGACGCAGTCTTTTCTGGTGTGGGGTTCATGGCTTCAGCGTAGCCCCGGCCCGGCCACAAGTCACCGGGTATCTAGATCCTCGAAGATCAGGAACGTCTGTGTGTCCAGGACGCCGGGCATGGACTGCAGCTGGTCGAAGATGACCCGTCGTAGACCTTGGTTGTCCTCGGCCCGCACGAGGAGGATCACGTCAAAGTCGCCACCCACCAAGGCAATGTGGGCCACCTCGGGAATGGCGCGCAGTTCCTCACGCAGTTCCCGCCAAACATGCTGGCTGACCTTCAACGTCACGTAAGCGCTAGATTTCAGCCCTGCCTTGATCGGGTCAACCAACGCCGTGAACTTTGTCAGCACACCCGTGGAGGTGAGGCGTGAAATTCGTGCGTAGGCATGCGCCCGGGAGATGTGCACGTTCTCGGCCACGACGCTGACGGACATCCGGCCATCGCGGGTGAGCTCGGCAAGGATCCTCCGGTCAACGTCGTCCAGTTGGACAGGGGTGTTCGGTGACATGGTCCTCCTTGACCTTATGTCTTCCAGACTAAGGACAATGAGCGCAAAGTTCCATAGTTTCCTCCATCTAGGGCGACAATCCTCCAGCAATCGCATACTTAAGGCAGCGGAACATCTTTGCTTGTTGCGCTAGTAAGGAACGAGCGTTCAATGACGAACCATCCGGAATTTATGGACTACCCCGGCAACGCCCTATTGAAGGCAGGGCAACAGGGCCAGTACCTGCTGCCCTCCAGCACCCCGGTCCAGCTCATGGCACCGGATGGCACAAGCTCCCCGGGTGGGAAGTACAAGGAAAACTACGCCCTGCCCGATCTGCCGACCCTATTAAAGGGTTACGGGGAAATGCTGCAGGGCCGGCGGATCAACGAACAGTCCGGTGCGTTGGTGCGACAGGGGCGGATGGCGGTGTATCCGTCGTCGTTCGGTCAGGAGGCCTGCCAAGTCGCGGCCTACATGAGCTTGCGGCCCAGCGATTGGCTGTTCGCCACCTACCGGGACACCGTGGCCATCATGGGCCGCGGCGTGGCCCCGATGGAAGCGTTTGAGTCACTGCGCGGGGATTGGCACAGTGGCTTCGACCCGCACCAGTACAACACCGCGCTCCCCACCACGCCGCTATCCACGCAGTTGCTGCACGCCGTGGGGGTGGCACATGCTGCCAAGTTGCGGGGCGAGGACACCGTGGTGCTGGCCCTGTGTGGTGACGGCGCCACCAGCGAGGGGGACTTCCACGAGGCTTTGAACTTTGCCGCGGTGTTCCACGTTCCGGTGGTCTTCCTGATCCAAAATAATCAGTACGCCATCTCCGTCCCGCTCATCCACCAGTCGGTGGCGCCCTCGCTGGCCCACAAGGCCATCGGCTACGGCATGCCCGGCGAGCGCGTCGATGGTAACGATCTCGCCGCGTTGTTGGCGGTGCTTGGGAGTTCCGTGGACCGGGCGCGTAACGGTGGCGGGCCCGCCCTGGTGGAGGCGCACACATACCGGATGGAGTCCCACACCAACGCCGATGATTCAACCCGCTACCGAAATGCCGCCGAGGTGGCCCAGTGGGTGCCCAAGGATCCGCTGCTGCGGTTGGAGAAATACCTGCACGACGCCGGACACCTCACCGCCGCCGACACCGAGGCTTTCACCGTGGCTGCGGACACCGTTGCCAAGGCCCTTCGGGATGGGTTGAACTCCCAGACGACGCCCGATCCGCTGGACATGTTCCGTTATGTCTACAGCGAACCCACACCGCAACTGCACGAGCAAAGCCGGATGCTGGCGGCTGAACTTGCCGCAGCCCAGGGCGCACCGGAAGGGAAACGGTCATGACCGCCACACCCGTGATGGCCGCACCCGCATTGTCCGGGGTGCAAAACCTGACGTTCGCCAAGGCCCTGACCCTTGCCATGGCCGATGCCATGGCGGCCGACTCCGCCGTCGTGGTGTTCGGGGAGGACGTGGGCACGCTCGGCGGGGTGTTCCGGGTGACGGATGGGCTGACGGCGCGCTTCGGGGAGGAGCGATGCTTTGACACACCCTTGGCCGAATCCGGCATTGTCGGCATGGCCACAGGCATGGCGATCAACGGCATGCGCCCGGTGGTGGAGATGCAGTTCGACGCCTTTGCCTACCCGGCCTTCGAACAGATCGCCAGCCACGTGGCCAAGATGGGCAACCGCACCCGCGGGCGCATCCGCCTGCCGCTGGTCATTCGCATCCCGTACGCCGGCGGCATCGGCGGGGTTGAGCACCACTGTGATTCCTCGGAAGGCTACTACGTCCACACCCCGGGCCTGACAGTCCTCACGCCGTCGAACGTTCAGGACGCCTACGTCATGCTGCGCGACGCCATCGCCTCACCGGACCCTGTGGTGTTCATGGAGCCGAAGAAGCTGTACTTTTCCAAGAGCATGGTTGACCTTGATGCCCTGCGCGCTCGGTACACGCCGGCCGCCGAACGCGGCGGGGCCAACGCGGTTCCGTCCAGCATCGGCCGTGCCGCGATCATTCGCGAGGGCACCGACGCGACGCTCATCGCCTACGGTCCGTCCGTTGCGCCGGCGCTCGCGGCCGCTGAAACCGCCGCCGCCGAGGGCCGCTCCCTGCAGGTGGTTGATGTGCGCTCCCTCGTCCCGTTCGACGACGAGACCATCTGTGCCGCCGTCCGCTCCACCGGGCGGGCCGTGGTGATTGCCGAAGCGCCTGGCTTCGCATCCATGGCGTCGGAGATTGCCGCACGCGTCCAAGAACGTTGCTTCCATTCGCTCGCGGCACCCGTGCTTCGGGTGACCGGCTTCGACATCCCGTACCCTGCACCAAAACTTGAGAAACACTATCTACCGGGCGTGGACCGGATCCTGGACGCCGTGGACCGGCTCCAATGGGAGGAATCATGAGCGTGCAAACAACCGGGCAGGTCTTCCTGCTTCCGGATCTGGGCGAAGGACTGGTCGAGGCCGAGCTCGTCACGTGGCTCGTGGCCGTGGGAGACACGGTGCACATCGACCAGCCCATCGCCGAAGTTGAAACGGCTAAATCCGTCGTCGAGGTGCCCTCGCCGTTCGAAGGTATCGTCGCCACCTTGCACGGTGCCGAGGGCGACACACTGGAAGTGGGGAAGCCGCTGATCACGGTTGACGCTCCAGCGACGGTACCGACGGCGTCCTCGGGTTCCGGGAATGTGCTCATTGGCTATGGGACCAGCGATGCTGGCGGTCCCGGACGGAGTCGGCCCGCCGTGCGCGTGGCTGCGACAACGGCGCCGCTGGTCGTTTCGCCGCTGGTGCGGAAACTGGCTCAGGATCATGGGATTGCGCTCGCGGACATCAGTGGCTCGGGCAGCGACGGATTGATCCTGCGATCGGATGTTGAGGCGGCCATAGTTGAACCGGCCAAGAACGCCAGCCCGAGCCAAGAGGCGGTGTCCGGCGTCGTCGATCAACGAACAGGGCTTGCGGTGGTGTCACGAACACCCCTGACCGGCGTCAAAAAGGCGGCGGCCGCGGCACTGGTGCGCAGCCGGCGCGAAATTCCGGACGCCACAGTGTGGGTGGATGTGGACGCCACAGCCTTGTTGGAGTTGCGGCACGGGTTGAAGGCGAAAGGTGCCGCACCAGGTGTACTGGCCTTCCTTGCGCGATTTGTGGCAGCCGGGTTAGTCAGGTTCCCGGAGCTGAACATGCAGCTCGCAGCTGGAGACGGGCAGGACGAGCTCGTTGAGTTTGGCGGCATCAACCTGGGTTTTGCCACCCAGACCGAGCGTGGGTTGGTGGTGCCCGTGCTCCGAAACGCGCAGGGTCGCAGTGCCAGGGAGCTGGATGAGGCCATCCGCGAGCTGACGGAACGGGCACTCGGCGGCAAGGCGGCTCCGGCGCAGCTGGGCGGTGGTACATTCACCATCAACAACTATGGGGTGTTGGGTGTGGACGGATCGGCCGCCATCATCAACTATCCCGAGGCGGCCATGCTGGGATTGGGACGAATCATGGACAAGCCATGGGTGGTGGACGGGGAACTGTGTGTGCGGAAAATGACGGAGCTGACGCTCGCCTTCGATCACCGCGTGTGCGACGGCGCCGTGGCGGCAGGCTTCCTGCGCTTCGTCGCGGACGCCATGGAAAACCCGGCCAGCATCCTCGCTGATCTCTAGTGTCGGCCAGCTGGCAGGATCTCGGCGGTGGTTGTTTTGTGCTGCCCAGCAGTGCCGCCAGGGCGCTGGTCAACATCGGATTAGTGGTGGGCGCGGAGCGGGCCCTTGTTGTCGACACCGGGTGCGGTCCCCGTCATGCCGCCGAGATCCTGACGGCCGTGCGTGAAGTCACTGGTCTACCGCTTCTCCCGCTGGTGGCCGTCAACACCCACGCGCACTGGGATCACTTCTTTGGAAACGCAACGTTCAAGGCTGCCGGGGTCACCGAGTTTTGGGCACACGCCGCCGCGGCCCTGGCCATGGCGGAGACAGGGGAGTGGCAGCGGCAGTTTGTCGCCGGCCACGAACCCGAGATGGCCGAAGGCATCGCTCCCCAGGCGGAAATTGTGGCGCCAACTCATCACATGACGGATGAAACCGTGGTGCTGGATCTTGGCGGTGTTGAGGTGAAGCTGTTCACGCTCGGTCGCGGACATAGCAGCGGGGATCTCATGGTCGGTGCGCCCGGCGTCTTGTTTGCCGGAGACGTTTTGGAGGAAGGTGCAGAGCCCGACTACGAGGACGCCTACCCTGGCGAATGGGTTGCCGTGCTGCACCGTCTTGCCACCATGGGCGGAACTTATCCGGTGATGGTGCCCGGTCACGGACGTCCGGTGGATGCCGCATTCGCAGCAACGATGGCCACGGTAGTGGCTGCCTCAATGCTGCCTCAAGGGAGGGGTGGACGGGTCTAGAGTTGGGCCAGTGAGTAAAACAGCTGACCCCGGAGACTTCAATCTGTGGTCCATCGCCGTTCCGGCGTTTGGGCCATCCTTGCTGTTTGGCATTGGTGAGGGCGCCATCTTGCCCGTTATCCCGCTCAGTGCCCGTGACATGGGGTCCTCCTTGGCCGGCGCCGCCTTGGTGGTTTCACTGATCGGCATTGGATCCCTGATTAGCAACATTCCGGCGTCAATCTTTACCGCCAAATTTGGCGAACGCCTCGGCATGCTGGGAGCGTCGGCCTTGAGTCTCGTGGCCATGCTGATCTGCGTGTATGCCCACAACCTCTTGATATTCGGGGCCGGGGTGTTCCTGATCGGCGTCGCCTCCGCAGTGTTCCATCTGGCCCGCCAGAGCTACCTCACCGAAGCAGTGCCGCCGCTGATGCGGGCCCGGGCCATGTCCACGCTGGGCGGGGTAGGGCGAATCGGACTGTTTGCCGGGCCCTTCATCGGGGCGCTGGTGATTCATTTGGCGGGGCTTCCCGGCGCGTACTGGGTGGCGGCGATCGCCGTTGCCGGCGCCGGGGTTGTGGCCTGGTGGCTGCCGGATCTGGTCAGCGCAGACGGCGCCACATCCGTGGGCCCCAAAGCCACTGTTTCATCATTGTTGGCCACTCACCGGAAGGTGTTTTTGACCGTGGGGATGGGCGTGCTGCTGGTCAGTTCGGTCCGTTCCTCACGCCAGGTGGTGGTGCCGCTGTGGGCCGACAACCTTGGGCTCAACCCGGCCGTGACATCCTTGATCTACGGACTCTCCGGCGCCATCGACATGCTGGTGTTTTATCCGGCAGGCAAGGTCATGGACAAGAAGGGCCGGATTGCGGTGGCCGTCCCCTCCATGGTGCTCATGGGCGTTGCACTTCTTCTCATGCCGCTCACCACCGGCGCCGTCTCGCTGCTGCTGGTGGCGCTGCTCATCGGCTTCGGCAATGGCATTGGTTCTGGATTGATCATGACGTTGGGAGCCGATTACTCACCGCGCAACGGCCGGGCCCAATTCTTGGGTATCTGGCGGTTCATGGCGGACACCGGCGGCTCGAGCGGGCCAGCGATTCTTGCCGGGCTGACGGCCGCCGTAACGCTTCCGTTCGGCATCGCCGCTACCGGTTTGCTGGGCCTTGGTGCTGCGGCAATGTTGGGATATTCGATCCCCCGCAACAAGCCTGTAGAGCGCTAGTGAGCTAGCGCTAGCTCCGGCGTCGTATCGGCAGGGTCAGCAACAGCGTGCTGGCAAACGTCAGGCCGTAACCAACCATGACTATTTGGCCCACGCCCACGAGGAAAAAGCTCGTAGTGCTGACGGCTTCGGCGCCCGTGACCTGGCGGTAGACCAGGGCGGCAGACGCCCCGGCCAGCACGGCGAGAATCCCAGGCAGGAAGGTCCACCAGCGAGCCGAGGCCCAGTGCTCGTTTGCGCCGAGCCATACGTTCCACTTGGGCCCGCTGCGCATGATCACCAATGCTGCCAAGGCGGTCCAGAAGGCCACAACGAAGAAGGCGGCAACGACGTCGGCCGGGCGGTGCCACTGGTTGATGAGCGTGGAGATGCCGGCCATGATGGCGTAGCTGCCACCCACCATTGCTGCGGCGGGGCGCCACCGCGGGGACACCACAAGGAATACGGCGGCCGCGGCG
The DNA here is from genome assembly GCF_049897845.1 of Arthrobacter sp. TWP1-1. NCBI lineage: Bacteria > Bacillati > Actinomycetota > Actinomycetes > Micrococcales > Micrococcaceae > Arthrobacter > Arthrobacter sp. TWP1-1. The sequence goes on from NZ_JAFCXC010000001.1 coordinate 56,777, forward strand.
CTGGCGGCGAGCGTGCTGTGTCCGGACGGCAGCGAGTTTAGCGTGAGGGTGTTCACGCCAAGGTCGGGGCGGTCCGGCAAGAGGGCCTTGATGAGTTGGGTTGAGAGGTTCGCTGCGGCCATGGCGGCGATGGCGATGCCGGCTGCTTTCCAGCGGCGCCGGGCCAGGGTGACAAATAAAACCACCAGCGTTGCGAGGACCACGGAGGTTGCCGGCAGCAGATCGAGCACCTGTGCGGTTTGCGTACCGATCCGTTCGCGGGCCACGACGGCCTCCACCAACGCGGATTCGTCAATGAACTGGCCCGTCGTGGTTTCGACGAAGAATCGGTAGCTCAAGACCAAGGCGGCCAGACTTATGAGCGCCGCGACCAGGAATGGCCAGGCTGCAAGGCGCGCGCCAACACGGCCCGGGAGGCCTGAACGGTGGGATGCGGCGTGGTTAGTCATCGATTCTAGGTTCCCACAGATTCATGGGAGCTTGCTGACCTTGGGGCTACAGTGAAGACATGTTTTCACTCCCCCCGCTCGATGCCCTTCTCTCCGCAGCCCACGTAGTCTCCCTGCCGATGCGCGTGAAGTTCCGGGGTGTGGAGACCCGCGAGGTCATGGTTTTCGAAGGCCCCGCCGGGTGGGGTGAGTTTGGTCCGTTCCTTGAGTACGACGACGAAGAGTCCTCCCGCTGGTTGGCCTCGGCACTGGAGGCTGGCTGGCTTGGGCACCCCGAACCGGTGCGCGACTGGGTTCCGGTGAACGCGACGGTTCCGGCAGTTTCCGCGAACCAGGTGCCCGCCGTGCTGGATGCTTTTGACGCTGTGGACACCGTGAAGATCAAGGTTGCCGAGGCCGGCCAGTCCATGTCCGAGGACGCGGCGCGGGTGGGCGCGGTGCGGCATCTGCTGCCCGACGCCAAGATTCGGGTGGACGCCAATGGTGGCTGGGGTGTGGATCAGGCTATCTCGGCCCTGCGCATGCTGAGCGTGTTTGGGCTGGAATATGCCGAGCAGCCAGTTGCAACCATCGCCGAGATGGCGGCCGTGCGGAAGGCGCTTTCGGGATCGGTCCTGATCGCCGCCGATGAAAGCGTGCGCAAGGCCACCGACCCGCTCGCCGTGGCCCGTGCCGGAGCAGCAGATCTGATCATCGTCAAAGCCGCGCCACTTGGCGGAGTTCGGCGTGCACTGGAGATCGTCGCGGAAGCTGGCCTGCCCGCCGTCGTCAGTTCCGCCCTGGATTCCTCGGTGGGCATCAGTACCGGTCTGGCACTCGCGGCCGCCCTGCCGGAACTGCCGTTCGCTTGCGGCCTGGGCACGGTGTCGCTCATGGCCGCAGATGTTGCCTCCCCGAGCCTCGTGGCCGTGGCCGGTGGCATGGATGTGCGCAGCGTTGTGGCCGATCCGGATCTTTTGGCACAGTTCGCCGCACCCGCCGAGCGCCGTGACTGGTGGCTTGACCGCCTCCGCCGCTGCTACGCCCTGCTCTAACGCGAGGGGTGGATAGAGTAGGAGCGTGACTTTACTTAGCTCCATGGATGCTGCCCGCTACGTTGTCGACGCCCTGGAACGCGCAGGGATTGGCCATGTGGTCGTGGCACCTGGCTCCCGCAGCGCCCCGCTTGTCTACGCCCTGGCCGAGGCGGAAGCCGATGGCAGGTTGAGCGTCCATGTGCGCGTGGACGAACGAGTTGCCGGTTTTACGGCACTGGGCCTGGCCCTGGGCTCGGGTGTGCCAGCAGCCGTTGTCACCACCTCGGGAACGGCCGTGGGCAATCTGCTTCCGGCCGTGATGGAGGCAAACCACAGCGGAACCCCGTTGTTGGTCTTGTCCGCGGACCGGCCCGAGGAACTGCGTGGCACGGGCGCCAACCAGACAACGCACCAGCTGGATCTCTTCGGCGACCACGTGCGTTTCGCCACGGATGTCCCTGCCGGGGTGGACCCCAGCAGCGCCATCGCTACAGCCATGAGCGCGGCACGTGGTCGCCTTGATGGCATCTCCGCCGGTCCGGTGCAGGTCAACCTTGCCTTCCGAGACCCTTTGACGCCTGCTTTGGACGGCTCCGAATGGGAACGGCTCCTGCCGACAGTTGACGCACCGAAGGTGCCTGATTTGCCAGAGTTCGCGGACAGTGATTCCGACGGCGGCGCAATCGAGCGCGGCGACGTGGCCGGAGCCCTTCCCCTTCCATCGGGCGGTGTTCCGGAGCCCTTGGCGTCGAGCAGCCACAGGACTGTGGTTGTGGCCGGACATGGGGCCGGTGCGGACGCCGAATACTTTGCGCGAATGCTGGGACTTCCCTTGTTGGCAGAGCCCTCCTCCAATGCCCGGTTTGGCCCCAATGCCGTTGGCCCCTACCGCCTGCTGTTGGACAAGTTCGGTCCGGACAGCGCCTTGCCGATTGAGCGCGTGGTGCTTTTTGGTCGGCCAACGTTGTCCCGGCAGATCAGCGGACTGCTGGCCAATGCCGAACTTGAACGGGCGCTCTTCTTGCCCAAACCGGTGTCGTGGTTTGAGGCCGGGCATCGCACGGAGCTGATCCTGACCCAGTGGGACCAGTTGGTGGGTTTTGCCGGACAGGGCCCCGCGGGGTGGTTGGCCGCATGGCAGGAGGCGGCGGCCGGTGCCGAGACCGCGCTGGAGACCGTCCTTGAAGGCGCGGTGAGCAACGGTGGGGGACTGAGTGGACCGGACGTTGCCCGGCAGCTCTGGGCCCGGGCGCAACAGGAATCCGGCAGTAATCTCATGCTCGGGTCTTCAAACCCCGTCCGTGACGTTGACCTGGCAGGAAGGCCCACGCCGGAAAACAAGGTCACGACCTTCGCGAACCGAGGTCTTGCCGGCATCGACGGAACCATTGCCACGGCAACCGGCATCGCTCTCGCCACGGGTGCGGCAACCCGGGTGCTGCTTGGCGATGTGACGTTCTTGCACGATTCCGGGGCGCTGAATATCGGGCCAACCGAGCAAATGCCCAACCTTCAGGTCATCGTCCTCAACGATGGCGGCGGCGGCATCTTCAGCGTCTTGGAACACGGGACGCTCGCGCAGGCACCCAACTATGCGTCCGCCGTCGAACGCTTCTTTGGCACACCGCACACTGTGGATCTGGCCGCGCTGGCCGTTGCATACGGCTGGGGCCACACTCTGGTGCGGACCGCAGCCGAGCTTACCGATGCGCTGGCCGCATCCGTGGTGGGGCGGCACATCATCGAGGTGGCGGCGAGCCGTGACGGCCTGCGTGAGCTGCACCTGAGTATCAGCGCCGCCATAGCCACCCACTAGACGGCACTCGTAGTCTTGGTACAGCAGGAGTACAGCCCGCGCATAAGAATCCTTGATGGAGTGAATGCTATGACAAACTCACCGCATCCCGACCACGACCGAGGCCTCGAATTTGATCTGGGGACCCTGTTCACCCGGCGACATGCGCTGGGGCTAATGGTTGGCGCAGGGGTCGTTGCCAGCTTGGCGGCCTGCACCCCAGCCGTCCATGAAGCCACGGCCACCACTACCGCCGCGAGTACCGCGGCTGCCACTCCGACAACCACGAGTACGGCCGAAGCTACGGCCCAGGTGACGCGCGCCCTTGCCGAATGCACAGCCGCTACCGCCGACACCCCGGAGGAGACGGGCGGGCCCTATCCCGCCGATGGTTCCAATGGACCCGATGTCCTTACTGCCTCAGGCGTGGTCCGTCAGGATATCACTGCCAGTTTTGGCGCCTCTGCCACCAAGGCTGAGGGCGTTCCGCTGACAGTCACGTTGACGCTTTTGGACAATGCGCAGGGCTGCAAACCGCTCGCGGGGGCCGCCGTTTACGTGTGGCACGCCACCAGGGACGGCAAGTATTCGCTGTATGACCAGGGCTTGGAAAACGAGAACTTCCTGCGCGGCGTTCAGGAGGCCGATGCCAATGGTCAGCTCACCTTCACCACCATTTTCCCGGGTGCCTACAACGGCCGCTGGCCGCACATCCACTTTGAAGTATTTGAGAGCATGTCCAATGCCACCTCGGCCGGTCAGATCCTGCGCACGTCCCAGATTGCCATGACGGAGGCCTCCTGCAATGAGGTGTACGCGTCAACAGGGTATGAAACCAGCCAGCAGAATTTTCCCAACACCCCGCTTGCCGGTGACATGGTTTTTGGGGACGACGGCGGCATCCACCAATTGGCGTCGACCTCCGGTTCCGTGGCGGCCGGGTACACCGCAGCTTTGAACGTCATCATCTAACGCAAAAAACCGGGTCTCGCTAGGCTCGACCATGGATGGTCGAGCCTAGCGAGACCCGGTCATTTTCAGACGGTCCTAAAGGACCCTGCTGAGGAATTCCTTGGTGCGGTGATGCTGGGGATTGGCGATGATGTCGCGCGGGTTTCCGCTTTCCACCACGACGCCGCCATCCATGAATGTCAGGGTGTCGCCTACCTCGCGGGCAAAGCCAATCTCGTGGGTCACCACAATCATGGTCATGCCTGACTTGGCCAGGTTCTTCATGACTTCAAGGACGTCGCCCACCAGCTCCGGGTCAAGGGCTGAGGTGGGCTCATCGAAGAGCATCAACTCCGGCTCCATGGCCAGGGCGCGGGCAATGGCAACGCGCTGCTGCTGGCCGCCGGAAAGCTGCGAGGGGTAGAAATCGGCGCGGTCGGAAAGGCCCACCATTTCCAGCAGTTCGCGGGCCTTCAATTTGGCGGCAGCCTTGGACTGGCGCTTCACCTGGGTGGGTGCCTCGATGATGTTCTGCAGGGCTGTCTTGTGCGGGAACAGGTTGAAGCGCTGAAACACCATGCCGATTTCACGGCGCTGGGCCGCGATCTGTTTCGTGTTCATGTCATGCAACTTGCCGTTGACGTCCTTGAACCCAATCAGATCGTCGTGGACGTAGATACGTCCGGCGCTGATGGATTCGAGTAGGTTGATGCAGCGCAGGAGCGTTGACTTGCCGGAACCGGAAGGGCCAATGATGACCGAAACTTCACCCGGCTTGACCGTCATGTCGATGCCCTTGAGCACGTGGTGTTCACCAAAGAACTTGTGAACACCCTGAATCTCCACGAGCGGCTTGGGAGCAGCGTGTGTTGAGGTGGTGTCAGTCATTACTTGCCACCTTCCGTAGTTTCATCGATGCCGTCAACTGGCTTGGCGTGGGCAGCTGCCGCGGCGGCTGTGGCCTTAACGGGAGCCTTCATGACGTTGTCCACGCCCTTGCCGAAGTGCTTTTCAACGTAGAACTGGCCAACCATCAACACCGAGGTGATCACCAGATACCAGAACGCCGCAACCATCAACAGCGGAATCGGCAGGAAGGTCCGGCTCGCCAAGGCATTGGTCACGAACGTCAGGTCCAAGGTAAACGGTACGGCCAACACCAGCGAGGTGGTTTTGAGCATGCCGATGGTTTCATTGCCTGTGGGAGGAATGATCACGCGCATGGCCTGGGGCAGGATGATCCGCCACATGACCTTTGAGCGGCGCATGCCAAGGGCCTCGGCAGCCTCCATCTGACCGTTATCCACGGACTTCAGGCCTGCACGGAAAATCTCCGCCAAGTACGCTGATTCGTTGAGACCAAGGCCCACAATGGCGGCCACCGTTGCGTTGATCACCGTGGCGGTGTCCCAAGAAAAGAGTTCGGGGCCAAAAGGCACCCCAACGATGATCTTGGGATAAAGGGCACCAATAGATCCCCAAAACAGCAACTGCGTGTACACCGGGGTGCCGCGGAAGAACCAGACCCAGACCCAGGAAACGTACCGGAACAGCGGGTTGTCTGATTGTCGCATGAAGGCCAACAGGATCGCCAAAACAATGGCAATGACCATGGAAGTCACCGTCAGGATGAGCGTCCAGCCAACGCCTTGAATAACCAAGACGTCAAGGACATAAGCCCTGAAGGTTCCCCAATAGAACTTCTCATTGGTGGTCATGGACTGGATCGCCAGGATGACCACTAACAGAATGAATGCGGCACCGACCCACCGCCACGGGTGCCGGACGGGAACTGCGTCGATCAGCTCCACATCCGAACCGCCGCCGCTAGAAGGCCGACGTGAGGTTAGGCGGCTCAAGGGTTAGCCAGCCGTCGGGTTCAGGACGGCGGCCTTCAAGGCGCCATCCTGGTTGTTCCAGGTGGTCAGGATCTTGTCGTAGCTGCCATCTTCGATGAGCTTGTTCATGACCTTTTCAATGACTGCTGCGAAGGCGGCATCAGTCTTGGCAATAGCGATGCCCTGCTCGGCAGAGTCGTAGGTGTCGCCCAAGGTTTCCAGCTGGTCGTTGGTCTTGGCCAAGGCGTTGTTGATGATGGGAGTATCGGCGCTCATGGCGTCAATGGTGCCGCCCACCAGGCGTGTGGTGACTTCGGTCTGGTTCTTCAAGGAAACAATCTCGATGGCCGGCTTGCCATCAGCGACGCACTTTGCGGAGCGATCCTTCACATCTGGATCTTCCTCAACCGTGCCCGTCTGAACGCCGATCTTCTTGCCGCAGAGATCGTCCATGCTGATGCCCTTGGGGTTACCCTTCTGGACGGCCCACAGAACGCCGGCGTTGAAGTAGCTCACAAAGTTCACGGCCTTTGAACGCTCAGGGTTGATCGTGAAGGAAGAGATGCCCAGATCGTAAACGGTGCCGATCTTGGGGATGATGGAGGAGAAGTCAGCCGTGTGAACAACGGCCTTCTTGCCCAGCGTCGCCGCGATTGCCTTGGCAATGTCCACGTCGTAGCCGATCGGAGTCTGGCCGTCCTTGTCCAGGAATTCAGCGGGCTCGTAAGAAGTGTCCGAACCAATTTCAAGGGTTGCTTTGTCCTTCAGGGCTGCCGGCAACAGAGCAATCAGCGCGTCATCCTTAGCAACCGTGGTCGGGTCAAAAGCGGCAGCCTTCGAAGCAGCTCCGCTGCTATCGGTGTCGCCGTCCTGGGATGCGGTGGTGCAGCCGGTCAGGGCCAGTGCTGCGACGGCCGCGACTGCGGCCAGGCGAATGGTCAGCTTGGGTGAGATTTGCATGATATCCCTTTGTTTCTCGAGGCACTTGGTCCGTGGGGCACTGTCTATTGAAAACTAGTGTATCTCGCGGTGATTTGCATCACGGTAAACTACATTTGATTATTGAACAACTTACCAGTTTGTCTGGCAAGGGCTTTCTTGGGGTGCCTGTCCGGGATTCCGGACTGTCAAGAACAGCTCAGGGATGGTTGGGCAGGTTCAAGGCTTGAAGCATGGGCCGGAACTTGGCCCATGTTTCGGCCAGCTCGGCAGCCGGATCGGAAGCTTGAACAATGCCGGCCCCGGCATACAGGCGTACATGGTGCGCATCCTCGAGCATGGCTCCACGCAGGGCAATGCCCCATTCGCCGTTGCCGGCGCCATCCAGCCAGCCAACCGGCCCGGCGTAGGGGCCGCGGTCCATCTTCTCCAGTTCGAGGATGAGCGCCCCAGCATCCTCGCGGGGCGTTCCGCAGACCGCGGCTGTGGGATGCAGGGCCTCAACAAGGGCCAAAGACGTGGGCAGATGGCCGTTGGAGCTGGCCAGTTCAGCCGTGACATCGGATGCCAGATGCCACACATTGGGGAGCTCCAAAATGAACGGCTCGGCCGGGAAAGACAGGTCGGTGGCAAAGGGTGCCAGCTGACGGGTAAGCGATCGAACGGCAAAGTCATGTTCCTGACGTTGCTTGGCGGAGCCACCCAAAACGGCGGCGGCAAAGCCTGTGGAACCTGCAGGTTCATCCTCGCGGTCAAGGGTCCCGGCCAATACTCGGGCCTGGGCGGTGGAACCGTCCACCTTGATCAGAATTTCCGGCGTCGCACCCACCAGCCCGCGCACGGCGTAGGTCCAGCATTCATCGTAAAGACTGGCTAATCGTTGCAGAATTGAAACTCGCTGCACGGGTTCCGGGAATGTTGCCACAACATCCCGGGCCAAAACCACCTTATCCAGCCCGCCGCGCACAATTGCCTCCACGCCAGCGGCAACCGTTTCCTTCCACTGTGCCTCGGTCAGGGCGCCCGAACGCACGGTGCCCGTGGAGGGGGTGTCCGGCGTCGAACGTTCAGGAGAAGTTGCGGCCTCCCGCAACAGTTCCTCCCGCAACAGTGCAAGGGCGGATTCCGGGGTGGGGACCGTGCCATCAAGGTTCAGTTGGGTGAGCCAGACCATGCCGCCGGAGAATCCCACCACCAGGGCCGGAACGATCAGCAGTGATTCGAAGGCGCTGGTTTTGGAGAACGCGAAGGAGCCAAAGGCCATGGCGCCGGTGCCGGGCATGCGCACGGAATCGTCAACGGCGGCGAGGACCAACAGCTCTTTCCACCACTGTTCGGCGTCGGCGAATCGGGAAGGTCCGGTGCCGGTAAAGGAAGCGATCTCACCAAAGCCAAGCAAGCCTTCGCCACGGCGCAGCCAGCACAAGGGGTCCGAGGCGGAGGTTCCGTTCAAGAGACTGGCCGGTCCGGTGACGCCGAGTTCACCCAGCGTGGCCGGGTCCAAGGCCGTGGTCAGGGTGCGCAGCGGATGGGTGCCTAAGGAAGCAGTCATGATGATTCAAGATTACTCGCCCGGAACAGAAACCTGCTCCGGGGACGGTGTGGCGCGGTACCGCCCGGTGTGATGGCCCACAAGGACCGCCCTGCAATGGCCGAAAATGCGCGAACCGGAGCAAAGTTTGAGACACTAAAGGGGTGAATCGTGCATCCTTGGATAAGCGTCCGGAAGAAATGGCAGCCATGTTTGACGACGTGGCCCCGAACTACGACATTGTGAACGACATTCTGTCCATGGGTCAGACCCGTCGGTGGCGCCGCATTGTTGTTGACGCCGTTGGCGCACGAGCCGGCCAGCGCGTCCTGGATTTGGCGGCCGGTACAGGCACCTCCAGCGAACCCTACGCCGATGCAGGCGTGCACGTTGTGGCATGCGATTTCTCCGTTGGCATGCTCAAGGTCGGCAAGCGCCGCCGCCCCGACATTGACTTTGTCGCAGGGGATGCCACCAACCTGCCGTTCGCGGACAATTCCTTTGACGCCTCCACGATCTCCTTTGGGCTGCGCAACGTTGTCGATCCCAAGAAGGCCCTGCGCGAGATGCTGCGTGTGACAAAGCCCGGTGGCACGCTGGTGGTGGCCGAGTTCTCACACCCCACTTTCGCCCCGTTCCGAACCGTTTACACCGAATACCTGATGCGCGCACTGCCGCCGATCGCCAAGAAGGTTGCCTCCAACCCGGCCGCTTACGTGTATCTGGCCGAGTCCATCCGGGCGTGGCCCAACCAGGACAATTTGTCCGCTTGGCTCACCGAGGCAGGCTGGGAATCGGTGCAATACCGGAACCTCAGCGGCGGCATTGTTGCCGTTCACCGCGCCACCAAACCCCGCACAGCATGAAGGTACTTGTTGTAGGCGCCGGCCCCGCCGGATCCACCGCCGCTTATCATTTGGCCTCGGCAGGGCTTGAGGTCACCGTGCTGGAAAAAACCCGCTTCCCGCGCGAAAAAGTTTGTGGCGACGGGCTCACTCCTCGCGCCGTGCGTGAAATGCAGCTCATGGGTCTGCCGCACGATCCCGCCGAAGGCTGGCGCCGCAACAAGGGCCTGCGCCTGATTGCCGGTGGCCGCCAGATCGAGGTCCCGTGGCCCGAACTCAGCAACTTCCCTAACTACGGGCTCATTCGCACCCGCCTAGGCTTTGATGAATCACTGGCCGCCCACGCCCGGAGTGCCGGCGCCGTGATCCTAGAGGGCCACTCGGTCTCCACGGTTCTCACGGACGACGCCGGAACTGTCGTGGGTGCCCGGGCGTCGCTTTTGGATGACGCAGGTAGGAAGACGGGCGAAAGCGCGGACTTCTTCGCCGACATTGTCCTGGCCGCAGACGGAAATTCCACCCGCACGGCCGTCTCGCACGGCTTTGCCAAGCGCGATGACCGTCCCATGGGCGTTGCCTACCGCACCTACTTCACCTCACCGCGCCACGACGAAGAGTGGATGGAGGGCTGGCTGGAGCTGGCCTCCCCGGATGGCAAGGTGCTCCCCGGCTACGGTTGGGTGTTCGGCGTCGGCGACGGCACGGCCAACGTTGGCCTGGGAATCCTGAACTCCTCCAAGGAATTTGGCAAGCTGGATTACCGCCAAGTCTTGCGCGATTGGACGGCAGGCATGCCCGCCGAGTGGGGGTTCACCCCCGAAAACCAGGTTGGCCCCATCCGCGGGGCCGCGCTTCCCATGGGCTTCAACAGAACCCCGCATTACTCCGATGGCCTGATGCTGTTGGGCGATTCCGGCGGCATGGTGAGCCCCTTCAATGGGGAAGGTATTTCCTACGCCATGGAATCGGGCCGGTATGCGGCGGACTTCATCGTCCGGGCCGCCGGAACCAACTCCTCGTTGGCGGCCAACCATGCGCTCTCGGGCTATTCCGACTTCATCCGCGATCAATGGGGGAGTCACTTTACCCTTGGCCGGGCCTTCGCGTCCTTGATTGGCAAGCCCGGCATTATGAAACTGGCATTGCGCACGGGTATGCCCATGCCGATTCTGATGCGCTTTGTGGTTCGCCTCATGGCCAATCTCACGGACACAGGTGAACGTGGTTTTGAGGATAGAGTGATTCATCTACTGGAAAAGTTGGTCCCGGCCACCAGTAACCAGGAGACTACCCGCACGTCCAAGCAAGAATCCCTACCAATAGTTAGTGTTAAGCAGTGACTACTTCCGCGAACCAAAGCTGGACCCATGCCGGTCAAGGGCGCCCTGAACAGCACGATCCGAACCCCAGCACCATGGCCATTGCCACGGGGCTGCAACTGCCGGCAGGTTTTTCCGCCGTCGCAGAGGATCCTGATCTTGGCCCCTCCATCGCCCTGGGGATGGCGAAGGTTGAGAAAGTTTTGCGGGAGGCCATAGCGCACTCCGATCCGCTGGCGGACGCCACGAGCCGCCACCTTGTGGAAGCCGGAGGCAAGCGCATCCGCCCTCTGCTGGCGCTCCTTGCAGCCCACCTCGGGGATCCGGAACGGCAGGAAGTGGTGCAGGCCGCCGTCGTCGTCGAACTGACGCACCTGGCCACCCTCTACCACGACGACGTCATGGACTCCGCGCCCTACCGCCGCGGAGCACCCACGGCTCATGAAGTATGGGGCAACACCGTCGCCATCCTCACGGGCGATCTGATCTTCGCCCGCGCCTCGATCCTGGTTTCGCAGCTTGGTGGCAGGGCCCTGGAAATCCAGGCACGCACCTTTGAGCGCCTCTGCCTTGGTCAGTTGCATGAGACTGTCGGTCCGCGCGAGGACGAAGACCCCATTGAGCACTACTTGTCTGTCATCGCTGACAAGACGGCATCTCTGGTGGCCGCATCCGGACAGCTCGGCGCGATCTTTGCCGGCGTCCCGGAGGAATTGCAAAACGTCATGCTTGAATACGGCGAAAAGGTGGGCGTTGCCTTCCAGCTGGCCGATGACGTCATCGATGTGACAGGCATGAAGAAGGTTTCCGGTAAGTCCCCTGGCACGGATCTGCGTGAAGGCATCCCCACCCTGCCCGTGCTGTTGCTGCGCAAGGCTGTGGCCGCCGGTGATGCGGATGCAAGCGCCGTCCTGGCACTTGTTGACGGTGACCTGTCCAGCGACGAGGCCTTGGCCGAAGCCGTGGACGCTCTGCGTGGACACCAGGTCACGCTTGACTCGTGGGCCGTGGCACGCGAGTGGTCAGACTCCGCAATTGCGGCACTGGCGCCCATGCCCGAAGGCATCGTCAAGAGCGCGCTCATGAACTTTGCCGAAGCAGTGGTTTCCCGCGACGTCTAGTTCCTGAACCTCTAGGTTCTAACTCCTCGCTGCGGGAGATTGAGTTGCGGGAGATTGAAGGGGCTCGTGCGCTCCTCGCTGTCATTCCAGTGCATTGGTGCATTACGACGGCGGGCCTCGGCTTCGGCGGCCGTGGCCAGCCCGGCGTCGTCGACCGTGAGTAGCATGCCGCTGTGCTGGAGATTGAAGAAGCGGATGGCAATCCGGCGCCCATTCACGTTCCATACCCAGGCCTGGATGATGGGGTCGTGCCAAGGGTTGACGCCTTCACCGTAAATGGTGGTGAAATGCTGGCGGAAATCCTCAAAGCCCTGCCGGGTCGAGGGATTGTCGGTGTCCATGGCTGTGTAGAGCTGCATGCTGACGCCCAAGAAGCGGCCGTTGAAGGAGTTCCACGATGACGAGATCTCACCAGGCTGCTTGGTGGACAGCGCGTAGTGGTTCAACGGAGAGGCCGGCACGGCGTCATCCCAGCTGGCGCCCGAGGTGAACCCCAGCCGCTGGAACAAGGCCTTTCTGTCCGCTTCGGATCGGGGCCAGATGCCCTCGACCAGTTTTTCGACCAGCCCCACAACCACGGCCGGGTCCGGAATCAATGCGCTTGTCGGCTCCTGTGCGTCCATAACGCAACGCTACCTCCAGCGGATGAATATTCCCATAGCTGGAGGGGGCCAGTTCGGCCGCGGTTAGTCCTCTTCGGTGAAAACCCATTCCAGCATGTCAAACACAAACTCGCTGAACGTTCCTTCTTCATTGACCCACTCGCCCGTGGCATTGTTGCGGCGCCACACAATGGGATCCGGAACCTCGGCCTGGTCGGTGAGGATGCCCCAGGTGTAGGCCTCGTCCTCGTCCTCGAGAAACAGCAGGTAGCCGTCTTCGACTTCGAGTTCTTCCGGATCCCAGAAGTAGTAGTAGGCCTCCATGATGTCTTCACAGTTGCCCAAGGCGTGCAGGAACTCGCGCAACGCCAGTGGGACGGTGATCTTCAATTCCGTAAAGACTGCGTCCAGGTCAGCCCATTCGATTCCGTCGGCTTCCTGCCACGGTTCCTCCAGATACAGGGGCACCAGGCCGCGGAACTTCTCTACGAACATGTCAGACATTCAAATCTCCGAAAATTGGCGTGTACAACTCTGCGTTCAATTCTAGCTGCGGACGGCCCTGCGCGGTGTCCAGCTGCGGGCAGCCAGCGGACCGTGCCAACCGAAGTGCAGGCTCAGCATGCGCAGCATGAAAACGACCACGGCGGCGGCGCTTCCGGTTGCAAGGTTCAACCACCCCAGATGCCACAGTCCCGTGGCCAAAGCTGCCCCGATGAAGGCCGGGATGGCGTACAGATCCTTCGGGTCAAAGACGCTCGGCACCTCGTTGGCCGTAATGTCGCGCAGGATGCCGCCACCCACCGCGGTAGTGACGCCCAGCAGGATTCCGGCTACGGGGTTCATCCCCGCAGCAAGGGCCTTGAGCGTACCGGTGACGCAAAACAAGGCCAGCCCACCGGCGTCGAACGTGAACAACAGCCAACCGCTGCGCTGAACATTCTTGACCGTGAAATAGACCAGTGCGGAGGCCGCAAGGGATGGGACTAGGTAGATTGGGTGGCTGTATGCTGCTGGCGGTCCTTGATGGAGAATCACGTCCCGGATTACGCCGCCGCCAAGGCCGGCCATGGAGCCAAGCAGGACAGACCCGATCAGGTCAAAACCCTTGCGGGCGGCGAGCAGGCTGCCGGAGACGGCGAAGAAAAAGACGCCTAAAAGGTCAAGTAAGAGGGGTACGTCAACGGTCATGGATTCCATCTTTGCATCGACGTTGGGCAAGTATCTGCTTCCGATGGCCGTTTGTGGCTACGCTGGGCACTATGAACGCCTCAACGCCGTTGATCCACGTGCACGACTTCCACATGCACTTTGGCCAAAAGAAGGTCATTGAAGGACTGTCTTTTGATGTGGAACGCGGTGAGACGTTCGGTTTTCTGGGCAGCAACGGAAGTGGAAAAACGACGACGATCCGGGCTTTGCTGGGCATCTACCGTCCCACAGCGGGGACTTTGGAGATCAACGGCAAGGTGTTCAACGACGACTTTGGCTCGCGGCTCGGCTACCTGCCGGAGGAGCGCGGGTTGTACAAAAAAGAGTCTGTGCGCGATGTCATGGCCTACTTTGGCCGGCTCAAGGGGCTGTCCCGTGCAGATGCGCTGAACTTTTCCCAGCAGTATCTGAAGCGGGTGGACCTGACAGATAAGGCAAATGTGCGGGTCGACAAGCTTTCGGGCGGTGAGCAGCAAAAAATTCAGCTGGGCGTGACCATCATGAATGAACCCGAACTGCTGATCCTTGATGAACCAACCAAGGGATTCGATCCGGTCAACCGGCGCCTCCTGATGGACATCATCGAGGAACGCAAAGATGCCGGGGCAACTGTCATGATGGTCACCCACCAGATGGAGGAGGTGGAGCGGCTGTGCGATCGGATCATCCTGCTTAAAGACGGGAAAGCCCACGCCTACGGCACCATCGATGAGGTCCAAAAACAGTTTGGCGGCCGGACTATTAGGGTCAAATATGCCGGCAGCCTCCCCGATTCGCCGCACTACAAAATCACCAAGTTGGAGAACAACTACGCGGAGTTGTCCGTCGCGGATGCTGTCGATGAGGCTCAGGTGTTGAAGGAACTTGTCATGGCCGGGGTGGCTGTCCGTGGCTTCGAGGCCACCAGGCGCAGCCTCGATGACATCTTCATTCAGGTCTACGGCGAGGATGCAGCCGGTCCATCCCGTTCAGCCGCAGGGAAGGTGGCCTGAGATGGCACGGCACAACCTAGGTACCGTGGTGCATTTTGAATTCACCAGAACCGTAAAGAAGCGTCGCTTCTGGGTAGCGACACTGGCCATCCCGGTGTTGCTGGGGATCGTCTTTGCCCTGATTTTTGCTAGCAGCACCTCCACGCAGTCCCTCACCGATGCCCAAAAAGACCAGACGCTCGAATTCACCTACTCGGACGCATCGAAGCTGATCGACCCTGCCCTAGCCAAAGCCATGGGCGGCGAGGTCGAAGAGAACTCAAGCACCGCCGCGGACCGGGTCAGGGCCGGCAGCCTCCATGCGTACTTTGCCTTTCCCGCCAATCTGTTAGCTGAGCCGGTCTTGGTCTTCGGCACTGACCAAGGAATATTCAAGAACGGCAGCTACGACGCCGTCGCCAAGCAGCTGGTGGTTCTCTCGGCGCAAAAAGAGGTGGGGTCGCCCGAACTGGCGGCTGCGGTACAAGGTAACTTCAGCACGGATCTGCAAACCTTCAAGGACGGTGAACCGTCCGGGGGCCTGGCAACTGTGGTGCCGCCGCTGCTTTTCCTGGTGTTGTTTTACGTTGTGATCATCCTGCTGGCCAACCAAATGCTGGCCTCAACGCTGGAGGAGAAGGAAAACCGGGTCACCGAGATGATCCTGACAACCCTAAATCCCACAACGCTGGTGGTGGGAAAAATCATCTCCCTCTTCCTCGTGGGTGCTGTCCAATCCGTGGTTTTTGCTGCCCCCATGGTGCTGGGATATGTGTTCTTCCGCGATCAATTGGCCATGCCTGATTTCGACATCTCCGAGCTGCAATTCCAATTTCTCCCCATGGTGGTGGGTGCGCTGCTCTTCATCGGCGGCTTTATTCTGTTCACCGGAGTCCTGGTGGGCATCGGCGCGGTCATGCCCACAGCAAGGGACGCCAGTGCCGTATTTGCGCCGGTCATGATCATGATGTTCATACCCTTTTACATCGTGACCATGGTGGTCAGTGACCCTGGTGCCATGATTGTTCAAATCTTCACGTTCTTCCCGTTTACGGCCCCCATCACAGCCATGCTGCGCAACGCCTTCGGATCGCTCAACGGCGTCTCGGCGGCCATTGTGATTGCCGAACTGTTCATCTTTGGGATCCTGGCCCTGCGCCTTGCCGTGCAATTGTTCCGCTACGGATCGATCGAATACTCACGCAAGCTGTCGCTGCGCACGGCCTTCGCACGGAAAAAGTGAACCGCAAGCACCGTCGACCCACCCGGGTTGTGCCGTAGATTGGCAGCAGAAAAGCACCGCGAAAGGACACAAACCCATGGGGCAAGAAAAAGTCATGATTGCCTGCTCCCACGGCACCAACAACGCCGAGGGTCAGGAATGCATCAACCAGCTCAGAGCGGACATTGCCGCCCTGCGCCCAGGACTTTCCGTGCTGGAAGCTTATGTTGACGTGCAGGAACCGGCCCTTCCGGACGTGGTGGCCGGGCTGGCTCCCGGCGTCCAAGCCGTGGTTGTCCCGCTGCTGCTGACGGTGGGGTTCCACGTGCAGGTTGACATTGCCCAGGCTGTTGCAAGCCGGCCAAACACCTTCGCGGCGGAACCGCTGGGCCCGGATCCGCGGCTGGCGAAGCTGCTCGATGAGCGGGTGGGGGAGTTGCCCGCCGATTGGGGCATTGTGCTGGCCGCCGCGGGATCGTCACGGCCCGAGGCTGCCGAGCAGATTGAAGTGTTGGCCGCGGATCTGGCTGTCCGCCGCCCGCAACGTGTCCTTGCTGCCTATGGGGCCAGTGCCCGGCCATCGGTGCCCGAGGCCGTGGAGGCGCTGCGAGCAAACGGCGCAGCGGGGGTGGCCATTGCCTCCTACCTGCTGGCCCCGGGCTACTTTCATGACCAACTGGCAAAGGCTGGCGCAGAACTAGTTGCCGCGCCCCTGTTGCCCTCCATCCTGCTGGCCGAGCTGGCGCTGGAGCATTTTGACCGGGCCGTTTCCGCCGGTGCTGTTGCTGCTGGGGGCAATGCCGACTGAGCCCATTAGCGGCGGGCAACTCAAGCACACCCGGGGGTCAAATGGGGTGTATGACGAAATGTTGCCCAAGGTGAAGCCGCGTTTCATTTGTTGTTTGTCATGCAGTGGCCGCAACCTACGCTCGTCATATGACACAGACAGCTCTAGCCGGAGCGACAGCCTCTGGCACTGAAACTGCCGCAGCGCCAGCTTCCGCAGATGCGCCGGCGAAGCGCCCAGTACGGGCACGCCCGGCAGCCAAGCCGCACGGCCAGTGGAAGGTTGACGGCACCACGCCGTTGAACGCCAATGAAACCTGGAAGCAGGCGGATGGCGGGCTGAGCGTCCGCGAGCGGATTGAAACCATCTACGCCGATGGTGGCTTCGAGAGCATCGAGAAGACCGATCTGCACGGCCGATTCCGCTGGTGGGGGCTGTACACCCAGCGCAAGCAGGGGATCGACGGCGGCAAGACCGCAACGCTTGAGCCGCACGAGCTCGAGGACAAATACTTCATGCTCCGCGTCCGCATTGACGGCGGCGCGCTGACCACCGAGCAACTGCGCGTCATTGGGCAGATTTCCACCGATTTTGGCCGCGACACAGCGGACCTCACAGATCGCCAGAATGTGCAGCTCCACTGGGTGCGTGTTGAGGACGTGCCGGAAATCTGGAACCGTCTGGAGGCCGTGGGACTGTCCACCACCGAGGCATGCGGCGACGTGCCCCGCGTTATTTTGGGCTCGCCCGTGGCCGGCATCGCCAAGGATGAGATCATCGATCCCACGCCCTTGATCAAGGAGGTCAGTGCCCGGTTCATTGGTGATCCCGAGCTGGCCAATCTGCCACGCAAATTTAAGACGGCCATCACCGGCCACCCGTCCCAGGACGTGGTGCATGAGATCAACGACTTCGCCCTGGTCGGCGTCGTCCACCCCGAACTCGGTGTTGGCTACGACCTGTGGGTGGGTGGCGGACTGTCCACCAATCCGCGACTGGCCGAGCGTCTTGGCGTGTTCGTTTCGCCCGAGGTTGCCGCCGAAGTTTGGCTGGGCGTCACGAGCATCTTCCGCGACTACGGTTACCGCCGCATGCGCACCAAGGCCCGCCTGAAGTTCCTGCTGGCCGACTGGGGAACGGCCAAGTTCCGCCAGATCCTTGAGGATGAGTACCTCGGTCATAAGCTGCCCGACGGCGATCCCGCACCCAAGCCAACGTCACCGGGTGATCACATTGGTGTCCACGAGCAAAAGGACGGCAACTTCTTCATCGGTGTGACGCCAACGGTTGGCCGTGTTTCGGGAAGCATCTTGACCTCACTGGCCGATGCCCTTGAGGCCCACGGTTCCTTCCGTCTGCGCACCACACCGCACCAGAAGCTCGTCATTCTTGACGTGCCCAAGGAACAGGTGGAGCCGCTCATTGCCGTGTTGGACGGGCTTGGCCTGTCCGCCCGCCCGTCACTGTTCCGCCGTTCCACGATCGCCTGCACCGGCATCGAGTACTGCAAGCTGGCACTCGTCAATACCAAGGACACCGCCGCAACGACCATCACCGAGCTGGAAACGCGTCTGGCCGATCTTGTGGACACGAAAGTTCTCACCGAGCCGATCGCGTTGAACATCAACGGCTGCCCCAACTCCTGCGCCCGCATCCAGACCGCGGACATTGGCCTCAAGGGCATGATGCTTCCCACGGACGACGGCGGCACCGCCCCCGGCTTCCAGGTTCACCTGGGCGGCGGGCTGGCGACAGACAACCGGGTTGAGGCTGGCCTTGGCCGCACCATCCGCGGCTTGAAGGTCACCGCATCCGAGCTGCCCGACTATGTGGAGCGCGTTGTTCGTCAGTACGTAGGCTTGCGTCTTCCAGACGAGACCTTTGCAGAATTTGCCCACCGCGCCGATGAGGAGTTGCTGAAATGACAACAACCACAACACTGCGCTCGCACGAGGAACTGAAGGTCATCGCCGAAGCTGGCGCCGCCGAGCTCGCCTGGGATGCGTCAGCGCAGGAGGTCATCGCCTGGGTAGCGCGAAACTTCGCAACCGGTGCGGCCGCCGTCGCCTGTTCCATGGCCGACGCCGTGCTGCCGGCGCTGGTTGCCGATCAACTGCCCGGCGTGGACGTGCTGTTCCTGGACACGGGCTACCACTTCCCGGAAACCTACACGACGCGTGACGCCGTAGCCGAGAACCTGCGCGTGAATATTGTTGACGTGCTGCCGCTGAAAACGGTGGCGGAACAAGATTCGTTGCTGGGCAAGAACCTTTTTGCGAGCGATCCAGCCCAGTGCTGTGCGCTGCGCAAGGTTGAACCGCTGAGCCGTTCACTCTCCGGGTACGAGCTCTGGTTCACCGGAGTTCGCCGCGACGAGGCGCCCACACGCACCGACACACCGCTGGTGGTGTGGGATGAAAAGAACGGCCTGGTCAAGGTCAACCCCGTGGCCACCTGGACGTACGAGGAGCTCATTAGCTACTCCGATGACAATCTCCTGCCCATCAACCCATTGTTGAGCCAGGGCTACCCGTCCATCGGCTGCGCACCCTGCACGAACAAAGTGGCCCCCGGCGCCGACCCCAGGTCCGGACGCTGGGCCGGAACCTCCAAGACAGAATGCGGACTACACGTATGAGCACCCAAATTACTGACACCCCGTTGGTCGAGCCTGTCGAGACCCCTGTTGAGAATGTCGAGACCGTCGAGACCCTGAACTCGCTGGACCTGCTCGAATCCGAAGCCATTCACATCATCCGTGAAGTGGTTGCCGAGTTTGAGCGCCCCGCGCTGCTGTTCTCCGGCGGCAAGGACTCCGTGGTTATGCTGCACCTCGCCACGAAGGCCTTCTGGCCCGGCAAGGTTCCCTTCCCCGTGCTGCACGTGGACACGGGCCACAACTTCCCCGAGGTCATCGAGTTCCGCGACCGTACGGTTGAGCGGTTGGGCCTGCGCCTCGAGGTTGGTTCCGTGCAGGAATTCATCGATTCCGGCGAGCTGGCCGAGCGTGCCGACGGCACCCGCAACCCGCTGCAGACGGTGCCGTTGCTGGATGCTATCGCCAAGAACAAGTTCGACGCCGTTTTCGGTGGCGGCCGTCGTGACGAGGATAAGGCCCGCGCTAAAGAGCGCATCCTGTCCCTGCGCGACGAGTTTGGCCAGTGGGATCCGCGCAATCAGCGCCCTGAGCTGTGGAATCTTTACAACGGCCGTTACACCGTGGGCCAGCATGTGCGGGCGTTCCCCATCAGCAACTGGACCGAGCTGGATATCTGGCGCTACATTGCCCGCGAAAACATCGAGCTCCCGGGCCTGTACTACGCCCACGACCGCGAGGTCTATGAGCGCGACGGCATGTGGCGTGCCGTGGGCCCTGTATCGGAGCCCCGCCCCGATGAGGAAGTCATTATCAAGCAGGTTCGCTACCGCACCGTGGGCGACATGTCCTGCACCGGCGCCGTAGCCTCCGACGCGATCACCGTCCATGACGTGGTCCGCGAAGTTGCCGCCTCCACCCTGACAGAACGTGGCGCCACCCGGGCCGATGATCGCATCTCCGAGGCAGCCATGGAAGACCGCAAGAAAGACGGCTACTTCTAATGAGCACTGTTACTTCCCTCGAGCCAGTCGAGACTCCGCTGGCGCAGTCAACCCTGTTCCGTTTCGCGACGGCTGGCTCCGTCGATGACGGCAAGTCCACTCTGGTGGGCCGCTTGCTCCACGATTCCAAGGCCATCCTGGCTGACACGCTCGACGCCGTCTCCCGCACCTCGGCCGATCGCGGCTTCGGTGGCGAGAACGGCAGCACGCAGAAGATCGACCTGGCGCTGCTGACCGATGGCCTGCGTGCCGAGCGCGAGCAGGGCATCACGATCGATGTGGCCTACCGATACTTCGCCACTGACCGCCGCAGCTTTATCCTGGCCGATTGCCCCGGGCACATTCAGTACACCAAGAACACGGTGACGGGCGCGTCCACAGCGGATGCCGTCGTCGTACTTATTGATGCTCGCAAGGGTGTTCTGGAGCAGACGCGCCGGCACCTGTCCGTGTTGCGCCTGCTGCGCGTTCCCAACGTCATCATTGCCGTCAATAAGATCGACCTGGTCGGTTTCAGTGAGGACATTTTCCGCACCATCGAGACGGATGTTCAGGCGGTTGCCGCGAGCATTGGCCTGAACGATGTTGTCGTGATTCCGGTGTCCGCGCTGGAGGGTGACAACGTGGTGGAGCGATCCGCGCACACCGACTGGTACACGGGTCCCAGCCTGCTGGATCTGCTGGAAACGCTGCCCACCACCGATGAGCTGGAGCGCGGGCTGGAACCCTTCCGCTTCCCGGTTCAGCTCGTGGTTCGGCCGCAGGGTGCGTTGGCTCCCGAGCTTTTCGCCGCGGACGACGCCGGAGCCTCCTTCCGCGATTACCGCGCCTATGCGGGGCAGGTAGCCTCGGGCTCCGTCTCCGTGGGCGACGCGATCACCGTTCTGCCGGCGGGTCGCACCGCCACCGTGGTGGGCATCGACTTTGCCGGACGCTCACTTGAGCGTGCCGTGGCGCCGCAATCGGTGTCGCTGCGCTTGAGCGATGAGATCGACATTGCCCGTGGGGATGTCATCGCGGCCACCGGTACCTTTGGCGAGGTCAGCCAGGACTTGTATGCCGAGCTGTGCTGGCTCTCCACGAAGCCGCTGCGCGAGGGCGCCAAGGTGCTGATCAAGCACGGCAGCAAGACTGTCCAGGGCCTGATCCGCGCCGTTTCTGGCAAGTTGGACCTGGAAACCTTTGAGCTGCAGCCGGCCTCAGGCCTGGACTTGAATGACATTGGCACCGCCCAGATCCGACTTGCTTCGGCGCTGCCCATCGAGACATATGCGCTGCACCGCCGCACGGGTGCCTTCCTGGTGATCGATCCTCAGGATGGAAACACCTTGGCTGCGGGCCTCGTCAAGGACCACCCCGGTGACCACGAGGACGAGCGCTACAGCATCTAGTTCTTCCGCTGGTCGAGCCTGTCGAGACCTGATCCCGATCCCGTTTTCTGACCCCGGTATCCCGGGGTTCGAAAGCGGGATCGGGATCATTCTTCGTAGGTGACCCCATTGACGCATCCCACGAGGTTCGCAACGATTGAATCATCCGACTTTCACGGTTCGGAAACATCCAATTCAGGAGCGAACATCATGGCGACTCAAGTTTTCATCAACCTGCCCACCAAGGATCTTGATCGCTCGAAGGCGTTCTTCGAGGGGCTCGGGTGGCGGATCGAACCGAATTTCAGCGACGAAAAAGCGGCGTGTGTTGTCATCGACGAGAGTATCTACCTCATGATGCTGACCTACGACTTCTTCGCCACCTTCACCGACAAGCCCATCGTGGATCCGGCCACCGCGTTGCAGGTACAGACGGCACTCAGCCGCGAAAGTCGCGAAGACGTGGACGGCCTCCTGGAAAAGGCGCTGGCCTCCGGCGGCAAGGAGCCCCGGCCTGCCCAGGACATGGGCTTCATGTACTCTCGCGACTTCGAGGATCCCGACGGCAACTGGTTCAGCATCCTATGGATGGATCCGAAAGCGGCGGAGCAGGGCCCGGAGGCGTTCATGGCGGAGCAGCGGGGGGAGTGATCCGCTAGTCAGGTCTGTCGCCGCTGGTCGAGCTTGGCGAGACCCCTGTGTTATGGTTATTATCAAGTTGATAATAACTTCTCACGAGGGGGCGCCATGAACATCACGGACTGGCTTAGTGCCACGGCTTTCACACTCATCAACAACCCGGTCAGCTGGGTTGAGGTCATTGGATTTGTGACCGGAGCTGCATGCGTGTGGGGTGTGGCCCGGCAGAAGATCTGGAACTGGCCTGTCGGCATCCTGAACAACATTGCTTTCGTCACCTTGTTCCTCGGTGCCGGTCTCTATGGCGAAACCCTCCTGCAGATCATCTTCGCCGTGCTCGCTGTCTATGGCTGGATCAAGTGGTCGCGCGGTGCCAGCGGAAGCGCCGGCAGCAACGATCTTCCAATCCGCAGCGCAAGCCGCACGGAAGCTGGGGTGGGAGTCGCCGCCGTCGTACTGGCCACGGCGGCCATCGCGTACTTGCTGCACGCAGGCACGGACTCGCAGGTGCCCATCCCTGATGCGTTCGTGCTGGCGGCATCGCTCGTGGCTACGTACGCACAGGCCAAGAAGATCTTCGAGCACTGGTACGTGTGGATTGTGATCGATATTGTCTCGATCCCCTTGTACTTCAGCCGCGGCCTGGCGCTGACGGCCATTCTGTACATCGGTTTCTTGGCCCTGTGCGTCTACGGGCTGGTTGGGTGGAACCGCCTCCGGGCCACCAAAAACACCGAGCTCGCAACGGCAGGAGTCTGAGTATGTTCACGAATGCCTTGGTCATCGGAAAGTTCTACCCGCCGCACGCTGGCCACAAGCACCTGATCGAGGCGGCCGCCGCCGGAGCCGAGAATGCTTATGTCTTGGTGCAGGGGAGCCGCTTTGAATCACTCACTGCACAGCAGCGAGCCGACTGGCTGGCGGAAGAATTCGCCGAGCGGAATGTCACCGTCATCCCTGTTCGCAATGACTGCCCCGTGGACTATTCAAGTGACGAGATCTGGACGGCACAGCAGGAAAATATGCGGCTGGCCCTGAAGGTTCACGGGGTGAAGAGCATCGACGCGGTCTACAGCTCGGAACCCTACGGCGACCGCCTGGCGGCCGGGTTCGGAGCCGTCCATGTTGCCGTGGACCCGCAGCGGCTGACGCACAACGTCAGCGGAACCCTGTGCCGCGAGGATCTCGCGGCTGCATGGCAGCAGGTGCTGCCGGCGGCACGTCGCGGACTGGCCGTGCGGGTAATCGTTGTAGGTGCCGAATCAACCGGCACCACCACACTGAGCGAGGAACTGACTCAGCACTACCGCCAGCAGTTCCCGGCGCTGGCGGATGTTCCCGAACATGGCCGGTACTACACCTACGAAAAGCTCGAGGCACTCCAGGTCAGCAACCCGGCCGCCACTGTCGATGACCTGGTCTGGACAGATACTGACTTCGGCGTCATTGCGGCGCGGCAAACCGCCTTGGAGGAGGCAGCTGCGGAGGCTGCCCCGCTGGTGATCGCGGATACCGATGCCTTGGCCACAACACTTTGGGAGCGCTACTACTTGGGGGACGGCAGCTATGGATCGTTTGCCGCTCTTGCCCAACTGCCGCGCCGGGATGTGTATCTGCTGACCGACCACAACGGCGTTGATTTCGAGGACGACGGCTGGCGCGAAGGTGAACACCGCCGTCCCGAGATGACCGAATGGTTCAAGGAGACGCTTACCGAGGAGGGGCATTCGTGGATCCTTGTCACCGGCAGTCGGGAACGCCGCCTCGCCACGGCCACCGCCGTCATCGATGCCATCCTCACCCAGCAGGCAACGTTCGCCTCGCCTGAATGGGCTGGCCGCACCATCTTGAAAGAAGTGGCATGATCCCCGGCGGCTCCCACTACTCGCAGAGTGATGAAGCGAAGTTCCTTGCCGACTACGACCCGGCGGCGTTTCCTCCGGTTGCCCTGACAGTTGACCTCGTGGTGTTTGCGGTGATCAACAAGGTGCTCAATGTGGCCCTGATTGAACGTGGCGCCCAGCCGTTCCTTGGCCGTTGGGCGCTGCCCGGCGGATTTGTGGGACCCGGCGAAAATGCATTGCAGGCCGCTCATCGTGAACTGGAAGAAGAGACGGGACTTGCCCTGGCGGACCACCGCGTTCTCGTGGAACAGCTGGCCACGTACAGCGAACCGGACAGGGACCCGCGCATGCGGGTTGTCTCCGTGGCGCACCTAGTCCTCTGGGGCGGCGACGTGTTGGCGAGCGACGGCGGACAACTGCCGGTGTTGGCCGCCGGCACCGACGCCGCCGCGGCCACGTGGCAGCCGGTTCACGAATTGGATCTGGCCACGCTGGCCTTTGATCATGCCGATATTCTCAAGGCAGGGTTGGAGCGGCTGGCTGGACGCATGGAATATACAACGATTGCCACCCGTCTGGTCCCGGAGGAGTTTACGCTGGCTGCTTTGCGCGATGTGTACGGGGCCGTGTGGCAGGTGGAGCTTCCAGCAGGCAATTTCACCCGGAAGATGCGTCCTGCCTTGGCCCCGACGGGCGGTAAGGTGCAGGCAGTGGGGGCTCCGGCGTCGCTCTTCACCGTGGCCAGCGAGTGGATCTCGCCGCCGTGGATCCGGCCGCAGCGGTAAGTCTGCCACCCCCTGCGGGACCCCTGTGGAAACCCCCGATGGGAACGGAACAGTACGCGTGCTCGTTGGGCTGGACAAGGCCTGCGAAGGTGGGAGAATTTGAACAAGGGACGGGTGTGCCACCCGGCCTGACAATGTCAAGGGGGACACCATCATGAGCTTGGCCGTGGAGGACGCGGGATTTGTAGTGGACACAGGTCAATTCCAGGAACAGGCCTTGCAACACGCGGCCCAAGCCATTCGCAACACCATTCTTGGCCGCCTTCATGATGACGGACTCAACCACCATGACGTGCAGTTCCGAGTTAAAACGCCCGAATCTGCAGCTGAGAAAATGACTCGCCTGGATGACAATGGCGAGCTCAAGTACCCGGGTGGTCTGGAACGGCTCGATGACCTGATCGGAATGCGCGTCATCCTGTTTGTCGAGAGCGACATCGAGGCGGTTGCCATCGCCCTCAGTAGCCAATTCACCTGCCTTGACGATGAAGACAAAACGGCCATGATCCGCAAGAACGGCGGCATCGGCTACGCCGGTCGGCACCTGACACTTCAGGTCCCCGCCGAGAATACGCCCAGCGGCTGCAGCCAGCACGTTGGCCGTCGCTTCGAGGTGCAGATCCGCACGGTCCTCCAGCACGCCTGGGCCGAGTTTGAACACGACATCCGCTTCAAGGGATCAAGCGGGGACAACGCGGAAATCAGCCGCGCCTTCACCATGGCCTCCACCCTGATTGAGCTGGCCGACCAGCAGTTCGTCAACATCAGCGACATACTTAAGCGCATCCAATCCGAGGCTTCCACCGAGGTGGCTCCGGAGCCTAGAATGCTCGACGCCGGGGCCCTCCAAGGCGTGCTGACCCGCGCCTTCCCCGACTCCCGTAGCAGCAAGGTCAACCAGTATGACTGGATGGTCAATGTCCTGGCGGCGAATGGCATCGAAACGGTCAGCGCCGCGGAGGACTGGTTCAATGCCATCGATCCGCGCGAGGTCGCTAAGGTCATGGGCTACAGGTTCTCCCCGGGGCAGGTCCGCATCGCCGACGACCTCCTGCTGAAGTTCTTTGGCGAGTCCTATGTGGATGCCACCAAGGAAGTTGGCAGCGACACCAACCGGGAAACGAAACTGCGCTCGCGGTTGCGCCGGCTCCGCCCCGAACGCGACCAAGCCTAGAACCTCCGCGCTTACCCCTGTGTGGCGGCCCATTCGGCAACGCGCGCGGTACTTGCCTCCTCCGAGAGGTCCTCAACGCGGGTCATCACGGACCACCGGACACCAAAAGGATCCCGGATGCTGGCAAAACGGTCACCCGAGACAAAGTTTGTGGCGGGTTCCCGAATCGTGGCACCTGCCGTGACCGCCCGGGCAAGTACGGCATCGACGTCGGGGCAGTACAGGCCCAGCGAATAACAATCGTCATCGCCTTCCGGGGACGGAACCAAATGGTAGGCAGGACTTGGCTCGCCGAGTTGCATGCGGCCGTTGGCGAACTCGATCTCGGCATGGACCACCACGCCGTCGAACTCGGTGACCGAAACGGTCTGGGCCCCAAACACTTCCTGATAAAACGCAATGGCTTCGGCAGCCCGCGGGATGGTCAAGAACGGGGTAAGGCTCGTGAAGCCATTGGGCACCCCGTGGGTTGTGAACTTTCCGTGGGCGGCGGTCGCTGATTCTTGTGAGGTAGTCATGCAATAGAGGCTACGCAGCCGCTGCGGAAGTTGATTGTAGATTCACGACTTCATGATCCATAGACTGGCGAGGTGCCCAGCTCATTCAAGGGAATCCTGTATCCCGCTAGCCTTCCTACGTTTCACCGTCTGCCCGCGCCCCCATACCTTGACCACCTGGTTCAATGGTTTTGGATTCCGGAATGGGACATTGAGCCGGGCCGAACATCGCGCCAGGAGTTGATCGCTTTCGCTGCCTGCAATCTGGTGATCCAACGGGACCGGGTTGAACTCTCAGGTCCCACCACCCGACTCTCACACCAGGACCTGACGGGCCGGGGTTGGGCCGTGGGTGCACTCCTTAGACCGGCAGCCGTGCCGTTCTTCGCCGGGACTCCTGCCGAGCTGCGTGACGCCAAACGTGAGCTTGAGTTGCCGGCGCTCCGGGACGCCGTCGTTCAGGCCATGGAAGGACCGGGGACTCCTCCGGAAGCGCGACGAGAAAACGCCGTTGCTGCGTTTGCTGCTTGGCTAGCCGAACAGATCCCGGAAGTCCCACCGGAAGCCCTGCTTGCGAACGCCATGGCCGAACTCATCGCGGCAAACGCCAGCGTGGTGCGCATTGAGGACGCCGCAGATCAGCTGGCAATTTCAACGAGAACCCTGCAACGCCTGGCGCAAAAGTATGTGGGGCTAAGCCCATCTGTGTTGATTAGACGGCGGCGCTTACAGGAAGCGGCCGAACACACCCGGCTGAACCCAGACGTCGACTTGGCAAGCATTGCTGTTGAATTCGGCTACGTGGATCAGGCACATTTGGCCAACGATTTTCAGAAGGTTCTGGGCATAACGCCCGGCAGTTACCGGCGTTCGGTGAGTGGCGGTGGCCACTGACGGATCCGTTTATGACGCAGCGTGAATTCCCGTGACCCTTCGAGTCAGCTTCGTTGAGTGCCGCCGTCGTTTTCCCTACGGTTGAGCCATGTCTGAAAACTCGCCCGAGACGAATGAAGTCAAGACCACCCGCATCGTGGCCGGCCAAAAGCCCCGCCGCAAGATCCGCGGCATCGAGATCGCCGCGATCGTGGCCATCATCGCGCTGATCGGCTCCGGTGCTGCCGTAGCCTCCGTGGTGTCCCGCAACGACAATTCGGCCGTGGCTGCGCCCACCGAAGCCGGGACCTTGAAATTGGGCTACTTCGCCAATGTCACGCATTCCCCGGCTCTGATTGGCGTCAACAACGGCATCATTGCCAAGAGTCTTGGCGACACGAAGCTGGAAACGCAGGTGTTCAACGCGGGTCCCTCGGCCATCGAGGCGCTCAATGCCGGAGCCATCGACGCCGCCTACCTTGGGCCGAATCCCGCCATCAACTCCTTCGTGAAGAGCGGTGGGGAGTCCATCCGCATCATCGCCGGTGCAACAAGTGGCGGTGCGCAATTGGTGGTCAGACCAGAAATCACCACGGCCGCTGCGCTCAAGGGCAAGGTCCTGGCCACCCCGCAGCTGGGCGGCACCCAGGACGTGGCCCTGCGATCGTGGCTTGCCGGAGAAGGTTTCGCCACCACCCCTAGCGGCGGTGGCGATGTCACCATCAATCCCACGGACAACGCCAGCACCTTGAAGCTTTTCCAAGAAGGAAAGATCGACGGCGCCTGGTTGCCCGAGCCCTGGGCCTCACGACTCGTGATTGAGGCCGGCGCAAAGGTCCTAGTCAACGAGGCCGATTTGTGGGACAAGGGCGAGTTCGCCACCACCATTTTGATTGTCAGCAAGAGCTACCTTGAGAAACACCCCGACACCGTCGAGGCGCTGCTGGCGGGCAACGCCGAGTCCATTGACTGGCTCAATGCGCACCCCAAAGATGCCCCAACGGCCATCAATGCCGCCCTCAAAGCGCAGGCAGGCAAGGCCCTAGCTCCGGAGGTGATCGAGAGGTCCCTGACCGAGCTGAAATTCTCGACCGATCCGCTGGCCGCCACCTTCCCCAAGCTGCTTCAAGATGGCGTCACTGCCGGCGTTGGTACAGAGGCCAATCTGTCCGGAATCTTTGAGCTCGACCCGCTCAACAAGGTCTTGGCAAAGAACGGTCAGGCCGAGGTTTCCGCGGGCGGGCTGGACTGAACCGCAATTGTGACGCTACGTGAACTTGCGTGACCTCGAGCGTCGGCTTCATTGATTGGGCCCAACCGGATTCCTTACCGTTTAGATATGGAAAAAAGTGGAGGCTGGCGGCGCTGGCGTGGTCTGGAAATTCTGGTCCTTGCGGTCCTCCTCGCCTTGATCGGGGTGGGGGCTGTCGTGGCCGGCTCGGATAACACTGCCGAACAACCCACTACGGCAACAGGATTGAGAACACCATGACGCAGCTGCTGACCGCAGACGCGGCGACCGCAACGGCTCAAGGAGCCGAGAGCGCCAGCCGGGCACCCGTCGTCGTCCTTGAAAACTTGGGCAAGAGCTTTGGCTCCGGCGCCCCGGTGCTTGACGATGTGAACGCAACCGTCCATCAGGGCGAATTCGTGGCCCTGCTGGGGGCCTCAGGCTGTGGGAAGTCCACGTTGCTGAACATCATCTCCGGGCTGGATGTCCCCTCCGTTGGCGCCCTCGAGGTTCCTGTGGATGGTGCAGCGTTCATGTTTCAGGATTCATCGCTCTTTCCGTGGCTCACGGCGCGAGGGAATGTTGAGCTGGCGCTCAAGCTGCGAGGTGTGGGCAAAGCCGAGCGCAGAGTCCGGGCCACCGAACTGTTGGACTTGGTGAACCTTGGGCATTCGGTGGACAAGCGTCCACACGAGCTGTCCGGCGGCATGCGTCAGCGCGTTGCCCTGGCCAGGGCACTGGCGCAGGACCGGCCGTTGTTGCTCATGGACGAGCCGTTCGCCGCGCTCGATGCCATTACCCGCGACCTTTTGCACAACGAGCTGGAACGAGTTTGGAAAGAGACCGGCCGGACCATTATTTTTGTAACCCACAATGTGCGCGAAGCCGTGCGTTTGGGCCAACGGGTGCTGCTGCTTTCGTCCAAGCCGGGACGTGTTGTGGCCGAGTGGAACGTTTCCGAGGAGCACCGCACTAATGCTGCCGCGGCCGGGGAACTCACCTCCGACATCACCAGCCGATTGCGCCAGGAGATCCGCCGACATGCCTGAGACAGTAACCTCACCCATGATCAAGAGTGGAACCGACGAGGAGATGCGCTCCCTCGAGGCAGGACTGGATTCGCTCCAGTCCGACGCCGTGGAGCGCCGCCGGATCGACTTCTCACGCGTGCTGCTGCCGCTGGCAGCATTCATCGTCCTGCTGCTCGCGTGGCAGTTCTATGTTTCGCTCGGCCTGCGCCGCCGCGACCTAGTACCCGGCCCGCTAGATGTACTGGGATCGCTGGGGGCGCTATGGCAGGCAGGTTCGGCGCAGGAAGCCGTCTTGACGTCGCTGCAGCGTGGCCTCATCGGCTTCGCCGTCAGCATTGTGGTCGGTACACCGATCGGCCTGTTGCTTTCCCAGGTCCGGATCTTGCGCCGCGCCTTCGGCCCGCTGATTTCGGGACTGCAGGTACTGCCTTCCGTGGCCTGGGTGCCGGCGGCCATCATCTGGTTCGGCCTCACCGACGCCACGGTGTACTTCGTGATGTTCATGGGCGCCATCCCGTCCATCATCAACGGCCTCATCGCCGGGGTGGACCAGATCCCGCCGCAGTACCGCCGCGTTGGCCAGATCCTGGGCGCATCGCGCTGGGAAATGGCCATCAACGTGGTGCTTCCCGCCGCGCTCCCCGGTTATGTTGGCGGGCTCAAGCAGGGCTGGGCGTTCTCGTGGCGTTCCCTCATGGCCGCGGAGATCATCGCCATGGGCGGCTCTCTTGGCTTCGGTTTGGGTTCGCTGCTGGAACAGGGGCGTCAACTCTCGGACATGGGGATCGTCATGTCGGCCATCCTTGTCATCTTGTTCGTTGGCATCGCCGTGGAACTGCTGGTGTTTGCACCCGTGGAAAAGCGCCTGCTGCGCCGACGCGGATTGCTGGTTGGCAGCACCCGCTAGCCCGCCTCCAATATTTCGCCCCGTGACGCCACGTGAAGTGGTGTAACGCGTCTCTTGTTTCCTTATATTGCGCTTCTCTAAGGTTTTATTTCATGGCAATTGTGGATCTTT
Organism: Arthrobacter sp. TWP1-1; assembly: GCF_049897845.1. Classification (NCBI taxonomy): domain Bacteria; kingdom Bacillati; phylum Actinomycetota; class Actinomycetes; order Micrococcales; family Micrococcaceae; genus Arthrobacter; species Arthrobacter sp. TWP1-1. The sequence continues at coordinate 87,437 of NZ_JAFCXC010000001.1, forward strand.
ACCCAACCTCCCTGCGGCTCCTTGGCCGCCCCGTCCTTGTTGTGGGCGGTGGCACGGTTGCGGCCCGTCGGGCTAAGGCATTGCTCGACGCCGGAGCTCAGGTCACGCTCGTGGCCCCGGTTCTCTGCGCCCCGGCCAGGGAGCTCGCCGACGCCGGTCTGCTCACTTGGCATGCCCGTGGTTACGAAAGCGCCGACATGGTTGGTGCCTGGTACGCCGTTGCGGCCAGCAAGAATTCTGCGGTGGACGCCCTGGTGGCCGCCGATGCCGAATCTCACCGAACCTGGTGCGTGAACCATTCGGATGCCGAGGAATCGGCCGCGTGGACGCCGGCCGTGGCAACTGTTGAGGACATCAAGGTTGCCGTCAATGCCGGGGGAGACCCGCTGCGCGCAGTGGCCATCCGCAACGCCATCGCCGCTGCGCTGGAAAGCGGTGACCTGCCGTTGGCCCGTTACCGAACCGCCTCAGGCGGCCGGGTTGCCCTGGTCGGTGGTGGTCCTGGTGCCGAAGACCTCATCACCGTCCGCGGCCGCAGGCTCCTGGCCGAGGCCGATGTGGTTGTGGCCGACAGGCTTGGCCCCCGAGGCCTCCTGGAAACGTTGGGCAAGCACGTAGAGATCATCGAAGTTGGCAAGACTCCGGGACACCACCCGGTTCCCCAAGTTGAAATCAACGCCATCCTGGTCCGGGAGGCCCTGGCCGGAAAACGGGTGGTGCGCCTCAAAGGTGGCGACCCGTACGTGTTGGGTCGCGGCGGCGAGGAAGCCATTGCCTGCCGCGAAAACGGTGTGGACGTGGAAGTTGTCCCGGGTGTCACCAGCGCCGTCAGTGTTCCGGCGGCCGCTGGCATCCCTGTCACGCACCGCGGACTGGCCAAGGCTTTCACCATGATCAGCGGCCACGAGGAACTTGAAAACGTCCCGTCCGGCAGCGATCACACAGTGATTCTGCTCATGGGGGTGGGAACGCTGAACCGTTCCATGCCGATCCTTGAGGCGGCCGGCCGTGGAAAAGATTGCCCCGTGGCCATCATCGAAAACGGCTACTCGAAGGACCAACGCGTCACCATTGGAACGCTTGGCACCATCGTGGCCCTCGCCCAGGCCGGTCAGGTACGCAACCCGGCAGTCGTCGTCGTCGGTGATGTGGTGCGCGTCAGCCCGCTGGCACCGCCGGAATTGGCCACCGCCAATTACGGCACGCGGGAAACTTTCAGTTCTCTCTCTTAGACTTATGCATAAGCCCTTTGAACATACAGAAATGAGCACAGCCGTGTCATCAAGCACTTCAGTAGCGCCCGGAACGCAGGAGCGTCCGCTGCGCATCGCCGTCATTGGTTCCGGCCCGGCCGGCGTCTACGCGGCGGACATGATTACCAAGAGCGCCGAAGTGCGTGATGGTTTGGTCGTCAGCATTGACCTTTTTGACCGCTACCCGGCACCCTACGGCCTGATCCGCTACGGAGTTGCCCCCGATCACCCGCGCATCAAGGGCATCGTCAACGCCCTGTACAAGGTGCTGGACCGTGGCGACATCCGCTTCTTCGGCAACGTCGAATACGGCACGGATCTCTCCATTGAGGACCTGCAGAAGCACTACGATGCCGTTATTTTTGCTACCGGAGCCATCAAGGACGCGGACCTGAACATCCCGGGTATCGAGTTGGACGGATCCTACGGCGGTGCTGACTTTGTGTCCTGGTACGACGGTCACCCCGATGTTTCCCGCGAATGGCCGCTGAACGCGAAGGAAATCGCCGTGATCGGTAACGGCAACGTTGCCCTGGATGTTGCCCGCGTGCTGTCCAAGCATGCCGATGACCTGCTCATCACCGAGATCCCGGAGAACGTCTACGCCGGGCTGAAGGAATCGCCCGTCACGGACGTGCACATCTTCGGCCGTCGCGGCCCCGCCCAGGTGAAGTTCACGCCCATGGAGCTGCGCGAGCTGAGCCACTCCAAGGATGTCGACATCGTGCTTTACGAGGAGGACTTCGACTTTGACGAGGCCTCTGATGTTGCCGTGAAGACCAACAACCAGGTCAAGACCATGGTCAACACGCTCACCAACTGGCTCGTTGAGCAGGATGACGACGCCGCGGACCCCACCACGGGTGCCTCACGCCGCCTGCACCTGCACTTCCTCCACAACCCCGTTGAGATCACGGGCGAGGACGGCAAGGTCACGGGCATCAAGTTTGAGCGCACCGAACTCGACGGCACGGGCAATGCGCGTGGCACCGGCGAGTTCATCGACTATCCGGTCCAGGCCGTGTACCGCTCCGTTGGCTACTTCGGTTCGGCCCTGCCGGACGTTGAGTTTGATCACAAGCGCGGTGTTGTTACCAACGACGCCGGACGTGTGTTGGGTGCCGACGGCACCCACGTGCCGGGCATCTATGCAACGGGTTGGATCAAGCGTGGGCCTGTTGGCCTCATTGGCCACACCAAGGGCGACGCCCTGGAGACCATCACGCATCTCCTTGCCGACCGCGATCAGTTGCCCTTGGCTGCCGAAGCTTCCCCTGCGGCAGTGATTGAGCTGCTCGATTCCCGCGGCGTGGAATTCACCTCGTGGGAAGGCTGGCTTGAACTTGACGCCCACGAGAAGGCCTTGGGTGCAGCAGCGTCCGAGACCGGCCCGGTCCAGCGCGAACGCATCAAGGTCGTGCCCCGCGAAGACATGGTCAACGTTTCCCGCGGTGCCTCAGTAGCCAGCTAGTGCTCGCTGGTCGAGCTTGTCGAGACCAAGAATGCTTCAAAACGTCAGGTTCGTTCTGACCGTTTCCATCGCGGCGTCCGGGTCGTGGGCCTCAATGCCTGCAAGAAGGTCTTCATGACCTTCTTGTAGGCAGCCCACGCCCTGGTCGCCGCTTTGTTCGCTGAGGCAGTTGTTCGGTTTGAGGGACGGGTGTGACTTGCGGTGTCCGGGCGTCTACTTAATAGCTAGATGTTTGATGTCTAAGTTGAAGGGCGGCAAGGTAACGTAGGCGGATTTGATTCCCGCCTATGGATGTTCGCCGTTGGCGGTCGTAAGGTTGGAACAGATACTTGTGCTGGTCTCAAACAAAAGGTCTGGGGTGTTGGGGTGCGTGGTGACACAAAGTCATTGCTCCTGAACAGTTCCTTGATGCTTGCTGTGCGGATCGCGCTCGGAGTTGCGTTTGTCGTTGCCGCCCTGATGATCGTGGACTCCGCACGGGCGTCGGCCGCAACGGAACCGACCCCTGCAACGGGATCCGGCCTGCTTTCAGGCATTCTGAGCCCTGTCGAAAATGTCGTGGACAAGACCGTGAGTCAGGTGCCAGTCGTCGAGGCCGTGCCGATTGTCGGTCCCGTGATTGCTCCGGTTGGTACAGCCGCCGTCCCGATAGTGACGGCAGTGATTGCTCCGCCGGTGATCGTGCTGACGGTGGTAGAGGCCGTTGATGCAGTGACTGCACCGGTGCTTGAAACCGTGGGACAGGTGGTGGCCCCAGTGGTGCAGCTTGTGACCCCCGCTATTGATCCGGTGCCTGCAGTCGTAAATCCCGTTGTGGACAGTGTTGTTGGGGGAGTCGCTGGCGGAGTTGGTGGCTTGGTCGAACCCGTTGTACCGGCGCTGCCTGAGCTCCCCCGTGCTGTTCCCGTAATTCCCGTAGTTCCTGAAGTGCCCGGCGTGGTCCCGCCCGACATTCCTAGTGTCACCGGGGAAGTGCCATGCACTCCCAGCCTCCCGGCAATGCCAGCGTCCCTCGCATCAGCCACAAGCGCCACACAGTCCGGGCCAGAAACAGCAACCCGGACGCCGGTGGCTGTGGCCCACAGAATCCCTGCTAACGGGTTGGACGCTGCTGAACGGATCCCCGTGGGCTTCTGGGCAGTAGATGTACCAGCACTGTCCGGAGCCGGTTCACCTGGCAGCAGTACACATGACGCAGCGTGCAGTTCAAAGGCGGGACAAACGGTGGGGCCGTGCGCCCCTGCGGTGGTTTCCAATGTGGGTTCAGCGCCCTCCTGTACTGGTTCAGGCGGATCCTCGGGAACTGCTGCCAACGAAAACTTCTCAACATCGTTGAATTTTGCGGCTGAGCGCACGGCGATATCCAGCGCCGGTTGGCCTCTGCCTGCTTCCATGCCCTCCGACCCCGGATCATCACCTGACTAGATGACCGTCCGCCTTCCCAATATCCGGGCGGGCCACGCGGTATTTCCTTGTGATGCATTCGCAACCAAGGCCAAAAAATATTTGTCAGGAGTTGGACATCATGCATGTTGTTATTCGGCGATCGCTCTGTGCAGCGGTCTTTGCCAGCGGGCTTCTCGCCCTCGGCGCAGGTGCGGCCAATGCCGCAGATCAGTCCAGCGCAGGCGCCAGCTATTCTCTCGCTGTTGTGCAAAGCGCTTCCACTCACTCGGTTGTTCCCGCCGCCAGCGTGCCGACACTGAGTTCGGGAAATCAGGCTTTGGGTGCCGCAGAGTCGGCCCAACTGGCACTTGTCGGAAGTGGCTGGTGGCCAACTTACTCGGCCGAGCCGACACTGAGTTCGGGAAATCAGGCTTTGGGTGCCGCAGTGCCGGCCAACTTGGTACTTGCCGGAAGCGGCTGGTGGCCAACCTACTCGGCCGTTCCGGCTTCGGGTGCCGCAGCTCCGGCCCAACTGGTACCTACCGGAAGTGGCTGGTGGCCGACCTACTCGGTCGCGCAGACACTGGGTTCGGGGATTCAGTCCGTGGGTGCCGCAGCGCCGACCCAACTGGTACCTACCGGAAGTGGCTGGTGGCCAACCTACTCGGCCATGCGGGCCATTGTCGCAGGAATCGCAATGACCTTGATCTTGCGCAGGTTCCGCGGCGGGTCATAGGTACGTAGGGGTTGGCGCCGTCGTCCTGAACCAGCGATTCGGAATCCATGGGAACACGGGGACGGAATGCTGGTCAGGACTGCGGCGACAACCGCCGGACGGCAAGGGCCAGCCACAATTGAACGCGGTCGGGCGTCAACGCGGGGTCATATCCCGTGAGCTCGGCAATCTGGGTGAGCCTGTAACGGACGGTATTCCGGTGCAGGGCCAAGGCCTCCGCCACGGCTGCCACGGAACCATTGAGTCGGAGATATGTCTCCAAGGTGTCGACGAGTTCGGCGCCGTGAGCGTCATCGAAGGCAGTAAGCGGGCCCAATGCTTCAGCTGCCATATCGGCCATCGGAACATCGCCGCTGGCTAAGAGAAGGGAAGTAAGGCTCAATCGCTCCGGGACATTGACTTCCAGGCCGCGGGTGATGGCCTCCCGAGCCTCAAAATAACTCCATCGCAAACCGTTCGCCTGGGTATAGGCGCCGCCAATGCCTACGGGAGCGGTGATGCCAACATTATGCATCTGGTGGCTCAAGTCCCTGCCGAGAACGGCGGGGTCACCTGCCTGGGTGGGAACAACCAGCAGTAGTTCCTGCCTGCCCTCGGAACTAATCGTGGCAGCAACCGCACTCTCAAGTCCGGTGGGCAGCGTAATGGTTGAAAGAGTCGCAAACTTGCCTTCTTCCACGCTGACTAGAAGGACAAAGTTTTTCGCAGCCGGTGAGATGCCCAAGTTTTCGAGGCGTGCCGCTGAATCTGCGGCATTGAGTGTTCCCCGAACAATGTCGGCAATGGCCTGGCCGGCAATCTGACGGGCGCTTTGACGCCGCTGCACCAAGTTGTTCAACTCAATGCTGATGAGTCCGCGGGCGTAATCGACAATCCCGTCATCGTGGAATGGTTTGCACAGCCACAAGGTGCTTGCATCGCGCTTACCGGTGGACAGCGCAACTGCATGCCACGCGCCGTCGTCCGGGGTTGTACCTGTGGCGGTGGCGGCAACCTCACCGCCGTACTGGGTGATGACCAAATTGGCGGCCACCATGGCGGAGAGCTTCTGAAGCAACGCAGGCAATCCGCCGCCGGTCAACAGCGTCCTGGCCAGCACCTGGTGCTCCCGCAGAAGACGCTCAAGCTTGGTGTAATGGTCCGATGAACGGGCATCGGCAACGAGTTTTCCGATAGCAATGAAAGGGGTGCTGTAGGGGACCTCCACCACGGGAACGGACCAGCGGTTGGCCTCGGCGAGGAGTGCCGATGGGACAGAGTCGTGCTCAAAGCCAATGCCAAAACCAATTCCGACGGCGCCCGCCCGCTTGATCTGGCGCACAAAGGACCGCTGCGCGTCGGCGGTGCCTTGGCGTGCTCCCGTAGTGAGGACCAGCTCGCCGCCACTGAGGAACGACTGCGGATTTTCCAATTCGGTCACGGCCACCCAATCAATGGCCGCCGACAGGGGCGAGCGGGTCGATCCCATGTTCTTAAGTCGCAAGGTGGGAACGGCCAAAAGGTCTGCCAAGGAAAGTGCCATGTATCAACTATACAAACGCACTACGCAGAGGAGCGCCCGTGGTGCACTTGGCTATTCATGGTTGTGTTGTTGCTGGCCTAGGCTTTCGCATAAGCGGTACGTAATCCGCATCACTCACTTCAAACTTAAGAGGTTGAACACCGTGGTCCTGACCTTGCAGAACTTCATCAACGGAGAATTCGTCGCCGTCACCGGAACCGAATCCTTGGATATCGTCAATCCGAGCACGGGCGAGATCGTGGCCAAGGCGCCTATCTCCAGTCAAGCCGATGTTGACGCTGCAATGACAGCGGCGGCAACGGCGTTCAAGTCCTGGAAGCATGCAACGCCGGGGAAGCGCCAAAGTGTTTTGCTTCAACTTGCCGATGCCATCGAGGCCCGCAGCAGCGAGTTGGTTGAGGCTCAGCACCGCAATACCGGACAGGTCAAGGCCATGATCGCCGCTGAGGAGGTGGCCGCCGGTGCCGATCAACTCCGCTTCTTCGCTGGTGCCGCCCGCTTGTTGGAGGGTCGCTCCGCTGGGGAGTACATGGAGAACTTCACCTCTTATGTGCGCCGCGAACCCGTGGGCGTCATCGCCCAGGTAACCCCGTGGAACTACCCCTTCCTCATGCTGATCTGGAAGATTGGCCCGGCCCTTGCCGCTGGCAACACCGTGGTACTCAAGCCGAGCGACACCACACCCGAGAGCACGCTTGTCTTTGCCGACATCGCCAAGGACATCGTGCCTGCCGGTGTGCTGAACTTTGTTTTGGGCAATGGCGGCACCGGTGCCGCCATGGTCGATCACAAAACGCCCGCCATGGTGTCCATTACGGGATCGGTACGGGCCGGAATTGCCGTGGCCACGGGTGCCGCCAAGGGCCTCAAGCGCGCACACCTTGAATTGGGTGGTAAGGCTCCTGCCCTTGTCTTTGCTGATGCGAATATTGGAAAGACGGCCCAGGAAATTGCCGAGTACTCCTTCTTCAATGCCGGCCAGGACTGCACGGCCATCACCCGGGTGCTGGTTGAGGAATCCGCTCACGACGAGTTCGTCAGCGCTCTGGCCGCAGCTGCCACGGGCCTGGAGACGGGTAACCCGGATGAATCCAAGAACTACTTTGGACCGCTGAACAACGTGAACCATTTCAATGACGTGGTCAAGGTGGTGGAGAACATCCCCGATTACGCAACCATTGTCACCGGAGGCAAGCGTGTGGGTGAGAAGGGCTTCTTCTTCGAGCCGACAGTGGTTGACGGCGTCAAGCAAAGCGATGACATCGTCCAGCAGGAAACGTTCGGCCCGGTGATCACGGTGCAGACCTTCAAGACTGAAGAAGAAGCTGTCGAGCTGGCCAACGACGTTGACTATGCACTGGCCTCCAGTGTCTGGACGTCCAATCACGGCGTAGCAATGCGCGTCTCCCGAGACCTGGACTTTGGGGCCGTGTGGATCAATACCCACATCATGCTCACGGCCGAAATGCCTCACGGTGGCTTCAAACAGTCGGGCTACGGCAAGGACCTGTCCATGTACGGCGTCGAGGACTACACGCGGATCAAGCACGTCATGAGCAACCTGGACGCGTAGCTCCACCACGGCTGTACGGCGGTGCAATAACCGCCGAGAATTACCCCATTTTCGCCATTTTGAAAGGAATGTCCATGTCAGATATTCAGTACCGCCTTGCCCAGAAACGCCAAATTTTGGGGGCATTCCCCGGCCCGAAGTCCGCGGCCCTCGATGTCCGCCGCAAGGCCGTTGTTGCCGCCGGTGTAGCCTCCGGTGTGCCGGTGTACGTTGCCGATGCCGACGGTGGCATCCTCACCGATGTGGACGGCAACTCGTTCGTTGACCTGGGTTCAGGCATCGCCGTGACCAGTGTGGGCGCCTCGGATTCCAACGTGGTTGACGCTGTCCGCGAGCAGGTTGGGCACTTCACCCACACCTGTTTCATGGTCACCCCGTATGAAAGCTACGTCGCCGTGGCGGAAGAGCTGAACGCGCTCACCCCCGGCACCCATGAAAAGCGCACGGTGCTTTTCAACTCCGGCGCCGAGGCCGTGGAAAACGCGGTGAAGGTAGCCCGCCTGGCCACAGGACGCGACGCCATCGTGGCCTTCGATCATGCCTACCACGGCCGCACCAACCTGACCATGGCGCTGACCGCCAAGGCCATGCCGTACAAGACCAACTTTGGTCCGTTCGCCCCCGAGATCTACCGCGTCCCCATGAGCTACCCGTACCGCGAGGAAGCCGAGATCAAGGGTGAAGAAGCGGCCCGCCGCGCCATCACCATGATTGAGAAGCAGATCGGGGCATCCTCCGTTGCTGCCATCCTGATCGAACCCATCCAGGGCGAGGGTGGCTTCATCGTCCCGGCCGACGGTTTCCTGCCCACCTTGGCCGCCTGGGCCAAGGAAAACGGTGTGGTGTTCATTGCCGACGAGGTTCAGTCCGGTTTCTGCCGCACCGGGGCATGGTTCGCCTCCGAACATGAAGGCGTTGTCCCTGACATCATCACCATGGCCAAGGGAATCGGTGGCGGACTGCCGTTGTCAGCCATCACGGGCCGCGCAGATCTCATGGATGCAGTGCACCCCGGCGGTCTAGGCGGCACCTACGGTGGAAACCCCATTGCCTGTGCCGCGGCACTGGCAGCCATCAAGACCATGAAGGAACACGACCTCAACGGCCGCGCTGCAAACATTGAACGCATCGTCACCGACCGCTTCAACGCACTCGTTGAAGAAATGGGTGAGGCTGGCATTATCGGTGAGATCCGTGGCCGCGGCGCCATGATGGCGATCGAACTGGTCAAGCCTGGCACGGCCAACACCACCAAGGAAGTCAACGCGGAGGCCGCCAAGGCCATCGCCGCGGCATGCCTTGCGGCCGGCGTCATCATCCTCACCTGTGGCACCTACGGCAATGTCATCCGCCTTCTTCCGCCGCTGGTCATCAGCGACGAGTTGCTCAATGACGGACTGGACGTACTGGTGGACGCCATCCGCGCCGCCTAGCTCGTGTGCTAATTGTTGTGAGGTGAAAGGCGCCGCTGACGGGTATTGTCCCGATAGCGGCGCCTTTCCTTTTGTCCTCTGCAAGTAATTCAAGGTCACTGGGTATTCTGGGAGGAATATTCTGTTTTCGACTCGGCACTTTGGGGTGGCATGGGCAATCAGGGCTTTGATAATCGGTATCCGGCGTTGTTTCAGCCAGGCGGTGAAACATGGGCGGCGCCGGAGCCTCCTTCCGACGCAGCCGTTCCGCCAGCCGAGGTAACCCCTCCCGCCCCGGCAACGATCGACAATGACGTTGTTTTCCCGTCCAGTCCCGAAGAAAAACCAGTGAGCGTAGCCCAAACTCAGGGGCACGAGGTCCGGTGGACTGCCAGATCGTGGCTAATTTGCAGCGCGGCGGTCCTAGCGGCCTTTGCCGCCGCAGCATTCTGCTTTCTGGCCGTTTCTTTCATTCCGTCCTCGAGCAGGTGGGGTGCAGGGGAGGGTGGTCAGGGTGCTCCAGCAACCCCGTGGGGCTACACCATTCTTCAAGGCGCTCCGGCCTTGGTCACCGCCGCGTTAGCGATGCTCGCGGCTGCCTTTTTCCTGAGCTCACGCCATTATGGGAGTCAGTGGCTGCGTGGCGCTGCAGCACTCGTGGGGATAGTAGCGCTTGTTGGTGGAACCATTGCGTGCCTCAGCACTACGCTATGGCCTGAATTGTTCTACCAGTCCTTTCAGGAGCAAGAAAACGGGGTTCCCATCCAGTGGGCCATGGTGTGCCAGTGGTCCACTGCGCCGCTTCTTACTGTGGGTCTAAGCATGTTGGGCGTGGTTGCCGTTGCCCGCCCCAAAAGCAAGGGAAAGGCCGGCGTTTTTTCGGCCAAGACGGCCTTCGCAACGGGCATTGCGCTCGTAGCTGCGGCGTTGTGGGCCTGGTTTGCCACCTCCCTCTACCCGCTTCAGTCACGAGGGGAGACCATCACGACTGGCGACTATGAATACATGACGAATCCGTGGCCCAGTGCGGTGGCGCAGGCTGGGGAACCGCTCGCCATGGTGGGCGCCGGAATCCTCTTGTGGGGAGTGTTGATTCTGGCGACATCCGTGCCGGCGCCGGACACTGAAAGCACCGACGAGCAATTTGAACTTGGGGAAGAATCATGAGCAAACAAGGTTTCGACGCACGCTACCCGGCCATGTTCCAACCCGGTGGTGAACAAGGGACGACGCCGAAGCCCGTGTCCCAGCCGACGGCTCCGCGACCTGTCGTTGTCGAGCCGGAAACGCCCGCACCGGTCCATAAAGTCGAGTCCCCGGCAATAACTTCATCGCTGGCCTGGCGGCTTCCCGCGGCCCTTGGCGTTGTCCTGATGGCGGCCGCGGTCTTTTGCTTTACGGCTCAGTACTGGGGTCCCGTCACCGTTAGTTTTGAACAAGCATCGGTAGTCGGCTCCCAGAGCAACCCCTGGACCCTTATTCTCTTTCCACTGGCCGCGCCTTTCCTGACGGTGGGCCTTTCGCTTCTGATGCTGATCCTGTTCCTCTTTTCGCGCCAGAGTCGGGCCCATGAAGGTAGATTCCGGCCCTACCTCAGGATCATTGCCGCAGGACTGCTCATAGGCGCGTGGCTCACCCAATTCAGTCCTCAGATGTTCCCTGCCGTGTGGGGGCCCACCATGGTCATCGATGAGGAAACAGGCATGCCTGTTTCCTATATTTTGAGCATGCCCTTGTCCCTTGCGTTACCCGAGCTTGCCCCGGCCTTCTTGTGGGTGGGTCTGCTAACAGTTGCCGCACTTGTTGCGGTCCCCAAACTGTGGCAGTTCACCGAACCCGGGGAAACCCTGGCCTCTGTGGAATTCACGCCTCAACTTTCGTTCTTGCGAACCCGAGCACTTTGGGTTGGTGGGCTGTTTGTTGCAATCGCACTAGCGGCTGGGTTTGCGCCGCGAATCTTCCCTCTGGCAGCAGGGAGAACCGTGAGCCAAGAGGGTGGCATAACCACGCTGCAACCTTGGACGGACATTGTCACCGCACTCGCGCCTTGTTTCCTCGCTGCAGGACTGACCGTCCTGGCCGTGACGGCGCTCAGCACCGCATTGCGCACAGCGCTGGTGAGAAATCCGCGGGCGCAGCCGGTCGACGTCGAACCTTAACGAAGGGAGCTTCCCGAAGCCCTGTTCCCCCAAGGCGGTCCCCGCTGTACAGTCAGTGCTACGAATGCAAGGATGCCGCCAGCCTAGAGCTGGGAAACAGGACTACCAACGCCAACCGAGGGGTTAATTCATGAAATATGTTGTGGGATACCGGCCTGACGAACGCGGCGCCGATGCCGTTGCCCTTGCGGGGGTCATCGCCAGAACCCAGGGTGCGCAGCTTCATCTGGTCAACGTTGTCCACGGTGGAAAAGCGGCCGATCCGGACACGGAAAAGCAAGCCCTGGCCATGGTTCCGAAGGCTGTCGAGGCCACGTTCTCCACACGCATTGCCGAATCCTTCGTCCATGGCCTTATCGATGCAGCCAAGGAGGACGAGGCCGCGCTGATCGTGGTGGGAGCTGCCAGTAACGGGCTGTTCAAACGATTCACGGTGGGATCCGTGGCCAACGGGTTGCTACACGCGTCGCCGGTACCTGTGGCGCTGGCCCCACGCGGCTACAACCGCAAAGACAAGCTCACCCGGCTGACGGCCATGATTGGAACGCGGGAGGGCTGGCAGTCCGTGCTCGACGTCGGAGCTACCGCCGCCGGGCGCCGTCACGTTCCGCTGCGGTTGGTTTCCGTCGTGGAACTGGACCAGCTGGAGCAAACAGATTTCAGCCTGGACAATGCATTGAGTCCCGCACGGCAGCACGTGAACACGGTGCTCGCCAAGGCGGCGGCAGATATGCCGGACACGAAGGTCACTGTCACCCTGGCCCACGGGCGCAATATCGAAGAAGCCGTTGACGGGATCGGCTGGAAATCCGGGGAATTGGTCATTGTCGGTTCCAGCCGGCTGGCGGAGAACCGCAAAATCTTCCTCGGATCCACGGCGAATAAGATCCTGCGCGCGCTGCCCGTACCCATGGTGGTGGTTCCCCGAGACTTCCACAAGCAGGGGATCTAGCCCCATTTCTGGCGGAGCTACGCTTCTAGGAACGCGTCGCTGAACAGCAGTTGCAGGCCCTCCGCCATGGTGGGATGGGCAATAACAGCATCACGGAGCCGCTGATAGGGGAGTTTTCCGAGCATGGCCATCTGAACCACGGCGATCACTTCGCTTGAGTCGTGGCCCAGAAGCGAGACGCCCAGGATCTGGTCGCTGCCGCGCTCAACCACCGCCTGCCACAAACCGTCCAACTGGCCCACCGTCCGGGCCCGGGGAATCGCCGAGACGGGCATCCGCGCCATGCGGATGTCATGTCCGGCGGCCCGGGCCTCAGCCTCAGAGAGCCCAACGCGGCCCAGCTCGGGGGTTGTGAAAACACAATAGGGAATGAGCCTGTCCTTCGTGCTCAGCAGTGCCCCATCTTGCCCTGCGGACCCATCCTGCCTGGCGGCGAGATTGGCTTTCAGGATTCGAAAATCGTTCCAGGATGCGTGAGTGAACTGTGGCGTGCCAGCTACGTCACCAGCTGCCCAGACGCCGTCCGCCGTGGTCCGCAGAAATTCATCCACACGCACCAGATCCCGGTCTGCCAGTTCGACGCCGGCTGCCTCCAGTCTCAGCGCCGCAGTGACCGGCATGCGTCCCACCGCCACCAGGATTTCCGCGGCGGTCAGCTGCGAACCATCGGAGAGGGAAACAGTCACCGTGCCGTTGGAACGGGCCACTGATTCGGCGGAGACACCCAACCGCACGGACACGCCGTCGGCCTCTAACGCGGCCGCGACGGCCGCGGATACCTCGGCATCCTCGCGCGGCAACAGGGCGGATCCGCGCTGCACAACCGTCACGTCAACCCCCATGATGGCCAGCATGGAGGCGAACTCGCAGCCAATGTAGCCGCCGCCCATGATGACGATGCTCGTGGGGAGTTCGGCCAGCTCAAGGATGGTGGTGCTCGTCAAGGGCTGGGCGGCGCGCAGTCCGGGAATGTCAGGAACCAGCGGCACCATCCCGGTATTGAGAACAACGTTGGTGCCGCGCAGGGTGCGGTGGATGCCGGCGTCGTCGGTAACCTCTACCGTGCGTGGGCCGGTGAAATGTGCTTCGCCGATCACGAGATCCATTCCAGAGGCCAGGAAAGACTTGCGTTGGCCCGCCACCATGGTGCCGACCACCGTTTCCTTGCGGTCGCGCAACAGCCCGATATCAATAGCTGGGTTCCGGATGTCCAGAATGCCGAACTCTGCGGCCCGGCGGGTCATGGCCAGCAGCCGTGCACTGTTGACAAGGGTTTTGGTGGGGATGCAGGCCACATTGATGCACGTGCCGCCGATCATGCCACGCTCAACCATGGCAACCCGCTGGCCGGCGGCCGCCGAATCCATGGCCAGCGACTTGCCAGCTTTCCCGCCACCAATCACCAGCAGGTCAAATTCCTCCGGAGCCATCAGCATTCCTCTCGTGTGGGTCTGTTATTAGGCCTGAACCTGGATGTTTTTCCGCAATTTGGTGGTGCGTCGGTAGGTGACCAGCATGTCCACGATCAGAATACCGAGGGCCAACCAGACGATTGCGAAGCCAATCCACCGTTCCACGCTCATGCGCTCGCCCAGAAGATTGATGGCCACGAGGAACTGAATCAACGGGGTCATGAATTGCAGCAAGCCGATTCCCGTCATGGACAAGCGGCTGGCCGAGGCGCCAAAAAACAACAGCGGGACAGCAGTGACAATGCCGGCGGAGGCCATAAGCCAGAAGTGGCCGGGGCCCAGACCTGTCAACGTGGCCTGCCCCAGGACCGTCACAACGATCATGGCGACGATGGCCAGTGGGGTCAGCACGGCTGTTTCTACGCTCAGGCTCGTGATGGCATCGACCTTGCCGCCCACTCGGTTCTTGACGAATCCGTAGCTTCCGAAACTGGCGGCCAACACCAGGGCAATCCACGGCAACTTGCCATAGCTGAACGTCAAGACCACTACCGCCACGAAACCGATGCCCACGGCTACCCACTGCAGGGGCCGGAGCTTCTCCTTCAGCACCAGGACTCCGATCAGTACGGAGACCAGGGGATTGATGAAGTAGCCAAGGGAGGCCTCAATGGCATTGCCGCTGGTGACGGCAAAGACGTAGGTCAACCAGTTAATGACAATCAAAAATCCAGCAATTGTCAGCGTCCCCATGATGCGGCGGCTCTTGAACGCCGCCGCCATTTTTCCCCAACCGCGGCTGACCGTAATGATCAGGGCACAGAAGATCAGCGACCAGACCACTCGGTTGGCAACAATTTCAATGCTGTTGGCCGGTAGGAGCAGCATGAAGTAGATGGGCATCATGCCCCACAGCCCATAGGCTCCAATGCCATAAAGTACGCCCGTCGCGGCTTCTGATCTTGCGGGCTTGGCAGCTTTGGCGGTTTTTGGGTGGTTGGTGGGAATGCGGTCTGTCTTAGCTTGGCTGGGAGTCACAATCCCCATAACAACACTCATGGCCTTTATAGTCCACGTCCACTTGGCATTCATTGGACGTGGCGCTCATGGAGCCGGTGCGAAAAGCCTAGAACACGTGCTGGACGTTTCCACTCAAGACGGGCGCATTGTTGGCGCCGTTGGATTGGAAACCAAGGATTTTGACGGGGTTGCCTGTGGCGCTGATCGAGAGATTCGAGAGCGCGCAGCCAGTCAGCAACCATTGGTTGGCCCCATGATTATTGGCCTTGATGTTGGTGTACCAGAGGGTGTTGCCGGTGAACGTTGGTGGCAGCAAGCCATCAACCACCACTCCTGAGCCAGGGTCCATGATTGTGCCTCCAATGGGGAAGGCGGTGTTGGACGTCCACCGCACTCCGCCGCTCCCATTGCTGTGGTTAAACGTGTTGCCGGAGAGTGCGCCGTGGTTCCAGTTATCTGAGGTCTGGGCGCCGTAGGGGCTGGTTTTCGAAAACGCATAGTACGCGCCGTAGCAGTTGACCGCGATATTTGAGGTCGCCGTCAAATTGCCCGAGCTGTTCCAGATGGCCAGACGGTTGGCGGTAAAAATGTTTTCGGATAGCGAGCAGTACTCGGCCCGATCGGTGAACGAGACACCAAAGTAGCAACGGACAAAGTTGTTTCCCTGAATATGGCCTCGGTAGGCGAAGTAGTCGTCCCCGGTGGAGCCAGTGACCACAACGCCCGCGCCCAACCAGAAATTAAAATCGCAATTAGTAATGCGAAAACCAGTGCACCGGTTCAGCCGAATGGCCGTGTGGGCAAAATTTGCCGCTTGATTCAGGGAATCCTCGGTGCGGCCCTGAAAGGTCAAACCTCGGATGGTGATGCCAGTTTTGGACGCTGCCGTGAAAGCCGCCATGGCATCCGATGCAACGTTGATGATTGCACCGTTGCCCTCGATCAAGGTGTTGTTGGGCAGCTCGACGGGCGCCGTCAATGTGTAGCTGGCGCCGGCTACCAATTGAACCTGTGGTGTGGCGGCCAACGTCGCGGCCCAGTCGTCAGCTGGGCTCAGGACGGGCAGGGCCGAGTCACCTACGGGGGCTTTGGCTGGGGGAGGAAGGGTAATTGAGGCAAGGGCTCCGAGACCGGCAGCACCAGCGGTGGTCAGCAGGCCGCGCCGCCCCACGAAAGAAGGTAGACGTACCATGTAGGTTCTCCTAGAGAAATCGATCGGCAATGACGGTATTGATCTAATGTGAGCTACATTACACATCAAAAATCGGCTTTACGCGAGATCCGGCCAATTGTGACAGGCTTCCGCCTGTGGTCCGATCTAGGGATATTGACTTGGAATGTGGCGCAAAATTGGCGCTTTGGTGTGCAACAGTTGATCCATTACTAGGCTGATGTTGCGCTTCACAGTTCGGAAGGACTCCTTTCTTGGCTACTCACCTCGCCCCTCGCCCACTCCGCGTCGCCATTATTGGTTCTGGACCGGCGGGTGTCTATGCGGCCGACATCTTGACCAAGTCTCAAGAAGTTGCCGGTGGCGACGTTCAGGTCAGTATTGATCTATTTGAGTCTCAGCCGGCCCCGTATGGTCTCATTCGCTACGGTGTTGCGCCTGACCACCCTCGGATCAAGGGCATCATGAACGCGCTCCATAAGGTGTTGGACCGCGGTGACATCCGTTTTTTCGGCAATGTCACCTACGGCAGGGACTTGACTCTGGCCGATCTGCGAACCTTCTACGACGCCATCATCTTTGCAACGGGTGCCACCAAGGACGCGGTGTTGAATCTTCCCGGAATCGAGTTGGATGGTTCCTACGGCGGTGCTGACTTCGTTTCCTGGTATGACGGGCACCCGGATGTTTCCCGCGAATGGCCGCTCCATGCCAAGGAAATTGCCGTCATCGGCAACGGCAACGTTGCCTTGGATGTAGCCCGCGTGTTGTCCAAGCATGCCGACGATCTTTTGACGACCGAGATCCCTAGCAATGTTTACGCCGGCCTCTTGGAATCGCCGGTCACCGACGTGCATGTCTTCGGCCGCCGTGGACCCGCCCAGGTCAAGTTCACCCCTCTTGAGCTGCGCGAGCTCTCACATTCCCGCGATGTTGACATTGTGCTTTACGAGGAGGACTTCGACTTCGACGAGGCGTCGGATAAGGCCATCAAGAGCAACAACCAGATCAAGACCATGGTTAATACGCTCACCAACTGGCTTGTTGAACAGGGCGACGAAGGTGAAGAGAAAAGGGACCCGGCTTCGCGGCGCCTACATCTGCATTTCCTCCACACCCCGGTGGAGATCATCGGAACGGATGGGCAGGTCTCCGGTATCCGTTTTGAACGCAATGAACTCGACGGCACCGGTAACGCCCGCGGAACGGGGGAGTTCATCGACTACCCGGTTCAGGCTGTCTACCGGGCAGTGGGCTACCTTGGTTCCGAACTCCCCGAGATTGATTTTGACGCCCGGCGCGGCGTCATCCCGAACGACGGCGGACGCGTCTTGGATGCCCACGGCGCGCAGGTGCCAGGCCTGTATGCGACGGGTTGGATCAAGCGTGGGCCCGTTGGCCTCATTGGCCATACCAAGGGTGACGCCCTGGAAACCATTGGCTGTCTGCTGGAAGACAGGATCGACCTGCCCGTCGCCGCACGGCCCAACGAAGCGGAAGTCGTGGAGCTGTTGGAGTCCCGCGGTGTTAAATTCACAACGTGGGATGGATGGAACAAACTCGACGCCCACGAAAAACATTTGGGCGAGAGCTACGTCCCTGCGGCCGGCGTCGATGTAGTCCGGGAGCGAATCAAGGTTGTTGACCGTGACGAGATGGTAGACATCTCCAGGAAGTAGACGCGGCGCCGCCTGTCCGAGGGATGTTGTGTGACCCAAAATGACAGAATTTTCATCTCATTATTCGAGATAGAATCTCTCAAATACGATTATTCTGATAATGCTTCGCTACTGTTATTGGGTTCCAAAATACCTGAGGATTAAGCGATTTCCATGAACCTATTCAGAACCAAATCCATCGAGCATTCCCTTGCTGATGCCAACGAGCCCGGACACGGCCTCAAGCGATCACTGACCACCTGGGATCTGATGATCATGGGCGTCGCCGTGGCTGTCGGTGCCGGGATCTTCTCCGTCGGCGCCAACGCAGCGGCGAACCATTCCGGACCTGCTGTTTCCGTCTCCTTCATCTTGGCGGCCATCACCTGCGCCTTGGCCATCATGTGTTACGCAGAATTTGCCACGGCGATCCCTGTTGCCGGCAGTGCTTATGTGTTCACCTATGCCACGGTCGGCGAATTATTGGCGTGGATCATTGGCTGGAATTTGATCCTGGAACTATTGATGGCCGGGTCTGTGATTGCCAAGTACTGGGGCATCTATCTGAGCAACTTCTTCGAAGCTGTGAATTTGGATATTCCTTCCAACTTCGCACTCGGCCCGATCACCGTGTTCTGGGGTCCGCTGGTCGTTGTGGCTGTTTTCACCTTTGTTTTGGTGATGGGCACCAAGCTGGCGGCTCGTATTAACAACGTGTTTACGCTCATCAAGATCGGGATCGTCCTCTTTGTGATCGTTGTTGGCTTCTTCTACGTCAAGGCGGAGAACTACACCCCCTTCGTTCCGCCTTCCAAGCCTGCCGCGGTCACGGAATCCTCCTGGCAGCTGCAACCGTTCCTGTCGCTGATGACAGGCGCCGAGCCTTCGATCTACGGATTCGCGGGAATCGTCTCAGGTGCCGCCCTGGTTTTCTTTGCGTTTATTGGCTTCGATGTTGTTGCCACCAGCGCCGAGGAAGTTAAGAACCCGGCAAAGACCCTGCCCCGAGGCATCTTTGCAGGCCTTGCCGTTGTGACAGTGCTGTACATCCTCGTCACCCTGGCAGTTACCGGCATGGTGTCCTATGAGGACCTCGCCAAGGCTGACGATCCCTCACTTTCCACCGCGTTCTCTCTGGTGGGTGCTGACTGGGCAGTCGTTATCATCTCCTTGGGTTCCCTCATTGGCCTGACAACCGTCATCATGGTCCTGCTCATGGGTCTGGCCCGCGTCATGATGGCTATGAGCCGTGACGGACTCCTGCCTCGTGGGCTGAGCAAGACCTCAGAGAAGCACTCCACGCCTGCCCGCACCCAGATCCTCAGTGGTATCTTCGTTGGCATTCTGGCCGGTTTCACACCGGTGGAAGTACTCAGCGAAATGATCAACATTGGCACTCTAAGTGCCTTCGTCATGGTGAGCATCGGCATCCTGGTCCTGCGCCGCAAGCGGCCGGATCTCAAGCCTGCCTTCCGAGTTCCCTTTGGCCCGGTGATCCCGGTAGTTTCGGCACTTTTGTGCATCTACTTGATGTTGAATCTTGCCACTTTGACGTGGGTGTTCTTCGCCGTCTGGGTTGCTGTGGGACTGGTGTTTTACTTCAGCTACGGTCACTGGAACTCCCGTTTACGCCGAGAAGAAGCAGCCGGGCTCGCGGCAACGCAGCCCAGCAACCTCGGCTAGGGGCCAGTTAAGCGCGGAGCCTCTACTCTTGAGGCTCCGCGTACGCTGGAACGTATGAAGCGTGAAACGAGCAATGCCGCGATGGCGTTGAAAACCCTGGCCGATATGGCGCCGGAAGCAGTTCTGCTGGCCGGCGCCGGTAGGGCAATCCTGCTCCAATTGGCCAACCCGGCCGTGGGCTATGGGGTGGCGGACCATTCGAGTTTTTCCGCAGATCCACTGCGTCGCTTGCACGGGACCTTGAGTTACATCTACGCCCTGAGCAACGGCACACCAGCACAACGCAAAAGCGTGCGGCGCCAAGTTCAGCGCGCGCACCTGCCGGTCAAGTCCGGCGGGTCCCGGGACGCCCCCGCCTACAATGCTTCCGATCCACAGCAACAGCTATGGGTGGCCGCTACCCTTTATGATTCAGCACGCCAGGTGTATGAACTCGTATTCCCCGCTCTCTCGGACGGTGATGCGGAGTCCGTGTATCAAAGCTACGCCGTCCTGGGAACTGCCCTGGGGATGCCTGCGAATCTTTGGCCCGCATCCCGCGCAGACTTTGCATCCTATTGGGATGAGCAGCTTGAAACTTTGAGCGTCGATGATACCGTCGCGAGGGTTGCGGCTCAATTGTTGGCGGCTGCAAACACCCCTCGATGGATCCGCGTGCTCATGCCGTTGGCCCGCTTCCTCACTGCGGGATTGCTGCCTCCCAAAGTTCGGTACATGTACGGCTTTGCTTGGACATCAGGCAAAGAACGGATGCTCACCGGCCTCTTCAAACTTGTCTCGGTGTTGGTCAAGGTCACTCCCTACAAGATCCGCAGCGCTCCCATGCGCTATTACCTCCGGCGTATTCCCGGATAGCATTTCGGCGTAAGCGACGATCAACCCAGTCCCAACTCCCTCGCCGATTATGGTGCCGCGTAGCGAATGACCCAGTCAACGAGTGGTCGCAGTTGCTCCCAATATCCGGCAATGTGCTCCTGAGCGGCGGCAGTCTCCAGCCAATCCGGACTTCCCAGTGCCAACGAAGCGCTCAGCGTTTTGTGTTTGAGCAGCTCCGGTCGGGGGTGATCCTTGGGAAAGCCTCGTGGGATTGTCTTGAGTGTTTGTCCTTCAATGGCGAATCCCGACGCCACGAGCCCAGCCATGATGACTTCAAGGCCTTTGCCGCTGGCTGACGCGTCCACGGCGGCCCGGTACCGTGACAACTGCGCCGGGGCGACCGAATGATAGCCGCCACCCACGAGCAGGCCATCGGCGCTGACCTGCAGATAAAAACCCACACCTTCGTAGTTTGAAACGAACATGCCTTGGGCGGTTTTGTAGGGCTCCTTGTTGGGGGAGAAGCGCACGTCCCGGTAAGGGCGGAAGATCTTCCCGGGGCCAAACCGTGGTTCCAGCCCGCTTAGGAGAGCCGCAAGCGGGGCGTGCACATCGTCGTCGAACGTGTTTTTGTGCTCCAGCCACCACTCGCGATTGTTGTTGGCTTCAAGGCCCGCGTAAAAATCTAGGGCCGAGCCGGGAATGCCGCTAAAAGTGTCCATGCCTCTAGAGCTTATGGACAGCAGTGAAGCTGCGCCAGATGCCCGCCATGAAGGGTGGATATCCTCGGCGCTGGGAGCCGTTGTGGGGGAATGAAAAACACCACGCAGTTAACTGGACTTAGTCCAGAAAAGCTGTAAGGATGGTCACATGGTCAATGAACAAAAGCTCGAGGAGATGTTGCGGGCAGTGTCGCTGCGCGTAACCCGCCCCCGTGTTGCTGTTCTTGGCGCAGTCATTCTGGCGCCGCATGCCGACGCGGACACCATTATTGGCGCCGCTCGCGCGGAGTTGGGCAGCGTGTCCAAGCAGGCTGTCTACGACGTGCTCGCGGCACTGGTTGAGGCCGGGTTGGTTCGGCGCATCGAACCCTCGGGCTCGCCCGCACGCTTTGAAACCCGAGTGGGGGACAACCACCACCACGTGGTGTGCCGCACGTGCGGAGACATTGCGGATGTGGATTGCGCCCTCGGCGCTGCACCCTGCCTGCATGCCTCGAACAGCCATGGCTTCAGCATTGATGAGGCCGAGGTTATCTACTGGGGCACCTGCCCTGACTGCACCGCCAAACGACTTCTGAATGACAAAGAATTAACTACCGCTAGGAGCGATAAGTAAAGATGACTATCGAAAACACCGCGCCGCTGACCACCGCCGCTGGCGCGCCCGTCGCCAATAACCAGGACAGCCTCACGGCCGGTCCCCGCGGACCGATGCTGCTGCAGGACGTTTGGTTCCTGGAGAAGCTGGCCCACTTCAGCCGCGAAGTAATCCCCGAGCGTCGTATGCACGCCAAGGGCTCCGGCGCCTTCGGTACCTTCACGGTCACCAACGACATCACCAAGTACACCAAGGCGAGCATCTTCTCCGAGGTTGGCAAGCAGACCGAACTGTTTACTCGTTTCTCCACCGTTGCCGGCGAACGCGGCGCTGCCGACGCCGAGCGCGACATCCGCGGATTCTCCGTAAAGTTCTACACCGACGAAGGCAACTGGGACTTGGTGGGCAACAACACCCCCGTGTTCTTCTTCCGAGACGGCCTGAAGTTCCCCGACCTAAACCGCGCCGTCAAGCGCGATCCACGCACCAACCTGCGCAGCGCCGAGAACAACTGGGATTTCTGGACCAACCTGCCCGAATCCCTGCACCAGGTCACGATCGTCATGTCCGATCGCGGCATCCCGGATGGCTACCGCCACATGCACGGCTTCGGCTCGCACACCTTCTCCCTGATCAACGCCGAAGGCGAGCGTTCCTGGGTTAAGTTCCACCACGTCACCCAGCAGGGCATCAAGAACCTGAGCGACGACGAGGCCGGCGCACTCGTTGCCGCCGATCGCGAGTCAAGCCAGCGCGATCTGTTCGACTCGATCGAGAATGGTGACTTCCCGAAGTGGAAGCTCATGGTTCAGATCATGCCCGAGGCCGACGCCGAGACGTACAAGTACCACCCGTTCGACCTCACCAAGGTCTGGTCCAAGAAGGACTACCCGCTGATCGAGGTTGGCGAGTGGGAACTGAACCGCAACGCCGAGAACTACTTCGCCGACGTTGAGCAGGCTGCTTTCTCACCGGCCAACGTTGTCCCCGGAATCAGCTTCTCCCCGGACCGCATGCTGCAGGCTCGCCTGTTCTCCTACGGCGATGCTGCCCGCTACCGCCTCGGCGTGAACCACCACCAGATCCCCGTCAACGCGGCGCGCAACAACGTCAACACCTACCACCGCGATGGCCAGGGCCGTGTTGATGGCAACCAGGGCCGCACTCCGGGCATCGAGCCGAACTCCTACGGCCGCTGGCCGGAACAGCCCGCCTACGCCGATCCGGCACAGGCCATTGGCGCCGTTAGTGACCGTTTCAACTACCGCGAAGACGATGCCAACTACTTTGAGCAGCCCGGCATCCTGTTCCGCGAAAAGATGACGGAAGAGCAGCGCCAGGTGCTGTTCGAGAACACCGCCCGCGCCATCGATGGAGCCTCCGAGGCCACCATCGAGCGCCACATCTTCAACTGCACCCAGGCCGATCCGGCTTACGGCGCGGGTGTCCGCAAGGCCATCGAAGCCCACCAGGCGTCCAAGGCTTAGTCCTTAAAGACGTACGACGGCGGCACCTTAACTTTCGCTTTTCGCGGAAGCTAAGGTGCCGCCGTCGTCGGCGTTAAAAGCTAGTCAAGCAGGTGTTCGCGGCCAAACATGGCAGCGGCCGCGCGGGCTGAAGGGGTGCCAGCATCGAGATCGGCTCCGGCCACCACGAGCAGCGCAACCACAGCATCCTCACCCTTGAACAGGGCTCCGGCAATGGGGGACTGGTCCCGGGCGTTACGGATGTCAACGTTTGCGCCCCGGTCGATCAGCAGGGCTACAGTATCGGCCTGGCCCTTGTAAGCGGCCAGCATCAGCAGGGTATTGCTCTCCGGGTCCTGGACGTCAACGCTGAGTCCGTGGTCAAGGAACTCCGCCAGTTCGGCAGACTTCCCTTCGCGAGCAAGATCCATGGCAAGGGCAGTGACTGCAGCAGTCTGGTCTTCGTTGAGAGTTGAGTCATTGGTCATTTCTCCACAGTAGGCGATGGGCCGCCAGTATTCCTCTGCCGTCCTTATGCCAAAGGAAAATCAAGCCCGCCGTCAGCGACAAAGCTGGCCACCTGCTGGCGTTCATCGCCATGGTGGCGGGCAAAGATATGAATCGTCGCAGGTGCGGAGGTTGCCCACGCATCGGTGACCCACGAGGTGATGCCTTGAAAAGGCGGAACCGCACTGGTGGCCAGGCCCTCCATGGTGCCAGCCAACTCCACAAGTGAGTCCGGGTCCATGCGATCAAATAATGAATTAACTGAACAGGGAACTGCCGTCCAGTGTCCGCCGCGGAAGGATTCGCTTGAGTCGGGGCTCACGGCCTCGATCTGAAATGCGCGGTCCGCGGATTCTTGGATGCTGTCTTCGCCGGGCTGCGCCCCAGCAGCCTCAGCAGCCCCAGCAGAACCCCGCCAAGACCGCAGAGCCTCGTCCAGCTCCAGAGTGTCCTGGACCGCCACGCGTTCGTGAGCCGGTAAGCGGAGCACGGCAGCCGCCGTCGTACTGTCCGGGAAAGCGAAGAAGGCGTGGAGGGTCGGCGTGGACGTCTCAGCCAGCGGTTCGCCAATGGCGTCGCCGACGGGCTGCCAATGAAGGGCTATGTAGAGGTGTGCTGCCGTGGCTCCGGCCAGCTCCGTCAGTGCGCCGCGCAGGTGTCCATAGCAGCGCAGGAGGTCGGCGGCTGATTCGCGTCCGAACGCTATGGAGGGATCGTTAAGGCGGATGACGAAGTGCCCGGCAACGAGCGGGAATTTGGGCCTGCTAACGCTCCAGAACGTGGATGAATGCAGGTGCGTGCGAATCGGAGCCAAGGTAATCCCCTCCCAACGGATCAGCGCAGCATGGATGCACTGTCAGCATAACTGATGCGGCCAGCGACAGGACTAGGCTTGAGCAGTGCCAAAACTCCTCGCCGACATAACCCCGTTGAAAGAAAGTCCTGCCTTCAGGCGGCTCTGGATTGGCAACGGGCTCTCCTCTATTGGCACGCAGCTGACAGTGGTGGCCGTCAGCCTGGAAGTGTACGAACTCACCGGATCCACCCTGTCGGTGGGCATGTTGGGCTTGGCCGCCTTAATCCCGCTGGTCATTGCGGGGCTCTACGGCGGCGCCATCGTGGACACCCACGACCGCCGCAAAGTGGCCCTCTCCTCCTCAACGGTGCTGTGGCTCGTGACCGTCTGCATCGCGCTGCAGGCCTGGCTTGGGCTTGGCAACGTTGGTGTTCTCTACGGGCTCATCGCTATCCAATCGGCGGCGGCAGGGGTCAACGGTTCGGCCCGCAGCGCCATTGTGCCCAGGCTGGTGCGCCCGGAACTGCTGCCCTCGGCGAACGCGCTGAGCATGATCGTGATGGGACTTGGCACCACCATCGGCCCGTTGCTCGCGGGCATCCTGGTAGCCAACATCGGCTACGGCTGGACGTACACGGTGGATGTGCTGACGTTCACGGCCTCGCTGTGGGCGCTCTTCAAACTTCCGCCGCTGCCGCCCTTGCCCCGTGCCGGCGGTGTGCAACGCGCAGGGTTCAAGTCGGTGTTGGAAGGCTTCGCGTTCCTTGGCACCCGCAAGAATGTGCGCATGACGTTCCTCGTGGACATGTGCGCCATGGTCTTTGCCCTTCCGCGGGCGTTGCTACCCGCCATCGGCGCGGTCTGGTTGGGTGGTGGCGAGCAAACGGCCGGCATCCTCTTGGCCTCGATCGCCGCGGGCTCCTTCCTCGGCGCCCTGTTCTCCGGACCGCTCGGCGGCGTCCGGCGCCAGGGCCTGGCCGTGGTGTGGTCCATTACTCTGTGGGGTGCGGCCATCGCCGCGCTGGGCGGTTCCGTCTTGGCCGGTGGTCACACGGACGACGGCGCGACCTCGCCGTGGATTGTGGGTGCGGTTGCCGCTTTGGTGATGGCTGGGGTGGCGGACACCATCAGCTCGGTGTTCCGCTCCACGATCTTGCAATCGGCAACTCCTGACCACCTCCGCGGACGGCTGCAAGGCATCTTTGTCGTTGTGGTGACGGGCGGACCCCGGCTCGGAGACGTGTTTTCCGGCACCGTGGGCCAGTGGCGCGGTGAGGGGTGGGCGGCCGTGATTGGTGGCGTGCTGTGTATTGCCGCCGTCTGGGCCTTGGCGTTTTGGCAGCGCGGTTTCCTGCGTTATGACGCCCGCCACCCGGAACCGTGAGTGGGAACAAGCCACCAACCCGGTACGTTTTTACTTGTACGTAGTATCGAGCTGTACGTAGGAACGAGCAAGGAGCCGCACCCGTGCGCAAGAATTTCAATGGACTCAAGACCACAGCGCTCTTTGGTGTGCTGTGGGCGGTCCTGCTGGGCGTTGGTGGTGTCATTGCCGCGGGGACCCGCAGTACGGCGCCGCTCTGGCTCTTTGCCCTGATTGGTGTTGGAACCACGGCCTACGGGTATTGGAACAGCGGCAAAATAGCGATTCGGTCCATGCAGGCTTACCCTGTCACGGAGGCGCAGGCTCCCGTGATTTACCGGATCGTTCGGGAGCTCTCCGCGAAGGCTAACCAACCCATGCCGGCCATCTACGTCTCACCGACGGAGGCTCCCAATGCCTTTGCTACGGGGCGCAACCCCAAAAATGCCGCCGTCTGCTGCACCGAGGGGATTTTGACCATTCTCGATGAGCGTGAACTGCGAGGCGTCCTGGGCCACGAACTCATGCACGTCTACAACCGCGACATCCTCACCTCCTCCGTGGCGGCAGCGGTGGCTGGTGTCATCACCTCCGTAGCGCAGATGATGATGTTCTTCGGTGGCGGGGACCGCCGCAACGCCAACCCCTTGGCCATGATCGCCATGGCCCTGTTGGCGCCCTTGGCGGCGTCCATGATCCAGCTGGCTATCAGCCGCACCCGCGAATACGACGCCGATGAAGACGGCGCACAGCTCACGGAGGACCCACTGGCCTTGGCCTCAGCCTTGCGAAAGCTTGAACGCGGTGTCCAGATCGCGCCGCTGCCGCAAGAGCAAAAGCTCGTCAACGCCAGCCACCTGATGATTGCCAATCCCTTCGGCGGTGGCGGGGCTAAGAAGCTGTTCGCAACCCACCCGCCCATGGCCGAGCGAATTGCCCGGCTGGAGAAGATGGCTGGCCGCCCGCTTCAGTAACAGCCCTTTTATAAGAGCAGCCCGCTTGGGGCGGTAGTTACGCGAAGCTGGCCAGGATCAACGCCACGTGGGACAGGGACTCTGCATCCGTCGTTGCATGGGCCGAAAACCTGATGCGGTGCGGCCCATGGAGAGTCGCGGAGATCCCGGCCAACGCCAGTGCCTGATGAGCCTGTGCGGCATTGCCCTCAGGGAACCCGGCCACCACGATGCCGGCCCGCTGCTCGTCCTCCCGCGGCGAAAGAACGTCCACTCCGGCGTTCTCCAATTTCTCCGTCAAAACCGCGGTGGTGGCCGCAACGCGGGCGGCAATGGCGCCGATCCCGGCCTCCTCGATCAGCTCAAGAGCCGTTGCAAAGGATCCGGCGGCAAAGGGCGAAAGATTTGAAATACCGAACTTGCCCGCGTCAGAGCGCGAGGCGTGCACAACGCCGTCGTACTGGGAAGGATGCTCGACGCCGGTCCAGCCTCCGAGCGTCGGTGCGATCCGTTCCAGGCCTGCAGCGGAGAACGCCATGGCCCCGGATCCCCACCCGCCGCGAACCCACTTTTGGCTGCCCGTCACCACGGCGTCGGCAACGCTCCAATCCTGATCAATGACACCAAATCCCTGGATGCCGTCCACCAGCAGCAATCGATCCGCCCCGATCACCTCACGGATGCCGGCCAGATCGGCGCGGTACCCGGTCTGAAAATCAACGGCGCTGACAGCAACGGCCGTGACATCGGCAGTGAGCTCCTTGGCCACCAGCTCGGGTGTGACGAGGGTCAGGCTCCCTCCCATGACCGCCATCTCATTCAGGCCAGCCTGCTGCGCTCGCAGCCACGGATACGTGTTGGCCGGGAATTCGCCGGCGCTGACCAGAACTTTCCCTTTCAGACCAAAGGCAAGTTGGAACAACCCGTAGGAGGTGGCCGGTAGCAGGCTGATATTTTCCAGGCCAAACCCGGTCAGCCGGGCAAAAGAAGCACGCGCCCGTGCGTCCTCGCCGTGAAGGCGATCGCTGACGCCCACTGCACCCTCAGCGGCGTCGGCCATCAGTGCTGCGGCGGTCGCTAGGACAGGTTGCGAAGGCGGGCCAAAGCTGGCGAAGTTCAGGTATCCGGGCTGTTCATTAAAGGAAGCGAGATAGCTGGCGGGAAGTGTTTCGGTGCGTTGCATGGGCTTCCTGACGTGCGCGGAACAGGGCGATCCGGGCGGCGACGTCCAGCCGTCATTCACACCGGTTGCACAAAACGTTAGCTCATGAGGCCGGTAACTCTGTGTTGCCGGGGACGGCAGCCTCGCAATAGTTAGACTCATTCCCATGGACATCAGAGTGTGCACCGACGGGGATTGGGCCCGTATTTATGAGTTCTACCGGCTCACCATGGATGCCGGGCGAACATACTCGTTTCCGCCCAACCAAACCATCGACGAGGCGCGGCCATGGTGGATGGAGCCGCCACCGGGGCAGACAGTGGTTGCTCTCGACGGGCAGGAAATCATCGGCTCGGCGAAGATGGGTCCCAACCGGCCCGGCCGCGGCGCACACATTGCCACCGCGGCTTTCCTTGTTGACCCGAATCATCAAGGTCGGGGCGTTGGGCGGGCCTTGGGCGAGTACATGATCAACTGGGCACGCGAGGAGGGGTACCACGGCATCCAGTTCAATGCCGTCGTGGAGTCCAACCACCCGGCCGTCCATCTATGGCAGTCACTCGGGTTCGAGATCATCGGTACCGTCCCGGAGGCCTTCGATCACCCCGACGACGGTCTGGTGGGCTTGCATGTGATGTACCAGCGTTTGCGCTGAGCCTGGCTCGCGGACCCACAGATCAGCTCAGTGGTACAGAATGGAATCATGCGACTCATCTTGATCAGGCACGGACAAACACCGAACAATGTGCGCAGTCTTCTGGACACCGCCATTCCTGGACCCGGGTTGACGCCCTTGGGGGAGTTACAGGCGGCGGCCGTCCCGGCGGCTCTGGCCGGTCAAGACATTAATGCGCTCTACATCTCGAACCTGACCCGCACAGCCTTGACTGCTGCGCCGCTTGCCGCCGATCGCGCACTCGAGCCGCTGATGCGGGATGGGTTGCGGGAGATCAGCGCAGGTAGCCTCGAAATGAAGGGCGACCTGTCCTCGATAGAGGCGTATCTCCATGCCGTGAAGTCATGGCTCGGCGGGGACCTATCCGTACGGATGCCCGGCGCCGATAGCGGCTATGAGGTGCTGGAGCGCTTTGACGCAGTGGTTGAGGAAGCCGCCTCTGAAGAGACCGTGGCCATGGTCAGTCACGGCGCCATGATCCGTTTCTGGGCGGGTCACCGCGGGATCAACATCGACTGGTCGGACGCGAAATACCACGACCTCTCCAACACCGGAATCGTGACCCTTGACGGCGAGCCCACGGGCAACAACGCCCCCGGTGGGTGGCACATCCATTCATGGCAGGGCGCCCCGGCCGGTGGGCTTGACGGGCTGGATGCCGATGGCCCCACGGCGGAAATCACCACGGATGCGGGCTCCGCCCTCCGCGCCGGTGCCAGCGGGACGCAAGATCATTAAGAACCGCCAACGCTCAGGCGAATCGGATACCTCACCGGGCACCGCAGGCACCGCTCACACCCCGACGCCCTTCAGTACCGTGAATTTGTGGCGGATGAAGGGAATTAGCTGGGTGTGGCTGGGCACGGCCGCCGGTTGCATCGCGCTCCTTGCCGTCGGCGCACCCCTGAACATGAGCCTGTACCAAATGGTCCTGCCATTCGCCTTGGGCTTGGCCATTCTTCACGCGGCTTCACTGGGGCTGACGGCTGCGCGCCCCCTTGCCGGCGTCATTGTCTCGCTGGTTCCCATGGCCGTGTTGCCGTTGGTCTCGGACCCCGTCGGTGCGGCGCCGATGCCCTTCAGCGTGGTTGCCATCATCACCCAGGTCCTGGTGATCTGTGTGGCCGGGCTGCGCGCCCATTGGATGGTCCCGGCTGGAGCGTGGCTGGCCAGCGTCATCATTGGCGTTTCCCTGAATTACGTGACCATGCCCCACGGGCAGACCGAAGGCGCCCAGAATAACGTCGTCATTTTCGCGGCGGTATCGGGCGGGCTCATGGTGGCGGCCGTGGTGGCTCAGCAGTGGCGGCATATGCGTACGGAACTTGCCGCTGAACGCACGGTCAGTGCCGAGGAACAGTCCAGACGCAGGTTGGCAGAGGAACGCACTCGCATCGCCCGCGAGCTCCATGACGTGGTGGCCCATGGAATGTCGGTGGTGGTGGTTCAAGCAACCACCGCTAGCTACCGGCATCCAGGGCTCAGCGAGGAGCTAAAAAAAGAATTTGATGACATTGCCGCAAACTCTCGGCGCGCCATGACCGAAATGCGCAGCATGCTCGGCTCGCTGCGCAACTCCGACGCGGGCCCCCAGCTGGGGCCGCAGCCAACCCTTGGTGATCTCCCGCAGCTCTTTGCCTCGGCCCGCTCGGCGGGGATACATATCCCGGAACCTGAGTTGTCCGGCGTCGAACAGCATGACATTGGTGAGGTGATCGCCCTGACTGCCTACCGCATTGTGCAGGAGGCGCTGAGCAATGTCATTAGGCATGCGCCGGGGGCTACCGTGCACGTGGACTTTGAGATTTCCGGCGGCTGCCTGCGTGTTCAGGTAGTTAACTCCAGTTCTGATGTGGGCGCACTGATGGCCCAGTTGGACAAGGGATCGCACGTGGGACAGGGATTGATTGGAATGCGCGAGCGTGCGGCCATTGTGGGCGGCTCGGTTACTTGTGTTCCAACGCCCGACGGCGGATTCTCAGTCACGGCCCGGCTTCCCCTGGGTGCCAACAACAACTCAGCGGGAAAAACGAAAAACAACAACGAGGGACGTGCCCAGCCATGAGCATTCGAGTGCTGGTCGTCGACGACCAGGCCATGGTGAGAGAAGGATTCGCTGCGCTGCTTGGCGCCCAGGATGACATCGAGGTGGTGGGCCAGGCTGAAAACGGTGCCATCGCCGTGGAACTGTCCGCCGTCCACCACCCCGACGTGGTGTTGATGGATGTGCGGATGCCCGTCATGGATGGTTTGGAGGCAGCACGGCGGATCCTGGCGGAAACCCCTGATGCTGACACGACGCATGTGCTGATGCTGACAACCTTTGACGTGGATGACTATGTCTACGACGCCCTCAGAATCGGCGCGAGTGGATTCTTGCTCAAGGACGCGTTGGCGGATGAACTAGTGGCCGCCGTGCGGATCGTGGCCTCGGGAGAAGCGCTCCTAGCGCCCTCCGTGACGAAGCGTATGATCGAGCAATTTGCTGTCTCCAGGGCCCGGCCGGCGCTTTCGCGTGATCGGCTTGCAGGGCTCACGGAGCGTGAGCTCGAGGTGATGACATTGATTGGCAGGGGCCACTCGAATCAGGAAATTGCTGCCCTGCTTTTCATTGCCCAGCAAACCGTGAAGACACATGTCAGCAAGATTCTGGCGAAGTTGGAACTGCGCGATCGCGTCCAGGCCGTGGTCCTGGCCTATGACACGGGATTGGTTGAACCCGGAAGCTGAGCCTGAAATTACCCGCGGGCCACAGCCCCGCCCGCGGGTAATTTCGCCAAAGTTAGTCCAGCGGCTGCACCAGTTTGAACATGGCGCCCGTGCAATCGGTGAGCCCAGCAATCCGCCCGTACGGGGAATCCTCGGCGTCGTTGATGATCGTGGCACCCAAGGTGAGGGCCTTGGCGATGGTGGCGTCGACGTCGTCCGTCTGGAAATAAATCTGCCAGCTGGAGGGGACCTCATCGGGCAGGAAGGCTGCAGCGTCCATGATGCCGGCCAATTCCTTGTCGCCATCCACAAGGTTTGTGTAGCGGAACTCGGGGGAATCGCTCATGACCGAGGTTTGCAGGCCAAAAACGTCCTTGTAGAAGTCGACGACGGCGGCGTAGTCCTTGCTGTGGAGCTCGTGCCAGGCGGCTGCTCCCGCTTCTTCATGGGCCTGAAAGCCCGTGTGGCCACCGAATTCCCACATGCCAATGGAGGCTCCGCCGGGATCGCCGATCATGGCCATCTTGCCCTGCTCGGGAACGTCCATGGGCTCCATGTATGCGATGGCGCCGGCGTTCTTGGCTGCGTCCATTGTTGCCTCGATGTTGTCCACGCGGAGGTAGGTGGACCACATGTCCGGGTAGCCGTCACCGTCCTCCTGGCTCTGCATGAGACCGGCGACGGTTTTGCCGTCCTTGAAAGCCATGGTGTAGCCACCGTACTTTTCGGCGTCACCCGTCTCATAGCTCCAACCAAACAATGCGGCGTAAAACTCTTGCGACCTGGCCATATCCGAGGTCATCAAATCGATCCAGCATGGTGCTCCTGCGGGAATTCCCTGAGGGTTCATTGCGGCTCCAAACTTCGCTCAATTGTGGAAAATATTTCTATGGGCACGTTTCTAAAGTCATGTTTCTACAGGCAAAGGAAGACTATGCCCCGGAAGGTCTTGTGGGCAATAGCAAAAAGCGCCTGCCAGCTGAATGCTGCACCATATTCGGTGCAATTCAGTGGCAAGCGCTTTTTGGTGTTGCTGGGGGAGCGGCAATTAACGCATGTTGACGAACTGCAGGTCCGCTTCCTCAAACTTGCGCAGCAGGCCCATGACTTCCTGGAGATCGTCTCGGCTCTTGGAACTGACGCGCAGTTCGTCACCCTGGATGGTTGACTTCACACCCTTGGGGCCTTCGTCGCGGATCAACTTGTTGATCTTCTTCGCGATGTCCTGGGCGATGCCCTCAACGATCTCAGCCTCCAGGCGGTATTCCTTACCTGAGGCGAAGGGCTCGCCGGCGTCCAAGGACTTCAGGGAGATGCCGCGCTTGATCAGCTTGGATTCGAAGACATCCATGATTGCCATGACGCGTTCCTCGGAATTGGCCTTGAGCAGGATCTTCTCGCCACTGAAATCGATCTCGGCACCGACGCCCTTGAAGTCGTAGCGCTGGACTACTTCTTTCTGGGCCTGGTGCAGAGCGTTGGCGACCTCTTGCTTGTCGACCTTACTGACGACGTCGAACGTTGATTCGCTAGCCATGTTTTCCTCCACGTGTTCACAAAAAATAAATGGTTGATTTGCCACCAAGCTTAGCGCCCGAGGGGCCCAAAGCGAGCGAAGCGAGGTTTAGGGAGGGCGGTAAGCGTTAGCGCCCGAGGGGCGTGGGTGGGGCGAAGCGAGGTTTGGGGTGCTCACAGAGTCTTCAAAGGTTTTCGCAGGCGGGCATACATTTGGGCGGGGCAGAGTTGTTGGTGATGAGACCGTCAGCATCAGGAGGACAAATGACCACGGAAGAAAACACGCACCCCATACCTGCCACTCGCAAGCGGGTTGGCAAGAAGCGGGTTGCTAAGAAGACCGTAGGAACCACCATGGCTGCCGTCACGCTGGCGGCCGCTGCGGTTCTTGCCGGCCCGGGACTTGCCGGAGCCTCGGCGTCGACCCTTGATCCGGCCAGCATTATTGGGTCACCGCCAAACTCCGCGTCGAGCCGGATCGCTGGTGTCCAGGAGGATCTGGCACGGGCTGTGGCCTTGCACCAGGTCACCGCTGAGCAGGCCGCGTTCCTGCAACGGCAATTGGTCAAGAGAATCCAGGACGACGTGTAGTCGCCGGGCTCTTGATGGGCGCCGAAGGTCGGTTTTTAGCGGTTTTCGGAACTTTTTTGGACAGTTTTTGGGCAATTTTTCGGTAATGAGGGATCTCGATTCGATTATTGGGCAAATACCTTGTATTGTTTTAGTGCTTCCACTTCGTGGGGGCACAAGCCAGACCCGATGTAATTTGGGAATGGCAGGCCATGGCAGATTACCCGAGCGGCCAAAGGGGGCTGACTGTAAATCAGCTGGCAACGCCTTCACTGGTTCGAATCCAGTATCTGCCACCAGGGAAACCCGGGACCAAGCACCTAGTGCTTTGGTTCCGGGTTTTTTGTGTTCTGGGTGTTTGTGGCGCCCCGCGGCGAACTACAGTTAAGGCATGGAATACGTCGTGCCCCTGGTTATTGTGCTGGTCATCGTTCTTGCCGTGATTGTTGGATCCAAGGTCATGAGGCGGCGCGGCCAGTCCGGGCAGGAAACTGATCTGGGCACTGACCGGGGAGGACGCAAGTCGTCCAAGGCGGATCGTGAAATCACCCGAGAAAATGCCGAAGCCGCCAGTGCCCGGCTGAACCCCGAAACGCACCGGCGGGTCTACTCTTTGATTGCCCAGCGGCAGGTGCTCAACGCCGTGAAGGAATACCGCACGGCCACGCGCATGAACCTTGGCGACTCGGCGGCAGCTGTTGCGGCACTCGCGCAGTTTCCCCAGCCCACTCCGGAGAAGGCTCCGGCTCCGGCCATCAAAGAGGGGCCGCTCACGGTTGAGGACATCGTGAACGCAGCACCGACACCGACACCGGCACCGGCACAGGCACCGGCACAGACGCCAGCCCCCGAACTGCCGGAAGCTGACGTACCGGCTGTGCAGAGCCCCGCGCCCAGTACTTATCGCTACCGTGCCATCGTTTCCCAAGGTGGGGACGTCCGCGAGGTGGCCAGCACCCGTCTGAACGAGCAGATTTTCCGGCAGATCCGTGACCTGGCCCAATCCGGAAAATACGACGACGCGGCTCGCCTTTTGCGCGGCCACGCCGACATTGGCGAGGCCGAGGCGCGGGAGTTCGTCTCGATGATTGGCCCCGAGGACTAGAACCACCAGAAGCCACACAAGAATTGCCCGGCCCCGCGAGGGACCGGGCAATTCATTTTGCGTGAGGGTTTCTGTTACGAGGCGTCTTGGTCCAGCACGAACCCGTCCTGGTGATGGATCAGCTGGCGGCCCATGCCGGAGTTGAGCTGAATCCACAGGCACTGGCGGTCGTGGGACAGTGTCTCCACGCGTCCCTCCAGACGCCAGCCGCGCTCATTGACCAGCGCCACGGGCTCGTCCCGGGCCATGGCCGGCCAGACCTCGTTGTTGTCGGGGTTGATAAAAGTACGGTGGTGAATTCGGCGGGTCATGGGTTCTCCTTGGGTGAAAGTCATCGCTGCTTCCTTAAAACGAGTCAACACCGCCATCATGCGCTCGCCAGATGAACCGGCTGTGAACTCGGTGTGACTTTTCGCCCAAAATCCCGTGAAGGCGTACCTTGCGAGGACTCCTTTTCCGGCAACTGCCAATTATTCCCGCTCACGCGCTGGGCGAAACAGCTGGCCACGGCTCATGGCTGTCACGTACCGTAGGAGCATGGCTACAGTTGAAATCACCACCGAATCCTTTGGCACCACCATCGAGGACAACGACATTGTGATCGTTGATTTTTGGGCCTCCTGGTGCCAGCCCTGCGTTCGCTTCGCGCCCACCTACGAAGCTGCTTCCGAGAAGCATGACGACGTCGTGTTCGGCAAGGTTGATACCGAGGCCCAGCAGCAGCTCGCGGCAGAGGCTAACATCACCTCAATCCCCACCCTGATGGCGTTCCGCGAAAAGGTCTTGGTCTTTGCCCAGCCTGGCGCACTGAACGGAACCCAGCTTGATTCGGTCATTGACGCCGTCAAGGCTCTGGATATGACCGAGGTTCATGCTGCCGTCGCCGCCAAGCAGGCCGAAAGCCCCGCTGCCGAGTAACCTCAAGACATAAAATAGTTGTGGCCCCCAAAACGTAGCGTTTTGGGGGCCACAACCAATTAATCTGTGGGTGCTTAGATCCGTTCCAGTTTGGCGGGTTCTGCCAATAGGGCGCTCAGGGACTCGTTGAGATCCTGTACGGCGATGCCCTTGCTGTGCTTTTCCAGATCTTCCTCCGAAGCCCACTGCTCCGTCAGTACGATCTTCTCTTCCGATTCCTCGGTGATTTCATACTGGATGCAGCCGGTCTCTTCAACGACCTGCTCAACGGCAATGTCGAGGGCGAGCTTCACGCGGAAGAATTCGCCCTCATTGGGGATGAATGTGGCCTGTAGGTTGATGATCTCGCTCATGGCACAAGCCTAGGCGATGCAGATGCCCGGAGGGGAAGTCATTCCGCTCTATGAACGCCCGCCGTGTTGGCTAGTGTCCGCGGTGGTCCTGGATACTCATCCGCGGCCCGAACGACGGCTTGCGGAAACCGCTCAGAAACAGCATCCGTACTACCCGCTGCCTGTGCCCGCGCCACGGCTCAAGCAGTTCCAGCATGCCCGCGTCATCCACCGGCTTCCCTGCCAGCGCCCAGCCAACATAGGCGGCCAGGTGATAATCGCCCACCGCCACCTGATCGGGATCCCCGTGCGTTCGCTGAGTAACCTCGGCCGCCGTCCACACGCCGATGCCCGGAATGCTTTGCATCTTTGCGCCAGCTTCCGCAGCGGGTAGTTTCCCTAGACGTTCCAAGGCCGACGCCGAACGAAGCATCCGCATCACGGTCGCCGAACGCTGTGGCCCAACGCCAGCCTTGTGCCATTCCCATGACGGAATTTCCGCCCATTGTTGAGGAGTCGGGGCTACCAATAAATCCGCAGGAATCTGGCTATGTTCGCCCGCGCCGGGGGCTTGCGTGCCAAATTTTCGCAGCAACGTTGCGTACCCGCGGTGGGCCTCGAGGGTTGTGACCTTTTGCTCAAGGATGGCCGGCACGAGCGAATCAACCACCCGCCCTGTGGCGGGCAGGCGCAGTGCCGGGTGTCGGCGTCGGGCCTCCTTGATGCGAGGAGGCAGGGAATCGATGAATTCTGGTGCATCAAAGGGGGACCAGTCATCCCGCGCACCGAGTAGTGCAGGTGCGGTGGTGAGTGCGTGTTCGGCGCCGGGGCCCCAAGTCTGGGCGTGCAACTCGGTGCCACGTTGGGTGATGCCCAGGGTCGCGGGGCCATCTGGTGTGTTGAAGGCGAGCCAGGCTGTGCCGGGGGTCATTTGAATCGTACGGTCGCCCGGGCCGCGCCCAATGATGCCCAGAGTCTGGTGCAGATTGAACGGACGGCCGGAATCCCAGACCGCGGTGGGTCCTGAGGGCGGTGTGGCGGTCATGACTCAATGGTCGCACGGGAGTCTGACAGGAGGCTGGCCAAGTGGCCACACAAGTGCTAGCTTAACGTTTATCGTTATTATCGAACAACGTTAAGGTATGGGGAAATGGTTCTTTCAACGTGGTGGTCGTGGTTGCTCGTGCTGGTTGTCTTGGCCGTGGTGGCCTTGATTTTGTTTGCCCCGCGCCGCAAGCCCGACGAGCCGCGGGAGGGCAAGGATCCCGAGACGCTCGCCGGCGGAACCATGGTCCGCGCAACCCGCCGCATCGCGTGGCTCTATGTAGCCGCGTGCACTCTGGGCGGGCTCGTTTCCACCGCCGAAACACTCTGGGGCGAAGCGGTCACGGTGAAGCTGCCGGTGGCCGAGTTCTGGCCGACACTGCCGGATTCCGTCACCATCCAGACACCGCTGGCTGCAGTTGAGGCGGGCGGATTTACCTGGGCCACCGTGAGCGCCAGCGGCCTGGACCTGCAAACCCGCTTGATGCTCAGCGGTGCCGTTCTGGCGCAAGCTGCCCTGACGGTGGTAGCCGGGCTGGTCATCATCAAACTGTGCACCTCCGTCATGAACAAGACCCTGTTTGGCCCCCAACTCATCCGGGGAGCCCAGCAGCTTGCCGGTGTGGTGCTGCTCGGCGGCCTGGTGTGGCAGGGCTGCGAGGCCTTCGGTGGAACCCTGGCAGCAGAACAGCTCCTTGGGGCCAGCGCCTGGGGCATGTCCGGGGAGACCATTCCCTGGACGGACATTCACAACATCGTGGGTTTGCCGTCCGTGGCTTACGCGTGGGAATTCAACTTCTGGTTCATTGGCGCAGCGCTGGTGCTGATGGTTCTGGCCGAGCTGTTCCGCCAGGGCAGCAAGATTCAGAAAGAGACGGCGGGGCTCATCTAGTGGCTGACGACGAAGAAACCGGCATCCACTGCCGCCTGGACAGCCTCCTCGCCGAACGCGGCATGACCTTGACCCGACTAAGCGAGCTTGTGGACATCAGTATTGTGAACCTCTCGGTCCTGAAAAATGATCGGGCCAAGGCCATCCGTTTCTCCACCTTGCTCGCCATTTGTCAGGTCCTCGACTGCGAAGTGGGCGAGCTCCTGGAGCTGGCGTAGGTTCCGCCGCTGACAGGCACTCAACCCAACGGCTACCACACAGCTCAGGCGTTCGTGGTGAGCGGGCCCAGGGACTCGGCCTTGGGAGCTGCAAAAATCAGCTTGGCGGCACCTTGGAACCTGCCCGTTGCTTGGAGCCAGAACTTGGCAGGTGACAGGCCGCAGGCGCGCAGGGCCTGACCATGATCGAGGGCCATGACAGTTGCTGCGCCGGCCGCGATGACTCCCCAGATCAGCCCGACGACGAGTCGCACTGCGCCCGGCGTGTAGTGGAAACCCTGCCGTAGGCGGTCAATCTGAAAGCGGATGTGGTCCTGCTCATCCGTGGCGATTCGGCGGCCAATCCCGCGTAGTACGGGATCGGGCGCATGCTCCGCTAGCGCCGTGAAATAGCCCATGGCCACAGTTTCCGCAATCAGGAACAGGCCAAGTTCGGTGCGCAATCCGAGTATTCGGCGCAGGACAGTAAATGCGGCATCTGACCAATGCGCATCCAGAGTTGGAGCGTTGATACGCTCCAGACCGCGGCGGAACAGTTCGGAGTGTTTCTGCTCCTCATGCACGAGCAGTTCAAGCGCCGCCAGGTAGGTGGCATCGCCCTCCTGGGCGGCCTTGGCAAGCAGGCGCCGACCGTCGCCACTTTCGCCGAGTTCGAAGCGCTGGAATGATCGGGCAAACGCCTTGACCTCCCGTTCGCTCAGAAGGACGGGGGCATCCCATTCGATCTGGGACTCCAGCTCCCGATGCAGCGCAGGATTGCGTTGGAAGTGGGCCAGCCAGTTCGCGAAAGTCATTTGCTCAGCCTAGCTGGCCCAGAAAGCGCCAGGTGGTGGTTTTCCAGTAGCAAAGTAGAGCTTCCCCCAGTAGGGTGGCAGCAAACACTTCGGCAGGTGAATTGGGGGCACGATGCGGTTTGCTCAAGGGTCCGGTTGGCGGATGGGCATGGATGCGTCGTGGCCTCTTTCGGTCGCCCTCTTCGTCAGGGACGCCTTGGCGCTACCGGCTACAAGGCCCTTCTTTGTGCCGCCCGTGGTGCCCCAAATTCCGGAGCAAATCGCCGTGAGGGGGCCGCTGACGGACGTCGTTCTGGCCGATGAGTGGGCGCACTGGTTTGCCGATCTGGTCCGCACCCGCAGCGGGATCCGGTCTCTTGACGAGCTGTTGCTTGAGGAGCGGCACCCTGATTTCCAGGCTTCGGTCCAGAGGTGTTTCCTGGCAGCGCAGAGCGCAGCCGAACTTTTCAAGGTGGCCTTTCATGACGAGCTCATGCTGTCAGGCAAGAAACACAGCACCATCCCTTCCGCACTGGTCCGCACTCTTGAAAAGGAGCTGGGCCACCGCGCGGCACCCTTTGAGCTGGAGGTAAGGGTTGTTCCGGTTCAGGGTGAATGGCTCCACCGGCCCTTCCCGAAGCTGGTCCTGATGAGCAACACGGTGCAATTCAGCCCGGACGCACAGTATCGACTGCTTGGCCCCGTGCTCAGGGAACTGGCGCGCTAACGGGGCCTTGCCAGGCAATCTTTCCGGCCCCGGATGACAACTAGGCTGACAAGCCTTCGGCAGTCTGCTGCAGAATTTCCCGGCACGCCAAAATAGCCGGACGACGGCGGCTGGCCCGTCGGGCGGCCGTGAACACCGTCCGCCGGGGGAGCCCGGGCAGATCGAGCAGCGTCAACGCCGGTTCCCGCCCCGTCCACATCAAATCCGGCATCAGGGCCACGGCGTGGCCGGATTCGATGAGGCGCACCTGGGCCTGGAGATCGGCCGTCTCAAAACGCACATCCGGTTCGAAGCCGGCCTGTCGGCACGCCTGCTCGGCCCAATGCCGGGACGCTGCCCCTCGCGGTTCCATGACCCAGGGAAGTGTTGCGGTGTCCTCGAGGTGAGTGATCGGTTCGGGGCGGAGCCGGGTCACGGTCCCCGCAACGCCAGCGGGTGGGACGGCCAAGCGGATGGCATCGGTGGTCAACACCACGCGGTCCAGTTCGGGATGGCGGGGAGCTGCATGGCCCGGATACTGTTCCGCCACGACCATGTCGAAATCGCGGGCCCACGTTTCGTACAACGCTGTCTCCGGCTCGCGCTGGGTCATTTCGATACGCACGTCCGGGTAACTCTGCGACATGGCTGTGAGCAACTCAGGCAACAGGGCCAGCGCTGCAGATTGGAACACGGCCAGTTTTACCGTCCCGGCCACAGTGGTCAGCGAGGCTGCCATGTCGGCTTCCGCGCGCTCCAGCGATTCCACGATGTCCGCCGTATGGGCCACCAAGATCTCAGCTTGGGCGGTCAGCTGCACCCGCCGGCCCACCTTGCGGAGCAGTTTTACCCCCGCCTCCTTCTCCAATTGGGCCAGTTGCTGGGACACCGCCGACGGGCTGTATTGCAGGGCCAGGGCCACATCGGCCAGGGTTCCGCGGATGTGCAATTCACGCAGCACGCGCAACCGTTTTACGTCCAACATGGGGTACTCCAAATAGTTAAGTAAAACTGACTAATAATCTTCAAAAAACACCACTTTTACTTATTGAATATTAGCTCCATACTGGACTCAAGGAAACCCGCTGGCGTCATTGAGGACACGGCGAACGGGCCCGTAAAACAAACGTGAACACCGGAAGAAAAGAACGCACCAGACATCATGACAAGCACCGTCCCAGCGGCCACCGCCGCGAACATCCCGGTACCCGGCAACGACCTTGCCGAGGAGACCATCGCCCTCGTTCGGCACTGGCTCACCGAAGCCGCCAAGTTCCCCGCTGACGTGTCCGCCCAGCGGCTGGCTGGCGTCTTGAAAGACCCCAATGGCCTGGACTTCACGGTCGGCTTTGTGGACGGCGTCATCCGCCCCGAGGACCTCGCAGTTGCCGGGCGGAATCTTGCCGCGTTGGCTCCGAAGGTACCTGCCTTCCTGCCCTGGTACATGCGCGGCGCCGTCCGCCTGGGTGGTGTCATGGCCCCCGTTCTGCCGCAACTTGTTATCCCCATTGCCCGAAGGGTGCTGCGCGATATGGTGGGTCACCTGATCGTTGATGCCACTGACGCCAAGTTGGGCCCGGCCATCGCCAAAATCCGGGCAGGCGGAGCTGATCTGAACATCAACCTCCTAGGCGAAGCAGTCCTCGGCGAAAGCGAAGCCAATCGCCGCCTCGACGGAACCCTGAAGCTACTGGCGAGGGACGACGTTGACTACGTCTCCATCAAGGAATCCTCCACCGTAGCCCCGCACTCCGCCTGGGCATTCGACGACGCCGTCAACCATGTGGTGGACAAGCTCACTCCGCTTTACACGCTGGCCAATTCCTTCGCCAAGCCCAAGTTCATCAACCTGGACATGGAGGAATACAAGGACCTCGGCATGACCATCGCCGTCTTCAAGCGCATCCTGGATAAGCCGGAATTCAAGAACCTCGAGGCCGGAATCGTCCTGCAGGCATACCTGCCCGATACCCTCGCCGCCATGATCGACCTTCAGGAATGGGCCGCCGCGCGAACGGCCGACGGCGGTGCACCCGTCAAGGTGCGCATCGTCAAGGGTGCGAACCTCCCCATGGAACAGGTACAGGCGTCCGTGTTTGGCTGGCCGCTGGCCACCTGGGGCACCAAGCAGGACTCCGACACGAACTACAAGCGCATCGTGAACTACGCGCTGACACCCGAGCACATC
Source organism: Arthrobacter sp. TWP1-1 (assembly GCF_049897845.1). Lineage (NCBI taxonomy): Bacteria > Bacillati > Actinomycetota > Actinomycetes > Micrococcales > Micrococcaceae > Arthrobacter > Arthrobacter sp. TWP1-1. The sequence goes on from NZ_JAFCXC010000001.1 coordinate 128,874, forward strand.
AGCAATGTGCACATCGGCGTGGCCGGCCACAACCTCTTCGACGTGGCCCACGCCTGGCTCCTGGCCAAGGATCGCGGGATCAGCACGGCGTCCGGACAGCTGGAATTTGAGATGCTGCTGGGCATGGCCACAGGTCAGGCCGAGGCGGTCCGTCGCGATGTTGGCTCCCTTCTGCTCTACACACCCGTGGTCCACCCTGGCGAGTTCGATGTGGCCATCGCCTACCTGATCCGCCGTCTGGAGGAGGGTGCCAGCCAGGACAACTTCATGTCCGCAGTCTTTGAACTCTCCGAAAATGAGGCCCTTTTTGAGCGCGAGAAGAACCGTTTCCTAGCTTCCCTCGCCACGCTCGACACCGCAGTTCCGCCCTCCAACCGGCTGCAGGACCGTTCACTCCCGGCTGCTGCCCCCGCTGCCGACGGCTTCGCGAACACCCCGGACACCGATCCAGCCTTGGCCCCGAACCGAGTATGGGGCTCCGGCATCTTGGCCCGCATCCCCGGTTCCACTCTGGGAATCGACCTCGTCAACGCCACCACCGTCACCGACCTTGGTGAGCTGAATGCGATCGTGGAGACCGCCGTCGAGCATGGAAAAGCGTGGGGCGCCATGACCGGCGCCGAGCGCGCGGCCGTGCTGCACCGTGCAGGCGAGATCCTGGAATCCCGCCGCGCCGAGCTGCTGGAGGTTATGGCCGCAGAAACGGGCAAGACCCTCGATCAGGGCGATCCCGAAGTCAGCGAGGCCATCGACTTCGCGCATTACTACGCCGAACGCGCCAAGGATCTGGAAACGGTCGACGGCGCAACGTTCGTCCCAGCAAAACTCACCGTCGTGACGCCGCCCTGGAATTTCCCGGTAGCCATCCCGGCCGGGTCTACGCTTTCGGCACTCGCCGCGGGCTCCGCCGTCGTTATTAAGCCAGCACCTCAGGCGCAGCGTAGCGGCTCCATCATGGTGCAGGCGTTGTGGGATGCGGGCGTTCCGCGCGAGGTTTTGGCGCTGGTTCAGTTGGGCGAAAACGAGCTGGGCCGGGCGCTCGTCGCTCACCCGTCCGTTGATCGCGTCATCTTGACCGGCGGCTACGAGACCGCCGAACTGTTCCGCAGCTTCCGCACCGACCTGCCGCTGCTGGCGGAAACCTCTGGCAAGAACGCCATCATTGTCACGCCCAGCGCGGACCTTGATCTCGCGGCCAGGGACGTTGTCCAGTCCGCGTTTGGGCATGCCGGGCAGAAGTGCTCCGCAGCCTCACTGGTGATCATGGTGGGCTCCGTGGCGAAATCCAACCGGTTCCGGAACCAGTTGTTGGATGCCGCCGCCAGCCTCAACGTTGGCTACCCGGAAACGGCAACGAGCCAGATGGGGCCCGTCATCGAACCGGCGGCCGGCAAGCTGCTGGGCGCCCTGACCACCTTGGACTCAGGCGAAGCCTGGGCCATTGAACCCCGCCAACTCGATGAATCCGGGCGCCTCTGGTCCCCGGGCGTGCGCACCGGCGTCGCAGCAGGTTCGCACTTTCACCTGACCGAGTTCTTCGGGCCGGTACTTGGCGTAATGCACGCAGAAACGCTCGAGGAAGCCATCTCGATGGTCAACGCGATCGACTACGGGCTTACTTCGGGGCTGCACTCTTTGGACTCCGCGGAGATTGGGCTGTGGCTGGACACCGTCCAGGCTGGCAATCTCTATGTGAACCGCGGCATCACCGGCGCCATTGTGCAGCGCCAGCCGTTTGGCGGCTGGAAGAAGTCGGCAGTTGGTGCCGGAACCAAGGCCGGCGGGCCCAACTACCTAGCCGGTCTCGGTTCGTGGAAGCCGGCTGAATCCACTGCCACCGCGCCGCTGGGCGACAACGCGCGCAAGATGCTCACGGCCGGCACGTCACTGTCTTCCGACGAGCTTTCTTTCCTGACACGGTCGCTGCACAGCGACGCCGCCGCCTGGGCTTCGGAGTTTGGGGCAGCCAAGGATGTTTCCGCACTGTCAGCCGAGCGCAACGTGTTCCGTTACATGACCCTGAACCCGCTGGTTCGTCTGGCAGAGGGCGGTTCCATCGCGAAGCTCATGCGCGTACTTGCGGCAGGAATCCTGGCCGGAGCTACCCCGGAAGTCTCCTCCGGCGTCGAACTTCCCAGCGCACTGAGGGCGCTGCTGTTGAGCTTGCGCATCACCGTCACCGCCGAGAATGACGCCGAGTGGCTCACCACCGCGCGCCGCTTCGGCGCCGGGCGGATTCGCTTGATTGATGGCGATGCTTCCGCCATTTATGAGGCAAGCGGCGGGCGTCCAGACCTAGCGATTTACCACGGCGAGGTCACCGAAGCCGGGCGCATTGAGATGCTGCCGTTCCTGCACGAACAGGCAGTCAGCATCACGGCGCACCGCTTCGGCACCCCGAACCACCTCTCGGACGGTCTGATCTAGCAGCATCGATCGGTCAATCGTTTCGGTGATCGAGCCTGTCTGCTTCGGTGGTCGAGCTTGTCGAGATCCATGCACCGGGTCTCGACAAGCTCGACCAGCGGCCGCCAGCGGATTACGCCTGGGAAACGCGGACCATGTTTCCGGACGGGTCGCGGAAGGCGCAGTCGCGCGGGCCCCACGGCTGGTCCACGGGTTCTTGGAGAACCTCGGCGCCGGCGGTCACGGCCTGATCAAAGGTGGCGTCGAGATCGGAGGCGCTGAAATTGATCATGGGCAGCACACCCTTGGCCAGGAGTTCAGCCATGGCGTCGCCGTCTTCCTGAGAGCGCCCCGCGTGCGGTTCGGACAGGACGATTCCCAGGCCCGGCTGTGAGAGCGTGCCCATGGTGACCCAGCGGAAATCGCCATTGCTGACATCGTTCTGAACCTCAAGGCCCAGCGCGTCCCGGTAGAAGGCGATGGCGTCATCGGGGTTGGTAACTGTCAAATGCGTGTATTGCAGTGAAATAGTCATGACACTTACGTTATGACCTCAGGGCCCCGGGTGCTTCTTCATTTCTGCTCGACTTGCCAGAACCGTCGCGCGCCGGCCGGGTAGTCACCCTGACAAAGCATGGCGGCATGGCTTCGATGGCCTTGTGGTCCCGGGCCTTGTAGCTACTCGGTGCCTCACCCATGATTTCCGTGAAGCGGCTGCTGAAGGAGCCAAGCGAGGTGGCGCCCACGGCCATGCACGCATCGGTGACGGAATAGCCGGCACGCAGCAACGCCGAAGCCCGTTCGATCCGCCGTGTCATGAGGTAGCTGTACGGCGTTTCACCATAGGCAGCCCGGAACTTGCGGGAGAAATGGGCCGGGGACATGAACGCCTTCGCCGCGATGGTTGGCACGTCCAACGGCTCCGCGTAGTACCGATCGATCATGTCACGGGCCTTGCGCAGCAGCGTGAGTGTTGCCAATTCCTCCGGCGTCACAGCTGTTGCCGTTCGTGGGAGCTAACGCGGCGTTCCAGCAGGTCCATCCACACCTCAACATCCTTGGGCGAGCCGAACCGCACCACCTGAAGCCCTGGATACTCGTATTCCAGCTCCGGCACCGCCGTCCTTAGTGAATGGCGGGTGCGCCATCCCCAACGGATGATGTGGTCATCGTCGATGAAAATGCTCCAGAGCGGGCCTTCAAAGTTGCCGTTCCACAGTTCCACGCGCCGCAGCCGGCGTCGGACTGTGCGCCGGATGAGCCTCCACATGGAGACCGGCACGGGGAAATCCAGCCACAGCAGGGTGTCGGCGCGTTCGGCCAAGAGGGGCCGTATTGCAGAATATTGCCACTCGGTGGCCCAGCCCGGCGCATCGGTGAGACGTTCGACGTCGGCCGCGAAGTCCGCGCGCGGCTCCCAGTTTGGTCCGTGGAACAGACTGTCGAGCTCGGTGTAGCGAAGGCCCAACGATGTGGCCGTGCGTGCGGCCAGTGAGGTCTTGCCCGAACCAGACACTCCAGCCACCAGCAAGCGACGCGGCAGGTGGGGCAGGGGATCCGAGGCGGAGAGCATCCTTGATTCTAAAACGTAGCCAATGATTGTTGCCACGCCGCGGGGCAAAGCTGCCCCGAGGGTCAGCCTCGCGGGGTGGTTTCGGCGAAGTTCTTGAACGCCTCCATGGACTTGTAGCTCTCTTTTTTGAAGCTGGAGCCAAAGAGGAGCCCTATGACTTTCATGAAGCCCTTCAGCTCGAAGATGTTGTGCGCCACCCACTTCGTTGATGTGCCGTCAACGTCGATGAATTGGTTGTTGCAGATATTGTGCACGCCCTTGGCATCGTAGCTGCCATCAAAATGATCCGGCAATTGCCGTCGGACAATGGTTTCCACCATTTCCAAGGTGCCGCGGCCGCGTTTGTAGACGAGCTTCGAGGTTGCGCCGTTTTGTCCGGGGGTACCCGTCAGAGGCTCAAAGGAGAGCAGCCCTTTCTGCCATTGCGACAAGAGGCTCGGATCGTCGAAAAGTTCAATGAATCGATCCCGCGGAACGTTGACAACAATCTCTTGGGTGTATTCCATGGGCGTATCTTATACCGGGGCCGCCGCCGGGCGCGGATGCAAGGTTGGATTGGGCACTAAGACGTAATGGTCGGTAGTCACCAGTGCGGCCGGGGGACTACGTTTGAGTCTATGAAGTATGCGAACTCCGTCTTGGACCTCATTGGCAACACTCCCTTGGTGAAATTGAACAAGGTGACCGAGGGCATCCAGGCCACCGTTTTGGTGAAACTTGAGTACATGAATCCCGGCGGATCCGCCAAGGACCGCATCGCCGTGAAGATGCTCGACGAGGCTGCCAAAGAAGGCAAAATCAAGCCCGGCGGCACGGTCGTGGAACCCACCAGCGGCAACACCGGCGTCGCCATGGCCATGGTGGCCCAGGCCCGCGGGTACAAGTGCGTATTTGTGGTCCCGGACAAGGTGGGCGAGGACAAGCGCGCCGTCCTGCAGGCCTACGGAGCCGAAGTAGTGGTGACCCCCACGGCGGTCGCCGCCGACAGCCCGCAGTCCTACTATGGTGTCTCCGACCGTCTCGTCAAGGAGATTCCCGGTGCCTACAAACCCGATCAGTTCTCCAACCAAAACGGACCGCTGAGCCATTACGAATCGACCGGCCCCGAGATTTGGCGCGATACCGAAGGCAAGGTCACGCACTTTGTCGCCGGCGTGGGCACTGGCGGCACCATTTCCGGCACCGGCCGCTTCCTGCGTGAGGTCTCCGCTGACCGTCCCGAGGCCGACGGCGGCGAGGTCCAGATCATCGGTGCCGACCCGGAAGGCTCTGTCTACTCCGGCGGCACCGGCCGACCGTATTTGGTAGAAGGCGTGGGTGAGGACATCTGGCCCCCGTCCTACGACAAGAACGTCCCGCACCAAATCATCGCCGTCACGGACAATGACAGCTTCGCCATGACCCGCCGCCTGGCGCGCGAGGAGGGTCTGCTGGTGGGAGGTTCCTCCGGCATGGCCGTCGTGGCCGCGCTGGAAGCCGCGAAAGACCTCGGGCCGGAAGCCGTCGTCGTCGTTCTTCTGCCTGACAGTGGACGCGGCTACCTGGCCAAGATCTTCGATGACAAGTGGATGCAGTCGTACGGCTTCTTGAAGGTCACCGACGAGCCCGCCATTGGCGATGTCCTCAAGGCCAAGACCGGACAGCTGCCGGATTTGGTGCACATCCACCCGAACGAGACCGTGCGCGACGTCATCAACCTGATGTCGGAATATGGCGTCTCCCAGATTCCCGTGCTGTCCGCCGAACCGCCTGTGGTGATGGGTGAGGTCATCGGCTCTGTCGATGAGCGCACCCTGACGGGCAAGCTGTTCCGCCACGAGGCCAAGCTGACGGACAAGATCACCGAACACATGCAGCCGCTGCTGCCCATCATCGGTTCGCTGGAACCGATCTCCGCCGCGCGCACCAAATTGCAGGACGTGGACGCGCTGATGGTGACGTTTGTGGGGGCGCCCGTTGGCGTTCTGACGCGCCACGACCTACTTAACTACCTCAACGACTGACCGTTTCCAGACGAAGGAACAAGACCATGACTGAAGGCTTCAACACCCGCGCCGTCCACGCCGGACAGACCCCCGATCCCACCACCGGCTCCGTGATCCCGCCGCTGTACCAAACCACAACGTTCGCCCAAGACGGGATTGGCAAGCTGCGCAACGGCTACGAATACGGCCGCGGCACCAACCCCACCCGCGATGGCCTGCAGGCACAGCTCGCAGCACTTGAAGGCGGCGAATTCGCGTTCAGCTTCGCCTCAGGCCTGGCTGCCGAAGACGCCCTGATCCGTGCGCTGCTGGTCCCCGGTGATCACATCATCATGGGCAACGACGTCTACGGTGGAACGTACCGGCTCATCAACCGGGTTCTGTCGGTCTGGGGCATCAGCAACGCCGCAGTGGACATGAACGACGCCGATGCGCTGGCTGCCGCTGTTGCCGCCGGCGGTCCCGAGGGCAAGACGAAGATGATCTGGGTGGAGACGCCGTCGAACCCCATGATGAAGATCACCGACATTGCCGCGCTCGCCGAGGTGGCTCACGCCGCCGGCGCGCTGCTGGTGGTCGATAACACCTTTGCCTCGCCGTACCTGCAGAACCCGCTCGCCCTGGGCACCGACATCGTGGTGCATTCCACCACCAAGTACATTGGCGGACACTCGGATGCTTCCGGTGGCGCCATCATTTTGTCCGACGCCGAGGCTGCCGAGAAGATCGGCTTCGTCCAGTTCGCCGTGGGCGCAGTTTCCGCACCGATGGAGGCCTGGCTGACCACGCGTGGACTCAAGACGCTCGGCGTTCGCATGGACCGTCACTGCAGCAACGCGCAGACCATCGCGGAATGGCTGCTGACCCGGCCCGAGGTTGAGAAGGTGCTGTACCCGGGCCTGCCCGACCACCCGGGCCACGAGCTGGCCGCCCGCCAGATGCGCGGCTTCGGCGGCATGATCTCGGTGCAGTTCAAGGGTGGCGAGGCTGCTGCGCGCAAGGTGGCGGAGTCCACTCACTTGTTCACGTTGGCGGAGTCACTGGGCGGCATTGAATCGCTCATGAACTACCCGTCCGATATGACCCACGCATCCGTCAAGGGCACCGAGCTGGCCGTGCCGGAGAACCTGATTCGTTTGTCCGTGGGCATCGAGGACATCGCTGACCTCATTGCCGATCTGGACCAGGCGCTCAACACCCTGGGTTAGGCCCCGCCCGTTCCCCTCCAAACTCAACGCTCCATCAGATATGGGGCACTTTTCATGAACGCTCTTGCAGTTAACGCTGCGAGAGCGTTCTTGTTTGCGGGGAAGCTTCATCGATACCTACACCATCACTCTGTTAAAAGGTATGACAATTAGGTAACAGTTAGCTGATTTGCATATCGATTCGGTATCGTTTTAGGGTTAGTCATGCCCTGCGGGGCGGGCGGCACTCTTTCGCCCACGATTGCCCGGGCCTTCCAACACCACGCACCGTCATGCGGAAGGCCACGGAAACAACCTCCATTTATATAGGTTCGACGGTGGCGCGCGGATGTCCGGGGACGGATGGAGCGAGGGTGGCCTTTGGGAGAACGCATCGATGAAGAACTTCAAAATGACTAAGAATATTGGCCGAGTCTTGGCTGTTGGCGCCCTTGTTGGCGGCGGCCTGGCCGTAGCTGGAACCGGCGCAAACGCGGCCGACGGCAGCACCTGGGATGCACTGGCACAGTGTGAAAGCGGCGGCAACTGGGCCATCAACACCGGTAATGGCTTCTCCGGCGGACTTCAGTTCACGCCGAGCACCTGGGCAGCCTTCGGTGGAACCGGCGCTCCTGAAAACGCTACGCGTGAGCAGCAGATCGCTGTGGCCGAGAATGTTCTGGCCGGTCAGGGCTGGGGAGCATGGCCTTCCTGTGCGGCACAGCTTGGCTTGAGCGGCGGCGGTGGCGAGGCTTATTCACCGGCTGCTGTTCCTGCCGCCCCGGCCCCGGTAGCTGCGCAGGCCGCTGAAGTAGTGCCCGTTGAGCAGGCCCCCGTAGTAGAGGCCCCTGTTGAGCAGGCCCCAGTAGTGGAAGCACCGGTTGAGCAGGCTCCCGTTGAGCAGGCTCCCGCCGCAGCAGAGGTAGCCCTGAGCGGCGAGACGTACACCATCGAGTCCGGCGATACCCTGAGCACCATTGCTGACAAGCTGGGCGTCGTTGGCGGCTGGGAAGCCCTTTTCCAGGCCAACGCCGACACGGTTATCCACCAGGACCTGATCTTCACGGGCGCAGTACTTCAGCTCCCGGCCTAGTCCCCACGCCCTCCCCAGCCTCGTTCTTCGGCCGGGGCCCCTCGGGCGCGTGGGCCCACCACACCGAACGCGGCATCACTTTAGGGCTAGTAACGCCAAACGCTCCATCACTTCACATGAAGTGATGGAGCGTTTACGATTTAAGGCCGGAAAGTGATGCCGCGTTCGGGAGGCGGTGGGTTACACGCGGGAGGCTGCGGCACCTACCCGAGTGTCGGTGTCGTACGTGTAAACCTGCTTGCCGCCGATAAACACCGTCAGCGCGGTCTGCATGACGTCCAGAGGATCCCCGCTCCACAGCACCAGGTCGGCGTCCTTACCAACCTTCAGCGAGCCGATCCGCTCAGCCAAGCCCAGCACCTTGGCCGGGTTGATGGTGATGGCGCGCAATGCCACGTCCCGGTCCAGGCCTTCCTTCACGGCAAAGGTGGCCTGGTGGACCAGGAAGTTGATGGGCACAACCGGGTGGTCGGTGATGATCGAAATCTCCACTCCTGCGGCGGCCAACTTGCCCGGGTTGGCAATGGAGCGGCCACGCAGTTCCGGCTTCGACTTGGTAGTGAATAGCGGACCGATCAGCACTGGCGTGCCGCGCTTGGCCAGCACATCGCCCAGAATATGGGCCTCGGTGCCGTGATCAATGACCAGTTCGTAGCCGAATTCGTCGGCCAGGCGCATGGCCGTGGCAATGTCGTCGGCCCGATGGCAGTGCTGGCGCCACGGAATCTCGCGACGCAACACCATGGCCAACGCCTCCATCTGGGCATCGCGCGGCCGCGGTTCGGGCAGCGCCATCCAATTTTGGGCAGCCATGAAAGCCTGACGGATAATCAGCGCCGTGCCCAGCCGGGTGGAGGGCGTCTTCTTCATCTCGCCATAAACGTTCTTGGGGTTCTCGCCCAGGGCGGATTTCAGCCCACTGGGGGAGCGCAGTACCATCTCCTCGATGTAGCGCCCGTGCGTGTGCATGGCCACGGCCAACCCTCCGATGGGATTTCCGGAACCCGGGTTCACGTTGACGGCCGTGATGCCACCAGCGAGGGCGTCGTTGAAGCCCGGGTCGAAAGGGTCGACGGCGTCAATGGCACGCACCGCCGCCATGACGGGATCGGTCATTTCATTGACGTCACTCGTGGAACCCACCTCGCCCTCGGGGTGCATGCCCAGGTGGACATGGGCGTCGATGAAGCCGGGCAGCAGCCACTGGCCTTTCGCATCAAGTACATCTGCACCATCAGGGACCTGGATGGATGCGCCGAGGCCAAGAATCTTGCCGCCTTCAACCAGCACGGTGCCGTCAAACGGTTCGCCTTCCACGGGTACCACGTGGGCGTTGACGATGGCCAAAACCCGCTTCTTGGCGACGGCTGCAGCCTCACGAATGGCCGCGCTGATCGAGGCTGTATTGGCCGCAGGCTTCACCGGCACAGCCTTGCCGGACTTTTTACCGGGCTTGGCGGCGACGGATTTGGCCACGAGGAGACCACCTGGTTTTCCTGCTGGCGCAGCCGCCCGGCGGGTGACCCGACCTGGCACAAAGGCGCCCTCTGACGTTCCGCCGGGCTTCGGGGTGGGTGCTGAGGGTGTCATGACGGCCTTTCGTTTGCCAATGGTGAACTATTCCAAGCTACAACGTTTACTTCTGCACCGGGCCACTGGGGGAGGCATGCCAAACGGTGCCCCACTTTCCTGTATGCGCTGAACTCGGAGTGAGTTTTGCGCATAGAGGACGGTCTACTTTCTGTATGCGCTGAACCCGCGGTGAGTTTTGCGCCCGGGTCAAGATGCGCCGGACTCGCCATGGGTTTTGCGCATAATGGTTCGCCCCGACGCATAGGCTGAGGCGATGCATAAGAAAACCGCCCTGATCACCGGCGTTGGTCGCACGGTGGGTATTGGTGCCGCCGTTGCCCGCGCGCTCGCCGCCGACGGCTGGAATCTGGTCCTCAATTACTGGCAGGCCTATGACGAACGCATGCCCTGGGGTATCCAACCGGAGGACATCGACACGCTCACGGCCGAGCTTGAGGCAGCCGGCGCGCAGGTGTGGGCCCTGCCGGCGGACCTGGGCGACCCGGCCGCCGTCGAACGTCTCATGGCACAGATCGCCAAGGAAGCCGGGCCGCTGACGGGCATGGTCATGTCCCATTGCGAATCGATCGATTCGGGGATTCTGGACACCTCGCTGGAGAGTTTTGAGCGCCACTTCGCCGTCAATACCCGCGCGAACTGGCAGCTCATTGCCGCTTTTGCCCGGCAGGCAACGGACGACGGCGGAGCCTTGGTTGCGCTGACAAGTGACCACACAGCATTCAACCTTCCGTACGGCGCCTCCAAGGGTGCCCTTGACCGGATTGTCATTGCCGCCGCGCGTGAACTGGGTGGGCAGGGCATCAGTGCCAATGTGCTCAACCCCGGTCCCGTGGACACTGGCTGGATGGACGAAGAGACACGAACCGCCATGACGGCGTTGCAACCGAGTGGGCGGCTGGGCACCCCTGCCGATGTTGCGCCGACCGTTGCCTTCCTGCTCTCTCCGGGCGGGCGCTGGGTGAGTGGCCAACTGATCAAGGCCGACGGCGGCTTCTCCTCCTAGCATCGGGGCCGAGTCACCGCATCGGCTGCAGATTCAATTCATGCCGCCTTCTGTATCACCCCTATCAACGGGCACAAGTACAGGCGGCGTGTCAGGAAGCCGTCAAGATTGCCCGGGACGGCGTTAAGAACGCGTAAAAACAAGCTCCAAACCCACTCCCCGGGTGTGCGATTGAGTCAAGACATCAACGCACATTGGGAAAGTAGGACTGCTGTGGTTTTAGTGACGTGGTTAATTCTGGGGTTGGTGGGGCTGGCCTTGCTGGTGTACCTGCTGGCCGCCCTGATCCGCCCAGAGAAGTGGTGAGCGGACACCATGAACCTTAATATCTTCTCGCTGGCCACCCAACTGGCCGTATTGATAACGGTGTTGGCTGCCCTGCACCAACCCCTGGGCAAGTATCTCGCCACAACGTTCACCAGTCACAAGCATCTGGTGGTGGAACGAGGCCTTTACAAACTCTCCGGCGTTGACCCCCAAGCAGACCAGCACTGGAAGGTGTACCTGCGCTCGCTGTTGGCGTTCAGCATCGTGTCAGTAGTGGTGCTGTTTCTAGCTCAGCTGCTGCAGGGAATCCTGCCCTTCAACCAGGGTCTGGGGGCAGTAGACCCGTGGGTTGCCATGAATACGGCGGTCTCCTTTGTCACCAACACCAACTGGCAAACATATGTCCCGGAAACCACGATGGGCTTCGGCATCCAGATGATGCTGCTCGCGGTTCAGAACTTTCTCAGCGCAGCCGTGGGACTGGCCGTTGTGGTGGCGTTGATCCGGGGCCTGGTCAGGGCCCAAACCAGCAATCTCGGTAATTTCTGGGTTGACCTGACACGCGGCACCCTGCGTGTATTGCTGCCGCTGGCTGTGATTGGTGCCGTGGTTCTGATGATCACCGGCGTCATCCAGAACTGGGGCGGCACCAGCATCCACACCGTCGTCACGGGTGCCGAGCAGACGGTTCCGGGTGGTCCGGTGGCCTCGCAGGAAGCCATCAAGCTCCTAGGCACCAACGGTGGCGGCTACTTCAACGCCAACTCGGCTCACCCCTTTGAAAACCCCAGCGCGATCAGCAGCTTGTTCCAGGTGTTCCTGATACTGCTCATCCCGTTCTCCCTGCCAGCCATGTACGGACGCATGGTGGGAGACAAACGTCAGGGCTACACAGTACTGACAGTGATGGTGGCCTTCTGGCTCGGTTCCACTGCCTTGATGGCCTGGGCCATCGCAGCCTTCAACGGCAGCGGCACCAGCGTGGGTGAAGGATTTGAGCAGCGTCTGGGCGTTGCACCCAGCGCCTTGTTCGCAACAGCCACTACGCTCACCTCAACCGGCGCCGTCAACGTTGCCCACGATTCCCTGCCGCCCTTGGCCGGCGGCTTGGCCATGCTGAACATGATGCTGGGTGAGATTGCTCCCGGCGGCGTGGGCTCAGGCCTCTACGGGATACTGATCCTCGCCGTTGTGGCGGTGTTTATTGGTGGCCTTATGGTGGGCCGCACCCCGGAATTCCTGGGCAAGAAGATCGGCGCACCCCAGATGAAGCTCGTGGCGCTGTACATCCTGGTTACCCCCACGCTCGTGTTGTTGGGCACGGCCATCACGGTGGCAACACCGTCACTCGCCGCGGCAGCCCCTGCCGAGGGTCCGCACGGTTTTAGCGAGATTCTCTACGCCTTTACCTCCGCTGCAAACAACAACGGCTCCGCCTTTGGTGGCATCACCAGCTCCGGTCCGGGGCTTGCCACCCTGTTGGCGCTGGCCATGTTGATCGGCCGCTTCCTGCCCATAGCGCTGGTCCTGGCGCTCGCAGGCTCCCTAGCGAAGCAACGCAAAATCCCCGCCACCACAGGAACCCTCGCCACACACGGACCGCTCTTCGCCGTGCTCTTGGGCGGTATCTCCTTGATCCTGACCGCACTTACCTACTTCCCGGCGCTCGCCTTGGGCCCGGCTGCTGAAGGACTGCTGAAATGAAGCTAGACACACTACTTGCGGCGCTTCCCCTAGCCTTCCGCAAGCTTGATCCACGCCAAATGATCCACTCGCCTGTCATGTTCACCGTGCTGATCGGCTCCATTGTCTGCACGGCCGTGAGTATCCAGCAGCTGGCCATTGGCTCCGATTCGGCCGTATTTTCCATCATCGTCACGGTGTGGCTGTGGCTGACTGTACTGTTTGGCAACTTGTCCGAGGCCATCGCCGAGGGCCGCGGCAAGGCGCAGGCAGACAGTCTGCGTGCCGCGCGCACCTCAGTCATGGCACGACGCCGGACCCCCGCCTTGGTGCCTGCCGGAGGGTCCGGCGTGGGCCGGGACGGCAACGAAGAAGGCTATGAAGAGGAGCTGGTGGCCGGCACCGACCTTGAAGTGGGTGACATCGTCATCTGTGAAGCGGGGGAGCTGATCCCCAGCGACGGCGACGTCATCGAAGGCCTGGCCAGCGTGGACGAATCGGCCATCACCGGCGAATCCGCCCCCGTCATCCGTGAATCGGGCGGGGATAGAAGTTCGGTCACCGGTGGCACCATGGTGCTCTCGGACCGGATCGTCATTCGCATCACGGCAGCCAGCGGCAAGACGTTCCTGGACAGGATGATTTCCCTGGTGGAAGGCGCCACCCGGCAAAAGACGCCCAACGAAATCGCCCTGAACGTGCTGCTCGCCTCGCTGACTATCGTGTTCGTGGTCGCCGTCATGACACTTGCCCCCATGGCGAACTTCGCTAGCGCCCTGCCCACCCCGGTGGTGCTGGTGGCGCTGCTGGTCTGCCTGATCCCCACCACCATCGGCGCCCTGGTCCCGGCCATCGGCATCGCCGGTATGGACAGGCTCATCCAGCGCAACGTCCTGGCCACCTCCGGCCGGGCCGTGGAAACAGCCGGCGACATCACCACCCTCCTGCTCGATAAGACAGGCACCATCACCTACGGCAATCGCCGCGCCGTTGCCTTCATAGCGGCCGACGGCGTGAACCAGAATCTGCTCATCGAGACGGCACGCTTGTCCTCGCTGGCAGACGAAACACCCGAGGGCCGCTCCATTGTTGAGTTGGCCATTGTTGAGTTGGCCGAGGGCCCAGAGAAGCAGGCTGACCAGAACGCCACAGCAGCGCTTACCTCGGATGTCGATGTGATCGAGTTCAGCGCCGTCACCCGCATGAGCGGGCTCAACCTGCCGGTGGGCCACCCTGCCAACCCGGGCCAAACAAACCTTGAGGTACGCAAGGGGGCCGCGTCCGCCGTCGAACGCTATGCAAAGGAACGCGGCGGATTCCTGCCCCAAGAACTCGAAGATGCGGTGCTGGCAATCTCCGGGACAGGGGGAACCCCGCTGCTGGTGGCCACGTACGACGGCGAGCGCGCGCGGGTATTGGGCGTCATTCACCTGGCCGATGTGGTGAAGCCGGGCATGAAGGAACGGTTCGCCGAACTGCGGGCCATGGGCATCAAGACCATCATGATCACTGGCGATAACAAGATCACCGCTGCCGCCATTGCAGCCGAGGCAGGGGTGGATGATTTTGTTGCCGAGGCCACCCCGGAGGACAAGTTGGCTGTCATCAAGGCCGAGCAGGAGGCGGGCCGGTTGGTGGCTATGACGGGTGATGGCACCAATGATGCCCCGGCGCTGGCTGCGGCTGATGTGGGTGTGGCCATGAATTCGGGCACCAGTGCGGCCAAGGAAGCGGCCAACATGGTGGATTTGGATTCGGACCCCACCAAGCTCATTGACATTGTGGGCATAGGCAAGCAGTTGCTGATCACGCGCGGTTCGCTGACCACTTTTTCGGTGGCGAACGATGTGGCCAAGTACTTTGCCATTGTGCCGGCCCTGTTTGCCGCCACGTTCCCCGGGCTGGGGCTGCTGAACATCATGGGCCTGTCCTCACCCGAGAGCGCCATCCTCTCTGCCGTCATCTTCAATGCACTGGTGATTGTGGCGCTGGTTCCGCTGGCGTTGCGGGGCGTGAAATACCGGGCTGTCTCCGCGGCCCGTGCGCTGTCCAGGAACCTGCTCATCTTTGGCCTGGGCGGCGTCATCGCCCCGTTCATCGGTATCAAGCTCATTGACCTGTTGGTCTCCCTCATCCCCACGATTGGTTAGAAATATGAACGCCTATGGACGTCAGCTCTTCACGGCTCTGCGGTTCCTGCTCTGTGCCACCCTGTTGTTGGGCCTGGCCTATCCGGTGCTGGTTTTTGGCTTGGGTCAGCTCGTGGCTCCGGCCCAGGCCAACGGCTCCATCATCACCACCGGCGGCCAAGCTGCCGGCTCCTCGCTGCTGGCCCAGCCCGTCACCGGCACCGCCTACTTTTTCCCGCGACCCTCCGCGGTGGGCTGGGATCCGGCGACGTCGTCGGCCACCAATCTGGGCCCCAACCAGGTTGCGCTGGTTGAGGCGATGGACAAGAGCAGGACAGAGGTTGCTGACAGGGAGAACGTGGACCCGAGCACTGTTCCCATCGACGCCGTGACGACCAGTGGATCAGGGCTGGATCCCGATATTTCGACGGCCTACGCCGCCCTGCAGGTGCCCCGCGTTGCTGCCGCCAACGGCCTCAGCGACGAAGCCGTGCGGGCGCTGATTGTGAAGAGCACAAGCGCTGGGGTGAACGCTTTTCTGGGCCAGCCCTCGGTGAACACCACCACCTTGAATGCTGCCCTGGCCGACGTGAAGAAATCAGCCACAGGCCTGCGAGAATAAACTATGACGCGCGGTATATTGAGGATTTTCCTGGGGGCTGCCCCCGGTGTGGGCAAGACCTACTCCATGCTGGATGAAGGTCATGCCCAGGCCGCAGCTGGCGTTGACGTGGTGGCAGGAATTGTCCTTGACCACGGCCGGGAACAAACCCGCGCGCAACTTGCCGGGCTTGAGGTCCTACCAGCCCGCACCGTCAACTACCGCGGGACTGATTTTCCGGAGCTGGACGTCGCCGCCCTGCTGGCCCGCAAGCCGGCGCTGGCGCTGGTGGATGAATACGCCCACTCCAACATTCCAGGGTCAGGCAACGCCAAGCGCTGGCAGGACGTCGAAGAGCTCCTAGCTGCCGGCATCGATGTGTATTCCACGGTCAACGTCCAACACCTGGCCTCGCTGGGGGATGTGGTGGAATCCATCACCGGCGTCCGCCAGCAAGAGACGGTGCCCGACGACGTGGTCCGCCGGGCAGACCAAATAGAACTCGTTGATATCCCTCCTGAACTGCTGCGCCAGCGGCTCAGTACCGGCCATGTGTATGCCGCTGACAAGGTCGACGCCGCGCTGGCCAACTATTTCAGGCTCGGCAACCTCACGGCCCTGCGCGAACTGGCGCTGCTGTGGCTGGCCGACAGAGTGGAAGAGGGCGTGGCCGCCTACAGGGAAAGCCACGGCATTGCGGCCAGCTGGCCCACCCGCGAACGTGTCGTGGTGGGGCTGCCGGGCGGGCCCGAGGGGGAGGTGTTGCTGCGCCGCGCCGCACGAATTTTGAGCCGGGTCAGCGGCGGAGAATTACTCGCCGTGCACGTGCCTCGGTCCGACGGCGTGGCCGGGGACGCGCCGTCGGCCCTTGAAAGTCAGCGGCAACTCGTGACGGATCTTGGCGGTACGTACCATTTTGTTGGTGGGGAGGACCCGGCACGGGCGCTGTTGGATTTTGCCAAAAACGTTGGGGCAACCCAAATTGTCATTGGTTCTTCACGGCGGAAACCGCGCCTAGGATTCCTTGCCAGCCCCGGAGTTGGGGCCAGGGTGGTGAAGGGTGCCGGTGACATTGATGTGCACATGGTTCCGCACCCCCTGAGTGGTTCGGGGCGGACGGTGCGCAACCGTAGCGAGCTGAATCGGACGCGCGTCATTGTAGGTTTCATTCTTGCCGTGGCGCTGCCTGTCTTGGTGCAACTGTGCACGGGACACCTGAGCCTGCAGACCATCATGGTTGTCCAGTTGGCCGCAACTATTGCCGTTGCGCTGGTGGGGGGACTCTGGCCGGCTGTGTTGGCTGCCCTATGGGGAATCCTGATACTGAATTTTTATTCGGCCGATCCAATAGGCACGCTGCACATCAATGACCCCGAGAATCTGTTGACCTTATTGGTGTTTCTGCTGGTCGCCGTGGCCGTATCCCTCGCCGTGGATCAATCCGTGCGGCGTTCGCGGGAGGCTCTGCGGGCCGGCGCGGAGGCCGCCATTCTCAGCGAATTGGCCCGCGGAATCCTGGCTTCCCAAGACACCGTGCAGGTCTTCCTTGAACAAGTTCGCGACCACTTCGGCATGAGAGCGGTGGTGCTCTTTGCCGCCTCAGGCAGCCCCGCAACGTGGCGTCCGGAGGGTTCGGTAGGGGAGGATCCGCCTGCTTCCCCGGACGACGCCGATACCGTGGAGGCTGTCTCGGAGCACTGGACGCTAGGCCTGTCCGGAAGAGTCTTGCCAGCCAGTGATCGGCGGTTACTCAGTGCCTTCGGCGCGCACCTGATGGCCCTGGAACAACGTGAAGCCTTGAACCAGACCCAGCGCGAGAACGTGCAGTTGAGCCAGGACAACAACATCAGGACCTCCGTTCTACGGGCCGTTTCCCATGATCTGCGCACACCTCTGGCCGGGATCAAACTTGCCGTCAGCAGCCTGCGCCAAACCGAGGTGACCTTCAGTCCGGCAGATGAGGCCGAGCTGTTGGCTACGATTGAGCACTATTCAGACAGGATGGATGCGCTGGTGGGGAATTTGCTGGACATGTCCCGGCTGAGTGCCCAAATGGTCAGCCCGGTCGTTGGCCCGGTGACGTGGCAAGAGGTACTCCCTGCCGCCTTGCACGGAGTCCCTATGCAACGCGTGCGCCGCGAACTCCCGCCCAACATGCCAGCCATCGAGGCGGATCCGGGCCTGCTGGAGCGGGTCATTGCCAATATTGTTGAGAACGCCGTGAAGTATGCGCCGGATTCGGAGATCTTGGTGGTGGGTTCCGTGGGCGGCAGTGGCAGTGCCACCATCAACGGGCGCCCGGCCAGTGAATTGCGGGTGGTTGACCGCGGGGTGGGAGTACCGGCCGCCGAGGTGATGGCGATGTTCCAACCCTTCCAACGGCTCGACGACGTCTCTTACGGACCGCAGGGCGGCACTGGCGTGGGCTTGGGGTTGGCCGTAGCCAAGGGATTCACCGAAATCATGGGCGGCGTCCTAGCCGCCGAACAAACTCCCGGCGGTGGGCTGACCATGATCATCCGCATGCCACTGTCCACCGGAATTGTGAGAACACTTTGAGGACCCAGCCGTGACCACTGTCTTGATTGTTGATGACGAACCCCAAATCCTTCGGGCCCTGCAGATCAACCTGCACGCCCACGGGTACACGGTGGTTCCGGCGCACAACGGAACCACGGCGCTAGCCGCCGCGCAAACGCACGCGATTGACGTCGTCGTACTTGATCTGGGATTGCCTGACATGGACGGTCTTGACGTCATTGCCGGGTTGCGCGGCTGGAGCGAGGTGCCCATTATTGTGCTCTCGGCCCGGCACGGTTCCCATGACAAGGTGGAGGCGCTCGACGCTGGCGCCGATGACTACGTGACCAAGCCGTTCGGGCTGGATGAACTGCTCGCCAGGCTGCGGGCGGCGACGCGGCGCTCTGGGCAGCAGAGCGCCGAACCGCGCGTGGAGACGGCGGAGTTCACGGTGGATCTGGCCAATAAGCAGGTGTTCCGCCATGGCGAACCGGTCCGAATGACACCCACCGAGTGGAGCGTGCTGGAGCTGTTGGTGCGCAATCCCGGCCGGCTGGTCAGCCAGCAACAGATTCTCTCGGAAGTGTGGGGGCCTGCGTATGCGAAAGAGACCCACTATTTGCGGGTGTACATGGCCCAGCTTCGCAGGAAACTGGAGAGCGATCCCGCCGCGCCCGTGCACCTGCTCACCGAAGCCGGTATGGGGTACCGCTTCGCGCCGTAGGGCCCGCCTAGCCGGAAGCACGTTGTAAGAAGAGGTGGCACAATTGCAAGGCGCCACCTCTTTTTACACATCGTTTACAAGGAACTCATGAAGATCTCAGCACCACCCGTCGGCAGGGCGCGTTCCATCGCCCTGATCTCACTGTTCCTTGCCTCCTTCATGGAGCTTTTGGATGCCACCATTGTCAACGTCGCCCTGCCCGACATTGAACGCGCGCTTGGCGCCCAGAACGCCGAACTGCAGTGGATGGTTGCCTCCTACACGCTGGCGCTGGCTATTGGCCTGATCACCGGGTCCCGGCTGGGAGACATCTACGGACGCAAAAAGGTCTTCATCATTGGGCTTGTCGCCTTCACCGTGGCCTCCGTGTTGTGCGGTGCGGCCATGAATCCGGAGATGCTCATTGCCTCCCGTGCACTGCAGGGCTTCGCCTCTGCGGCCATGATTCCCCAGGTGCTCTCCAGCCTGCAGGTCATGTACAAGCCGTCCGAACGTGCCGGCGCCATGGCCGGCTTCTCGGCCTTGGCTGGCGTTGCGGCCGTATCCGGCCCCATCCTTGGCGCCGTGCTGACCAATGCCGATCTCTTTGGCTGGGGCTGGCGCACGATCTTCTTCGTCAATATCCCCGTTGGCATCTTCGCCGTGATTTGCGCGATCAAATTTGTTCCCGAATCCAAGGCGCCGGTGCGGCACAAACTTGACCTGTCCGGCGTCGTTATTCTTGCCGTGGGCATGATGGCCATCCTGTACCCGTTGACCATGGGCCGCGAGGAAGGCTGGCCGCTGTGGACCTACCTTTCCATGGCGTTCGGTGTGTTGGTGCTGGCCGGCTTCGTGGTGCTCCAGCGCCGCGAGGAAAAGAACGGTGGTGAGCCGTTGGTGGCAGTGTCCCTGTTCAAGAGCCGCCCGTTTGCCGCTGGCATTGCCATGATGTTCCTGTTCTTCATCCCCATGAATGGCTTCTTCCTGATCCAGACCCTGTTCCTGCAGATCGGCCTTGAATACCCGATTCTGAAGGCCGGGCTGACCATGATTCCGTTTTCCATCATGGTGCCGGTGCTGGCTGGTATTTCAGCGGCGATCCTTGCCAAGAAGATCGGCCGTGTGGTGCTGCAGTTGGGCCCGTTGGTCATCGCAATCGGCTTTATTGTCCTCATCTTCACGGTTCAGTCCGTGGGCGGAACGGTCACCCCTTGGCACCTGCTTGCAGGATTGGCCCTGAGTGGCGCCGGCTTCGGAATGGTCGTGGCGCCCGTGGGCATCTTTGTCCTCTCGGAAGTCCCCACCAAATTTGCCGGCAGCGCCTCCGGCCTGTTCAACACCACCAGCCAGCTCGCCGGCGCACTGGGTGTTGCCATCATCGGCACCATCTATTTCAACTCACTTGACTCCAGCACGGGGACCAGCCAGTCCGCAGTGTTCATCGATGCCTTCACCTTCACCATGTGGATCATGGCCGCTGGCATGGTCCTGGCCTCGATCGCGGCAACGTTCCTGCCACGGTGGGCCAGCGAGTCCGATGTCTCCGGTGCCGTTGAGCTGGTCGACGCCTAAGAAGTACGACGGCGGGCCCTCGGGCCGCGTGGGCCCGGCACCTCTGGCTTAGGGTTTAGATATGAAATCCTTGCTGCCCCAGACTGGCTCCGTGCTGGCTATTTGCCGGGTCCACCAGCTGATCACGACAAAAACTGGTTTTGGTGTCACGGCCATTGATAAGCGCGCCATTGAAGGGCCCGTCAACTTGCGCACGTTCGGTGTATTTGGTGACGTGCAGGCCGATACTGAACACCACGGTGGGCCGGATCAAGCCGTTTACGCGTATTCGCAGGAAGACGCCGATCATTGGAGCGCCGAGCTGGGACGCTCCATTCCGCCGGGGCTGTTTGGCGAAAACCTCCGCACCCAAGGGGTGGCGACAACTCATGCCGTGATCGGCACGCGGTGGCGGATCGGCAAGGCCCTGCTGGAGGTGACCTCGCCTCGCGTCCCCTGTGCAACCTTTGGTGAGCGGATGGACGAGCCCCGCTGGGTCAAGCGATTCACCCAGGCCGGACGCGTGGGCACGTACCTACGAGTGTTGGAGATCGGCAAGGCTCAGGCGGGCGACGCCGTCGTGGTTGAGCACGTGCCGGACCACGGAATTACGGTGGGTAAGTTCTTCAGTGACCCCACAGTGGAAGACGTTCATACGCTTCAGGCGCTGCATGATTCGGGTGCGCTGACGCTGGGCAACCACTACTGGCCATACTTCCGTCGGATACTGGCAACTGAGGGCTAAACGGTGGTGTGCCGAACCTCACTGGCCGGCATCGACTTTAGCTATGTCGCGGCGGTAAGGTATGCCCTATGATTTAAATATCCCCCACTCCGGTATCTCCTTTTATTTTCTGCCCAATTTTTGAGGCAGGAGCCTGAAGTGTTTGGGGCCCGCAATGTTTTTGTGCGGGCAAGTAGCGTTCATAGGGGATTGCCGGCAAAGAAACGCCATGCGGTGTTGGTTTTTTCAACATCGGCGACCGTAACCACGGTGCATACATGGCGCGAGATCCTGCCCGGGATGCCGAGTAGCGGCTGGATTTCTGCATTGCGGCAACCTCGCCGCTTGGCCCTATGAATGAGGACATCTTGACCATGCCCGAAAACTTGACAGAAACTTCCCCGGAGACCGAGGAAGAAATCGAAACTACTTTCGCCGACTTGGGTATTGACGGCCGCGTGCTGTCTGCCCTGAGCGACGTTGGCTACGAGAAGCCCTCACCCATCCAGGCCGCAACCATCCCATTGCTGCTCGAAGGCCGCGACGTTGTTGGCCTCGCCCAGACCGGTACCGGTAAGACGGCAGCATTCGCCGTTCCCGCCCTGTCCCGCATGGCTGAGCTGATGGACCTCAACGGTCCCACCAAGGACACTCAGATCCTGGTTCTGGCTCCGACTCGCGAGCTGGCCCTTCAGGTTGCTGAAGCGTTCACCTCCTACGCCAAGTACATGGACAACTTCTCCGTACTCCCCGTTTACGGTGGATCTGCTTACGGCCCGCAGCTGGCCGGCCTGCGCCGCGGCGCACAGGTTGTTGTAGGAACCCCCGGTCGTGTCATCGACCACCTCTCCAAGGGCTCCTTGGACCTCTCCAACCTCCAGTACCTAGTCTTGGATGAGGCCGATGAGATGCTGCGCATGGGCTTCGCCGAAGACGTAGAGAAGATCTTGGCTGAGACCCCGAAGGAGAAGCAGGTTGCCCTGTTCTCCGCAACGATGCCGGGCCAGATCCGCCGCATCTCCAAGCAGTACCTGAACAACCCGGCCGAGGTCACGGTTAAGTCCAAGACCACCACCGGTGCCAACACCCGCCAGCGTTACCTGCAGGTCATGGGCCCGCACAAGCTCGACGCCCTGACCCGTGTGCTTGAGGTTGAGCAGTTCGAGGGCGTTATCGCGTTCGTTCGTACCAAGATGGCCACCGAAGACCTCGCCGACAAGTTGAAGTCACGCGGCTTCCAGGCTGCCGCCATCAACGGTGACATTCCTCAGCAGCAGCGTGAGCGCACCATTGAGGCTCTCCGCGATGGCAAGATCGACATCCTGGTTGCCACCGACGTTGCTGCCCGTGGTTTGGACGTTGAGCGCATCACTCACGTCATCAACTACGACATCCCGCATGACACCGAGTCCTACGTGCACCGCATTGGCCGTACGGGCCGCGCCGGCCGCTCGGGTGACGCGATCTTGTTCATGACTCCTCGCGAGAAGTACTTGCTGCGTGCCATCGAGAAGGCTACTCGCCAGCCGGTGGATCAGATGCACCTGCCGTCCGCTGAAACCATCAACTCCCTTCGCCTGGGCAAGTTCGCTGAGAAGATCACCGAAACCTTGGCTAGCAAGGATGTTGCTAAGTTCCGCGACCTGATCGCTTCCTACGAGCAGGAGCACGATGTGCCTGCCTCGGAGATCGCCGCAGCCTTGGCCGTTATGGCACAGGGTGGCCAGCCGTTGCTCGTCAACGACCTGCCGGCCGCACCGGAATACCAGAAGAAGGAACGCTCCAAGGACGGCTTCGGCTCACGTGGCCCGACCCGCACCCTGACCGAGGGCAACGCCACCTACCGTATCTCGGTAGGCCGTCGCCAGCGCGTCATGCCCGGTTCCATCGTTGGCGCTATTGCCAACGAAGGCGGCCTGTCCTCCTCGCAGATCGGCGGAATCGACATCCGCTCGGATCACACCTTGGTGGAACTGCCGGCTGAGCTGAGCAAGGACCAGTGGAAGGCACTGAGCCGCACTCGCATCAGCGGTGAGCTCATCAACCTGGAACTGGACAATGGCCGTCGTCCCGCAGGCGCTGGCGCTGGCGCCGGAGCCCCGTACAAGGCCCGCGAAGACCGCGGTGACCGTGGCCAGGGTGGCTTCAAGAAGAAGTTCGACGGCGACCGTGGCGGCTACCGCGGCGGCGACCGTGACCGTGGTGCTGACCGCGGTGCAGAGCGTGGCGGCTTCAACAGCGACCGCGGCCAGGGCCACACCGGTCATGGTGCCGGCGACCGCCGTCCCCGCCACGAAGGTGGACAGAGCTTCAACAGCAAGGGCAAGTGGTAAACACCTCGCCCTAAGGCACTAAAACGGCCGGTCATCCGCAAGGGTGACCGGCCTTTTTTGATGCCCGATTTCGCTGGCTATTTACCGACTATTTACCAACAAAGCTGCTGTGTGACGCAAGTCATGCGGAGCTTGTCTGGTGACGAAAGTTCCTTGATTTCTAGGGAAATTTCGGGCGGGTTGACCTTTTCTTTACGAGTGAAACGACGGCATCATGTCCATCTCCGGCGGTCGCGGAGATTGCCGATTTCACATCCGGCAAAAGCACTGGTAAAGTATTCTCTCGTTGCCCCCCTAGCTCAGTGGTAGAGCGCGTTCTTGGTAAGAACGAGGTCACCGGATCGATTCCGGTGGGGGGCTCGGAAATGAGAAGGCTCGTGTCAAGACGGTTTTGGCCGGGGTGACACGGGCCAGACTCATTTATGGCGGCATAGCTCAGTTGGTTAGAGCGCACGACTCATAATCGTGAGGTCCCGAGATCGAGTCTCGGTGCCGCTACCGCAGAAATTCCCCGGAAACCCTATGGTTTCCGGGGTTTTTTGTTTCCCGACCTCCCAGTTTTCACAGAGACTCGTGGCGTAAGCTGCCCCCAAAGGTTCAAACGAATATGAGGGAGCAGTCATGACCAAGGTCTTGATAATTGGCGGGCACGGAAAAATCGCGTTGTTGATGGCGCCGTTGTTGAGTGCTGCAGGCATGGAGGTCACCTCCGTGATCCGCAATGCCGCCCAGATCGATGCCGTGGCGGCAACAGGAGCAACACCTTTGGTGCACGACGTCGTCTCTTCCTCAGTTGCCGAACTCGCCGACCTTTTTGCCGGTCAGGACGCAATCATCTGGTCCGCCGGGGCAGGCGGGGGAAGCCCGGAGCGCACCTATGCCGTGGACCGGGACGCGGCCATCGCCTCCATGGACGCAGCAGTGCAGGCCGGGGTCCCGCGCTACATCATGGTGTCCTACCTGGGGGCCCGCACAGACCACGGCGTGCCGCCGGACAACAGCTTCTTCGCCTACGCCGAGGCCAAGGCGGCCGCCGATGCGCACCTGCGCACGCTCAGTGCCCTGGCCTGGACCATTTTGGCCCCTGGCCCACTCACCTTGGATGAGCCCACGGGTCTGATCGACCCAACCCCGGCGGTGGATCGGGACCCTTCAGACGCCGGCAAGACCTCTCGTGCCAATGTTGCGCTCATGGCAGCTGCCGTGGTGCAGCACCCGAAAACCATCATGCGCACCATCGAGTTCAGTGATGGACAGACGTCAATAGCTCAGGTGCTAACGCCGTAAAGTAAATTGCGTGGAACAGCTCGTATTGATCATTGGACTCTTATTCGCCACCGTGCTTGCCGTCGGTTTGGGGGACAAGCTCCGGCTGCCCTACCCGGTACTCATGCTCATCATGGCTGGCGCGCTGACGTTCATTCCCGGGTTCCCCGATCTGCGGATCGATCCAGAGCTGATTTTGCCCATCTTCTTGCCGCCGCTTCTGTTTGCCACGGCGCAAAAGAGCTCATGGTCGGTCTTTAGGATCCGTTGGCGCACCATCCTCATGCTGGCCGTAGCCCTAGTGGTGGTGTCCACGGCCATGGTGGCAGGAGCAGCCTGGCTGCTGATTCCCGGCATCGGCATCCCTGCGGCCATTGCCTTGGGTGCCATGGCGGCCCCACCGGACCCGGTAGCCGTGGAGTCTGTTGCTAAGCGCGTTCACATGCCCCGGCGCTTGATTACCGTTCTGCAGAGCGAAGGCTTGTTCAACGATGCGGCCGCCATCGTGATCTTCCAGGCGGCCGTCGCGGCCGCAACGGACGGGCAGCCATTCGGCGTGGGCGTGGTGGGAAAGTTCGTTTTGGGTGCAATCATCGCCGTCGCGGTCGGCTTGCTCATGGGACGCGTGACGAGTTTGATCACCAAACTGATCGCATCCTCCGTGGCCCGCAGTGCCGTGACCTTGGTCGTCCCGTTTGCTGCATACATCCTAGCCGAAGAGGTCCACGCATCGGGAGTCATTGCCGTGGTCGTGACGGCGTTGGAAATCAAGCGCCATGCGAGGGCCGAAGACGCAACCGAACGCATCACCCGCGCGGCCTTCTGGGACGTTGTGGAGTTGCTGGTGACGGGTTTGGCGTTCGGTCTGGTGGGACTGGAGGTTCGCGAGGTCATTCGGGAAGAAGGATCAGATATTTGGGGCATGCTTCCAATGGCCATCGGTATCAGCGTGCTGGTGATTCTGGTCCGTTTCCTGTGGTTTACCATGATGGCGATGCTCTCCAAGAAACGCGACGGAGACCTTCCTCCCGCCGGTTTCAAGGACGTCATCATCCTGACGTGGTGCGGCATGCGTGGGCTGGCCACCTTGGCTTTGGCACTGGCATTGCCGACGCTGTTGCCCTCAGGGGAAGCGTTCCCGGGCCGGCACGAGATCATCGTTGCTGCCTGCGCCGTTCTCCTGACAACGCTGGTGCTGCCGGGGCTCACCCTCCCGTGGCTCATGCGCGTGCTCAAAGCAACGGACGACGGCGTCGAGGAACGTGAAGCGGCCAAGCTCATGGCCCTGCGTGCTCAGGAGGCCGCTGTCGCAGCGCTGAGGGACAACGAGGTCATCAAAAACCTGCCGCCGGAGAAGACTGCGCTGGTCAAGGCACGTATGCAACGCCTACATGCCGAACTGCTCGACGGCAGCCTAAAAAACGAGGGCCTGGATGAGCGCCGCCGTCGTGGTCGTGAACTAGCCATCGCCGTCCAGACCATTGCACTGGATGCTGCTCGGGCCGAGGTGCTGATGGCCCGCAATGAACCCGAGACAGATCCCGAGGTCGCCGACCGCGTTTTGCGGCAACTGGATCTTCGCACCATGATCATGCCGGACTGAGCCCCACACGCCTCAGGCGGAGAGAGCCAGCTTTGCTGCGGGTTCGGAAACGGCCGGGCGAGCTAATCCGTAGTGCTCCCGCAGCGTCTTTCCGGTGTACTCGGTGCGGAACAGTCCACGTTCCTGCAGCAGCGGAACCACCTTGTCGACAAAGTCATCCAATCCGCCCGGGAACGTCGGCGGCATAATGTTGAAACCGTCAGCAGCTCCCGTCGTGAACCACAGCTCGATCTCGTCCGCGACCTGTGCCGGTGTGCCGATGAATGTGAAGTGGCCTCGAGCCCCTGCCAATTTCTCGGTCAGGGCGCGGATGGACAGCGATTCTTTCCGCGCAACATCAACAATCAGCTTCTTGCGGCTTTGCGCCCCATCTGTGCCTTCCGGCAGTTCCGGAAGCTGCGCATCCAAGGGGTAGCCGGACAGATCGAAGTCCAGCTGCTGGGATAGCTGCTGCACCCCGTATTCGGGGTTGGCCAGCGAATTGAGGTAGTCGTACTTTTCCTGCGCTTCTTCCCTCGTCTCCCCGATGTAGGCGCTGATGCCGGGAAGAATCAGCAAGTCGTCTTGGGAGCGGCCAAAGGCGCCGAGGCGACCCTTCAAATCGGTGTAGAACTCCCGCGCGGACTCAACGCTCAAATGAGCCGTGAACACTGCCTCAGCGTGCCGGGCGGCAAACTCCTTCCCGGCCTCGCTGGAACCGGCCTGGACCAGCAGGGGGTGGCCCTGAATGGGGCGGGGCAGATTGAGCGGGCCACGCACCTGGAAGTGTTTGCCCTCGTGATCGATCTGGTGGATCCTTTCCGGATCGCTGTAACGGCCCGTCTCCTGATCGGCAACCACTGCGTCGTCGGCCCAGCTGTCCCAGAGCTCCTTAGCGGTATCGAGGAATTCATGAGCCCGTTCGTAGCGCGCCGCATGAGCGGGACGGTCGGCTAGGTTGAAGTTCTTCGCCTCGCCTTGTCCGGCCGAGGTGACAATGTTCCATCCGGCGCGTCCACCACTGATCCGGTCCACGGAGGCCAGCGCCCGGGCCAGTGAGTACGGCTGGTTGTATGTTGTGGAGGCCGTCGCAATCAGCCCGATCCGCTCGGTGGCCGTAGCAAGCGCCGAGAGCAGGGTGAGGGGCTCAAAGGAGCTGTAAGCGTTGAACTCGATATTGCTCGAGATGGCCAGGCCATCCGCGAGGAACAGCGAATCGAGCTTGCCGCGTTCGGCCGTCCTGGCAATAGTGAGGTAGTGCTCTAGGCTCAACTCCGCACGGGGATCTACGTCCCGGTGACGCCAAGAGGCTTCGTGGTGACCGGTGCCGTGAATAAAGGCATTCAGATGAAGTTGTCGTTTTTGCTGTGTCATGGCTAGTTCGCCGGCGCAATCACGGAGTAGGCAGCGGAATCGCCCTTCAAGGACTGGCTGGACTGCCCTGTTATATTCACCGGGATGTCGCCAGCAATCGTGACGCGGTTCAGGGTGCGCGGTGCGCCGTCATAGTTGTCCGGGGCGTAGTGCTGGGTGATGCGGTTGTCGAAAAGCACCACCTGGTTGGGTTCCCAATTCACCCGCACGATGTTCTCGGGCCGGGTCACGTAGGCCTGCAGCAGGCGGATAATGTCCTTGGATTCGGTGTTGGACAGGCCAACGATCCTCAGCCGCTGGGCGAAGCCGCCAATGAACAGTCCGCGTTCCCCGGTCAGCGGGTGGACCCGGACCACGGGATGGACGGATTCAAAAATCTGGCGGGTGAATTCGGCACGACGTTCCGTGGCGTTCGCGTGCTCAAGATTCTTGGGCACGGAGTAGTCGTAGTCGTTCGTGTGGACGGCCCACAATGCGTCGGCAAACGCCCTGAGCTCCGCGGGGAGGTCCTGGTAGGCCGCGGCGGTGGAGGCAATTAGCGTTTCACCGCCGTAGGGCGGAAGCGTAATGCTGCGCAGCGTGGACGCCTGCGGGGGATTGTGCACGAACGTGACATCCGTGTGCCACGTGTTGGCGGAGCCGTTTTCGCTGTCCACGGGGAGGACATTCGCGGCACCGTCCACCGAGGCCACGGTTGGATGGGCTGCGGTCAGCGGGCCAAAGTGGCTGGCAAAGCGGACCTGCTCCTCATCTGTGGTGATGTTGGCTTCGCGGAAGACGAGGGCCTTGTGTTCGTTGAGGGCCGCGCGGATCGCCGCTACCCGGGCCGGACTGAGCGGGCCGCTCAGATCCAGTCCGCGAATTTCGGCTCCGATCCGGCCTCCCAGCTTGGTGAACGTCAGGGTTTCGGTGGCGACGGGGGTTTCTGTAATGACTGACATGACATATTCCTTAGCTTTGGTGGTTGAAGTGTTTAGGAGTTGAGGGAGGTTCGCCACTGGGAAAAGTGGCGTTCGGCTGCGACCAGTAGGACATTCACGAGCAGTCCCAACAACGAGACTGTGAGAATGCCTGCGTACATTTGCGGAATCAGGAAGCTGTTCTGGGCATTGGTGATGAGGTAGCCCAGACCCGCCTTGGCGCCCACCATTTCGGCAGCAATCAGGACCAGGATGGCGGAGGTTCCAGCCATGCGAATACCCGTGAAAATGGTGGGTACTGCAGAGGGCAATATGACCTTCCAGAACAGGGCCGGGCTGCGCAGGCCCAGCGATCTGGCGGCACGCACCAAGAGCGGGTCCACGGTGCGCACCCCGGCGATGGTGTTCAGCAGGACGGGAAAGAATGCCGCAAAGGCCACGATGGTGATCTTGGATTCCTCGCCGATCCCCAGCAAGAGCGTGAAGACCGGGAGTAGCGCCAGCGCCGCGGTGTTGCGGAACAACTCCAACAAGGGGTTCAGGAAGGAATGCAGTGGCCGGTACCAGGCAATGACCAGCCCTAGGGAAATTCCAAGGACGACGGCGATGCTGAAGCCAGCTGCCGACCGAGTCAGGCTCGCGGCTATGTGGCTTTGCAGTGATCCCGTGGAGATCAGTTCAGCGCCGGCGCTCAAGACCTCGTGCAGCGGCGGCAGAAACACGCGGGTGGAGTCGCTGGCCAGATAAGTTGGCCCCAGCTCCCATAACGCAAGGAACAAGATAATGGCCGCTGATTTCCATAGCCAGGATCCGGCAGTGGTGAGTGTCCGGCGTAAGCCGAGTTGCGCCGTCGTCCGGGTCTTGTCAGGCTGATCCTGGGTGGGGACCTTTGCACTGGAAGGTACCGCGATCGCTGTGGTGGGGCGTTGTGTTGTCAGGGTGCTCATCAGGCAGCGCTCCTTTGGCTGGGCAAGGGCTGGCCTGCGGGGAGTTCGTCAGGGGCGGTGCCGTCAGGGAGGACCTTGCGGTGGCCGGCATTCTGGGCGGCCTGGACCTCGTCGTGGAGCAGGGACCAGACCTTGTGCCGGTGTTCAATGAACAGGGTGGTGGAGCGGATATCTGCCTGATCGTCCCGCTCGCCCAGATTGATGTCGACGATGGCCTTGAGCCGGCCGGGCCGGGAGCTCAGGACGGCAACGCGTTGGCCAAGGTAGACGGCCTCGTCGATGCCATGGGTGATGAAGACGATCGTTTTTCCGGTCTCCTTCCAGATCCGCAGCAGTTCATCCTGGAGCTGTTCGCGCGTTTGGGCATCGAGCGCCGCAAAAGGTTCGTCCATCAGCAGGATGTCCGGTTCATAGGCGAGGCTGCGGGCAATCGCGACGCGTTGCTTCATGCCACCGGAAAGCTCATGGGGGTACCTCTCGGCAAAGCCGCTCAGACCCACCAAATCAAGGTAGTCGCGGGCCTTCGCGGCACGCTGGCGCCGGTTGAGGCCGGACCCTTCGAGGCCAATGGAAACGTTCGTTGCTGCCGTGCGCCAAGGGAACAGGGCATATTGCTGGAAGACCACGGCTCGGTCCTGGCCGGGGCCGGTGACCTCCTTGCCGTCCACCAAAACCTGCCCGGCGGCTGGCCGGGTAAGCCCTGCCAGCAGGTCAAGGAGCGTGGTCTTGCCGGAACCGCTGGGTCCAACAATGGTCAGGAATTCACCCGGGCGGACATCGAGGTTGAAGTCATCCAGGACCACCAGCGGGCCGGGGTTACCTTTGCTGGCCCGGACGGTGAACTCCTGGCGGACATGGCGGAGGCTGATTTTCGCGGTCATGGTCATCCCTTCGATTCCGGAGTTGAAGTTGAGGCAACCGAGCCGGCCGCCAGTTCGTTGAACTCGTTCGTGTAGTACTTGCCCGGCTGCAATTCCCCACTGATCAGCCCGGCGTCTTTGAGATAGCCAGCCCAGAGCGTGAAGTGCTTATCCTCGATGATTCCGGCGTTGGGAACACCCACGCTCTTCCAGTACTGCAGGGCTTCGGTGCTTTCGCTGCGGCCCCGGGCCTGAATGATCTTGGTGAAACGGGCTATGACGTCCGCACGCGGCGTTGTGCTTTCCCACTCGATGGCCTTGGCAACACCCGTTGCGAAGGTTCGTACCGTCGTGGGGTTTCCCTTGATGAAGTCATCGCGGAACACGTATTGGCCGCCAGGGAAGGAGCCGAAGAATTCCACATCGGTGAAGAGTGCACGGAGACCGCCCGTGGCCAGGGCTTTGTCCTGCAGCACGGAGCCGAGGGAACCGGCGTCGACCTGGCCACGCCGGATGGCCTGTTCGGTGTCATTGGGAGGCAGTACCACCAGTTGTACCTGTTTGATCTCGGCCTCATCGAGTCCGTTGTTGGCGAGATACGTCCGGATGACGGCCTCTGATTGGCCCCCAAGGGTGTTGACCCCGATCTTTTTACCGATGAGGTCCCTGGCCGTTCGGATGGGGCTGTCCTCGCTCACATAGAATCCGGTGAAGGTCTTGGCATCGGAACCGTAGTAGTTCACAACCCCGGTGATCTTGGCGCCGGCGTCGGCCAGCTTGACCACGGCTCCGGTGAATGCACCACCAACGTCGGTCTGGTTGGTGGCGACGGACTGAATGTCCTGCGGGCCGCTGATGGTGTTTCCCACCCACTCCAGCGTGAGGCCGTCAAGGTAGCCCAGATCCGCGGCGAGCTCGGGCAACGTGACCGAATTTGCAGATCCTTGGTACTTCAAGGTGGTGACCTCCGCGCCACCGCCGCTGGCTGTTGCCGGTCCGCCGCAACCGGCGACTGCCATCGAAAGGACGACGGCGGTCGCTGCGGTGACGAATGGGAGGAAGCGTTTCATGGTGTCCAGTCCTGTTGTTGGCCCTGCGTCTCGGTTGAGGGTTCGGGTGCGGTTTCTCGTTGGTGGTGTGAACGATGTAAACGGACTTTCCGGACGGGCGCAATCATGTTTGACGCCGCGGGAAACGGTGGGAAACTTGCGGCAAAGAAGGGCAATGCGGTGTCACATTTCGCTTGTGACGGGGGATTTCCTGATGTGACAAAAGCCTTGACCGGGCCGGTGCCCCGTGGTTCCGAAACGCTATCCGCCACAAGGTCCCTTGACGTGCCGCTGGGACAGGCGTCGAATGTAGACACTGTGTTGTGTTGTGTATTGCGTCGGTGTCAGGAGCCGGTCATGAATTCACCTCTCGCGTGGTTCCAAGGCCTCATTCCGCCTTCGCCGGTTGACGACGTCGGGCTGGCCCAGCAGGCTCGACTGACGCAATGGCGCACCGGGACGCTTGCGGCGCTCGCGGTAACGGTGTGGATCGCCATGGCGGAGGTGGACAGGCTGATTGCCGATTCGGCCACCTCCACTGGCAGGAGCGCATCGGCCAGCTCGTTGCAGGCACTCGACCCCCGCCTGGGCCAGGAAAATTGGGGTCTTTGGCTGAGCCTGCCGGCGGACATTCGTCAACAGGTTTGTGCGCTGTTGGGTATTTATACCGGTCTTGATGCCATCTTCGCGATCTTGTACATCAAGTTGCTGTTCGGGTTCTTCTCATCAAAATTCATGGCGACACTTGCAGTTGGTGCTGTTGCCGCGGGGGAGCTGGCGGAACTGATCTTGCAAGTCCAAGGCATCGCGCACTTGCGGTCAGGGGTACTTCCAGAGATTCTGGCCTCCACGTTGATTGCCTCCGGCGTGAAATGGGCGGGCCTTGCCATGCTGGTGTTGTTTGTTTTCATTTACGACGATTTCCGGACCTCGGTGGCCAGCGGTTTGCGGCGTGTCTGGAAGGCGTTGTTCTTTCACCGGATCTCCGTGGTGGTCGTCGTTGCGATTGGATCGTTGGCGCTGGTTCCCATCCCCGGGGTGAACGACCAGATGCCTGATACCCAGCGGGCTTGGGTGGATGCAGATTCGTCCAAGTTTGTTGTCACGAGTTTTGCGGCCTTGTTGATCTCAGGGGGCTTGTTTTATCTGGGGCGCCGTCGCAGCGAGTTGGCGTGGTCGCTGTATTTTGCTGTCCCCGATACGCCGAACGAAGCACCCAAATACTGGATGTGGGCGTTGCCGCCGGCGCTGCTGGGACTGGCCATAGCCTTCGTCCTGATGACAACGGGGCTCACGGTTCCCCTGAGCTGGCAAACTTTGCTGGCCGCGGGAGTGCCGTTGGCAGCAGCAGGGCTGAGCCTTGGCCTGGTCAGACTCTTCGGGCCCGGGTTGCCGATCGAGCCGAGGCCCTCCGATCCGCTCCGGGCGGTGGACACCTGGCGTTGTGGGGATGTGCTGGCGATGATCCTGTTGGCTGTTTCAGGAACGGCAATTGTGAGGGCGTTTGCGGCTCCTCTCGCGCTGGGCGCAGCCGGAGCCGTGGACTTCGACGCGTCCCTCTGGGCCGGCGTCGGATATTTCGTGGTGGGCGTGCTAATCGTGGCACTGGCCTTTCCTGCTGGTGCATTCGTGGTGAGGTGCCTCTGGGACGGTGTCCTGAACCCTCGGGTGATGGCAGGAACTCGCACACGCGCCGTCACCGTCATTCTTGGCCTTGCTTTCGCTGCTCTGGGGTTCGCCTTTGCCGTGAACCCCACAGCCTTCAGCGGGTTTGTCGGAGTCCCCGGAACCGCACTTCTCACCCTGGGGGCGTGGGCCATGGTCATCGGGCTCAGTGTTGTGGCGCTCCAGCGGCAAATGCCGCTACAAGTGTTCAAGCGCATGGGTCTTCGGGCAAACCCTGTCATCACCTTGCTTGCCGTGGTGCTGGCGGTGGGGTCGTTGAATGGTGGGAACCCGGCCCTTCACCATGTGCGGGAGACTGCACTTTCTCCGGCCGTTGCAGCGGATTTGATGGATCGACCAGTCGTAGCGCAGGTATTTGACGCGTGGCTGGAACGGAGTTCTGCTTGCGGGCTTGATGTCACGTCCACCAACGAGGCGCCCATTGCGCATCAGGTGCGTCCCCTGATTCTTGTTGCCGCTGAAGGTGGCGGAATTCGCGCCGCCAGCTGGACGGTGAGGGCCTTTGAAAAGCTATCCAGCGTGGGTGCTTGCGGAAGCGATTCGGTGATGTTGTCCTCTGGCGTCAGTGGTGGATCCCTGGGATTGACCCTGAGCCGGCTCTACGGGAAGGACGCAGTGGCAACGATGAAGGCATTGGCTCAACCGGGACCGCTGGGGGCCGCCGTTACCGGCGCCCTAGTCGGCGACATGGTGGGTTCCGGCACCGGGCTCATGATCCCCACGCGGTTCGAGGATCCGGCCACAGGCCATGAAGTCGTGGCATGGAATGACAAGGCCGGTCTGGTGGAATCTTTGTGGGAGGAGTCAGCCGGGAAGCTGGCCGCACCTTTCAGTGCCGAGATTGCTGGCCCTACCGGCGCGCTAATGCTGAATTCAACAGACACAGGAACTGGCTGCAGGGTGGTCATCAGCCAAATGGACCTTCCCAGCGACAGCGCAAGCCAAACCGCAGGCCCGGCGAGCGGGTTGTCCTGTACCGCCGGACAAGGATTTCCCTTGTCGGTAGATCTCTTCGATCAACAGGCACAATGCCCTCTCCAGCTGCGCTGGTCCACGGCAACATTGCTTTCGGGTCGATTCCCCATCATCTCCCCGGCGGGGCGGGCGCCGGTGATGGCGGCCGACTCGACCGGGGCCATCAAGTGCCAGATGAAGTCCGGTTTCCAGCTCATCGACGGCGGTTATTCCGAAGGGTCTGCGCTGGGGACCGTCAGTGACTTGTGGACCAGCCTGCAAGATGAGGTCCTGAATCACAACGCGTGCGTCATGGCAGCCGCCGCCCTGCCGCCAAGGCAGGAACAGGGCCTCGATGATCCTTGTGCCGGGGCTGATGCTGCAGGAGACATTGTTGTTCCGGTGTTTTTGTTCCTGCAAAACTCGCCGGGCTCGGACATTGTTGGCCAGCAACCCAAAGCAGCGGGGGAGTTGGCAGTTCCCTTGGCGGGCCTGAAGGCAGCGAAACTGCAGATCGGATCGGCCGCTTGGATCCAAAGGCTGGAAGCCGGTGCCAATGTCTGTCCCTCGACGGCGGAGAGCAGCGACTGCGTGAAGGCCACGGCAGAGGTGCGGGCAGCGTTAGGCAACCGTTCCGTCGTCGTGGTGGCCACCAACAGTGTTCCGGCCCTTGCGGCGCCCCTTGGCTGGTCACTGTCGGACATGAGCCAACATCAGCTTGAAAAAGCCATGGACGAGGAGGCGCTCGTGACAAAGGATGACGCTGACAGGCAATCTTTTGCAAAGCTGCTGGCGTACCTTCGAAGCTAGGGATTCTGGTGCAATCCGCCAGTAAAAGTTGCGTTGCTTTGTTGCAGGCCACAAAGCAACTTTTTGCCCATCCGTATACGGTAGAGGTATGTCTAGCTCCGTTGGCAATGAAGCCGCTATCGCACCTGTCCGCACTCGTAACATTCCCGCAGAAATTGCCCGCTCGTGGCTTCTGGTTCCGGCAACGCGCCCTGAGATCTTTGACGAGTCAGCCAACTCGCGTGCTGACGCTATTGTCTTGGACATCGAAGACGCTGTAGACCCCAAGAAGAAGGACGCCGCCCGCGCGGACGTCATCTCATGGCTGCGCAACGGCGGCCAGGCCTGGGTGCGTATTAACGATGTCCAGTCGGCGTTCTGGGCCGACGATGTCGCCAACCTGCGCAACGTCCCCGGCCTGCTCGGCGTCATGCTGGCCAAGACCGAAAACGCAGAACAGGTCAAAGAGACTTACCACCGCCTTGATGGCAAGACCCGGGTCTTGGCCCTTGTCGAATCCGCCGTGGGCATCGAAGAAGCCAACAACATTGCCCGCGCCGAGGGAGCCTTCCGTCTGGCTTTCGGTTCCGGTGACTTCCGCCGCGACACCGGCATGTCGGCCGATCGCGAAGCCATGGCCTACCCGCGCGCCAAGCTCGTCGTGGCCAGCCGAGTCGGCAACCTGCCCGGCCCCATCGACGGCCCCACGGTTGGCACCAACCACCCGATCCTGCGCGAGCAGTCGGCCATTACGGTCTCCATGGGCATGACAGGCAAGCTGTGCCTGGCCACAGATCAGACCACCATCATCAACGAAGTCATCAGCCCCACACCTTCCGATGTCGCTTGGGCCACGGACTTCATGAACGACTTCAACGCCCGCGGTGGCGTCATCCGCGACGGTTCCGACCTGCCTCGCCTGGGCCGCGCCGAGAAGATCATGAAGCTGGCCATCGCCTACGGCGTCCAGCCCTCGCTCTAACCAACCCGGTGGTCGAACCTGTCGAGACCGGCCTGGTCCGGGGGATCTCATGGAGTCCCTCCGGGCCGGCGCTCTCGCTCATCACGGACGACGCCGATGCGCAGCTGCCTTTGGCGGCTGGGCAATGGCTGAGGTTTGAGGTGCTTTCCGGGGATGGGATTGCGGCTCGTTACTGTCTTGGGTATACCAGCGTCCAAGGCCCGGAGGAGTCGGCTCACGTTCGCTGTCCCAGCGGTCAACCAGCCGAGCGGGGCTTTCAGTGCGGTGCCTGCTTTGCCCGGGACGACTTGCGGCATATGCACGATTTTCACCGCAGCGGCCATGCCCCGCCCGGGATGCGCAGTTATTTGGCCCAACAGCATTGGCTGTACATCGCAACGTTTGCCGACGGAACTACCAAGGTTGGCACGGCCTCGAATCTGAGCAAGTGGCGGCGCCTGGCCGATCAGGGGGCGCTCGTGGCCCGGTATGTTGCCCTGGCACAGGACGGCGCCATTGTGCGGTTGCTCGAGGACTCCGTCACCAAGGAACTTGGGGTCACACAGTTTGTGCGCGCGGCGAGCAAAACGGCGTCTCTTCTGACACCCCGCACCACGGCGGAACTTGAGCAGCGCAACCGGGAGGTGTCCGGCGTCGTGCGTGAATTTCTTGGGCAGCACTCCCTCGCCGGATTTGAAACCATAGATGAGCAATGGCACGGCAGCGAGTTCGCCCGCGCCATCAGTGACGGCGGACCAAGGATCGCCTATCCGCGGCCGCTGGACGCGGGCAAGCATGGCATGAGGCTCGATTCCATGCTTGGCGCTAACGCCCTGGTGTCCCTCGACGATGCCGAGGCCGCGTTTGTGGTTGACCTTGGCGGGCTCAAGGGGCGTCGGATTACCTTTGGCGCGTTCACCACGGATGTCCCGGCGCTGCAGGAATCACTTTTCTAGGAGCTTCTCCCCAGCCGGTAGCGTCTCCCAGGCTCCCACCGCTCGCAAGCTCGCGGCGGGCCCCTCGGCCGGTAGACTGGATCCTGTGATTAACGACTTCTGGGAAACCGCTCCGCCCGCCTACAAATACGCCGTTTTCGGGGGCATGGGGCTGACCTTTATCGGCATTGTCATCATCGTGATTGGCGCGATTACTTCCACCGCCTCCATGACGTACATTGCCCTGCCGTTCATCGGCGTAGGGCTGCTGGCCCACATGGCATCGCTGGGCCTGCGTGGCCGCAATATCCGCAAGGAATTGAAGGCCGCTGAAAAGCGCGCCGCAGAGCGCGACGCAAAGTAGCGGGGAGCGACTACAAAAAGCCGGCGTTCGCGGGTTCGGTCGGTGTTAGAACACCCTCCGAACCCGTGAACACCGGCTTTTTCCATGAAACACCGTGGCGCGTTAGTGCTCCGCGGGTTCAGGATTGGCGATGGCACCACGCAGCGCCCACAAGCACATCAGTGCCGCACCGAGCATGAGGCCAACGCTGACCAGGGCCACGGTCCCTTGGCCCGAATCGAAGGCATGCTTGGCGGACTCCAACAATGCAGCGCCCTGCTGTTCGGGGAGCTTTGCGGCAACGTCCATGGCGCCACCCAGGGTTTGGGAAGCCGCATCGGTGTCCTCCGCGGCCAAGCCCGCCGGAACCGCAACGTTCATCCTGTAGGCCGCAGCCAGGACGCTGCCCAAAATGGCTGTACCCAGGACTGACCCCACCTCGTAGGCCGTTTCCGAGATAGCCGAGGCGGCGCCGGCCTTGGCCGGGGGAGCCGCAGCCAAGATCAGGTCGTTGGAAATGGTCTCAGCCATGCCAACACCGGCTCCGAGCACGGCGAATGCGACGATGATGCCAAGCACCGAGCCATCCGTATTCAGCCACACAATCAAGAATCCCGTGGCGTTCAGGAGCAGGCCTCCGGCTACAAGGAACTTCGGCTTGAAGCGGCCGGCCAAGGAAGCTGCCAGAAGTCCCGAGACGATGGTGATGGCCAAGCCAGGCACCAAAACGTAGGCGGCATGGGTGGGGGAGAGCCCCACCACCAGCTGCAGATGTTGCGTGACGAAGTACAAGAATCCCACCAGGGCAAAAATACTCAACAGGTTGGCGCTCACGCTTCCGCTGAAGACAGGATTCCTGAACAGCGTCACGTCCATCATCGGGTTCTTGCGGCGTAGCTGGCGGCGCACAAACACCACGCCCAGCACAATACCGACCGCGATGAGTGCAAAGTTAATGACTGAGAAGCCTGATTGGGCCATTTCCTTGATGCCGAAGATTGTCGGGACCATGGCGCCAAAGGTCAGCAGGATACTCACCACATCAATTTTGCCAGGGTTGGGGTCCTTGGACTCAGGGACAAAGATCGGGGCCAGAATCAGGAACGGGACCAGCACCGGCACCGACATCAGGAACACGGCGCCCCACCAGAAGTGCTCCAGGATGAAACCACCCACAATGGGTCCCAAAGCGGCGCCGCCGGAGAAGCCTGCGGCCCAGATGGCAATGGCCGTGCGTCGCTGGGCTGGGTGCAGGAACAGGTTGCGGATCAAGGACAACGTTGAGGGCATCAGCATGGCGCCGAAGAGGCCAAGCAGGGCGCGGTAGCCGATGAGCGCCCCGGCGTTGGGGGCAAACGCCGCAAAGACCGAGACGATCGCGAAGCCGATGCTACCGATCAGCAGCATCCGGCGACGACCAAATCGATCGGCCATGCTGCCCATGGGAACCAGCAGGGCCGCCAGAACCAGCGGGTACACGTCAATGATCCACAACAATTCCGAGGCGGATGGCACCAGGGCCAGTGAGATCGAGGGGATCGCGAAACTCAGTACCGTGTTATCAACCGAGACCAACAAAACAGGCAGCATCAAAACGATCAGGGCAATCCAGGTGCGGATTCCTGCGCGCTGCGGAGTTTGGACGGGTGCGGTGGGAAGAATTGTTGACGCCATGCTCATAGCCTATACCGTCCAGCCGGTACAGTAAACCGTCTGGACGGTGCAGTTCATCACCTCTTGTAGGGTGGATACATGACTACACTGACGTCCACACGCGAGCGAATCCTTGGTGCTTATGAGGATCTGCTCATTGACGACGGCCCCCGGGCCGCCACCTTGGATGCGGTGGCGGCGGCGGCCGGCGTCTCGAAAGGTGGATTGCTGTACCACTTCAAGAGCAAGGAAGCGCTGACAGAGGGATTGCTGGTCAAGCTGCGAGAATACGCCGAGCTGGATTTCGCAGCGATGGCCTTGGACCCGGAGGGGTGCGCCAGCTACTACGTGCGCACCAGCGTCTTTGGCGATACGCCCTTTGACCGGGCCATCGTGGCCGCCCACCGCCTCATTCAAAGCGACGAAGATGTGGTGCGGCTCGTCTTTTCCGAAATTCACTCCCGCTGGTTTGAGCTGATCCAAAGCGACATCGCCGATCCCGCCGTTGCTCGGGCCGTCATGCTGTTGGGGGACGGGCTGTACTTCAACGCAACACTTTTCGGCTTCCAAACGGGGGTGGGAAACGCCGCGAACCCGCAAGAACGTGTTGACGTTGCCTCGCTCCTTGAAGTTGTCGCCAGAATGAAGTCCGGCACACGGTCGTAGTATGCGCCGGGCCCCGTCCGGGCTATAGGCTTGAAGGTATGAGTATCAATCCCGAACTGCAGGGGCGCAGCTACCAATCAAGCGACATTTACAGCGTGGGCAGAGAGTCCATCCGTGAGTTCGCCCGGGCCGTCAAGGCCAGTCACGCGGCCCACTTTGATGTTGCCGCCGCACAGGCCCTGGGCCACGCCGATCTGGTGGCTCCGCCTACCTACGCCATCATCGTGGCCCAGCGTGCGGACGCGTTGCTGATCAACGATCCCGAATCCGGCATCGACTTTTCCCGTGTGGTCCACGCAGAGCAGCGGTTCACCCACCACAAGGCCATCGTGGCCGGCGACGAGCTCGTTGCGGAACTGCACGTGGACACCGTCCGCGGAATGGGAGGCGGGGCCATGATTACCACTCGCGCAGAAATTTCAACGGTCGACGGCGCTGCTGTCGCCACCACCGTCTCGGCCATCCTGGTCCGCGGGGAGGGACAGTAATGAACGCTCCAACCATAAATATTGCAGATTTGGCTGTGGGCACCGAAATTGGCTCACGCACTATCGAAATCTCCCGCGCCGATCTGGTCAAGTACGCCGGGGCTTCGGGTGACTTCAACCCCATTCACTGGAACGAACGCTTTGCACGTGAGGTGGAACTGCCCGGCGTGATTGCCCACGGCATGTTCACCATGGGAGCGGCAGTGCAGTTGGTGACCGACTGGATTGGCGACCCTGGCGCCGTCGTCTCTTACGGAACGCGTTTCACCAAACCCGTGCCCGTAGCTGATCTTGATGGCGAACCCGGTGCCGTTGTGAACGTCGTTGGCGTTGTCGGCGCCCTTGATTCCGACGCCGGGACCGCCCGAATCGATTTGACGGTCACCTTGGATGGTCAGAAAGTCTTGGTCAAGGCCCAAGCCATGGTTCGCGTGGCGTGAATCAAGTCGCTGCCTGGCGCAACGGGGTAGTCACCGCGTACGCCGGTTCCGGGTTGGTCTTTGCCGCCTGGGTTTCCCGCATTCCGGCCGTCCGTGACGATCTTGGCCTGACCCCGGGCCAGGTGGGACTGATGCTGCTCTGCATGTCGTTGGGGTCGTTCATCTCGGTGGCGGCCTCCGGCCTTATCGTGTTGCGTCTTGGCTCAAAGCTGACGACCCGGCTGGGCAGCGTCATCCAGGCACTTGGCGTGGTCATCATGGGGCTGGGCGCCACCGTTTTTTCGGATTCGCTGGTGGTGGGGATCGGGCTTGTCCTTGTCGGGCTTGGCACCGGCTGCTGGAATACGTCCTCAAATATTGAAGGTGCGGCCGTTGAACGGGCGCTGGGCAGGCACATCATGCCCCGGCTGCACGGCGCCTTTAGCGTTGGCACGGTGGTGGGCGCCGGTGTTGGTGCGTTGGCTGCGTCCGTCCACCTGCCCGTTGCCATTCACCTCTCCATCATTGCCGTAGCCGTGTGCATCGCTGTCATGATCGGCGCGGGCCACTACCAGGCAGACAGGCTCGGCTCTCCCGGGATCATGGTGGATGTGACCGACGCAAGTGCGGTGCCGGGGACCGGTCCCATCCCGATTATTACTAAGCAAACTGGCCAGAACGTAGCTTCCGGAAAAAATGCGGCCGCCAGGGAATCAGCAGTTGGTTCCGCAAAGGCGGCCAAGGCCGCCAAGCGAGATGGCAAGGCGAAGATCGCGGCGGCGTGGCGCGATCCTCGCACGCTGATGCTCGGCGCCTTGGCGCTGGGACTGGGCCTTGCTGAGGGGGCGGCCGGCGACTGGGTGGCCCTGGCCATGGTTGATGGACACCACTCCACGGCGGCACTCGGCGCCGTTGGCTACGGCGTCTTTGTCTCCGCCATGACCATCGGCCGCTTCGCCGGAACGGTCGTCTTGGACAAGTTCGGCCGCGTCATTGTGCTGCGCGTGGGCGCTGCACTGGCTGTCATCGGCCTGGGATTTTTTGTTTTTGCACCATCTCCTGGGATTGCCATGGCAGCCTTGGTCTTCTGGGGCCTTGGCTCGGCGCTGGGCTTCCCCGTGGCAATGTCCGCAGCCTCCGACGATCCCGACCAAGCGGCCGCTCGCGTATCGGTCGTTTCAACTGTCGGATACGGTGCCTTCCTTGGCGGCCCGCCGCTGCTGGGTCTGCTGGCCGAGCACGTGGGCGTGCTGCATTCGCTCCTGGCTGTGCTTGTCATGCTCGTTATCGCTTTCTTCCTGACCCCCGTTGTGCGCAGGCCAGCGTATCTGGACGTCGGGGAGCGCTCGCTCAAGGGATAGTCTGGACTGGTGAATGAGCAAAAATTCCTTAGTTCCCTGACAACCCTTGCCGTGGGCGGTCCTGCCCGGAAATTCATTGTCGCTTCCACCGAGGCGGAAATCATTGCCGCCGTTCGGGAGGCCGACGACGCCGGCGAGCCCCTGCTGATCATCGGCGGTGGTTCCAACTTGATTGTTTCCGATGAGGGCTTTGCCGGAACCGTCTTGCAGATCGCCAGCCAGGGCTATTCCACGGAGTCACAGGACAGCTGCGGGGGCGCCTCCGTTGTGGTTCAGGCCGGTCACAACTGGGATGACTTTGTCCACCAAACCGTGCTTCATGCGTGGAGCGGACTTGAAGCTCTCTCAGGTATTCCGGGTAGCGCCGGGGCCACTCCCGTGCAAAACGTTGGTGCCTACGGTTGCGAAGTCGCCCAGACCATTGCCTCGGTGCGCACCTGGGACCGGGAAAATAATGCCGTGCGCACGTTCACCAATTCCGAGCTCAAGTTCGGGTACCGGGAATCACTCCTCAAAGCCGCCACAGTCAACGGCTCGCCGCGCTACGTGGTCCTCACGGTTGAATTCCAGCTTCTCTTGGGCCGAATGAGCGCCCCCGTGAAGTACGCAGAGTTGGCCCGCCGCCTTGGTGTGGAGCCCGGCCAACGCGCGAACTCGTTGGAACTGCGCCGCACCGTCCTAGCCCTTCGAGCCTCCAAGGGCATGGTCCTGGACCCCGCCGACCGCGACACCTTCTCCACGGGTTCCTTTTTCACCAACCCCATTGTCACGGCCGAAACCGCTGCGACTTTGCCCGAGGACGCCCCGAGCTGGCCTGCCGGCGAGCTCGTGAAGCTCAGCGCCGCGTGGCTCATTGAACACGCCGGATTTACCAAGGGATATGGCCTTGCCGGAGAGGTGCAGCCCGGAACCCCCACCGCTTCGCTGTCCACCAAGCACACCCTCGCCATCACCAACCGTGGCGGGGCCCGCGCCGAGGACGTCTTGGCGGTTGCGCGGGAGGTGCGGGACGGCGTCGTACGCCAATTCGGCATCACCCTGGTGCCCGAACCGGTGCTGGTGGGCTGCTCCCTGTAACCGCCATAGCCGCCGAATTTGAAGAATGCCGCCGATCCTGATAATTGCCGCCGTTACATGACCGGCGATTCTCAGGATCGGCGGCATTTTTTGGCTGAGGGGACGTGAATTGGCCCCGCATAGCGTCATACGGAGTTATCCACAATCACGAATTTGTGACTTACACGCGGCTCCCGACGGTGCAAGGCTTGAGGGATGAACACTTTGCGACTGATTCAGCCGGCCGACCTAGGGCGTCTGGGGCAGGACACGACGAAGCTTGCAAGGCTCTGCACCAAGGGAGAACTGGTGCGCATTCGCCGTGGCGTCTATGCGAGCTCCGAAGAATGGAAGCAACTGGTGCCGCTGCAACGGTACGGTGCGCACGCCGCCGCGTTCCAGTCGGTGGTGGCGAAACAACC
This sequence comes from Arthrobacter sp. TWP1-1, assembly GCF_049897845.1. NCBI lineage: Bacteria > Bacillati > Actinomycetota > Actinomycetes > Micrococcales > Micrococcaceae > Arthrobacter > Arthrobacter sp. TWP1-1. The sequence goes on from NZ_JAFCXC010000001.1 coordinate 171,959, forward strand.
AGTGTTATGCCATGCCACTGCTGCACTCTTGTGGGGTCTGTGGATTGTGGGGGTACCGAGCAAACTGCACGTTGTGACGGAAGTCGTGGCCAGTGGGCGTAGTTCCAAAGATGTTGTCCGCCATGTTGGCTCGAGTATGGACAACACGGTGGGTTGCGGGTCGTTCCTCGTGACCGACAAGCTGCGGACCACGATGGCGCTCATTAGGGAGCTGGCCTTTCCCTATGCGGTGGCAGTCTGCGACTCCGCACTCCGAGAACCCGATGCGCGGCAAGCCGTAAACCGATTTGGGCCCGCCGGTGTCGAGGCCGGTCTTCATGAGCCTTCGTGGGTGACTGATGGTCCGCAAGGGCCCGCCCTCTCCGTTGATGAACTCCGGGCGGCGACTTCCCTGCTGCCCAGCAAAGCCGCCCGTGAACGCACCCTTGCTGTCATCAACTTTGCGTCAGCCCTGTCAGGATCGGCCGGGGAATCCATCAGCCGCGCGAAAATGCATCAGCTGGGATTTCCTGCGCCCGTCCTGCAGAAGAAATACATCCTGCGGGACGGCACAACCGCTTTGGTTGATTTTTGGTTCAAGGAGCAGAACGTTGCCGGTGAATTCGACGGAAAGGCAAAGTACCTGCGTGCCGATTGGGGCGGTGGTTCCATGGAGGAACGCCTATGGAAGGAAAAATGTCGAGAGGACGATATCCGCGGTCAGGGCGTTTCTTTTGTTCGGTGGACGTGGCGTGAATTGCAGGACCGGAGGTTGTTTGCGGCGCTGCTGCGTCGGGCAGGCATACCGCAAGTATGACGTCGGCCGCCCGTCATGCGGAGAATGCCGCCCGTCCTGACAATTGCCGCCGTTGCATGACCGGCGATTGCCAGGATCGGCGGCATTCTTCGAGTGGACGGTTTACTGCTCCCCATACCCGGGTAGGGGGGCAAGACGGCTCCCGGGTGTGATGTGCGCTGCAGCTGCCCTACGTAACGTAGTAGGTAGATTCAGACTTTTTCGTTTACGTGATGATTGGGCATCCGTGAGGCACCAAGAGGAGCACAATGTCATCCGCAACGCTCGACTCGATCGATCTATTGAACGAGACGCCGGCCGAAAAGGCCGCGCGGAAACGTCCTGCCCGTGATCGCCATGTCACAGACTTCATTGCGCTGACCGAGCAGGTCCGTGCAGCTGGCTACATGGAGCGCGACATCAAGTGGTACGTGTTGAGGATCGTCCGCCAGAGCATTGGTTACTTGGCCGTGTTGGCGCTATTCCTGACACTGGGCCAGAGCTGGTGGCAGATGGTCACCGCCGTGTTGTTTGCTTTCATGTGTACCCAGACCGCCTTCATTTCACACGACGCCGCGCACCGTCAGGTGTTCGCTTCCGCAAAGAAGAACGCCTGGCTGGCCCGCATTGCCGGCAATCTCTTCGTCGGCCTGAGCTACGGCTGGTGGATGAACAAGCACGGTAAGCACCACCTCAACCCGAACAAGATCGGCGTGGATGGCGACATCGATCCCGGCGCGCTCGTGTTTGACCCCGAGAATGCCGCCAAGCGGACCGGCTTTGCCAAATGGTTTGCTCGCCGCCAGGGTGCCTTCTTCTTCCCGCTGTTGACCCTCGCCGCGCTTGATCTGCACATCGCCGCCGTGAAGCGCGTGCTGGACCGCAAGCAGGTTGTCCCCGAGCGCGCAGCGGAGATCGGACTTCTCGTAGTCCGCCTAGTGCTGCTCCCCGCTTTCACTGTCTGGTTCCTCGGTTGGGGCATCGGCCTGGCATTCGTTGCCGTGCAGATCATGGGCCTTGGCCTGTACATGGGTTGCGCGTTCGCCCCGAACCACAAGGGCATGCCGCTGGTCCCCAAGGACGTCAAGATCGACTTCATGCGCCGCCAGACGCTCATGAGCCGCAACATCTCAGGCGGTTGGTGGGTTGATGTTGGTATGGGTGGCTTGAACTACCAGATCGAACATCACCTGTTCCCCACCATGTCCTCCAAGAACCTGAAGGCCGTCCAGCCCATGGTCCGCGAGTACTGCGCAGAGCGCAACATCGCGTACACGGAAACCACGCTGGGCCAGTCGTACATGATCGTGATGCGTTACCTGAACCGTGTTGGCTTGGGCCAGCGCGATCCGTTCGAGTGCCCCATCACGGCAAGCATGCGCACCGCCCGCTAACGCTGTCGTTTGGGCTAGATTTGGGGCATGACAACTAGCGTCACCCCACCCGTTCTGGCCAGGCTCCGGCTCGCCGCGCAGCTGATCCTCCCAACGTCCACCAGTCCCACACCGGGACCGGTGGACGTTGTGCGTTGGCTGACGGCGCTGCAGGGCCAGGATTTCCCCGGAGCGTTGTTCTCCATCGGATTGCGGTCACCGGGAAGCACCCGCGCCGACGTTGAGGGGGCGTTTAACCGCGGCGAAATTGTCCGCTCTTGGCCCATGCGCGGGACTTTGCATGTCACGCCGGCCGAGGATCTGGGCTGGATACTCTCACTCACCGCCGAGCGAATGATCGCCGGCATGGCATCCCGTCATCGGCAGTTGGATATTACGACGCCGGACGTCGAGAAGGCGCGAGAGCTTGCCATTGCACTGTTGGAACAGTCGGGCGGCCGCGTCACGCGTGAGGGACTCTTTGCCGCCTTTGAGCAGGAAGGGCAAGCGACAAAGACCCAGCGGGGGATTCATCTCTTGTTTATGCTCTGTCTTCAAGGAACGCTGGTGCAGGGTCCCATCAACGGTGGTGCCGGCAACGGTAATACCCAGTTCTTTGTACTCAGCGAAACATGGACCAAGAACCCGCGGGTGCTTGAACGTGAGGATGCGCTGGCAGAACTGGCCCTGCGCTACTTCCGCAGCCACGGCCCCGCTACGCTCAAGGATTTTCAGTGGTGGTCCAAGCTGACGCTGAAAGACATCAGGACAGGGCTCGAGCGGGTAAAGAACCAGCTGGAATCGGTGGAGTGCAACGGGGAGACCTACTGGCAGGCGCCCGAAACCGCTGAGTTGCTGGGTGGCCAAGGCAACAAGAAAACCGTCAACGGCGCCCGCTCCGTGCTCCTGCTCCCCGGCTTTGACGAGTACCTGCTGGGCTACACAGACCGCAGCGCGGCGCTTGCTCCGGAACACGCACCCTTGACGGTGCCGGGCAACAATGGGATGTTCAAGGCGACAGTTGTTGCAGGCGGCAAGGTGGCCGGGACCTGGCGTAAAGCGCAAAGTACAGCTGAAAAACAAAGGCAACGGGCCGGCGTCGTACTTCCGGAATTCTTCACGGAGCTCAGCCCAACCCAGGACAAGGCGCTGGACTCGGCGGCGAAGAAATATGCCACATTCCTCGGGAAATGACAAAGGACGGGCCCGACCATTGCTGGTCGAGCCCGTCCCATTTGCCGGAGTTAGAGCGTGCCGACGGCTATCTTCAGCATGCGGCGCAGCGGCTCGGCGGCACCCCAGAGGAGCTGATCGCCTACGGTGAAGGCGCTGATGTACTCGGGGCCCATCTCCATCTTGCGGATACGGCCCACGGGAACATCGAGCGTGCCGGAAGCGGCCACGGGGGTGAGGTCAGCCATGGAGGCTTCCTTCGTGTTGGGAACCACCTTGGCCCACTCGTTGTCGTTGGCCAGCAGGGACTCGATCTCGGCCACGGAGAGGTCCTCGCGGAGCTTCAACGTCAGGGCCTGCGAGTGGGAGCGCATGGCGCCGATGCGTACGCACAGGCCGTCCATGATGATTTTGTTCTCGGCGGTGGTGCCGAGGATCTTGTTGGTCTCGACCCCGGCCTTCCACTCTTCCTTGGACTGACCGTTGCCCATGTCCGCGTCAATCCAGGGGATCAAGGAGCCGGCCAGCGGTACGCCGAACTGTGAGGAGTCAACGCCTTCGCGCTGGTGGGCCAGGACCTTGCGGTCAATTTCAAGGATGGCCGACGCCGGGTTGTCCAGTTCGCTGGAGACCTCGGAGTTCAGCGTGCCGAACTGGTTCAGGAGCTCGCGCATGTGGCGCGCGCCGCCGCCGGAGGCAGCCTGGTACGTCATGGACGTGCCCCACTCGACGAGGTTGTTCTTGAACAGTCCGCCCAAGCCCATGAGCATGCAGGAAACGGTGCAGTTGCCGCCCACGAAGTCCTTGACGCCGGACGCCAGGCCCGCATCGATGACGGCCCGGTTGACGGGGTCCAGCACGATGATGGAGTCGTTGTTCATGCGCAGCGTGGAGGCGGCGTCCATCCAGAGGCCGTCCCAGCCGCGGTTACGCAGCTCGGTGTGCACGCGAGAGGTATAGTCGCCGCCCTGGGCGGTCACAATAATGGGAAGTTTGGCCAGAGTGTCAATATCAAAGGCGTCTTCGAGCTTGCCGGCATCGCCAGCGCCGGTAATCGTCGGGGCATTGCCACCGGCGTTCGAGGTCGAGAAGAAGACGGGGTTGATATCGCCGAAGTCGCCTTCGTCCTGCATACGCTGCACCAGGACGGAACCGACCATGCCGCGCCAGCCGACAAGGCCGACGGAAGGAACACTGTTATTGGTCATAAGGCCAGTTTAGGTGCTGGGGCGAATCGGGCGAAGTTAGTGTCACTCAGTGAACAAGTCCGACGGTTACTCGGGCGCCTCAAACTCCGTGTCGCCCTTGGCCCACAAGGTGATCCGGTACTCGGTGCCATTCTTGGCCGTGTGCCAACCCTCCGCAGGTGTTGCCCCGCGGAACGACCACTCCTGGCCCAGCGTGGGCGCCTGCGTATCGCCGGCAACATCCGTGTTGATCACCGTGATGACAGCAACATTGCAGTGCTCCTGGGCCTGCGCGTACACCTGCCCACCGCCGATAACCCACACCTCGTTGCCGCCGGGGGAGAACTGCGCCTCAACTAGCGCCTCCTCTACAGAATCAAGAACGACGGCGCCACTCGCCTCAGGCGTGCTGGCCCACGTGGCCTGGCGGGTCACCACGATGTTGGTGCGGTCCGGCAGTGGACGGAACTTCTCCGGGAAGGATTCCCAGGTGCGCCGCCCCATGACCACGGGGTGGCCTGTCGTGACGCGCTTGAAGTGTGCCATGTCCTCGGGCAGGTGCCAAGGCATACCGCCGTCGGCCCCGATAACGCCTTGGTTGGTCTGTGCCCAGATCATGCCAACGATGGGCTGGCTGAAGCGGTAGCTCGCGGGGGTGCTCATACGGCGATCGGTGCCTTAATCGTCGGGTGGTGCTGGTAATCAACCAGTTCAAAGTCTGCAAAGTCGTAATCGAAGATGGAGTCCGGCTTGCGCGTGAAACGCAGCTTCGGGTACGGGTACGGATCGCGCGTCAGCTGCTCGGCGACCTGTTCCAGGTGGTCGTCGTAGATGTGTACGTCGCCGCCGGTCCAGATGAATTCGCCCGGCTCCATGTCCAGCTGCTGAGCGACCATCATGGTCAGCAGCGCGTAGGAGGCAATGTTGAACGGGACACCCAAGAAGGTGTCGGCCGAGCGCTGGTACAGCTGGCAGCTGAGCTTGCCGCGGCCATCTTCGGTCGGGGCAACGTAGAACTGGAAGAAGGCGTGGCACGGCGGCAGCGCCATGTTCTTGAGCTCGCCAACATTCCAAGCCGAGACAATGTGACGGCGCGAATCCGGGTTGCTCGCCAGCGACTCCATGACGGTGGCAATCTGGTCGATGTGCTCGCCGTCCGGCGTGGGCCACGAGCGCCACTGGACGCCATAGACGGGACCCAGCTCGCCGGCGTCGTCCGCCCATTCATTCCAGATCTTCACGCCATTCTCCTGCAGCCACGCCACGTTCGAATCGCCGCGCAGGAACCACAACAGCTCCATGGCGACCGACTTGAAATGCACGCGCTTGGTGGTGATCAGCGGGAAGCTCTCGCTCAGATCAAAGCGCAGCTGGCGGCCAAAAACGCTGCGCGTGCCGGTGCCGGTGCGGTCCGATTTCGCGGTGCCGTTCGCTTTTACATCCCGCAGTAAATCTTCGTATGGGGTCTGGATCTTAGCAGTCACGCCCAACAGTCTACTTCTAGTTGTCTCGCTGGTTCAGGCGCCCCTCGAGCAATGTGACGATTATCCTGCCGTCCAGCCCGGCCCGTTTGCCCTCTTCTATGAGATGTTCGACGGCGGCCATCACCTCCGCGGGCACGTCGGCGTAGTCGGTGGAATAGGCGATCACGGTTCCCTGTCTGCGGTTGGTGGTGACAAGTCCGGCGGCCTCGAGCTCCTTATAGGCTCGGGCCACGGTGCCGGCGGCAACACCGAGGTCGGCGGCGAGGCTGCGAACGGTGGGCAGGCGCGTCCCGGGGCGCAGCTCACCGATAGCAATCAGTGAGGAGATCTGTTTCTGGACCTGTTCATACGGCGGGGTGGCCGTCGCCAGGTCGATGACGATGTGTGTTTCCACGGTGGTCTACTTGCTCACGCTGTGGTTAGTGGGCGCCGTTGGCATGAAGTCGTTCGGGGTGAATCCCTTGACCGGGTAGAAGCACAATACGGCTGCCGCCACGATGAACGCCGCGCCAACCATGACAAGACTGGAATCTGCCGACGGCCCGCCATAGGTGGGTGCCGTGCCGAGATTGATCAGTACTGCTGCTAAAACGGCGAGTAAGCCTCCGGCCGATGTGCGCATGACACGGAAGAGGGAACGTCGGCGTAGGGTGCGGTCCAGCAGCTCGGCTGCATTATTCAGGCCGGGACGACGAATAACAGCAACTGCGGCTCCGGCGCTGACGCCAAGGATAACGAGGGCGCAGAGCAAGGGAATGAGAAAGCGCGGTGAGGAGCGACTAAATCCGGGCCAGTCGTACATCCCGCCCGTGTTCAGGTTAGTTGCGGCAATGAGGGCCGGGATGAGGGCAAGGATGGCCAGGCCAGCGACTATCAGGAGACCGCGAGGGACTGCCGCCTTGAGCTGGGTGCGTGCGGTTCCAGGCCTGGCGTAGTTGTGCCGCAACAAAAGTTCCAGTCCCCAGTGGGCAAGCAGGATAAACACGACGACAAGCGTGAGCGGACCCAACCACCCGAACCACTTCGTCGTCAACAGGCCGACACATAGGCCGACGAGGCCCGCCAGTGGGGTGATGGAAGTAAAGCTGTCGCTGAGCTTGGCGACAGCGAAGCCGTCACCCGAGGCGAGTTTCGAGGAAGTGCCCGGGACATGCAAAATGTTGTATCCGGCGTCGTCCGTGGGGGAGTCGAGGAACGGCGGCTTCCAGAACAACATGGCGACGAGCACTGCCACGTTGAAGAGTCCTATCCAATTTGTAAAGGACAAGACGTCCGAGCCCGGCATTGGCTGTACGAGGTAGTTCCCGGCAATTGCGGCAAGGCCGGACGCTACCGTGGCGCTTACACGTAAAAGTCGGTTGATGCCGATGATCCGCAGCGTCTTATTTTGCTCAGGAGTCAGTGCTTCGAGGGATCTGCGGGAGGTGATGAGCCGCATGACGAGCAGGGTGCCTGCCGCCAACAGGACCAAGGCGAGAGTTAGGACGAGCGCAAGCGGTCCACCGTTCATGCGGCCTGCAGTCCAGGGGCTCATGCTGTCGGGAGCTGGGCTAGTGATGGCCTCAACGCCGGGACTAGCAGCCACAAGGGGCATGACGGCTGCGCTGAGCAAGAAAACGCCAAGGACAGTCCAGCCAAGGGCGTTGGGCACGTAGTCGCGGATCCTGCGGAATTCTAGAACGGCCGTGCGCTTGGTGGCCTTCGGTGCCGGCCACGTTGCTTGTCCGATGGCATGGACGCTTACGACTGCCACCACGGGAGCGAAGATCGCAAACCAAGGAATGGCGTGCCAGTGACTGGGGTAGAACATGTGGGAATCGTAGATGCCGGCGCGGTTGGCACCGGCCAGGCTGCTGAATGCCCATGCAATGAAACCCGTCCACAGGGCGTGCCTGCGGATGTACTCAAGGGATTTGGATGCGGCGCTGGTCCACACGAACAGGCGTAGAGCCAGGTAGGCCACCACGACGACAACGACGCCGACCGTCCCTATAAGGACGAGACGTTCCATCCAATTGACGCCAAACATATGCTGCCCCCAAAACTCCGGAATCTTTGTACGGAGCGTACGGTACAAAGATTCCAGGGGAAAGGGGGCGAGTGATCGAAACAGCAGATATTGCGAAATGGTGCCCCGATGCAACTCGAGGGTGCAGATCACGGGACTTCCGGGTCTGGAAGTCGCTTGATCTGCACCCTCGGTTTACTCAGGCGCTATTACTTCGACAGGAGATCCGTGTGGTGCGCTTCCACGACGTTCGGGTGGGCGCGGAAGCGGTAGCGGAGGGCGTTGTCACCGTAGGTTTCCAGGATGGGGCTATTTCCGGGATCGGCAGAAACGCCGCGGGCTTTGGCCTGAAACTCCGGGCTGACCGCAAGCTGGGGCATGGTCGCGTCCAGTGCCGGGTTGTAGAAGAACGGCAGGGAGATTCGGTCCGTCCCTCGTAGGGGAGAAATGACGCGGTGCAGGGTGGCCTTGAGGTAGCCATTCGTGGCCAGCTCCAGCATCTCGCCAATATTGACCACAAACGTTCCAGGTACCTGAGGGGCGTCGATCCACTTGCCCTGGTATTCCACCTGAAGCCCACCCTTGTCGGGTTCAACAAGCAGGAGAGTCAGGACGCCGCCGTCACGGTGTGAACCCACGCCCTGTACGGGATCAGGGTTGGACTCACCTGGGTAACGGACAATCTTCAGCATCGGGAAGGCGTGCTCTGCGAAAGCGGCGTCAAAGGTGTTCTCCGGGGCGCCGAGAGAAACAGCAAGCGCTCGCAGGAGGTCGAGGGAGATCGCGCTGAGGCGTTCGGTCCACTCGGAAACAACGGAGCGCATCTCCGGCAGCCCTTCCGGCCAGAGATTGGGTCCTTCAAGGCGCCAGTAGTCCGGAACTCCGTCGCCGGGTGCCACCGTATCGCGCTCTACGCCGATGTCGATCTGTTCGCGCCAGTCAACGCCACCATCGGTGATTTCGCCACCCATACGGGTGTATCCGCGGAACTGCGGGCTGTTTACATTTTCAACGGCCAGCTTGAGATCGTCGGGGAGGTCAAAGAAGCGACGGGAAATTTCCAACATGGAGTCCGTTAGCTCCTGCGGAATGCCATGGCCGCCCAAGTAGAGGAAGCCGACCTCGTGCATGGCGTCGCGCAATTCATTGCGGAATGCGGTGGCTTCTTCAGCTCCGGCGCTGAGGCGGGAGAAATCGAGGACTGGCAGTGAATCTAGTGACGGCATGCTTTATATCCTTTGCGGTAACGTTGGCAAGCTGAATCCCTTATTCAGTCCAACATTACGCAGCTTTTGTCCTCTATGACGAAGAAGATGTCGAAATACTACGGTTGGTGCATGAAAAATGCCCGGAACATCGCACTATGCGATGTTCCGGGCATTGGTCGATAGCCGCGGCTATCTCAGGTCTCAACGAAGTCGATGGCTAATCCTCAAAGGGCTTGTGCTGCTCCAGGGCAACGATCCGTCCTGGATCTGCGAGTGACACGTGGACCAGAAGCACCTCGCCGGGGGCCAAATGCGGATCGTGCAGTGGAAGCGAATCAGCCATATCCCGGGGCATCCGTTTGGCAAGCGTCGCCAGAACGGTGGGCAGCACCGGCCTATGGGTGCACAGGGCCGTTGCGCTGTTACGCGTCAGGAGCTTTTCAACCACAGCCTCAACCTTGGCAGGGTGACGCTTGTGATCTGCCTCGGTCAGCCAGGACACCACCTTCACCTTGGCCTTCGTTGCCTGGGCGTAAGGGGAAATTGTGGAGATGCAGCGCATCCAACCGCTCGTATAGATCCGCCCTGGATGCCACGACATCAGCAACCGCTGCAGGTATAAAGCCTGGCGCTTACCGGTTGCAGCCAGGGGCCGTTCACCTTCGGCGCGGGTCCATGCCGCCCGGGGCTTGGCCTTGGCATGTCTGACAATCAACAGCGGCCACGTGCTCAAGGATTCGGACTCGTAGGCGGCCACCAGTGCATCGAGTGGTTCCACATCGGAGGGGTTGGAAAGCAGGCCCCGGGCCTTGTTGGGGCTGCACCAAATGACGGAGTCCACTTCTTTCCCGTCCGCGATGGCTGGCATGTCATCGGCGGATGAAGCCCAGTAGTGAACTTCCTTCACGCCCGGCTTTACGGCATAGCGAATGGAGGGTAGCGGAATGCCCAAGGTGATGGGCAGGCCAACCTCTTCAAAGACTTCCCGTACAGCGCATTCGGGCAGCGTCTCGCCCTTGTCCAACTTGCCCTTGGGCCATGACCAATCGTCATAGCGTTGGCGATGAATCAGCAGAACTTCCAGCTTCTTCTTCTTGACCCGCCAGCACAGGGCGCCAGCAGCGTAGACGGAGGCAGTGGAGCCTGCGTCGATTTCGTCTTCTAGGTGTTCAGTGGTGCGCATTACCGGAGCAGTGTTGATCGCGGACGTGAACGGTTGGCGAGCAACCACGACTGGACATCAAGCAAGGGATTTCCCTCGGCGTCTTGGTGGTGGCGTTGCCACTCGCCCTCGTTGTCCAGATGCCAACTGGCGGTTCCTGGATCAAGATAGCGGGTGAGCAACGCGTTCACATCGGCAATATCGTCCTTGTTGGAGAGCTTCACGAGCGCCTCAACCCTACGGTCAAGGTTGCGGTGCATCATGTCTGCCGAACCGATGTAGACGATGGGATCTCCGCCATTGGCGAAGGTAAACACACGCGAATGTTCAAGGAAACGGCCAAGGACGGAGCGGACGGTGATGTTCTCGCTCAGCCCGGGAACTCCCGGACGCAGCGAACAAATGCCGCGCACAATCACGCCGACGTCCACACCGGCCTGAGACGCCCGGTAGAGGGAGTCAATGATGGCTTCATCCACCATCGAGTTGACCTTGATGCGAACCTTGGCAGGCAGCCCGGCCTTCTTATTGGCAATCTCGGCGTCAATGCGCTCGATCAAACCCGAACGAACCGAGCGCGGAGCAACCAGCAGCCTGTCAAAGGATGTCTTTGGCGCGTACCCGGAGAGCAGGTTGAACAGCTTCGAGAGGTCCTCACCCACCTGGTTGTCGGCCGTCAGCAGACCCAGATCCTCGTAGTACCTGGCCGTGCGCGGGTGGTAGTTGCCTGTTCCAATATGGCAGTAGCGGCGGAGTCCGTCCTGTTCCTGACGCACCACAAGGGAAAGCTTGCAGTGGGTCTTCAGGCCCACAATGCCGTAGACCACGTGCACTCCGGCCTGCTCAAGCTTGCGCGCCCAGGAGATATTGGCCTGCTCATCAAAGCGGGCCTTGATTTCAACGAGAGCCAGAACCTGCTTGCCAGCCTCCGCGGCATCAACGAGTGCGTCCACGATGGGTGAGTCACCCGAGGTCCGGTAGAGGGTCTGCTTGATGGCGCGGACCTTGGGATCGGCAGCGGCCTGCTCCAAGAATGCCTGAACCGAGGTGGAGAAGGCATCGTAGGGGTGGTGCAGCAGAATGTCCCGACGGCGCATGGCCGCAAAGACGTTGGCCGCCTTGGACGTTTCAGAGGCATTCAGGTCCCGCGATGTGTGCGCTACATGCTTGGGGTAACGCAGATCCGGCCGGTCGATGCCGCCGATGATGGACAATCCGCGCAGGTCAAGGGGCGCAGGGAGGAAATATACTTCGGTTTCTTCAACATCGAGTTCACGCACCAGCAGCTCAAGGATGCTCGGGTTGATGTCGGTAGCCACTTCGAGACGAACGGGAGGCCCAAACTTGCGGCGCAACAGTTCCTTCTCCAGCGCTTGCAGAAGGTTCTCGGCGTCGTCCTCTTCAACCTCGAGGTCTTCGTTGCGGGTTACCCGGAAGGTGTGGTGTTCCACAATCTCCATGCCAGGGAACAGCTGGTCGAGGTGTTCGGCAATGACTTCTTCCAAGGGGATGAAGCGGGCAACCCTGCCGGGGACCGTGCCGGCGCGGGCGCCGTCGAGGGATACAAGGCGCGGCAGCAGGTCCGGGACCTTCAGGCGGGCAAAGAGTTCCTTGTCGCTGACGGGGTTGCGCACCACAACGGCAAGGTTCAGGGACAGCCCGGAGATGTAAGGGAAGGGGTGCGCGGGGTCGACGGCCAGAGGCGTCAGCACCGGGAACATCTTCTCGGCAAACATCTTGGACAACTGGACCTTGGAAGGATCATCCAGCTCGTCCCAGTGCACCAGGTGAATGTGCTCGTAGGCCAAGGCAGGGCGAATCTGGCTGGCAAAAACGTGGGCGTGCCGTGATTGCAGCTCGTGGGCGGCGTCGCTGATCTGCTCCAAAACCTCCAGCGGGCTCAGGCCAGCTGGCGATGGCACAGCCAATCCTGCGGCGATGCGGCGCTTGAGGCCGGCTACGCGCACCATGAAGAACTCATCAAGGTTGGAGGCGAAGATGGACAGGAAGTTCACGCGTTCCAGCAGCTGCAGATCGGGATCTTCAGCCAGCTCAAGCACACGGGAGTTGAATGCGAGCCAGCTCAGCTCGCGGTCAAGGAACCGGTCTGGGCTGATATCGCCCTCGGGAATGAGCGTTGGCTCAAACTCGGGGATCTCAATTCGGTCTTGGGTGGCTCGGGAAGCTGGAACCTCGCCGGCACTAAATCGTTCCCGGCCGTTGGTCACCGCCAGGTTCGCTGTTCCCTTGTAATCGCGCTTCATCAGCAAGTCCTCATAGTTGGTACTGCGTTTGCATCAAAATTTGTATCAACCCTGCAAGCCGCAGGTGCTCAAATTATGCCGACATGGGGCCGTACATGACGTCGGAATCCCACTTGGAGAATCCCAGTTTGCGGTACAGCGCCACAGCAGCTTCATTGTCCGCGTCAACGTAAAGCATAATGGCGCTCAGCCCCGCTTTATGCAGGTGGTCGATTCCCTGACGGGTCAACACCTTGCCCAAGCCCAGTCCCTGCGCAGCCGGGGTCACGCCCACAACATAGACCTCGCCGATAGCCGCCTGTCCTGAACGTGCATGGTGGACCTTGGTCCAGTGGAAGCCCAGGATCTCGTCATCGGCGCCAACGGCGAGGAAGAACCCTGCCGGATCAAACCAGTCCTCGGCCATGCGGGCCTGTAGATCGGCCAAAGTCATGGAGCCCTGTTCCGGGTGGTGCGCGAAAGCCGCCGCATTGGCGGCCAGCCACGCTTCCTCGTCTTGGTGCGGGATGAACGTGCGCAACGTCACGCCGTCGGGCGTTGGGTAGTCAGCCGTGTCGGTGCTCGTGCCAGCGGACGACGGCGTCTGCCGGGCCAAGCGCATGCGCCACAGTTCGCGGATGGCCCGGTACCCGTAGCTGGCCGCCAAATCTGCGGCAGCCTCATGGTCGCCGTGGGACCAAGCCTTGATCCCTTGCAGGCCTCTGACCTCGACAAGCTTGTCGGCGAGGATGGCGCCAACACCTTCGTTGCGGTAGGAGGGGTGCACGGCAATTTCAAGCACGCCTTCGCTGCCGTTCAGCACCACAACGGCCACGCCGGCCAAGTCCTCACCATCTGTAGGTGAGGCGTCTTCAGGTGCGTAGGTGAGCAGTGTGAGGACCGAGTGGGGTCCGGCCACGGTGGCTTTGAGTTCCACCAGTGTCTGCTCTGAGAACGGCGGGTTGCCGTCGGCGTCCTCGGCCGCGTCAATCACCGTCTGGATCTCACGCAGGAGCTCGGGCCCGGGTGCGCCGGGGATCACGGTCACTGGCCAGCTGTCAGTCTTTGCGGGGCTCATAAGCACAGCCTAGTGGGGGTGCATGCGCGAATGCGAGACTCGGCGGGCATCGATCGTGTCTAGGACAAAGTCAAACTTCGGCAAACCTCAGCATCAAGGGCGGCATCAGGGGGTCAATTTGCGTGTCGGTGCGGAGGTGACATACAGTTTGGGAGCAGCATCGCCCAGTTTTAGCGGGTGTTGTTACGAGGGGGATGCACCAGTGGGGTGTGCTCGATACGTTCGACCCGTATGTCCTCCACCAACAAGTAGGGCCCGAATCCGTCACGGATTCGGGCCCTACTTTTTTGCGGCGTTCTTTTTGAGGTGTTCTTGCGGCGCTCTTAGGCGTCGGTGAGCGCGCCGTCGTTCAATTGAGAAACGGTGAGCCGGTAGCCAACGTTGCGCACGGTACTGATCAGGTTCTCATTTTCGGAGCCAAGCTTGGCGCGCAGGCGACGGACGTGAACGTCCACGGTGCGGGTGCCTCCGTAGTAGTCATAGCCCCAGACCTCATTGAGCAGCTGGGCCCTTGTGAAAACACGGCCAGGATGTTGGGCCAGGTACTTGAGAAGTTCGAATTCTTTGTACGTAAGGTTCAGTGCGGTGCCGTGGACGCGAGCCGTGTAGCTGTCCTCATCGATGACGATGCCAGCGGCGTGGATTTCTTGATTGGTTTCGTCATCGGCGTTGGCCGCACGGGTGACCGCCAAGCGGATCCGAGCCTCAACCTCGGCAGGGCCAGCAGATTCAAGAATGACGTCGTCCGCCGCCCAAGATGCGGTCACAGCGGCCATGCCGCCCTCGGTCAGGACCAACACCAAAGGAACATTGACTCCAGTGGCACGCAACAACTGCGTCAAGGAACGGGCGCTGGCCAGATCCTTGCGGGCATCAACCATGATGAGATCCGAGGGCTTTGCGTCAAGCAGGGCGGTCGGGACTGCGGGAAGGATGTGGACGGTGTGGCTTAAAAGTTCCAGGGCAGGCAGAACATCCACGGAACTGCCGTGGTTGTTGGTCAGCATTAAGATCTGCGACATGACTTCCTTACAAAGTACTAAAAACGCGCATCTTTGAGCGACGAACCAACTGCAAACCCTGCAATGGCAGGAATACCAGAAATCAAGACGCCCCGCCCGCAGGGTTGTTCCACAGTGTACCGGCAGAATAGGGCAGGATTGATGTGTGAAGTCATCTACAGCCGGACTTATTGGAATCACCGCACTTGCGCTATTGGTGTCTGGGCACTACTTGGGACTTGGGTACTCGGTGGGTGTAAGCATCGCCCTTTCAGTCATCTTTGGTTACGGGTGGCCCCATTATTTGGGAATTCCAGCCAAGAAAACTCTCGGCACCATCATTGCCCTCGCTGGTGCGGGTGCCTCTCTCAGTGTTGGGCTGACCGCGGGAACCGAATACCTGATGTGGACGCCCATCTACATCGCCTTGGGTTTCGGCGCCATCATGGTTGTTCAGATCATCCGAGGCACGGGTCAAAAGCACAGGTTAGAGTCCACGCTCGGCTCTGGAGCCGGCGTACTCATAGCCGGACTTGCCTGCGGATGGGTGGCATCACTGAGGTATCTGGGCGAACCTGGCCTGACCCTCATTGTGGGAATTAGTGCCGCCGTTGCACTACTTGCCAGCATGCTGCCATGGCCCGACCGGGCCTTGTCTCCGCTGGCCATTGGCCTGGCGGGATTGGCTGGGCCTCTTGCCGCGCTACTTTTTTCCGATGTCCGCGTTCTGCCTGCCATGGTTCTCGGAATCCTTGCCGGTGCCGTGATCGCAGCCTTCCACCGGCTGCGGACTCTGTCCGGTGCACCGGAGCGGTTTATTGGTGTTGTGGCAGCGTCACTCGCCCCGCTTTTGCCGTTGGGCTCCCTGCTGTACCTCGTGGAAAAAATACTTCTGCCCTAGGCCCCGCGTCAGTTGGCGTCGAGTCGTGAAAAAACACCGCCAGAACATTGTTAGGATGGCACCATGAGCGTACTTGCCTTGGAAATTTTCTTCATCTGCCTTCTGGCTGTCGCCGGCGTGACCATGGCATGGTTTGCCGGACTGGTGGTGTGGCGTCTCTTCAAGGGTCAGCAGTAACCTGCCATGCCTATTGAGATACCCACTGACCTGACCCCGGAACTTGTTCCGCTGTCCTGGCTGCTTGGCACCTGGACAGGTGCCGGGCGACTTGGTGCTGGCGAGGACGATTCGGAATACTTCACCCAGACGGTCACCTTTGCCTCCAACGGTTTGCCGTACCTGCAGTACACCGCCGAGTCATGGTTGACCGACGAGCACGGCACAGTCTTGCGCCCGCTGTCTGTCGAGACCGGCTTCTGGCAGCTGGATCGGCCCTTGAATGATTCCGACGGCGGACCCGGCCTAGTCCCGGCCGATATTGTTCCGGCTCTCCGCACCGCGGACGACGTCGAAGCCCTGCGCAATGCCGAGGGTGGCTTCGACATCATGGCGAACATTGTTCACCCCGGAGGCATCTCCGAGCTGTACTACGGAACCATCAAGGGCCCCCAGATTCAGCTCTCCACTGACGCCGTCATGCGCGGAGCCGGAGCCAAGGAATACACCGCAGCAACCCGCATCTTCGGGCTCGTCAACGGCGATCTCTACTGGCGCTGGGACGTTGCCGCGCATGGCAAGGCCCTCTCCGCCCACGCCTCCGCTGCCCTTCGCAAGGCTGCCTCCTAACTTTCATAAGTCCGTTGACCCGTCAGATAAGGCCGCTCTGAACATTCAGAGCGGCCTTATCTGACGGGTCAATGCTGCAGCACGGCTCTACTGCGCTGTATTGAGCTCCATTGCGCGGAATAGGTCACTAGAAGAAGGCGTTGGAACCGTTATGAGCTATTTGAGTCCCTTGTTAAACCGTTCCGGTGCCGTGCAAGCTGGCGGTCTTGATGCGGGTGTGGCCGCTCACTATGGTGACCCCAACCGCGAACAGCGCCTGCTGGCTGGGTACCTCGGGAAGCCGGGGTCCGCCGTCGTCGATCTTTCCCATCGGGGAATTGTCACAGTGACAGGTCAGGATCGGCTGAGCTGGCTCAACACCTTGTCCTCCCAGGCGCTCACGCAGCTGCCGACGGGAGTAGGCACGGAGCTGCTGCTGCTGACGATTCAGGGTCGCATTGAGTTCGATGCCCGTGTTGTCGACGACGGCGAAACCACGTGGTTGATCGTTGAGACCGCCGAGGCGGAGCCGCTCGCAACATGGCTCACCTCCATGAAGTTCATGTTGCGCGTTGAAATTGCTGATGTTTCCGCTGACTGGGCAGTGCTTAGTTCGGTCACCGAGGTTCCGGAGTGGAACGATTTCCTGGTGTGGGTTGATCCGTGGCCGCACGTCGGTGCCGGAGGCTACAGCTATGCGGCAGTCACGGAAGCGGAACACCCAGGTCTTGAACGTCCGTGGCGCGAATATCTGGTCCCGGCAGCCTCGTTGGTCGACGTCGTCGGAGATCGTCCGCTTGCCGGAGTGTGGGCCGCAGAAGCGCTACGGCTGGCTGCCTGGCGTCCGCGCCGGGGCGCCGAGACGGATGAGAAAACCATCCCCCATGAGTTGGACCTGCTCCGTACGGCCGTTCATTTGGCCAAGGGATGCTACAAGGGTCAAGAGACCATAGCTCGAGTGCATAACCTTGGACGGCCCCCGCGCCGCCTTGTGTTCCTACAGTTGGACGGTTCCCTGCATACGCTGCCCGCACCCGGCAGCGAGGTCATATTTGAGGACCGCGTGGTTGGCACCGTCACCTCCGTGGCGCAGCACTTTGAGATGGGTCCCATTGCGCTGGCGTTGATCAAGCGTTCGGTGGACCCGGACGCGGTGCTCAGTGTCAATGACAACGGTGAAATGTACCCGGCCAACCAGGAAATTATCGTAGCCACCGATGCCGGCCAAGTGGTTGGCAGGCAGTCAGGGTTCTTGCGCACTCCGCGCTAACTGCGGTCTACATCACCCAAGAATCCTCTTGTGCGCGCCTATTCCACGTGGAATACTTCTCGTGGAATAGATGAAGGGTTTCTGCGCCATGACACGGAATACGCCGCTGACACCACTGGGCATATCGGCCTTGGGATTGCTCGTTGAACGGCCCATGCATCCATATGAGATGTACCAGGTGCTTATGCAGCGCCACGAAGATCGAATAGTAAAAGTCCGCCCGGGCACGCTCTATCACGCAGTCGGCCGGCTGGCAGCTGACGGTTTAGTGGAGCCGCTTGGAACGGAACGGGACGGCAATAGGCCCGAACGCACCACCTACGCAATCCTTCCCGCAGGCAGGGACGCACTTAAAAGCCGGGTAGAGGATTTACTGTCCACCCCGGTCAATGAATATCCATGCTTCCCACAAGCTCTCGACGCGGCGAATAATCTGCCGGCGGCTGCTGTTATTGGGCTCATGGAACAACGGTTGGATCACCTGCAAGCGCAGGTGACGGCCTTGGAAACGGGCGTCGCACAGGCCGCGGCCAATGGTGTTGAGCCGAGATTATTGATCGATGCCGACTATCAACAGACCTTGCTAAATGCAGAAATAAAGTGGGTCGGCCAACTTTGCTCCGATATTGCCTCAGGTGCTTTGCCTTGGTGAATACACTGCTCCCACGCACGACTCAAGATTAAGGAAATCCATGGAAACCGTGGAAAAACCGTGGCCCGCGTTATGGGCGCTCGTACTGGGATTCTTCATGATTCTTGTCGACTCCACCATCGTCTCGGTGGCCAATCCCAAGATCATGGAGGGCCTGAATACTGACATTAACTCGGTCATCTGGGTCACCAGCGCGTACCTGTTGGCCTACGCCGTACCGTTGCTTGTCACCGGCCGTCTTGGCGACAAGTATGGCCCCAAAAACCTATACCTCATTGGGCTGACGGTCTTTACCCTTGCCTCCCTGTGGTGTGGATTCTCCGACAACATCGGCATGTTGATTGTGGCCCGTGTGGCACAGGGACTCGGTGCGGCGTTGATGACGCCCCAGACCATGGCCGTCATCACCCGCATCTTCGCCCCGGATAAGCGTGGACCCGCCATGGGGCTGTGGGGTGCCACCGCGGGCGTTGCCATGCTGGTTGGCCCCATCCTTGGCGGCGTCTTGGTTGACGGCCTCGGCTGGGAATGGATCTTCTTTGTCAACGTCCCTGTTGGCGTGATCGCGTTTGTTTTGGCTTGGCGCCTGGTCCCCAAGCTCAAAACCCATGCGCACAAGTTTGACCTTCTGGGTGTCCTCTTGAGCTCCCTCGGGCTGTTCCTTCTGGTCTTTGGTATCCAGGAAGGCGCCACCTACGATTGGGGAACCATTAAGGGGCCCGTGACCGTATGGGGCATGATCATCGCCGGGATCGTCTTCCTGGTCGCCTTCGTTTGGTGGCAGGCCGTCAACAAGGGCGAGCCATTGGTGCCCCTGCATCTGTTCAAGGTACGCAATTTCTCCCTTGCCAATACCGCCATCACGGCTATGGGATTCAGTGTCACGGCCATGAGTTTGCCGCTGTTCTTCTACTACCAGTTGGTGCGCGGCATGAGCCCAACGCAGTCCGCGCTGATGATGATCCCCATGGCCCTTGCTTCAGGTGTTTTGGCGCCATTCGTCGGCAAGCTGGTGGACGTGGTCAATCCCCGATACGTAGCTTTCACCGGTTTCATCCTGATGGCTGTATCCCTTGCCTGGACCTCAGCGCTCATGAGCCCGGACACTGCCATTTGGCTCTTCCTGCTTCCCAGCGGCCTGCTCGGCATCGCAAGTTCGGGCATTTGGGCGCCGCTTTCGACGACGGCGACCCGTAACCTTGCCCCGCGCGAAGCCGGCGCGGGTGCTGGCATCTACAACACGACACGTCAGATTGGTGCCGTTCTGGGTAGCGCGGCCATCGCCGCCTTGATCTCAGCCCGGCTGGCCGCCGAGATGCCTGCAGGCGCAGGGTCAGGCATGCAGGATGCCGCAGGCCAGTTGCCGGAGGCCCTGCGGGCAGGTTTCTCGACCGCCATGGCGCAGTCTATATTGCTGCCAGCAGCGGTGGTACTGGTGGGCGCAGCCGTGGCCATCATGTTTGCCAAGCCGCGTCCGATAGATGCTATATATGCCGGTTTTGATGGGGCTGGAGAGAAACCCGAGTCTGCAGGCCAGCAACACTAAGCCCCAAGCCAGTTGCCAAGGCATGGGCCGGGGCGTTGTTGATGTCGGCCTGGAATTGCACAATGAGTCCGGCGGCCAGGGCTTCGTGGGCTGCGATGCTTGTCGCCAACCGGCCCGTTCCCTGCCTCCGGAACTCTGGTGCAACTAGGGTTCCCAAGTGCGCCAGCAGCCCTTGGTACTCGCCGTAGGCGCTACAGGCGAGGGGTCCGGCGTCGGGCTCGCCTGAGGTCATGATCGTGAACTTATGTGCCAGGCGGGCCAAGCCCACATCGTTGACGTCGTCGGGCGGGCAAAGGGCTTCCAGCGCGTCAATGGGGGCCTCATCGGTGGACACATGGACGGTGTGTTCGGGCTGGTGCAGCTCCAGGTCATCGGCGTAGTAGAGGGCCTCTGTGCCAAGGCCCCGGCCACCAAAGTCCCGCGTGAGACGCAGCATGGTGGCGTGGTCGCTGAGTTCGTCGTCGTCCAAACTTTCCGCGGCCTTGAGTAGCGGTGCCGGTCCGGTCAGCACAGACTTGTCCCACAGGCGCAGGAAGGTGAGTGTTTCCGTTTCTGTTGGGTGCGTGATTCTGGTTCCGTCTGCACCGGCAAGAAGAGAATCTGTGGGCAGCTGAAGTCCGCGTTCCCAGGCCAGGAACACGATGGGCGCGGAGGCAAGATCAAAGGTCATGGATTAAACGGTAACGCCCCTACAGCTAGGTTGCTGTAGGGGCGCCTCGATGTGGGCCTAGCCGAAGAGGATAGCGGCTTCTTCGTAGCGGTGCTGCGGAACCGTCTTCAGGTTACCCAGTGCGGCGTCGAAGGGAACATGCTCGATCTCGGTGCCCTTGAGGGAAACCATGGTGCCCCAACGCTCTTCGACAACCGAGTCAACCGCTGCCATGCCAAGACGGGTGGCCAGCACGCGGTCAAAGCTGGAGGGAACGCCTCCGCGCTGGATGTGACCAAGGATGGTGGCACGGGTTTCGATGCCTGTCCGGGCCTCGATCTCCGGGGCAAGCTGCTCCGAGATGCCGCCGAGGCGAGGGCGGCCAAAGGTGTCGAGGCCACGCTCGGAGTGTGCCGAGTCCTGGTGGTCGGGGACAAAGCCCTCAGCAACCACCACCAGCGGCGCACGTCCGCGATCGTGGGCTTCCTTGACCCACTCAACGATCTGATCCATGCTCGTGTTCTGCTCCGGGATCAGGACGGCGTGTGCACCGGTGGCCATACCGGCGTGCAAAGCAATCCAGCCAACGTGGCGGCCCATGACCTCGGCGATCATGCAGCGGTGGTGCGATTCGCCGGTGGTGCGCAGGCGGTCGATTGCCTCGGTGGCGATCTGTACGGCCGTATCAAAACCAAAGGTGTAATCCGTGGCGTCAAGATCATTGTCAACGGTCTTGGGAACGCCGACGATCTTCAGGCCCGCATCCGTCAGCCGGCGGGCAGCGGCGAGGGTTCCTTCGCCACCGATGGCGATCAACGCGTCAACGCCAAGGCGCTCCATGTGGGCCTTGATGACCTCGGGGCCACCATTTCCCTCGAAGGGGTTGGTGCGGGAGGTGCCCAAGATGGTGCCGCCCTGCTTGGAAATACCGCGAACCATCTGGCGGGGGAGGTCCATAACATCGCCCTCCACAACGCCGCGCCAGCCGTCACGGAAGCCAACAAATTCGTGGCCGTAGCTCTTGATGCCTTTGAGAACGATTCCACGGATAACGGCGTTCAGGCCCGGGCAGTCGCCGCCGCTGGTGAGAATTCCAATCTTCATGTGTATCTAGGTCCTTCGAGGGTGTGTCTAATGGGGTTTGAGCGCACCATTGAGCTCCTCATAGAGAACATTCTAGACGCTCATGTGATCCCGGCAACTTTACGCCCAACCCGTGGACTTCCTCTGCTATGGCTGCTTTTTGCCTAGCAGCTTCACGGCGCCACCGGCAACCATGGCCACACCTGCGCCCAGCAGGAGCCACATGGCCGTTTGCCCAGCGTCCAAATCCAGCCCTGCCTGGTTCATGACAATGATCAAAATACCAAGGACAAGCACGACGGCGCCCCAGACTATGGTGCCAACTCTCGCCGGGTGGCTGGTCGGTGAGGTGGCCTCCGGGTTCTGCGACGGCAGCGGGACTGTGGGGTTGTTCATGATTTGCTCCGTGGGGGTAGTTGTTGGTTCTGAGGTTGCGAGGTGCGGGTCCACGGCGGTCACTTCCCGTCCACCGTGATGACGTCGATGCTGCTGGCTGCACCCTCCAGCGTTATGACAATCCCCTTCCCGGTGGCATCCGGATTGATCTCGGTGGTGGACTCTTCGGCGAGTGCACCGCCGTCGTCCTTGCCATTGATGGTCAGGGATGCCGCGGCAAGTTCGCTCTTGATGGTTACGGGGATGTTGGCGGGTACCTTAATGGTGACGCTGGCCGCGACTGCCCTGATGGGAACTTGAAGGTCGTCGCCTAGGAATGAGGTACTGCCGAGCTGGGTGAGGTCAAACGTTCCGTTGCCCATCACCACGGTCCTCCCGGCCTCCGCGGCCGTGCTGGTGGCGGGGGTCCAACTGACGTCGTTGAATGCTGTGAGAGGTCCGGCGTGAGGGGGAACGCTAAACAGGCCGGCGAAGACCAATGCGATGACGGCAAAGGTGCCCAGACCGCCGGCGGAGCGGCCCATGAAACCGGCTATCACGATCGCAATTGCTGCCGTGATGGCGGCTGCCGCGGCGGCGACGCTGGCTTGGTAGCCGTGAAGGTCGATCACGGACGTTGCGTCCATGAGGAGAACTGCGGCACCGACGATTGCGGCCAGGCCCAGCGTCAGCAGGCTGGCGGCGGCCCCCAGCCGCGGCGCGGTCTTTACCGGTTGGCGCTTGACATACATCTGTGGATTCGGCGCAAAGGGCTGTGTGGGAGCGTAGCCGCCCCCGGCAGGGGAGAACGCCGAAGGGGAGAACGCAGGATGGGAGAACGAAGTGGGGGAGTCCGGTGCGGGGGCATTGACGTACGGGCGGGGCTGCTGCGCAGGGCGAGTTCCGTCTATGGACTTGCCGTTGTTGATAGCCCAGTAGATGAGCCACGCAATGCCGCCAATTAAGAACAGCGGCCAGGGGAACCAGCCGTCCTCACCGCCAAAGATGAAGCCTTGGCCGGGGCCAACAAACCCCAGCAGGGTCAGGATGGCCGCGCCCGTCATTCCGGTTGACCAGCGACCACGGCCCACTTCCTCAACATGGATTCGTCCGTCGGGTTCGGGCAGGAGGGCCCAGGCCACGCCGTAGGCGAGAAGTCCGACGCCGAAGAACAGTGTCAGGACTACGGCAAGGCCGCGCACAATCACGGGATCGATGCCCCACTTGTTGGCAAGGCCGCTACAGACACCGCCTATCCAGCGGTTGCTTCCGCGCTGGATGCCGAGGCCGCGAAGCCATTGGAAGAATTTAGCCGAATCCGCATCGCTCGCGGGCCTGTTCTGTTCGGGGAGGGGAGTTTCCGGTTCCGGAGCCGCCGCGGGGCCGGCTGGAAGATCTGGGGTTTCTGGAGAATTGTTCATAGTTCAATAGTGTCGCCCGGCCGGATGCCTTGCCATCGGGGGTGACCCTGAAAGAACCCTGAAGGACCCCCGGGAAGCACTGCGGGTGGGGCATTCTCGTGTTTGGATTGATTCATGAGCGCAAAGATGTACCGATCCCAAGAGCGAATTATTGCCGGGGTATGCGGTGGCCTGGCCGAACACCTTGGAATCAAGGTGGGACTCGTACGCGCCATCTTGATTGGCACCAGCTTCTTCTTCGGAGCTGGGCTGGTGTTCTATGGCTGGTTGTGGCTCCTGGTACCTATGGCGGGTGAGAAGCCGGCAGAGGGCAGTGTTTTGCTCGACGCCGATGGCAATCCGCAGCTCAAGTTGTTCCGCCCAGCTTTGGGAACCGTCACTGAGGGAACACCGGCGGAAGAGAACGGACGCAAGAAACTCTCGATTGGGTTCAAGGATGTGCTCATCGGGGGATGCCTTGTCATAGCGGCCATCATTGTGTTTGGCCAGCAGATGGGCGGGAATCTTCACCTTGGCAACCTGATTCCCTTGCTGGTGATCATCCTTGGTGCCGTGTTGGCCTGGATGCAGTTGGACAATACGCGCAGGGTGGGCCTGCTCAGCGCAGCGAAGATGAACACCCCCATGGCCCTGCTTCGTCTAGGCGGTGGGATCGCGTTGGTGATCACCGGTGTCATTGTGATCGTTGCGGGCTCCGGCTCGTGGCAGCTGATGTGGGCCTCGGTGGTAGCGTCCTTGGCCGTGCTTGCCGGAGTCGCCCTCGTTCTGGCCCCGTGGGCCTTGAAGTTCTGGCGCGAATTTCAAGACGAACGGGCTGGGCACATCCGTGAATCCGAACGGGCCGAAATCGCCGCACACCTGCATGATTCGGTGCTGCAAACGCTGGCTTTGATTCAAAAAAACGCCAACTCCGCCACAGACGTTACGCGGTTGGCCCGGGCCCAGGAACGTGAATTGCGTGAGTGGATTTACCAAGACAATGAACATAGTTCCGGGGCCCTTGTTGAGCGCGTCAAGGCCGTGTGTGCAGAGGCGGAAGATCTCTATGGCCAGGCCGTGGAGGTTGTGGCCGTGGGGGATACCGAGCTGACGGATCGGGGGAACGCCCTGATTCAGGCCGTTCGGGAGGCCGTCATGAACGGCGTGCGGCACGGTGGAACCACTGTTTCGGTTTACGTTGAAGCCGGACCCAAGGGCGTGGACGTGTTCGTCAAGGACCGCGGCCCAGGCTTTGATGTCACCACTGTGCCGGTGGACAGGCTGGGAGTCCGGGAGTCCGTCGTCGGCCGTATGCAGCGCAACGGTGGGACGGCTGAGATCATTAGTTCAGCCGAAGGAACTGAGGTTCGGCTGCACCTGCCTATCGAAACACCAGCAACAGAGGAAGCTAAATGACAATGCCGGCAACGCCCATCAGGGTTGTGATAGTTGACGACCACGCTATCTTCCGGTCGGGACTCAAGGCCGACCTTTCCCCGGATATTTCTGTTCTGGCCGAGGCTGCCACCGTCGAGGAGGCCATCGCGGCGGTCACGACCCAGCAACCCGACGTGGTCTTGCTCGATGTCCACCTGCCAGGCGGCCGCGGACAAGGTGGGCGTGAAGTGATTGCCGGCTGTGCCGCGCTGCTTGGCACCACCAAATTCCTGGCCCTGAGCGTCTCTGATTCTGCCGAAGATGTGGTCTCGGTGATCCGGGCCGGTGCCCGGGGATACGTCACGAAATCCATTTCCGGGGCGGAAATTTCAGATGCTGTCCGCCGGGTTGCAGGCGGTGACGCCGTGTTTTCGCCCAGGCTTGCCGGTTTTGTACTTGATGCCTTCGGCACGGCCGAGGTTGCCGTGGAGGATGAGCTGGACAGGCTTTCCGCACGTGAACTCGAGGTCATGCGCCTGATTGCGCGCGGCTACTCCTACAAGGAGGTAGCGAAGGCGTTGTTCATCTCGATCAAGACCGTGGAAACCCACGTCTCGGCCGTGCTTCGCAAGCTGCAGCTGTCCTCGCGCCACGAACTGACCCGCTGGGCCGCGGACCGCCGCCTGCTTTAGGAGATCCGTGACATTATGCGCCGAACCCGCCGTCAGTTCTGCGCATAGCGTGATTCGACTGCCATTATGCGCGGAACCCACCGCCAGTTCTGCGCATAAACACTTATGCGCACAACCCGAAACGAGTTGTGCGCATAAGGTCAGGACTTGCTTGGTTTACTTGGCGGAGCCCAGGAATTCCTGCAGGCGGCCAACTCCCACAGCGAGATCGTCATCGCCGAGCGCGTAGGACAGGCGCAGGTAGCCGCTGGGGCCAAAGGCTTCGCCCGGAACCACTGCGACTTCAGCCTTTTCTAGGATCAACGCGGCCAGTTCGGCCGAGGTGGCCGGACGGATCCCGCCAATCTCGCGACCCAGCAGGCCACGGACATCCGCGTAAGCGTAAAACGCGCCGTGCGGGGTGGGGCACTCAACGCCGTCGATGGAGTTCAGAGCAGCGACCATGGCCTTACGGCGGCGGTCGAAGGCAACCTTCATCTCATCAACGGCGGTCAGCGGACCGGCCACGGCGGCCAGGGCAGCCATCTGCGAGACGTTGGCCACGTTCGAGGTTGCATGTGACTGCAGGTTGGTAGCGGCCTTGGTCACATCTAGGGGTGCGATCATCCATCCCACACGCCAACCGGTCATGGCGTAGGTCTTGGCAACGCCGTTCAGGATGACCACCTTGTCACCGAGTTCGGGAGCTGCCGTGGCAATCGAGGTGAAGGGCACGCCATCGTAGGTCAGGTGCTCGTAGATTTCATCCGTGATGACCCAAAGGCCCTTGGCTGCAGCCCACAAACCAATCTCGCGGGTCTCCTCGGGGGAGTAGACGGCGCCGGTGGGGTTGGAGGGAGAAACGAACAGCAGCACCTTGGTGCGTGGCGTCACGGCAGCCTCGAGCTGCTCAATGGTGACAAGGTAGCCCTGCTCGGGACCCGCGAAGACCTCGACGGGAACGCCGCCGGCCAGGCGAATTGCCTCCGGGTACGTGGTCCAGAAGGGGGTCGGGACAATGACCTCATCTCCCGGATCCAACAGGGTGGCGAAGGATTCGTAGACTGCCTGCTTGCCACCGTTTGTCACCAGAACCTGGGCGGGGTCGACGGCGTAGCCTGAGTCCCGCAGGGTCTTGGCGGCAATGGCGCTGCGGAGCTCGGGCAACCCGGCCGCGGGGGAGTACCGGTGGAACTTTGGCTGACGGGCCGCGGCGATCGCTGCCTCAACAATGTACTCAGGTGTAGGGAAATCCGGCTCACCGGCTCCGAAGCCAATGACCGGGCGTCCGGCGGCCTTCAAGGCCTTGGCTTTGGCATCAACGGCAAGGGTTGCGGATTCGGCAATGGCGGAGATCCGTGCGGAAACGCGGCGCCCGGAGGCTTGGTCAACTGTCAAGTCGGCAGACATCAGGAATCTTTCTTTGGTGGGAGGCCCAAAATACTTTCATCGTCACCATCTACTTTAGGCGCATACGCTGCTCGGTTCGACTAACAAGGTATTGAATGCGTAGAATGGTTAACCGGTGTTCAAACACCATGATGGTTCACGCCTTCAAGCCGGTTTGGAATCACGGCTTTGAGACTGTAAGTTATTCATGGTTTACAAACACCGAGCGGATCTTTGAGCACAGAGGTTCTCTCGTTTGTGCGTGAATTTCTTCAAAGGGTAGTGGCGCAATTGGTAGCGCAGCGGTCTCCAAAACCGCAGGTTGCAGGTTCGAGTCCTGTCTGCCCTGCGCATAAGCACAGCAGTTTGCACAGTGGTTTGTGCAGTCAATACAGCTTGCTTAAGCGAATAGTTTGCACATCGCACGGTCCGAATCAACGGATCTGCGCGGATTCCAACTAATGATGAGTGAGGCACTGGTGACCGAAACTGCGGCAAGCAGCTCCAAGGGCCCGGCCAAGAAGGCGACGAAACCCGGCAAGCCCGGAATTTTTAGCCGGATTGCACTCTTCCTCCGCCAAGTTATTGGCGAGCTGAAGAAGGTTGTCACCCCCACTCGCAAAGAGTTGATCAACATGACCGCCGTTGTGCTGGTATTCGTTGTAATCATGATGGGCATTGTGACCATTCTGGATCTGGGCTTCGGTAACGCCGTCCTCTGGATCTTCGGTGGAAACATCAACATCGAGCAGTAAAACGCTCAACTTGGCCGACCCCGCCGAACACTTCGGCATTGGGTCGGTTTGAGCCATTTAAGAACGTACAAGGAAAGCAGGAAATTCGTGTCTGAGCTGGAGCCCGAGGCAACATACAGTGAGCAGGACCAGGACACTGTGGTTGCTGATGCTGCCATCAATGCCGACCTTGATGCATCCGATGACAACGTCGAAGCTGAAGAGGCAGTAGCCGCTGAAGCCGAAGTCGCTGACTCCGCGGATGCTGACGTGCAGGAAGAAGCCCCCGAGGCTGACGCCGCCGTCGACGTCGAGGCTGAAGCTGAGCCCGAAGTTGACCCGGCAGAAGAATTCAAGGCAAAGCTGCGCCGCCAGGAGGGTGACTGGTACGTCATTCACTCCTACGCCGGCTACGAAAACCGCGTCAAGGTAAACCTTGAGTCACGCAGCCAGACGCTGAACATGGAAGATTACATCTTCGAAATTCAGGTCCCCATGGAAGAAGTCGTGGAGATCAAGAATGCCCAGCGCAAGGTCGTCAACCGCGTTCGCATTCCCGGCTACGTGCTTGTCCGCATGGACCTGACCGACGCATCATGGGGCGTTGTTCGCCACACCCCCGGTGTTACAGGCTTCGTTGGCAACGCCCACAACCCTGTTCCGCTGCGCTTGGAAGAAGTCTTCTCCATGCTCGCCCCGATCTTCGAGGAGCAGCAGGCTGAAGAGACCGGCGTTCCGCTGCGTCACAACCCGCTCGACGCCGAGATCGACTTTGAAGTTGGCGAAGCCGTCATCGTCAAGGATGGTCCGTTCGAGGGTCTGTCCGCATCGATCTCCGAGATCAAGCCCGAAGCTGCACAGCTCGTGGTCTTGGTTTCCATCTTCGAGCGTGAAACCCCAGTCACCCTCGCATTCAACCAGGTCAGCAAGATCTAGTTGCCCACAATTTTCGTTCCGTAAGTGCGTGCTTAGCACTTGCGAAACGTTCGGCCGGACGCCATTCGGCCACCCACCTTGGACGCGCTCCGTCGTCCAAGAAAAGATATTGAGAGAAGGACCCTACATTGGCTCCCAAGAAGAAGGTCACCGGCCTTATCAAGCTGCAGATCCAGGCAGGCGCCGCTAACCCGGCACCGCCCATCGGTCCGGCACTTGGTCAGCACGGCGTCAACATCATGGAATTCTGCAAGGCGTACAACGCTGCAACGGAATCCCAGCGCGGAAACGTTATCCCCGTTGAAATCACGGTTTACGAAGACCGTTCATTCACGTTCATCACCAAGACCCCGCCGGCTGCAGAGCTCATCAAAAAGGCTGCAGGCGTCGCTAAGGGTTCAGCTACCCCGCACACCGTCAAGGTTGCCCAGCTGACCAAGGCCCAGGTTACCGAGATCGCCACCCAGAAGATGGTTGACCTCAACGCCACGAGCATCGAAGGCGCCGAGAAGATCATCGCCGGTACCGCTCGTTCCATGGGTATCACGGTCGAGGCTTAAGCCTTTTCCGCCCCGGTGGTCGCGCTTGTCGAGACCGCCAGTAACACCAAATTCATCAAGAACGACGCCGGATCACTCACCTTTGGTGGGTTGGCGGCGTACGTAGTGGCAGGGCCCGCGCGGTCCTAACGACCACAACTGCACAAGGAGAAACGCAGCATGGCAAAGCGCAGTAAAGCATATGAGGCAGCTCAGGCAAAGATCGATGCGGATAGCGTTTACGCACCGTTCGACGCCATCAAGCTGGCCAAGGACACCAACCCGTCCAAGTTCGACGCGACCGTTGAGGTTGCCTTCCGCTTGGGTGTAGACCCTCGCAAGGCTGACCAGATGATCCGCGGAACGGTTAACCTGCCTCACGGTACCGGTAAGACCGCCCGCGTCCTGGTTTTCGCAACCGGTGAGCGTGCCGAAGCTGCAATCGCAGCCGGCGCCGACTTCGTTGGCACCGACGACCTGATCGAAAAGATCCAGGGCGGCTGGACCGACTTCGACGCAGCCGTAGCTACACCTGACCTCATGGGTAAGGTTGGCCGCTTGGGTAAGGTATTGGGTCCTCGTAACCTCATGCCTAACCCGAAGACCGGTACCGTCACCAACGACGTTGCCAAGGCTGTTAATGACATCAAGGGTGGAAAGGTTGACTTCCGAGTCGACAAGCACGCCAACCTTCACTTCATCATCGGCAAGGTTTCGTTCGACGCCGTCAAGCTTGGCGAGAACTACGCAGCCGTTCTGGAAGAGGTTCTTCGTTTGAAGCCGTCCTCCTCCAAGGGTCGCTACCTGCAGAAGGCCACCGTCTCCACGACGTTCGGCCCCGGTATCGCTGTAGACGCTGCAGCAACCAAGGTTGTTATCGAAGGCTAGTCCTTAAGGACTGATTCGGGAGGGTCGTTGCAGCGGTTGCTGCAGCGGCCCTCCCTTTTTTGTAAACTGAAGAGTAACGCCCAACCGCGCAGGCTGGCATAACTGGCTGGGCCCGGGCATCGCACTTCCATGAGCATTCGTCATCAAGGAGCAACCGCATGGACGTTAGTATCCGCCGAGCGAGCGCAACTGACGCGTCCGCGTTGGCGCAGTTGGCGGCCATTACGTTTCCGCTCGCGTGTCCTGAAGACAGCCCCGAGGCGGAGGTGGCCGCCTTCGTCGTGGAAAATCTCGGCACACAGTCATTTGCCAAATACTTGGCGGACCCGCAGCGCGTGTTGTTTGTCGCCCAAGAACTCGGTGGCGAAAACAACGGACGTCTGGTTGCCTATACGATGCTCGTCGATGCGCCGCCGTCGGACCAAGACGTGGCCAGCGTGGTGACCCAATCCGATGCTGTGGAACTCAGTAAGTGCTATGCCCATCCGGCCGTCCATGGCGGTGGCGTGGCGGCGCGGCTCATGCAGGAAAGCCTGGAGTGGGTATCCGAGCGCGGCAACAGGCCAACGTGGCTGGGTGTGAATACTGAGAATGTGCGGGCCCAGGCGTTCTACAGCAAGCACGGGTTCAGTATTGCAGGAACCAGAAGTTTTCAATTGGGGACGAGGGTCGAGCATGACTTTGTCATGGTGCGGCCTCCAAGCAAGTTAATCGCGGGGTAATCGAGTTATGACTGAAGCTACCATCGAGCAATTACGGATTCCCGAATCCTTGGACGGCGAATTGGCCCACGATTTCCTTCAGGCCGTTGAGGTGTCTCGTCAGGTTCGCATCCATACGTGGGGGAATGACAAGCTCGCGTACACGGCCGAAGAGTTCTTCGCCCAATGCCACGATCCCTATGAGTGGAACGTGGTGTTGGTGGCCCGCAGCGGCGGTGACATTGTGGGCCGTGCCGGTATCGTCATGCCCCTTGATGACAATACCGAGCTCGCACACGTGACGCTTGACGTACTGCCGTCAGTATCCGGTATGGGTCTGGGACGGAAGCTCCTTGAGGCTGCGGAGATGTTTGTTCGTGGTGAGAACCGTAAGATCGCCATGGTTGAGACCAACCACCCTGCAGCCACGTTGGCTGATGCCAAGAGCGAGCCGATCCCAGCCTCCCAAGGCACCGGGACCCTGCCGCTGAGCAGCAGGGAAGCGCGCTTCGCTTATAGCGCGGGCTATGACCTCGAACGGGTGGAACAGTTCAGCGCCTGTGCACTGCCGCTGGACCCGGCCCTTGTCGCCGAACTAACTGAACACGCTGCGGCAACGCATAAGTCCTCGTACGCTGTGCACCAGTGGTTGGATACCTGTCCGGAGAAGTGGGAGCAGGATTTTGTTCGTCTGGAGCGGGACCTGGTCGATGGCAAGGACGGTGACGCTCAGGAACCCTGGGATGTGGCCCAATTGCGTGAAACCGAGGAACTTTCCGCCCTGACGGGCCGGCGAACTCTCGTTAGCGCTGCCGAAAACCTGGAGACAGGCGCCTTGGTGGGCTTCACCTCCATTTCGGTTCTTGGTAACCGCGAAGACGTAGCCTTCCAAGATGACACTGTGGTTGAGCTGGCGCACAAGGGGAAGGACGTGGGGCTACTCATCAAAGTTGCCAACATGGAACAGTTGATGCGCGAATTCCCGCGGGCCGGAACCATCTTTACGTGGAATGCGCCGGAAAACTCCTACATGCTCTCGGTCAATGCCCAACTCGGCTATGTAAGCGCCGGAATGACGGGGCAGTGGCGCAAGGACTTCAACGCCTTGTAGCCGGCCACATGTAGTCAGCCACACACGCAGTGGATTTGGAATCTGTGCACGCTCTCCTGTAATCTTAAGGAACCAAAGACCGTCGGTCGATGTCTACCTTCCCCCAACGAAGCAAATGCAGCATGCGTTTTCTTGCATTGGAACCGGGTCGGTTTTCATCCGAAAAGTCCTTATAGGGACGACCAGCGCAGGTGCACAAAGCTTATGAGCAGTGTTGAACCGGGAGTAATCCCATGGATCCGCTGCGAAAAACGCCCCGTACATCTGTGCGGGGCGTTTTTATTTGTCTGAAACCAGCTTGCTGAATTAGGGCGAGGACCAGGAAAGATCGGCAACTATTCCCGGAAGGAGTGTTATGGCAACGCCAACAAAGGTGGCTGCAGTTGCAGAAATCAAGCAAGATTTCACTGATTCAACTGCCGCAGTCCTAACCGAATACCGTGGGCTCACCGTAGCTCAGCTCAAGGAGCTGCGCGTTTCTCTCGGCCAGGACACCAAGTTCTCGGTTGTAAAGAACACTCTGACTGCCATTGCGGCCAAGGAAGCTGGTGTTGACGCTTTCGATGGTCAGCTCTCAGGTCCTACCGCTATTGCATTCATCAAGGGTGACGCTGTTGCAGCAGCAAAGAGCCTGACGGATTTTGCAAAGGCCAACAAGCAGCTGGTCATCAAGACCGGTATCTTCGAAGGCAAGGCTCTCGATGCTAGCGGAGTTGCCGCACTGGCTGCTCTCGAGTCTCGTGAACTTCAGCTGGCACGCATTGCTGCCGTTCTCAAGGCTCCGATGGCCGCCGCTGCGCGCACCCTCGAAGCCCTGCGTTTGAAGCTGGCCGAAGGTGCACCCGTTGAGGAAGCACCCGCCGCTGAAGAAGCTCCTGTCGCTGAAGAAGCACCGGTTGCTGAAGAAGCTCCCGTTGCAGAAGCTGAGACCACCGAGGCCTAGTCCTCATCAGGGATTTATCCCTGTTAGTTTTCCCCTAAATCCATGAGGACTTAGGTTTTAGATTTGGCCCTTTTGGGCCAGTAAACAAGAAGGAGCGCCTCTCATGGCTAAGCTCACCAACGACGAGCTCATTGCAGCTTTCAAGGAACTGACCATCATCGAGCTCTCCGAGTTCGTTACCCTCTTCGAGGAGACCTTCGAAGTTACCGCTGCTGCTGTTGCAGTTGCTGGTCCTGCCGGCGGTGCCGCAGAAGACGCTGCTGAGCAGACTGAATTCGACGTTATCCTCGAAGCAGCCGGCGACAAGAAGATTGCCGTTATCAAGGAAGTTCGCGCGATCACTTCCTTGGGTCTGAAGGAAGCCAAGGAGGTCGTTGACTCGGCTCCCAAGGCTGTTCTTGAAGGTGCAACGAAGGAAGCTGCTGAGAAGGCCAAGGAAGCTCTCGAAGCTGCCGGCGCCACGGTTACCCTCAAGTAATCAACTCGCTCTTCAAAAGAAGCCCCGCACCGATTGGTGCGGGGCTTCTTTGCGTCCTGGAGCCGGGATCCGGTGGCGTCGCAACTATTCGGGCCCGTGCAGACCAGCTACTCCGGCACGGAAATGTCCGCCACCGTCGCCTCGAACGCTGCGATGAGGTCGTCGCCCGAGACGAACATGCTGAAGCCGTGTTCGCCGGCGCCCATGGCGACCTTGCGCCCACGGATACCTTCGTCAGCGAACACTGGCCACGCCGTCGTGCTGCCCAGTGGAGTGATGGTGCCGCGCTCGTAACCCGTGGCATCTAGGGCGACGTCGGCCGTAGGCATCTTGAGCTTGTTGACCCCCACAACGGCACGTAGCTTGGGCCATGCAATGGAGCGGCCGCCGGGCACAAGCGCGAACAAGAAGCTGCCATCACTGCGCTTGACCACGAGGGATTTCACGATGTCCGAGGGCTCAATGCCCATGAGCGCTGCGGCCTCAACGAGGGAACCTGCGGCCGGGCGCGGAAAGATCTCCACGGCCAGTCCCCTCGCGGCGGCATCAGCGGCTACACGGGCGTGGCCGCTGGGCTGCGCGTCTTCGCTCACTTGGCCTCCAGCGACAACATCAACGCCTCGCCTTGGCCGCCGCCACCACAAAGAGCGACGGCTGCCTTACCGGATCCGCGACGGTGCAATTCCATTGCGGCGTGCAGCGCAAGGCGTGCACCCGAGGCGCCGATCGGGTGACCCAAGGCAATGGCGCCGCCATGAATATTGCACTTCTCCAAGGGAATATCAAGATCTAAAAGTGACTGAACGGCCACGGAACCAAAGGCCTCGTTGATCTCGATGAAGTCAAGATCACCCACGGTCCACCCGGCAGTCTCCAAGGCGCGGTTGATGGCGTTGGAAGGCTGGGAGTGCAAGGAGTTATCCGGGCCGGCAACCTGGCCGGGGGCGCCAATGACGGCGAGCCATTCCAGCCCGTTCGACTCGGCATAAGCGCGCGAGGAAAGAACCACGGCACTTGCGCCGTCGGATAGGGGAGAGGAGTTGCCTGCGGTGATGGCGCCGTCGGCCGTGAATGCGGGGCGCAGACCGGCCAGCGAGTCCACGGTGGTTTGCGGGCGGATGCCTTCATCCTTGGTCAGCACCAGCGGATCGCCCTTGCGCTGGGGGACTGTCACGGGAACAATTTCGGCCTCAAATAGACCAGCCTCGGCCGCGGCTGCTGCCCTTTGATGGGACGCAGCGGCGACCTCATCCTGGGCTGTGCGGGAGATGTTCAGGCGGATGTTCCCGCGCTCCGTTGACAGGCCCATGGAGTCACCGTCAAAGGCGTCCGTCAGTCCGTCCTGAGCCGCCACGTCCAGGGCCTGAATGGCGCCGTAGGCCCAGCCCTGCCGTGAACCCGGCAGAATATGGGGTGCACGCGTCATGGATTCCTGGCCGCCCGCCACGACCACGGTCGCCTCGCCGCTACGGATGAGCCGCGCCGCGTCGATGATGGCCGTCAGTCCAGATAGGCACACCTTGTTGATAGTCAGGGCAGGAACATTCCAGCCAATACCGGCGGCGACAGCGCTTTGCCGCGCAGGGTTCTGCCCGGCCCCGGCCTGCAATACCTGGCCCATGATCACGTAATCGATGTCCGCGGTATCAACGCCAGCCCTGGCTACCGCTCCTGCGATGGCCTTTGCCCCAAGTTCGACGGCGGCAAAGCCCGCCAACTGCCCGTTGAGCCGACCTTGCGGGGTGCGCGCTCCGGCCAGAAGTACCACATCATTTGCCTGTGTCGTCATGGTATCCGTGCTCCTAAAAACTTCTCCCGTACGGATCCTCTTTGAGCCGTACATGTGCTGTCATAAAACCTAACAGCTTGGGCTGTCGGGAAATTTCTTCGGCGCGCGGTGGACGCCGGAATAGGAGTTTACCCAGGGGTGTGACCAGCCCAATAGGGGCCAAATATTCCCCGAATATTCCCCGCAAATTCAGGGTTTTTGAGCCGCGGAACATTGATACTTGCGGTTTTCTTCTTGGTGGGGTAGACGCGTGGGTGCATTGTGCTGTAATGTAGTTCTTTGCGTATCCCTCTTAACCTTCTGCCTTCATATAGCGGTGGGCTTTGTTTAGGTCAAGAGTTACGGAAAGCATGCATCGCCGGGCGATTAAATCGCCTGTTGGAGCACTATCCGGGACTACTTGGCCAGCGTTCGTCCGGGTTTGATGACCAGGAATGAATCGGGTGAGGGTCCGTAAGAACAAGCCTGCAGGTCTGTGGAAGGATCCCTCTTGGTCGCCTCGAGCACCTCTAATGTAAATAACGCTGCAACCGCTATCGATTCAAACAGCACCGACGGTGCAAAGAGTCGCCTCTCATTCGCAAAGATTCACGAGCCGCTTGACGTGCCGAATCTGCTTGCCCTCCAGACCGAGAGCTTTGACTGGCTCGTAGGTAACGAGCGCTGGCAGAACCGCATGCAGACAGCTGTGGATGCTGGCGATGACAGCGTGGCCGTCACCTCCGGTCTGTCCGACATCTTCGAAGAGATCTCCCCGATTGAGGACTTCCAGGGCACCATGTCCCTGTCCTTCACGGAACCGGAATTCTCTGACCCCAAGTTCACCGTTGACGAGTGCAAGGACCGCGACGCCACGTACGCCGCGCCGCTGTACGTCAAGGCCGAGTTCATGAACAACTTGACCGGTGAAATCAAGCAGCAGACTGTCTTCATGGGCGATTTCCCGCTCATGACCAACAAGGGCACCTTTGTCATCAACGGCACCGAGCGTGTTGTTGTGTCGCAGCTGGTTCGTTCCCCGGGTGCTTACTTTGAGCGCACCGCGGACAAGACCAGTGACAAGGAAATCTTCACCGCCAAGATCATCCCCTCACGTGGTGCATGGTTCGAGTTGGAGATTGACAAGCGCGACCAGGTTGGCGTTCGTCTTGACCGCAAGCGCAAGCAGTCAGTCACCGTACTGCTGAAGGCCTTGGGCTGGACCGAAGGCCAGATCCTTGAGGAGTTCGGCGAGTTCGACTCCATCCGTGCAACCTTGGAAAAGGATGCCACGACCGGTCGCGAAGATGCCTTGCTTGATATCTACCGCAAGCTTCGTCCGGGCGAGCCGCCCACAGTTGACGCCGCCGATGCGTTGCTGAACAACTTGTACTTCAACCCCAAGCGCTACGATCTGGCCAAGGTTGGCCGTTACAAGATCAACCGCAAGCTGGGTATTGACCTGCCGTTGAGCGATGAGAAGGCATCGGTCTTGAGCGTTGACGACATCGTCGCCATGATCAAGTACCTGGTTGCATTGCACGCCGGCAACAAGACCACCAAGGGCCAGCGCGACGGCGCCGAGGTTGACCTCCGTGTCGACGTCGACGACATCGACCACTTTGGTAACCGTCGTATCCGCGCCGTCGGCGAGCTCATCGAGAACCAGGTCCGCACGGGTCTTTCTCGTATGGAGCGCGTTGTTCGCGAGCGTATGACCACTCAGGACGTCGAAGCGATTACGCCGCAGACCCTGATCAACATCCGTCCCGTTGTGGCAGCCATCAAGGAGTTCTTCGGAACTTCTCAGCTCTCACAGTTCATGGATCAGAACAACCCGCTGGCCGGTCTGACGCACAAGCGTCGTCTGTCCGCGCTGGGCCCGGGCGGTTTGTCCCGTGACCGTGCAGGCATGGAAGTTCGAGACGTTCACCCGTCCCACTACGGCCGTATGTGCCCCATTGAAACTCCTGAAGGCCCCAACATTGGTCTGATTGGTTCCTTGGCTTCCTACGGACGCATCAACCCGTTCGGTTTCATTGAGACACCGTACCGTCGCGTCAAGGACGGCTTCGTTTCCGACGAAGTTGATTACCTGACAGCTGATGACGAGATGGATGTTGTTATTGCACAGGCCAACGCGCCTTTGGATGCCAACAGCCACTTCTCCGAGGACTCCGTACTGGTTCGCCAGCGCGGTGGTGGCGGCGAGCCTGTTTTGATCCCGGCAAACGACGTCGAGTACATGGACGTTTCCCCGCGCCAGATGGTGTCTGTGGCTACTGCCTTGATTCCGTTCTTGGAGCACGATGATGCTAACCGCGCACTCATGGGTGCGAACATGCAGCGTCAGGCAGTGCCGTTGGTCCAGTCCGAGGCCCCGTTCGTGGGTACCGGCATGGAGCGCGCCACAGCTGTTGACGCCGGTGACGTTGTCATCGCCAAGAAGGCCGGTGTGGTCTCCGAGGTTTCGGCAGACGTAGTTGTCATGCTGAACGACGACGGCTCGGAGATCAGCTACCCGATCGCCAAGTACCAGCGTTCCAACCAGGGAACGGCCTACAACCAGCGCGTTCTGGCCTCTGAGGGCCAGCGTCTGGAAGTTGGCGGCATCATCGCTGATGGTCCGGCAACTGACATGGGTGAGCTTGCCTTGGGTAAGAACCTCTTGGTTGCGTTCATGTCCTGGGAAGGTCACAACTACGAGGATGCCATCATCCTTTCGCAGCGCATTGTTGCCGAAGATGTGCTCTCCTCCATTCACATCGAAGAGCATGAGATCGATGCTCGCGACACCAAGCTCGGTGCCGAAGAAATCACTCGGGACATCCCGAACGTTTCCGAGGAAATCCTTGCTGGTCTCGACGAGCGCGGCATCATCCACATCGGTGCTGAAGTTGAAGCCGGCGACATCCTGGTCGGAAAGGTCACGCCTAAGGGCGAGACCGAGCTGACCCCGGAAGAGCGTTTGCTGCGCGCCATCTTCGGTGAGAAGAGCCGCGAAGTTCGCGACACTTCCTTGAAGGTTCCCCACGGTGAATCAGGAACCGTCATTGGTGTTCGCGTCTTCGACCGCGACTCCGAAGATGACCTGCCCCCCGGTGTGAACCAGCTGGTTCGCGTTTACGTTGCCAACAAGCGCAAGATCACCGATGGTGACAAGCTTGCAGGCCGTCACGGTAACAAGGGTGTTATTTCCAAGATCCTCCCGATCGAAGATATGCCCTTCCTCGCCGACGGTACTCCGGTGGACATCGTCCTGAACCCCTTGGGTGTTCCGGGTCGAATGAACGTCGGACAGGTCCTGGAAATCCACCTCGGTTGGGTTGCCAAGACTGGTTGGAAGGTTGAAGGTGAGCCTGACTGGATCAAGAACCTGCCGAACCTGCCGCGTGAAATCGGTCAGACGAAGGTTGCCACCCCGGTCTTCGATGGTGCCCGTGACTCTGAAATCACAGGCCTGCTCGATTCCACCAACGTGACTCGCGACGGCGAACGCCTGATCGATTCCTCGGGTAAGACCCGTCTGTTTGACGGCCGCTCCGGCGAGCCGTTCCCGGATCCGGTCTCTGTTGGCTACATGTACATCTTGAAGCTCCACCACTTGGTGGACGACAAGATCCACGCCCGCTCCACGGGTCCGTACTCCATGATCACCCAGCAGCCCTTGGGCGGTAAGGCCCAGTTCGGTGGCCAGCGCTTTGGTGAAATGGAAGTTTGGGCACTTGAGGCTTACGGTGCGGCGTACACGCTGCAGGAACTGTTGACCATCAAGTCCGATGATATTCATGGCCGTGTCAAGGTCTACGAAGCCATCGTCAAGGGAGAGAACATCCCGGAGCCGGGTATCCCGGAATCCTTCAAGGTTCTCATCAAGGAAATGCAGTCGCTGTGCCTGAACGTGGAAGTCCTTTCCACCGACGGAACAACGATTGAGATGCGTGACTCGGATGAAGAAGTCTTCCGGGCCGCGGAAGAGCTGGGCATCGACCTGTCACGGGCCGAGCCGAACTCTGTCGAAGAAGTTTAGTGACTTTGACGGCGGTGGCCAGCCCACCGCCGTCGCACTTCTTCCCGTACCCGACACAGACTTTCAGACTTTAGAGAATTAGAGAGAACAGGACCCATATGTCCAGCGAATCCTCCTTCGGCCTCATGCAGATTGGCCTGGCCACCGCGCAAGATATTCGCGACTGGAGCCACGGCGAAGTCAAGAAGCCGGAAACCATCAACTACCGCACGCTCAAGCCGGAAAAAGACGGACTCTTCTGTGAGAAGATCTTTGGCCCGTCCCGCGACTGGGAGTGCTACTGCGGCAAGTACAAGCGCGTGCGCTTCAAGGGCATCATTTGTGAGCGTTGTGGCGTTGAAGTCACTCGCGCCAAGGTGCGCCGTGAGCGCATGGGCCACATTGAGCTTGCAGCTCCCGTAACCCACATCTGGTACTTCAAGGGCGTTCCCTCGCGCTTGGGCTACCTCTTGGACCTGGCACCGAAGGACCTTGAAAAGGTCATCTACTTCGCTGCCTACATGATCACCAGCGTTGACGCCGATGCTCGTCACGCAGAACTGCCGAACCTCCAGATCGAGCATGACCTGGAAAAGAAGCGCATGGTGGACACCCGTGACGGCGACATCGCCACGATCGCCCGCGATCTTGAGGGTGAATTGCAGCGCCTGGAAGGTGAAGGCGCCAAGGCTGCCGATAAGAAGAAGGCCCGCGACTCTGCGGACCGTCAGATGGCTAACGTGCGTAAGCGCGCCGACGCCGACATCGACCGCCTCGAGCAGGTTTGGGACCGTTTCAAGGCTCTCAAGGTTGCCGACCTCGAAGGTGACGAAGCCCTGTACCGCGAATTGCGTGACCGTTATGGCATGTTCTTCGAAGGTGCCATGGGTGCCGAAGCCATCAAGAGCCGTCTTGAGACCTTTGACATGCCCGGTGAAGCAGAAATTCTGCGCGACATCATCGCCAATGGCAAGGGCCAGCGCAAGACCCGTGCCCTCAAGCGACTGAAGGTTGTCAACGCATTCTTGACCACCAACAACAGCCCGCTTGGCATGGTTCTGGATGCCGTCCCGGTGATCCCGCCGGAACTGCGCCCCATGGTTCAGCTCGATGGTGGCCGTTTCGCCACCTCGGACTTGAACGATCTGTACCGTCGCGTGATCAACCGCAACAACCGTCTCAAGCGCCTGCTTGATCTGGGTGCTCCGGAGATCATCGTCAACAACGAAAAGCGCATGCTGCAGGAAGCTGTTGACTCGCTCTTCGATAACGGTCGTCGTGGCCGCCCCGTCACCGGGCCGGGCAACCGTCCGTTGAAGTCTTTGAGCGACATGCTCAAGGGCAAGCAGGGTCGTTTCCGTCAGAACCTCTTGGGTAAGCGCGTTGACTACTCAGGCCGTTCCGTTATTGTTGTTGGTCCGCAGCTGAAGCTGCACCAGTGTGGTCTGCCTAAGCAGATGGCCCTGGAGCTCTTCAAGCCGTTCGTGATGAAGCGCCTGGTTGACCTTAACCACGCACAGAACATCAAGAGCGCCAAGCGCATGGTTGAGCGTTTCCGCCCCCAGGTCTGGGATGTTCTCGAAGAGATCATCACCGAGCACCCGGTACTGCTGAACCGCGCACCTACCCTGCACCGTTTGGGTATCCAGGCGTTCGAGCCTCAGCTTGTTGAAGGTAAGGCAATCCAGCTTCACCCGCTGGTTTGTGGTGCTTTCAACGCCGACTTCGACGGTGACCAGATGGCAGTCCACCTGCCGCTGAGCCCCGAAGCTCAGGCTGAAGCTCGCATCTTGATGCTGTCCTCGAACAACATCTTGAAGCCGTCAGATGGCCGTCCCGTGACCTTGCCGTCACAGGATATGATCATCGGTCTGTACCACTTGACCACCAAGCGTGAGGGCTCTGCCGGCGAAGGCCGCGTGTTCTCCACCTCCGCCGAGGCCATCATGGCCCACGACGCCGGTGAGCTGCACTTGAACTCCCAGGTGAAGATCCGTTTGGACAACTTCATCCCGGGTGCCGAGCGCAAGGGTCCGGAAGGATTCGTTGCTGGCGGAACCGCCATCATCGATACCTCCTTGGGTCAGGTCATCTTCAACGAGACTCTGCCTGCGGATTACCCGTGGGTTGAGGCTGTTGCCGACAAGGGCCAGCTCTCTGAGATCGTCAACGATCTCGCCGAGCGCTACCCCAAGGTTGTTGTTGCAGCAACTCTGGATAACTTGAAGGATGCCGGTTTCTACTGGGCAACCCGCTCAGGCGTCACCGTTGCTATCTCTGACATCAAGGTGCCCGAAGCTAAGCCAGCCATCTTGGAAAGCTACGAGATCAAGGCAGCCAAGGTCCAGGCTCAGTACGACAAGGGTCTGATCGCTGACGAAGAGCGCCGCCAGGAGCTCATCGACATCTGGAACCAGGCAACCAACGAGATCGCTGATGTGATGCGTGCGTCCTTCGCCGTGTCCAACACGATTAACCGTATGGTTTCCTCCGGAGCTCGTGGTAACTGGATGCAGGTTCGCCAGATTGCCGGTATCCGTGGCTTGGTGGCTAACCCTAAGGGTGAAATTATTCCTCGCCCGATCAAGTCCTCCTACCGTGAGGGCCTGTCGGTTTTGGAGTACTTCATTGCTACTCACGGTGCTCGTAAGGGTCTGGCTGATACCGCTCTGCGTACGGCTAACTCCGGTTACCTGACACGTCGTCTGGTTGACGTTTCACAGGATGTCATCGTTCGCGAAGACGACTGTGGCACCGAGCGCGGATTGACCCTGCCCATCGCAGTGGTTGATTCCAATGGTGAGTTTGTACTGCACGAGGAAGTCGAGAACAGCGTTTACGCTCGTACCTTGGCTGCCGAGGTAGTTGACTCCTCAGGTACCGTTTTGGCCGAGGCCGGAGACGACGTCGGAGATGTCCTCATTGCCAAGCTGTTCGCAGCTGGCATTGAAGAGATCAAGGTCCGTTCAGTACTCACTTGTGAGTCAACTGTTGGTACCTGTGCGCTTTGCTACGGCCGCTCGCTGGCCACGGGTAAGACCGTGGACATCGGTGAGGCTGTCGGTATTATCGCCGCACAGTCCATTGGTGAGCCGGGTACCCAGCTGACCATGCGTACCTTCCACACCGGTGGTGCTGTTTCCGCCAGCCGTGGCGAGGACATCACCCAGGGTCTGCCCCGTATTCAGGAGCTCTTCGAAGCACGTACCCCCAAGGGTGTCGCTCCGATCGCAGAAGCTGCCGGCCGCATCAACATTGATGAGTCCGAGAAGACCATGCGTTTGATCCTGACCCCGGACGACGGCACCGAAGAGATCGCTTACCCGGTCCTCCGCCGTGCACGTCTGACGGTTGCTGACGGCGAGCACGTTGAAGTTGGCCAGAAGCTCATTGTGGGTGCTGTCGACCCCAAGCAGGTTCTGCGTATCCTCGGCCCGCGTGCCGCTCAGAAGCACCTCGTTGAGGAAGTTCAGGGCGTTTACCGCAGCCAGGGTGTGGGTATCCACGACAAGCACGTCGAGGTTATCGTCCGCCAGATGCTCCGTCGCGTCACGGTCATCGAATCCGGTGACTCGAAGCTGCTTCCGGGCGAGCTTGCCGAGCGCGGCCGCTTCGAGACGGAAAACCGTCGCGTCGTGTCCGAGGGCAAGAAGCCTGCATCGGGCCGTAACGAGCTCATGGGTATCACCAAGGCTTCCTTGGCTACCGAATCATGGCTCTCCGCTGCTTCCTTCCAGGAAACCACCCGCGTTCTGACGCAGGCGGCCATGGAAGGCAAGTCTGACCCGCTGTTGGGTCTGAAGGAGAACGTGATCATCGGTAAGTTGATCCCCGCCGGCACCGGTCTTCCGCGCTACACCAACGTCACGGTGGAGCCCACGGAAGAAGCCAAGGCCAACCTGTTCACCGGTCCGAGCGCTTTCAGCGACTTTGACTACGTGGGCGGCGTTGGAGACTTGGGCGCCGAGTTCCGTGCCATCCCCTTGGATGACTACGATCTGGGCACCAACTTCTCCGGCTAGCATTTAGCCAACAGAAGGTCCGACGGCGGTGACTCACCCAATTTGGGTGGGGCACCGCCGTCGCGCTTTAACTACCAAACGCTCGCGCAGTAACGGGGGGATTTTTGGGAACGCTCGCGCAGTAGAGAGAGCGAGCGTTCGGCGGAAATGCCCCGTATCTGAGCGAGGGTCCAGTGGGGGAGCAGGCCGATTTCGGCGCTGGCCTTAACCCGTGGTAATGTAATGAGTAATTGTTAGTGTGGCAGTGGATAAGAGTGTCAGCTTTCTTCGTTTAGGCGAATAAAGTGGATGCGGGTCCGGGTTGTACGGTTCTTGTACAGCGAATGCCACATTTTTGCATGCCTAGGCGCTGTGAAGTCGCCCAGTCTGCGACTACCAGTAAACGGCTTACCCTCAGCGACTGAATCATTCCGGCCGGCGGGGCAAGCAACACGATAAAACAACGGAGAACACGAAAGTGCCTACGATTAACCAGCTGGTCCGAAAGGGCCGGACACCCAAGGTCACGAAGACCAAGGCTCCCGCATTGAAGGGCAGCCCCATGCGTCGCGGCGTTTGCACGCGCGTTTACACGACCACCCCGAAGAAGCCGAACTCGGCTCTCCGTAAGGTTGCACGCGTACGCCTCAACGGCGGCGTGGAAGTTACTGCTTACATCCCCGGTGTAGGCCACAACCTTCAGGAGCACTCCATCGTGCTCGTCCGTGGAGGCCGTGTTAAGGACCTTCCCGGTGTTCGTTACAAGATCGTCCGCGGTGCATTGGATACCCAGGGCGTCAAGAACCGCAAGCAGGCTCGTAGCCGCTACGGTGCAAAGATGGAGAAGAAGTAATATGCCTCGCAAGGGTCCGGCCCCCAAGCGGCCGCTAGTTGTAGATCCCGTATACGGTTCCCCTTTGGTCACTCAGCTGATCAACAAGGTTCTGGTTGACGGTAAGAAGTCCACCGCAGAGCGCATCGTTTACGGCGCACTCGAGGGTGTACGCGAGAAGACCGGTGCTGATCCCGTTGTTGCCTTGAAGAAGGCCATGGAGAACATCAAGCCGAGCCTCGAGGTTAAGTCCCGCCGTGTTGGTGGTGCCACCTACCAGGTTCCGGTTGAAGTCAAGCCGGGTCGTCAGACCGCACTTGCCCTTCGCTGGTTGGTTGGTTACTCGAAGGCTCGCCGCGAGAAGACCATGACCGAGCGTTTGCGCAACGAAGTTTTGGATGCCTCCAATGGTCTTGGTGCCGCTGTCAAGCGTCGCGAAGACACGCACAAGATGGCTGAGTCCAACAAGGCCTTCGCCCATTACCGCTGGTAACTAGAGCTTAGAAGTTGCCGGTGGTGAACCCGCCGGCAACTTTCCAGCTCATCTTTAGATAAGGGAGACACCGTGGCACAGGACGTGCTTACAGACCTTAACCAGGTTCGCAACATTGGCATCATGGCCCATATTGATGCTGGCAAGACCACTACGACTGAGCGCATTCTGTTCTACACGGGTGTGAACCACAAGATCGGCGAAACGCACGACG
Source organism: Arthrobacter sp. TWP1-1 (assembly GCF_049897845.1). NCBI lineage: Bacteria > Bacillati > Actinomycetota > Actinomycetes > Micrococcales > Micrococcaceae > Arthrobacter > Arthrobacter sp. TWP1-1. Next base: position 216,376 of record NZ_JAFCXC010000001.1, read on the forward strand.
GTGCTTCGACGACTGACTGGATGGAACAGGAAAAGGAACGCGGCATTACTATCACGTCTGCCGCCGTGACCTGCTACTGGAACAAGAACCAGATCAACATCATCGACACCCCCGGCCACGTTGACTTCACGGTGGAAGTTGAGCGCTCATTGCGAGTTCTCGATGGCGCCGTTGCTGTCTTCGATGGCAAGGAAGGCGTTGAGCCTCAGTCTGAGACCGTTTGGCGTCAGGCTGACAAGTACAACGTTCCGCGTATCTGCTTTGTCAACAAGATGGACAAGCTCGGTGCTGACTTCTACTTCACCGTAGACACCATCATCAACCGCTTGGGTGCCAAGCCGTTGGTTATGCAGCTGCCGATCGGCGTCGAGAGCGAATTCACCGGCGTCGTCGACTTGCTGACCATGAAGGCCTTCGTTTGGGCCGGTGACTCCAAGGGTGACGTCACCATGGGTGCCGCCTACGAAATCCAGGAGATCCCCGCGGATCTTCAGGAAAAGGCTGAAGAGTACCGCGCAGCCCTCGTTGAGGCAGCTGCCGAGTCCTCCGAAGAGCTCATGGAGAAGTACCTCGAAGGCGAAGAGCCTTCCATCGAGGAACTGAAGGCTGGCATTCGCAAGCTGACGGTTAACTCCGAGATCTACCCGGTCTTCTGTGGTTCCGCATTCAAGAACCGCGGCGTGCAGCCTATGCTCGACGCTGTTATTGACTTCCTGCCGAACCCGTTGGATGTTGGCGCTATGATCGGTCACGATCCTCGCGACGAGTCCATCGAGATCAAGCGCGAGCCGAGTGAGACGGAGCCGTTCTCGGCTCTGGCCTTCAAGATCGCAACGCACCCCTTCTTCGGCCAGTTGAACTTCATTCGCGTGTACTCCGGTCGAGCAGTCTCCGGTACGCAGCTGATGAACTCGACCAAGGGCAAGAAGGAACGCATTGGCAAGCTCTTCCAGATGCACGCCAACAAGGAAATGCCCGTTGATGAGATCCATGCAGGTCACATCTACGCAGTGATCGGCCTCAAGGACACCACCACCGGTGATACCTTGTGCGATCCGGCTAACCCGATCGTTCTTGAGTCGATGACCTTCCCCGCTCCCGTGATCTTCGTTGCAATTGAACCGAAGACCAAGGGTGACCAGGAGAAGCTCTCCACGGCTATCCAGAAGCTCTCCGCTGAGGACCCGACGTTCACCGTCAACCTCAACGAAGACACCGGCCAGACCGAAATTGGCGGCATGGGCGAGCTCCACTTGGACATCCTTGTGGACCGCATGCGTCGCGAATTCAACGTTGAAGCCAACGTTGGCAAGCCGCAGGTTGCATACCGTGAAACCATCAAGCGCGCTGTTGCTAAGCACGATTACACTCACAAGAAGCAGACCGGTGGTTCCGGTCAGTTCGCTAAGATCCAGATTGCCATTGAGCCGTTGGATACTGCCGAAGGTGAAATGTACGAGTTCAGCAACAAGGTCTCCGGTGGCCGTGTTCCTCGCGAATACATCCCCAGCGTTGACCAGGGCATCCAGTCCGCACTGCCTGACGGCGTGTTGGCCGGTTACCCGATGGTTGGCATCAAGGCCACACTGCTTGACGGTGCGTCCCACGATGTTGACTCTTCCGAAATGGCCTTCAAGATCGCCGGTCGAATGGCGTTCAAGGAAGCTGCTCGGATGGCTAACCCGATTCTGCTTGAACCGTTGATGGAAGTTGAAGTCCGCACCCCTGAGGAATACATGGGTGAAGTAATCGGTGACATCAACTCTCGTCGTGGCCAGATGCAGTCCATGGAAGATGCAAGCGGTGTCAAGGTCATCAAGGCTCTTGTTCCCTTGTCCGGCATGTTTGGTTACATCGGTGACCTGCGGTCCAAGACCCAGGGTCGTGCCGTGTACTCGATGAAGTTCGACAGCTACTCTGAGGTTCCGAAGGCAGTAGCCGACGAGATCATCCAGAAGGCCCGCGGCGAGTAGTCGCTCTTTTTGACTGGGTCTGTTCCGGCATTAGGCTGGAACAGACCCAATCTGAAGCAATTTCTTAAATATCAAAAGCCCCCAGTAGACTTATTTTGATTTCAGTGGCGAACAGCGCTACTGAGAGTAAGTTTTCTCAAAGTTCTAGGAGGAACCCGTGGCAAAGGCAAAGTTCGAGCGGACCAAGCCGCACGTTAACATCGGCACCATCGGTCACGTTGACCATGGTAAGACCACGTTGACGGCTGCCATTTCCAAGGTACTGTACGACAAGTACCCGACACTCAACGAGAAGCGTGACTTCGCGTCCATTGACTCTGCTCCCGAAGAGCGTCAGCGCGGCATTACCATTAACATCTCGCACGTTGAGTACCAGACCGAGAAGCGCCACTACGCACACGTAGACGCCCCCGGTCACGCTGACTACATCAAGAACATGATCACCGGTGCTGCTCAGATGGACGGCGCTATCTTGGTAGTTGCCGCCACTGACGGCCCGATGGCTCAGACTCGCGAGCACGTTCTGTTGGCCCGCCAGGTTGGTGTTCCCTACCTGTTGGTTGCACTGAACAAGTCCGACATGGTTGATGACGAAGAACTCCTCGACCTGGTCGAAATGGAAGTTCGTGAACTCCTGTCTGCACAGGGCTTCGACGGCGACGAGGCACCTGTTGTGCGCGTTTCCGGCCTGAAGGCTCTGGAAGGCGACCCCGTATGGGTCAAGTCCGTTGAGGACTTGATGGATGCCGTTGACAACAACGTTCCTGACCCGATCCGCGACAAGGACAAGCCGTTCTTGATGCCGGTTGAAGATGTCTTCACCATCACCGGTCGTGGAACCGTTGTTACGGGCCGCGCCGAGCGTGGAACGCTTCAGATCAACTCTGAGGTTGAAATCGTTGGTATCCGCCCGGTCCAGAAGACCACGGTTACCGGTATCGAGATGTTCCACAAGCAGCTCGACGAGGCTTGGGCCGGCGAGAACTGTGGTCTGCTGCTCCGCGGTATCAAGCGCGAAGACGTAGAGCGTGGCCAGGTTATCGTGAAGCCGGGTTCCATTACCCCGCACACCGATTTCGAAGCCAACGTCTACATCTTGGCCAAGGATGAGGGCGGTCGTCACAACCCGTTCTACTCCAACTACCGCCCGCAGTTCTACTTCCGCACCACGGATGTTACCGGCGTTATCACCTTGCCTGAGGGCACGGAAATGGTTATGCCTGGCGACAACACCGAAATGACTGTCGCGCTGATCCAGCCGATCGCCATGGAAGAGGGCCTCGGCTTCGCTATCCGCGAAGGCGGCCGCACCGTTGGTTCAGGTCGTGTCACCAAGATCATCAAGTAATTAATTACTTAGATCTTTAGAGAAGGTCCCCAGCTTCGGCTGGGGGCCTTCTTTTTTCTGTATTCATGCGCGCGCACCCTCCGCTGTTCCCCGGAGCAGTTGCTCCGCAAGCGGAATTGTTATCCACAATCGATGGACTAACTGATTCTTTTCTGATTCAGGTGCCCTAAACTGGGAGTTCACCGTGAGTAGGGGAAGCGCATGAGTCAGCAACAGCAGCCCGGTCGGTCTGTTCAGCAACCGGGGATCTCAGATCAGGCCTACCGTCAGGGCTATTTGGATGGACACCTGGCCGGTTGGAAAGACGCGCTGGCGGCTCAGGCCACAGGCCCGGCGGTTTCTGCTCCGGCTCAGCGACCCCCGAATGTTATGCCAAGAACTCCGGTTTTCGGATCGGTTCCGGTTCCATTGAACGTTGGCCAGGCCTTCGCGCCACAACAGGCACCTCACCTCACGAAGCAGGATCAACTCAGTCCAGAGGCAGCCGTTGTAAAGAAGGCCAAGCGGGAAACCCAGAACATCAACATCACCCTGTATGTGGCGAGCCTGCTGATGGTGGCTGCCGCTGCACTCTTTGTTGGTAGCAACGTTCCGGTCCCTGTTCGGCTTATTGGAGTTTGGGCCGGCACAGCACTGTTCTACGTGGCCGGGCTGCTGCTTCACAAGAAGATTTCCCGGCTCAAACCCGCGGCGGTGGCCTTTACCGGTACGGCGTTGGCCATCATTCCGTTCGCCGGTCTTGCCACCTACAACCTAGGCTTCCCGGAAGCACCGGCCGTGTGGCTGGCTACCTCACTGATCGGAACTGTGGCGTACGTTATCGCAGCTGTTCAACTCAACAGTCGCCTCGTGGTTTACCTTTCCCTAGCGTTCCTATTGTCCACGGCATGGTCCTCCGTTGCTGTGCTTGGCGCCGCGCTGGCGTGGTACTTTACGGCCCTTATTGTCTTCTCCGCGTTACTGTCACTCGCCGGTTATCTCTTGAAGCGACGCGCACTCAAGGGCGGCGGTGGACTGGGACTGTACGCGAAGCCACTCTCAGATCTTGGCCCCTGGGTTGCCCCCGTTGGGCTGGCTGGTTCACTGGCATTCGGCCTGGCCCTCAACGCTGCTGATCACGCCCTTGTACTTGTTGCAGGCGGTATCTTTTACGCCGTTATGACGTTCATTTCAGTGCCGTCGCTGAAGCGGTTCAACTACATTGGGTTGCGACTTTCACTGACGCTGGCTGCTCCCTTCCTCGGCTGGATGATTCAATCGGATCTTGCATGGGCAGCTGGCGCATTTACTGTGGTGCTCGCCGTTCAGCTAGTGCTCATTGCATACGTCCAGCAACGCATTTCTGCCTTTCTGGGCCACGCCGACTGGGCTCGGTGGGACGTGAGTTTGAGCCTTCCGATCATGGCCGCCGCTTCACTCCTGTGGAGCCTTGGCTGGTTTTGGGCCCACGAGGGTAACGGGGGAGACGTGCCCCTCGCCGCCGTAGGAGTTGGCATGGCGTTGCTTGCCTCGATGGCCGCCGTCCCGGCGTTCCTTCCTCGCGGTGAGTGGTTCCCGCTGCCGGCTCTGGGTGCTGTCTTGCTGTTTTCGCCGTTTCTGGCGGCCAGCGGATGGACAGGGATCCTGGCGATCGCCGCGTGCTACTCCGTGCTGAGACACCTCACTGCAGACAACGTTGTGGTCAAGCATGGAATGTTGGTGGCCGCGAGATTCCTAGCGACGGCGCTCGTGGCCGCAGCCATGGCCACATCGATCCCGGCCTATCCGGGAAAAACCCATCTCATCATCGCCGTGACTGCTGTTGTCTCTGCTCTGCAGTTGCTCATGGACACACTTCTGGTGAAGACGGACAGAGGAAATTTCTTCACAAAATACTCCGGGGCCGCTTGGGCTCTGGTAGGTACGTTTCTCATTGGCGGGTTGTCGGTTCTCTACGCTGCCGAGAAGTTTTCCAGAGCCCCCGACCCTACAGTTCTGGAAACGCTCCGGCCTGAGTTCCTCATTGCAGCTGTCGCCATGGCAGTTGCTGCTGCCGCATATTCCCTGAGTACCTTGCCGAGGCGAGGCGGTTGGTCCGGTGCGGAGTTGGTGGCGCCGTCGTACTTTGTTGTCGTTGCACTTTTTACGGGATCTGTCTTCGCAGCGACCGGTACAAGCCTTGCTTGGGCTGTGGCGGTTGCCTACATGATTTGCGCCGGGATGCGGCTCCTCGGTTCGGCAGAAGCACACCACCGGTGGGTTTACTGGTGGGGTGCGCGGATTGCATCGATGGTGTTGGCCGTGGCGCTATTCCAGCTGTGGGTCGAGAAGGATCCGCTGACCGAAATCAATCGAACGCCGGTTGGCCTTGGACTGATACTTTTGCTGGCGCTGGTTCCGCAGATATTGATCCTTGCCGGAACTGTCCGTAGAGGGCGGAGAATCCCGGGGCTGTCTGTGGATATTTACCTGACGCTGTCCGCGGTGGTCGTGGTGGGTGCCGTCAGCGTCATTGTGCAGCCGGCCGGTCTTTGGACCACGATGGTTGTCTTCGCGCTTGCGACCGCAGCCGTAGCCACTCTCGCTCTGGCCGCGACCTTGCCTCAGGAACCTGTGGCATCGGCCGCATGGGCCGCGCCTGTTGGCATGCTGGCTTTGGCGCTGTGCAGCATTGGCCACAGGCCACAGCTGGCGATCGTTTTGGCCATCGTGCTCATAGTCTCAACGATGCTCGCCGCCAAGAGCTCGGGTGCGCTGGCCAGAGGATTGCACTTCCTCGTGGCCCGCATGACAGCAACCGTTTTGGTGGGCGTCCTTGTACGCGAGTTGACGGCCGACTTGGGCGTCGTGTCCCTTGCCGTGACGGGTGCCTTGATTGCCCAGGTGGCCCTGCAGTATCTGGCCGTTCGGGACGGGCGTGTCCATGCGACCGTAGGGGAGCCGAATTGCCTGTGGGCCAGCGGCTGGCTGTTGCTCACCGCACAAGTCTTGGTACCGGTGTTTTACCACCTTGCCTCCGACGGCTTTACTCCATCGGGAACGGCATTGCACTGGGTGGTGGCCGCTGAATTCCTCGCGTTGGCGGTAACGTCCGTTGTTGCCCAGACTTACCTGAAACTGAGAGGGGCTTCCTACCTGGCCCTCGTTGCCGTTGCGGGAGGGGCTGCTGTCATAGCTCCCGTGGTGTGGTCTGGTGCCACGGCATTGATCCTCCTTGCCCTGAGCGTTGCCGTCATTGCCTGGCGTTGTGTGTATGCACCCAAGACGCTTGAAATGCGCTGGTACTGGATTGCTGCCACCGCCTGTTTCCTCGTCACGGCCTGCGTCGTGGATGGCGATGCGGCAACAGGAATCTTTGCCGGCATGTGGATGGTGGCCGGGTTGGCCTTGATTGTAGGCGCCCACCTGATGAAGCTACCGTGGCTGACCCTGCCCGGATCATTGATGGTGCTCTTGGCAGCTGTGCTGTTCCGGGCTCAGGTACTTGAGCTGACGTCACGCCACGGCTACTCGGCTTTGGCTGGTTTCGCGGTAGTTCTCGGAACGCTGTACGTGGTGCGCCTGTTGTCCATGGATTTGCCGGGCGAGAGGCAGATCCAGCGCGGCAGCGTTGTCGGCACGGCGCTTGGGGGAGGGGCATTCTTTGCCCTGTGGTCCATGCTCGACGACGACGCCGTTCTCCTCGGGGCGGTGGCGTTCACGGTTGTTGCCGTGTTGGCCTGTGTCGAAGCGCCCCCGGTGCGGCGCCGACTCGTGGTCGATGTCGCAGTGGTCACGTGTGCCGCGGTCTGGTTCGCGGCGTGCTCCACCTATGTTGACCTGGGCTTGTTCTGGGCAGTTCAGTGGTGCGCCCTTGCCTTGGGCGGATTGGCCGTGATTCGTTACGTCGGCAAGCAGGCCGCAGCAGGGAAGGGTCTGCTGATTGGCGCCGCCAGCGTTGCGAGTTTTGGGGCCTTGCTGACCATCTTCAGTGGTGACACACTCCAGCAGCTCATCTCGCTCCTGGTCTTTGTTGCGCTGCTGGCTGTCGGTATGAGCCTTGACGAGCGCATCTTCACCATCTGGGGCGCCATCGGGGTGGCGACTGCCGTGCTCTGGTACCTGCGGGGCTTCACCTATGTCTTGTTGGCGCTGCTGGCACTGACATTGATCGGTATTGTCATCTGGCGTCTGAATCGCAAGAAGCCGGCCGACGGCGCTGTGCCGCCGGTCCCGGTGGCGGCCAGCTACCCGCCGGCACCGCCCGAGGTATAGGCGACTGCCGCCGTCGAGCTTGGAGAATTGCTACCTGACGCCCCTGACTTTGCCAACGGCCAAGGCGCCAGCCAAAGCCGTGATTCCGGAAGCCAGAAAGAGCAGGGTGAAGCCGCCCGAGAGGCTGACCAGCACTGCGCCGAGCATGGGAGCGAAGGCTTGTGGCACGGTCAAGGCAATGTTCATGATGCCAAGGTCCTTGCCGCGCGAGAGCTGGTCGGGCAGGACCTCGGTCGCCAGCGCCTGATCCACGGAGAGGAAACAACCGTAGCCCAAGCCGAGAAGGGCCGCGGCAAGGGTGGCCGCCTCGATGGTGGGGACAAACGCAAGGATCAGTGCTGCTACTGCCTGCAGGACGGACGCCACAAAGACGAACGCCCGACGTCGTCCGAGTTTGTCTGAGAGGCGGCCAAGCCACAGGGATGCGACGATGACAAACACCATGTATACCAACGTCAGCAAGATAAGCGAGCCCTCGGCGTCGGGCACCGCCAGGCCATACATGAGGAAGTAGAGCAGCAGGCTGGTGCCAAACGCATTGCCGAGATTGACCAAGACCCGGCTCAGGAGGGTCCAGCCGAAGTCGGGAAATGCTCGCGGGCTGATCCACATGCCTTCGAGTAGGGAACGCCATGTAAGCAGAGGTACCAGCCCTCGAGGCAGGACCGCATCCGGGATCAGTAACAGGAACGGCAGCGTCAGAATCACGAGGAGGGCGGCCATGAGGGCGTAGCCGCCAAACGTTCTGAGCCCCAGAGTAGTCACAAGGACCAGCCCGGCAATGATGCCCATCGCCTGGGGCGCGGAGATCCAGCCCGAGACGTAGCCGCGCTGATTGCTTGGAACCTGATCGGAGATTGCGGCAGTGAGAGCTGCCGTGAGGACGCAGAAGAAGATGCTCGCGGCCACCCAACAAATTCCGATCCCCACCAAAGAACGCTGCAGGCCCAGGAACAGCAATGCGCCTGCGAATCCGGCCGTACCAGCCGCGATCCAGGGTCGGCGGCGGCCAAAGCGTGAGGTGGTGCGGTCGGATAGCGCACCCGTCAAAGGGTAAGCAATGAGCGCAAATGCACCTGCAATCCCCGAGATGACGCCAAACCCGAGCACGTTTTGCACCCAATCCGTGGTGTCCAGCAACTCCTCAAGCTGGAGGGGGAGGAGTAATTGTACGGGTGTCAGCTGAGCAATCCAGACGCCAAACCAACTCAGGGCGAAGCATGTAACCCATCGCCCGCCCACCCTCCGCGTCGGGAGAGCAGCGATCGCCGCCGTTGAAGAAGGCACTGGACCCCTGGTATTTCTAGTGACTTTGCTCACGATTGCAGCTTCTCATGCTCGTCAAGGGTGGGGAAGTGGTGCTGATGGCTCGGTCCGGTCCGAGTCTCGCCAATAAAGTAAGCAAGCCCACGCCACCCCGGATTGGCGTTCTGGCGCGGAATCCGGCATACTTATTGAGTTGTTCAAGTGCTTTTTCGAGTCCCGACCGAGATAATGCTCGGTGCAGGGTCCAAGCTAAAGCCCAAACATAACCTTCCTTCGCATCATAGGTGTGGGTACGTGCGCGAATTATCCGCGACACGCCCGACCGCGGGGGTCGGAGCTTCGGTGGATTGAGGAACCCGGAATTATCCGGATTCAGTTCATTGGGAGCGTGGCTGTGAGTGCCACATATGAACCAGGAAAAGTAAACAGCGTTTACGTCAACAGCATTGCTCCTACAGGATGCTTCGTTACAGGAAAGAGAGTCACGACGCCATGGCGGGACAAAAAATCCGCATCCGGCTGAAGTCATATGACCACGAGGTTATTGATGTTTCAGCCCGGAAGATCGTTGAGACGGTCACGCGCGCAGGCGCAACGGTAGTCGGCCCGGTGCCGCTGCCCACCGAGAAGAACATTTACTGCGTAATTCGTTCTCCTCACAAGTACAAGGACAGCCGCGAGCACTTTGAAATGCGCACGCACAAGCGTCTTATCGACATCATTGATCCCACGCCTAAGGCTGTTGATTCGCTCATGCGTCTCGACCTGCCGGCCGACGTGAACATCGAAATCAAACTGTAGGGAGGTGCTGAGAAACTATGACCGCGACCCGAAACACTAAGGGCATCCTGGGCACGAAGCTCGGCATGACCCAGGTCTGGGACGAGAACAACTTGCTTGTTCCCGTAACCGTCGTCCAGGCCGACTCCAACGTCATCACCCAGCTGCGTAACGCAGAGGTAGATGGCTATGTAGCGATCCAGATCGGCTACGGCCAGATCGATCCTCGTAAGGTAACCAAGCCCTTGGCTGGTCACTTCGCAAAGGCAGGCGTCACGCCTCGCCGCCACGTCGTCGAGCTGCGCACCGCAGACGCTGACACCTACACCCTCGGCCAGGAGCTCTCCGTTGAGATCTTCGAAGCCGGCCAGAAGGTCGACGTCGTCGGCACTTCAAAGGGTAAGGGCTTCGCCGGTGTCATGAAGCGTCACGGCTTCAAGGGTGCTCCGGCTTCGCACGGTGCACACAAGAACCACCGCAAGCCCGGTTCCATCGGTGGCGCGTCCACTCCTGGCCGCGTTTTCAAGGGTATGCGCATGGCAGGCCGTATGGGTGCCGAGCGCGTAACCACCATGAACCTCACGGTTCACGGTGTTGACGCCGAGAAGTCGCTGCTGCTGATCAAGGGTGCCGTCCCCGGCGCCCGCGGCCAGGTCGTATTCGTACGCGCCGCCGTGAAGGGAGCATAAGTAAATGACTACTGTCAAAGTAGATCTGCCCGCAGAGATCTTCGACGTACAGACCAACGTGCCGCTGTTGCACCAGGTTGTCGTAGCTCAGCTCGCTGCCGCCCGCCAGGGTACCCACAAGACCAAGACCCGCGCCGAAGTTTCTGGTGCAGGCCGTAAGCCGCATGCACAGAAGGGTACAGGTCGCGCCCGTCAGGGTTCCATCCGTGCTCCTCACATGACCGGTGGTGGCGTTGTCCACGGTCCGACCCCTCGCGATTACAGCCAGCGTACGCCCAAGAAGATGAAGGCTGCAGCTTTGCGCGGCGCCCTCTCTGACCGCGCACGCAACGGCCGTATCCACGTAATCTCTGAATTGGTTTCCGGCACCACGCCGTCCACCAAGGCTGCAAAGGCTGTTTTGGCCGCCGTTACAACGCGCAAGAACTTGCTCGTTGTCATCGAGCGCGCCAACGACGCCACTGCACTGAGCGTACGTAACATCACCGACCTTCACGTTCTGTACGTTGACCAGCTCAACACTTACGACGTGCTTGTTTCTGATGACATCGTCTTCACCAAGGCTGCCTACGACGTTTTCGTCTCAGGCCGTGCCGCTGCTGAGGCTTTCGCTTCCAGCATGTTGCTGGTTGAAGACGTGGTTTCCGAAGATGCTGAAGATGACGCCGAAGGCACCATCAAGGGCAACAAGGACTCCATGAAGTACCACGTGCCTGGTTCACGCTGGTACGACGCCACTGTGGCCGAGGTTTGGTTCTCAACGGTTGAGGAAGCCAAGGCCGCTGGCTTTGTTCCCGCCGGTGGCGAAGCTGCCCAGACTATTCAGGAGGACGCCAAGTGAGCGCCGTCACCATCAAGGATCCGCGCGACGTAGTGCTTGCACCCGTCGTCTCGGAAAAGAGCTACGGCTTGATCGACGAAGGTAAGTACACCTTCTTGGTCGACCCCCGCTCAAACAAGACCGAGATCAAGTTGGCCGTGGAGAAAATTTTCTCCGTCAAGGTCGACACGATCAACACCATCAACCGTGCCGGTAAGCGCAAGCGCACCAAGTTCGGATGGGGACAGCGTAAGAGCACCAAGCGCGCAATTGTCTCCCTCCGCGAGGGCACGATCGACATCTTCGGCGGTCCGCTTTCATAAGCGGAGACCACTTTAACGAGGAAATATACTATGGGAATCCGTAAATACAAGCCGACAACCCCGGGCCGTCGTGGCTCGAGCGTTGCCGACTTCACAGAAATCACGCGGTCGACTCCAGAGAAGTCTCTGGTTCGTCCCCTGCCCAAAAAGGGTGGCCGTAACAACACTGGTCGTATCACGACTCGTCACAAGGGTGGTGGCCACAAGCGCCAGTACCGCCTGATTGACTTCCGTCGTCACGACAAGGATGGCGTAAACGCTCGCGTTGCTGAGATCGAATACGATCCCAACCGCACCGCTCGCATTGCCCTCCTGCACTACGTTGATGGCACCAAGCGTTACATCATCGCCCCGAACAAGCTCAGCCAGGGAGACTTCGTAGAAGCCGGCCCCGAAGCTGACATCAAGCCTGGTAACAACCTTCCGTTGCGCAACATCCCCGTGGGTACTGTTATCCACGCTGTGGAGCTGCGTCCCGGTGGCGGTGCCAAGATGGCTCGTTCGGCTGGTGCCTCGGTTCAGCTCGTCGCCAAGGAAGGCAAGTTCGCCCAGCTGCGTCTGCCCTCCGGCGAAATCCGCAACGTTGATGCGCGCTGCCGCGCGACCATCGGCGAAGTTGGTAACGCTGAGCAGTCCAACATCAACTGGGGTAAGGCTGGCCGTATGCGCTGGAAGGGCGTACGCCCGACCGTCCGCGGTGTTGTCATGAACCCGGTCGATCACCCTCATGGTGGTGGTGAAGGTAAGACTTCCGGTGGACGTCACCCGGTTAACCCGAACGGTAAGCGTGAAGGCCGTACCCGCCGTCCCAACAAAGAGAGCGACAAGCTGATTGTTCGTCGCCGCCGTACTGGCAAGAACAAGCGATAGGAGCCTGGAGACATGCCACGTAGCCTGAAGAAGGGTCCCTTCGTTGACCAGCACCTCTTTGTAAAGGTAGCTCGGGAGAACGAAAATGGAACCAAGAACGTAATTAAGACCTGGTCCCGCCGCTCGATGATCGTCCCCGATATGTTGGGTCACACGATCGCCGTGCACGATGGTCGCAAGCACATCCCCGTGTTTGTAACCGAGTCGATGGTCGGGCACAAGCTCGGCGAATTCGCCCTCACGCGGACATTCCGCGGCCATGTCAAGGACGACCGTAAGGGCAAGCGCCGCTAGGCGCCTGCATTTACGGCTAAGACGAGAGAGAGATAGCAATGGAAGCCAAGGCAAGTGCGCGTCATCTGCGCGTAACGCCTATGAAGGCCCGGCGCGTCGTCAACCTGATTCGTGGCAAGCAGGCGAATGAGGCATTGGCGATTTTGAAGTTTGCCCCCCAGGCAGCTTCGGAGCCGGTATTCAAGGTAGTCCAGTCCGCAGTGGCTAACGCCCGCGTTCTGGCAGATCGCGACAGCATCGCGTTCAACGAAAACGATCTGTACATCAGCGAAATCTTCGTTGATGAAGGCCCCACCATGAAGCGGTTCCAGCCGCGAGCACAGGGCCGTGCATTCCAGATCAAGAAGCGCACCAGCCACGTCACCGTGGTTGTCGCTACCCCCGTGAAAGAGGAGGCTCGCTAAGTGGGACAGAAAGTAAACCCGCACGGTTTCCGTCTCGGGATCACCACGGACCACCGTTCACACTGGTTCGCGGACAGCAACAAGCCCGGTCAGCGCTACAAGGACTTCGTAAAAGAAGACATCCAGATCCGCGCACTCATGTCCACGGGCATGGACCGAGCTGGCATTTCCAAGGTTGAGATCGAGCGCACCCGTGACCGTGTACGTGTGGATATCCACACCGCACGCCCCGGTATTGTCATCGGTCGTCGTGGAGCAGAAGCAGACCGCATCCGCGGCGAGCTTGAAAAGCTCACCGGCAAGCAGGTTCAGCTGAACATCTTGGAAGTCAAGAACCCGGAAGCTGACGCTCAGCTCGTTGCCCAGGGCATCGCAGAGCAGCTGACTTCTCGTGTGGCTTTCCGCCGTGCGATGAAGAAGGCCATGCAGTCCGCACAGCGTACCGGCAGCGTCAAGGGCATCCGTGTCGCTTGTGCTGGTCGCTTGGGTGGCGCTGAAATGTCACGCACCGAGTTCTACCGCGAAGGTCGTGTGCCCCTGCACACCCTGCGTGCCAACATCGATTACGGCTTCTTCGAAGCCAAGACCGTGTTCGGCCGCATTGGTGTCAAGGTCTGGATCTACAAGGGCGATGTCACGTCTAAGGAACTGGCTGCTCAGGCAGCTGCTGCTCCTGCACGTGGCCGTGGCCCGCGCCGTGACGGCGATGACCGCGGAAACCGCGGCCCTCGCGCCGGTGGCGACCGTCGTCGTAACGACCGTCCTGAGCGGACCGAGGCTGCTGCCGCGGTTGAGGCTCCTGTAGCTGCTGCTCCCGCAGTAGAAGGAGGAGAGGCTTAAATGCTTATCCCACGTCGAGTAAAGCACCGCAAGCAGCACCACCCGGGTCGTTCCGGGCAGGCTACTGGCGGCACCACGGTTTCGTTTGGTGAGTGGGGCATTCAGGCTCTTTCGCCGGCCTACGTAACCAACCGTCAGATCGAGTCCGCTCGTATCGCCATGACTCGTCACATCAAGCGTGGCGGAAAGGTGTGGATCAACATCTACCCTGACCGTCCCTTGACGAAGAAGCCTGCCGAAACCCGCATGGGTTCCGGTAAGGGTTCGCCCGAGTGGTGGATTGCAAATGTCAAGCCGGGTCGTGTTCTCTTCGAACTCTCCGGTGTATCAGAAGAGGTAGCACGCGAGGCATTGCGCCTGGCAATCCACAAGCTGCCGTTGAAAGCACGCATCGTGCGTCGCGAAGGTGGTGAGTAGAGATGTCAATTGGTTCCAAGGAACTTGCCCCTGCACAGCTTGATGGGTTCGACAATGCACGTCTTGTTGAAGAACTCCGTAAGGCTAAGGAAGAACTGTTCAACTTGCGCTTCCAGTCGGCTACCGGCCAGCTGGAAGGCCACGGTCGCCTGCGCGTTGTAAAGCGCGACATCGCCCGTATCTACACAGTGCTGCGTGAGCGCGAGCTGGGCATTCGCCCGGACGTCGTTGCTGCAGCACCTGTGGAGAAGGCCTCCAAGAAGGCTGACAAGGAAGCCAAGAAGGCCTCCAAGAAGGCTGAAACATCTGAGGAGGACGCCAAGTGAGCGATTCTGTAAACAACACCGAAACTGGCGCGGAGACTGTTGTCCGTAACGAGCGTAAGAAACTGCGCGGTTACGTTGTCTCCGACAAGATGGATAAGACCATCGTTGTTGAGGTTGAAGACCGCGTAAAGCATGCTCTTTACGGCAAGGTTCTTCGCCGCAACAAGAAGATCAAGGCTCACGATGAAGAGAACAGCGCCGGCATCGGCGACCTGGTCGTCATCAGCGAGACTCGCCCGCTCTCCGCAACCAAGCGTTTCCGCCTGGTTGAGATCGTAGAGAAGGCTAAGTAAATATTTCTCGCACTTGTGCGTGATTGATTACTAAAACGTTGGGCCCGTTGCCACTTGTGGCGGCGGGCCCAACGTCGTTTAAGCAGCACCTGCGGGTGTGAATCCTTCATCAAATTCTGTTAAGCAGTACCGGTGGGTGTCACGGCAATTTACCCACCGGTGCTGCTTAATGAGTTAAGAGATTCGTGATGGCCGACGGCGTTGCTTCCGACGTGCTGAGGCCGGCAGCGGAATGGCCAGCCCCGGAGGTGTGCGCGAGGTAACGAATTTGGTAGGACGACTGCGTAAGGTATGGTATCGGCGTCGTGCTAGGATTGTTTATTGCTGCGCTTTTTCTGTGCAACCGTTTACGGTCGCGGCAGTTAAGTGCGCAATTTACTCGTAAATGTCTCGTGCCACTTCAAACTGCCTTCCAGAGCGTGAAAATATTCACGCACATAACTGGAGTGGAAAGTGCAGTTGGCATGAAACGTTTAGGCGTGTTTTGGCAAAATCCAGGCACGTCGAGAGACATCCCGAACTATACGTTCCGCAAGGCTTATCCATAGATAGATTATGGCCAAGAACCGGCGCGACGAACAGGAGAAACTAGTGATTCAGCAGGAGTCGCGGCTTAAGATCGCTGACAACACGGGGGCCAAGGAAATCTTGACCATCCGCGTTCTCGGTGGATCTGGGCGCCGCTACGCAGGCATCGGTGACACCATTGTCGCCACCGTCAAGGATGCAATTCCCGGCGGTAACGTTAAGAAGGGTGACGTCGTCAAGGCTGTCATCGTTCGTACCAAGAAGGAACGCCGCCGTGCGGATGGTTCCTACATCAAGTTCGATGAGAATGCAGCTGTCATTCTCAAAGCTGACGGGGACCCCCGCGGTACCCGTATCTTCGGCCCGGTTGGCCGTGAACTTCGTGACAAGAAGTTCATGAAGATCATCTCGTTGGCTCCGGAGGTGCTGTAACTTATGGCAAAGATCAAGAAGGGTGACCTGGTTCAGGTCATCACAGGCGCTAAGGCTGAACGTGGCGGCGACCGTGGCAAGCAGGGCAAGGTCCTGAAGGTCTACACCGATACCAACCGCGTGTTGGTCGAGGGTGTAAACCGCGTCACCAAGCACACCAAGGCTGGTCAGACCGAACGTGGCACCACAACTGGTGGCATTGAGACGGTTGAAGCACCTATTCACATCTCCAACGTTGCTGTAGTGGATCCGTCCACGAAGAAGCCGACCCGCGTTGGCTACCGCATCGAAACCGTTGAGCGCGATGGCCGCGAACGTCAAGTACGTATTCGCTTCGCCAAGACCTCGGGGAAGGATCTGGCATGAGCGCCGCAGTTGCAGAGAATGCACCCAAGATCACACCTCGCCTGAAAGCCCGCTATGCAGCGGAAATCAAGGCTGGTCTGGTTGAGGAGTTCAAGTACTCAAACGTTAACCAGGTTCCGCGCTTGGTCAAGGTTGTTGTCAACATGGGTGTTGGAGATGCCGCTAAGGACTCCAAGCTCATCGACCACGCCGTCCGTGACCTCACCGCCATCACCGGTCAGAAGCCTCAGGTAACTAAGGCTCGCAAGTCGATCGCACAGTTCAAGCTGCGCGAAGGCATGCCGATCGGTTGCCACGCAACTCTGCGTGGAGATCGCATGTGGGAATTCCTGGACCGCTTGGTCACGCTGGCTTTGCCCCGTATCCGCGACTTCCGCGGCCTCAGTGGCAAGCAGTTTGACGGCAACGGTAACTACACCTTCGGTCTGACCGAACAGGTTATGTTCCACGAGATCGACCAGGATTCCATTGACCGCCCCCGCGGTATGGACATCACTGTCGTGACCACAGCCAAGACCGATAACGAAGGCCGCGCGCTGCTTAAGGCACTTGGCTTCCCGTTTAAATCCGAAGATAAATAATCTACGTAAAAGGTCCGTTCTGCGGGTCCACAGCGCTGAAATCTGATTTTCACGCTCTGGTACTACGCGAAGGAAACCGTTACGAGGAAGGGCAAGCGCCCAAATGACAATGACAGATCCTGTCGCAGACATGCTTACGCGTCTGCGCAACGCAAACTCGGCACACCACGACACCGTGTCCATGCCGTTTAGCAAGCTTAAAGGCCACATCGCCGACATCCTCAAGGCACAGGGTTACATCTCTGCCTGGAAGGTTGAAGACGCTGAGGTTGGCAAGAAGCTGACCATCGACTTGAAGTACGGCCCCGCACGTGAGCGTTCAATCGCTGGCCTGCGCCGTATCTCCAAGCCCGGACTGCGCGTTTACGCAAAGTCCACGAACCTCCCCAACGTTTTGGGTGGTTTGGGTGTCGCTATCCTGTCGACGTCTTCAGGTCTGCTGACCGACCGTCAGGCTGCCAAGAAGGGCGTGGGTGGGGAAGTCCTCGCCTACGTCTGGTAGTAGAGAGAGAAGGGAAAGAACTTATGTCACGTATTGGACGTCTCCCCATCTCCGTGCCTGCCGGCGTTGAGGTCAAGATTGAAGACAGCCTTGTTTCCGTCAAGGGCCCGAAGGGTACGCTGGATCTCACGATCGCCAGCCCCATCACGGCAGCCCTCGAAGAAAACACCATCACGGTTAGCCGCCCCAACGATGAGCGCAACTCGCGTTCACTCCACGGCCTTACCCGTACCCTCATTGACAACCTGATCATCGGTGTCACTGCAGGCTACGAGAAGAAGCTGGAAATCGTTGGTACCGGTTACCGCGTAGTTGCCAAGGGCAAGGACCTTGAGTTCGCTCTCGGCTTCAGCCACCCGGTCCTCATTGAGGCCCCGGAAGGCATCACACTGGCCGTAGAGAGCCCCACAAAGCTCTCCGTGTCAGGTATTAGCAAGCAGCAGGTGGGCGAAGTTGCTGCCAACATCCGCAAGCTGCGCAAGCCCGACCCGTACAAGGGTAAGGGCGTTCGCTACGCTGGCGAGATCATCCGCCGCAAGGTCGGAAAGGCTGGTAAGTAACCATGGCACTATCCATTCGAGGAAAGTCCAAGGCCGCAGCACGCGGCCGTCGTCACCTGCGAGTCCGCAAGCGCGTCAGCGGAACCACTGTGCGTCCGCGCCTGGTCGTCAACCGTTCAGCTCGCCACGTATTTGTTCAGGTCATCGATGACACTCAGGGTCTGACCCTGGTATCGGCATCGACCCTGGAAGCAGACATGCGCGCATTTGACGGTGACAAGACCGCCAAGGCAAAGCGCATTGGTGAGCTCGTTGCCGAGCGCGCCAAGGCTGCAGGCATCGAAGCTGTTGTCTTCGACCGTGGCGGTAACCGCTACCACGGCCGCGTTGCAGCTATCGCTGACGGCGCACGTGAAGGCGGTCTGGCACTGTGACCGAGAACATCAACAAGGAGAACACTGTGTCAGAAGCAACTGCAGCTGACGGTGCAACCGCGAAGACTGAAACTGCTGCAGGCGCTGATAGCGCCCGTGGCCGTGGCGGTCGCGACGGTGCTCGTGGAGGCCGCGAAGGCGGTCGCGACGGCGGCCGTGGCCGTGGCGGTCGTGACGGTGGACGTGAGGCTGAAAAGAGCCAGTTCATCGAGCGCGTTGTCAACATCAACCGCGTTGCCAAGGTTGTCAAGGGTGGTCGTCGCTTCAGCTTCACCGCTCTGGTAATCGTCGGTGACGGCAACGGTTTGGTTGGCGTCGGCTACGGCAAGGCCAAGGAAGTTCCCGCAGCTATTGCCAAGGGTGTTGAAGAAGCTAAGAAGTCCTTCTTCCGCGTTCCCATGATTGGCAAGACCATTCCGCACCGCGTACAGGGTGAAGCCGCTGCCGGCGTCGTTCTGTTGCGTCCGGCTGCTGCTGGTACCGGAGTTATTGCCGGTGGCCCGGTTCGCGCGATCCTGGAATGCGTTGGCATCCATGACGTGCTGTCCAAGTCACTCGGTTCCTCAAACGCCATCAACATTGTTCACGCAACTGTTGCTGCTTTGAAGGGCCTGGAAGATCCCAAGGCTGTTGCGGCTCGCCGTGGCTTGCCTTTGGACGAAGTTGCTCCGGCTGTGCTGTTGCGCAACATGCAAAAGGCAGGTCTGTAATGACTACACCGAAGAATGTTCAGGTTTCCGAGAACAAGCTGGAAATCACTCAGGTTAGGGGCGTCGTTGGCGCCAAGCAGTTCCAGAAGGACACCCTTCGTTCACTCGGCCTCAAGCGCATCGGTCACACTGTTGTCCGCACCGCTGATGCAGTGACCGTTGGTATGGTCAACACGGTTCCGCACCTGATCAAGGTTGAGGAGACGAAGTAAAGTGGCTGAGAAGACTACTGAAACTGCTGAAAAGCAGAACGCACTGAAGGTCCACCACCTGCGTCCCGCACCTGGCGCCAAGACGGCTAAAACCCGTGTTGGCCGTGGTGAAGGATCCAAGGGTAAGACCGCAGGTCGCGGTACCAAGGGTACCAAGGCTCGCTACCAGGTTAAGGCTGGCTTTGCCGGTGGCCAGTTGCCGCTGCACATGCGCCTGCCGAAGCTGCGTGGCTTCAAGAACCCGTTCCGCGTTGAGTTCCAGGTTGTAAACCTGGACAAGCTGAACGAGCTCTTCCCCGAAGGTGGCGTTGTCACCGTCGAGGCACTCGTTGAGAAGGGCGCCGTTCGCAAGAACCAGCCCGTGAAGGTGCTTGGCACCGGTGACCTGACCGTCAAGGTTGAGGTTACCGCCCACGCATTCTCTTCCAGCGCAGTTGAGAAAATCGCCGCCGCAGGTGGAACCACCACTGAACTCTAAACAGTTCATAAATGCGCGCATTTAGCGACTAGACTCTTGGTGAGCGGAGCTCCGGTTCCGCTCACCAGGGGTCTTTCGTTTTATGTAGAATGTTTCGGAAAGCTTGGACAATCCAAGAATGTTATCCGTCACAGTTCCGGTGCGACCTGAATCACCACTAGAATTATTCCTTGTGCTTCATTTGAGAAGCCAACTTCATTACTAGACATCAGGAGGACGCTTGCTTACCGCATTTGGCCGCGCCTTTCGCACGCCTGATCTGCGACGCAAGTTGTTGTTCACGCTGGGAATTATTGCCATCTTCCGCATGGGTGCTTTCATCCCATCGCCCGGAATTGATTACCGAAATGTCCAACAGTGCGTGAACGCTGCTGACACGAGCCAGGGTATTTACCAACTGGTCAACTTGTTCAGCGGTGGCGCCTTGCTTCAGGTTTCCATCTTCGCGTTGGGGATCATGCCGTACATTACGGCCAGCATCATTGTTCAACTCCTGCGTGTTGTGATCCCTCGCTTCCAGGAACTGCACCTTGAAGGTGCTCAGGGCCAGGCCAAGATGACGCAGTACACGCGTTACCTGACCATCGCCTTGGGCCTGCTGAACGCCACCACCTTGGTAACCCTTGCCCGCTCCGG
Source organism: Arthrobacter sp. TWP1-1 (assembly GCF_049897845.1). NCBI lineage: Bacteria > Bacillati > Actinomycetota > Actinomycetes > Micrococcales > Micrococcaceae > Arthrobacter > Arthrobacter sp. TWP1-1. Next base: position 236,631 of record NZ_JAFCXC010000001.1, read on the forward strand.
CCAACTCTTTGCCGGGTGTGGCGCTGCAGGTTCCGACGGTGCGCTAATCCCGAACGATAACCTCATTACGATCCTGCTACTTGTCATCACTTTGACGGCCGGTTCCGGCTTGATCATGTGGATGGGTGAGCTCGTAACCGAGAAGGGTGTCGGCAACGGCATGTCCTTGCTGATCTTCACGGCCATCGCCGCGCAGTTCCCCACCTCACTCGGTGCCATCTTGAAGACGCAGGGCTGGGGCACGTTCCTGGTTGTCCTAGCTATTGGTTTGGTTGTTGTTGCCTTGGTTGTCTTTGTTGAACAGTCACAGCGCCGTGTTCCGGTTCAGTACGCCAAGCGCATGGTGGGTCGCCGCACGATGGGCGGCACCAGCACCTACATCCCGATCAAGGTGAACATGGCCGGTGTTATTCCGGTTATTTTCGCCTCCTCGATGCTGTACCTGCCAGCGCTGCTGGCACAGTTCGCCACACCGGCAAACAGCACCGACATCCCTGGCTGGGTCGAATGGATCAACAACTACCTCACCCGTGGAGATCACCCGATCTACATGCTGATGTACTTCCTGTTGACCATTGGATTCACCTACTTCTACGTCGCGATCACCTTCAACCCTGAAGAGGTCTCCGACAACATGAAGAAGTACGGCGGCTTCATTCCCGGCATCCGTGCCGGACGCCCCACCCAGGATTACTTGCAGTACGTTATTTCGCGCATCACCTTGCCGGGCGCGTTCTACCTGGCTTTTGTCGCCTTGATTCCTCTCATCGCCCTGGTCCTAGTTGGGGCAAACCAGAACTTCCCGTTCGGTGGTACCTCGATCTTGATTATTGTGGGTGTTGGTTTGGAGACGGTCAAGCAGATTGATGCGCAACTCCAGCAGCGCCACTATGAAGGGTTATTGCGATGACAAGAATGCTGATCATTGGACCTCCCGGGTCGGGCAAGGGTACACAGGCAGAACGAATCGTTGGTGAGTTGGGAATTGTCGCCATCTCCACCGGTGACATCTTCCGTGCCAACGTCAAGGGTGAAACCCCCTTGGGCCTTGAAGCCAAGCAGTACATGGACAACGGTGACTTTGTTCCGGACAGCGTCACGAACAGGATGGTTCGGGATCGCCTCGCCCAGAGCGATGTGGCTGACGGCTTCCTGTTGGACGGCTACCCGCGCACCTCGCCTCAGGTCGATGAATTGGATGACATCTTGGCCAGCGCTGGCGCCAGCATGGATATTGTTGTTCAGCTGACGGCCGACGATGAAGAACTCGTCAAGCGCTTGTTGGGCCGGGCCTTGGAAACAGGCCGCAGCGATGACACGGAAGCTGTTATCCGCCACCGCCTTGATCTGTACCGTGAACAAACTGAGGTTGTAGTGTCCCGCTATGCGGAGCGCGGCATTTTGGCCAAGGTTGACGGGCTCGGCGAGATGGATGATGTGACCGCCCGGGTCATGGAAGCCATCAAGAACGTCAAAACCGCCTAAGTCAAGGCAAATGCATTTTCCAACGGCACAGTAGTTGCCTGGTTGTGAAGGAGGGCTCCTTCCCGCATTTCGGGGAGGGGCCCTTGTTCATTTCCTTATTGAAAGGATTCTTCATGGCGTTCGGCCAGCAGAAGATTGAATACAAGACCATCGATCAAATGCGCATCATGCGCCGCAGCGGGCTCATCCTTGATGCTGCGCTGAACACCACCATCGCAGCGGTTTCCCCTGGCGTCACCACGGGTGACCTCGATGCCATCTTCGCTGCCGAGCTCAAGAAGGCCGGGGCCACCTCCAACTTCCTTGGCTACTACGATTTCCCCGCGACGATCTGCACCTCGGTGAATGAAGAGGTTGTTCACGGCATCCCCGGTTCGCGCGTTCTCAAAGCAGGTGACCTCGTCTCCATCGACGGCGGAGCCATCATTGAGGGCTGGCACTCCGACTCCGCACGCAGCGTGATTGTCGGCGGACCCTCTGCTGAGGACCCGGCCGATCGCCGCCTGAGCGACATCACGGAGGAATGCATGTGGGCCGGCATCGCTGCCATGGCCAACGGCAAGTACGTTGGCGACATTGGCGATGCCATCGATGAGTATGTGACCTCCCAGCCCGGCAAAGAACTAGGCATCCTCGAGGATTACGTTGGCCACGGCATCGGATCCGCCATGCACATGCCGCCGGACGTCTTGAACTACTCGTCCAAGCACCGGGGCCCCAAGCTCAAGGCGGGCATGTGCCTGGCCATCGAGCCCATGCTGGTTCGTGGTGGACTGGAGACCATCACCCTCCAGGATGATTGGACAGTTGTCACCGCAGATAAGGCCCGCGCAGCTCACTGGGAACACTCTGTAGCCTTCCACGCCAAGGGTATTTTTGTTCTTACCGCGGCCGACGGCGGTGCGTCGCGCCTTGCGCCGTACGGCGTGGTCCCGGTGGAGATCTAGCAGAACCCTTCCCCGCTGGCCCGCAGCTAATGGCTGGAATCGTCGATTTCGCGACGATTCCAGCCATTAGCTGCGGGCCAGTTGTGTTTGGAGGGACTATTTAAGCGGTGTTTGCCTCGTGTCCACCTTGACGCCACCAGAACGCGCATTGCACTCCGTAACTTGGTCACTGAAGCCGAAGGGGCGCACGCCGAGACGCGCAGCCAGCCCCTCTGAGATCAATCCTGAGGACTGCAAAATATGCGTATCTATGCCCACCGCGGAGTGTCTGCCCACCTGCCCGAAAATACGCTGGCCGCATTTTCCCGCGCCATCGATTTGGGTGTTGATGGCATTGAATTGGACGTCCATCTCTCCGCAGACCAGATTCCCGTCGTGATCCATGACGATACCGCGGATCGCACGACCAACGGCACCGGCAGTATCGCGGAATTCACGGCCCGCCAGCTTGGCCTGCTGGATGCTGGCAGCGGCCAGTACGTACCTACCCTTGCCCAGGTCCTGAAGCTGGCCGCCGGCAAGGTACGGGTCAACATCGAACTTAAGGATGCAGCCGCAACCGGGCCCGTGGCAGATGTTGTCGCCGGGATCACCGGGCTCGATTGGTTCGCCTCATCGGCAGACTGGAGCGCCTTGGCCGAATTGGGGCGTAAGGTTCCCGGTGCGAAGGTTTACCCGCTTTGCATTGGCAAGATTGAGAAGCTCCGCGCCCTGCTGCCCGAAGACGCTACAGGGGAAGAATTCGCCGGCCGTGGACTCGCCGACGCCATCACGTTTGCGCTCAACAACGGTGGCGAGGGTGTCTCCATCTGGGAGGGCGGGTTGGACCGGGAAGATATCGAAACCATCCACGACGCTGGCCTCCAAGCCTGGGTCTGGACCGTCAATGACGCTGAGCGTACACGCGAGCTTCATGACATGGGTGCCGACGGAATCTGCACGGACGATCCGGCGCTGATCCAGACGGTCAGCCGCGACGCTGAAGCTCCTGTCACAGCGGGTCGCTAGACCGTGTCGCAACTGTCAGCCCCTGCCTTGGTGTCGGAATCCGGCGGCAAGGCAGGGAATAAGCCGGGCGGAACCCATAGCCATGGTGATGGCTCGATAGTCATGCGCAAGCGCCGTACCCCGTGGAAATCCTGGCTGCTCTTCTTGCTATTTGCGGGACCCAACGTGGCCCTGTTGGTCATTTTTACCTACAAGCCGCTTGTCCAGTCTCTGCAGTATTCGCTGCTGCAATGGAACATTGGCTCCGCCACGGCGCGTTTTATCGGTCTTGACAACTACATCAACTGGTTCACGGATCCAACCACTGCCAACGTGGTCAAGGTGACTGTCATCTTTACCCTGGTCACGGTGGTGGGTGGCATGGTGCTGGGCCTGTCGCTAGCCCTGCTGCTGAACCGCAAGCTCCGCGGTACGGGCATGGCCCGGACGGTAGTTGTCGCGCCCTATGTCCTGTCTGGGGTCGCCGTCGGACTTCTGTGGCTTTTTGTCTTTGACCCGAACTTCGGTGTTCTAGGGGCTGTCCTGAAGGGGATCGGGCTAGGCTCCCCGGATTGGTACAACGATCCGGCGTGGGCGCTGCCCATGATCATCATCGTCTACCTGTGGAAAAACGTCGGCTATGTGGCCCTGATCTACTTAGCCGCCCTGCAGGCCGTTCCGAAGGATCTTGTTGAGGCCGCCACGCTTGATGGCGCCGGTCCCTTTGCCTCGTTCCGCAACGTGGTGCTCCCACTGCTGGGTCCCACCACCTTCTTCCTCTCCGTCACCACCTTGCTGAGCTCGTTGCAGTCCTTCGACATCATTCAGGCCATGACCAAGGGCGGGCCATTGGAAGGCACCACCACCATGATGTACCAGATCTACCAGGAGGGTTTTGCGACCGGCCGTGCCGGGTACTCCTCGGCGATCGCCACTGTCCTGTTCTTTGTGCTGCTGGTCATTACGGCAGTACAGATGTTGTTCATTCAAAAGAAGGTTCACTACTGATGAGCCTAGATACGGGAAAGAAAGCCGCAGTGAAGCCCCAAGAAATAGCTCCGATGACCGACGGTGCGCAGCACCGGAAATCGGTGCCGGCCGCCCCAAGGAGCGGTTGGGCCAAGCCCCGCATCGGTGGCTACGTCATGATGGCAGTTGCCGTAGCGGCCATGATCCTTCCCCTGGTGTGGATGATGTTGGCCAGCTTCAAGCAGCGCGATGAGATCTACACGGTTCCCATCCAGTGGCTGCCGGAATCGTTTGCGCTGTCCAACTATTTTGCTGCCCTGGCAGCCGTGCCGTTTGGCAACTTCTTCATCAATTCGACGATCACTACAGTTGTTGGCGCCACCCTGAAGATCTCACTGGGGCTAACTACCGCCTATGCAGTGGTGTTCTTGGAGTTCCCCTTCAAGAAATTTGTGTTTGGGCTGGTGGTCTTTGCGCTGCTGGTGCCCCAGCAGATCGTCATCATCCCCAACTACACCTTGGTCTCCGATCTCGGCTGGATCAATACCTATCAAGGGCTGATCCTGCCGGGGCTGGCCAGCGCCTTCGGCACCTTCTTGTTCCGTCAACACTTTCTGACGTTGCCCATTTCCATCCTGGAAGCTGCCGCCCTTGACGGTGCCAGCCACTGGACCCGTCTATGGAAGTTCGTCGTGCCGATCTCGGCACCCACCATTGCGGCGGTGGCCCTGGTCTCGATCGTTTCCGAGTGGAACGAATACCTCTGGCCCCTGCTGGTGGTCGACAAGGCCGAGATGATGACACTGCCCGTGGGCCTGACGCTTTTGCAAAACAACGACGGCGTGACCAACTGGGGCGTACTCATGGCCGGAACTGTACTAATCACCGTTCCCGTGTTGATCGTCTTCTTCCTGCTCCAGCGCCGCATCGTCACCGGGCTAACCTCCGGTGCAGTGACCGGCTGACCTTTCACCCCTAGCTTTCTAACTCTTCACCTGTGCACCGCACCGCTGGGCCCGTTCGCCCGGCGGCAACCATCCAAGGAGAACTGAATGTCTGCTTCACCGTTTGCAAACCTTAACCGTCGACAGCTGCTCCAACTGGCCGCCCTTGTGGGCGGTTCGGTGACCCTGGCGGCCTGCGGGGGACCCGCCGTCGGCGAGGCCGGGGGCGCGGCAACCGAGAATGCCACCGACTGGGCCGCCATCACTCCGGCCAAGGAGATTACCTGGTGGTCCAACCACCCGGGTGCCTCAAAGGACATTGAATCCGAGATTATCAAGCGCTTCACGGCCGAGAGCGGCATCAAGGTCAACCTTGTCACCGCAGGTGCCAACTACGACGAGGTGGCCCAGAAATTCCAGGCGGCCTCGGGCTCCACCAACGTCCCGGACTTGGTCATCGCCAGCGATGTCTGGTGGTTCCGCTACATGATCAACGGCCAGATCCTGCCGATCGACCAGCTGGCAAAGCACCTGGACTTCGGCACGGACGATTTCAACACCACGCTGTACAACGATTACGAGTTCACGGATTCACACTGGGCCGTCCCGTATGCCCGTTCAACACCGCTGTTCTACTACAACAAGTCCGTGTGGGAGAAGGCCGGCCTTCCCGACCGCGCACCCAAGACCTGGGCAGAATTCGATGAGTGGGCACCGAAGATCCAGTCCGCCGGCGGTGTCACGCCGCTTGGTTTGGGCAAGGGCACCTCGTGGACGGCATGGTGGTTCTGCAACATGCTGTGGGGAGCAGGTGGCGCCTACTCCAAGGACTGGACCATGACACTGGATACGCCCGAAGCCCTTGAAGCGGCCAAGTACCTCCAGACGATCGTCTACGAGAACAAGAGCGCAGCCGTCACGGCCAAGGATCAGGTTGCCGATTTCGGTGCAGGGCTCACGGGTTGCACGATTGGTTCCACAGGTTCCCTCAGCGGTCTCCTCGAGGCGTCCAAGTTCGAGGTCGGCACGGGGTTCCTGCCTGAGGGCGCAAAGGGCGCTGCCTGCCCCACCGGCGGCACCGGCCTGGCCATCCCGGCAGGCAAGACCCCCGAGCAGCAGTTGGCGGCCGGTATGTTCCTGAAGTTCTTGACGAACGCCGAGAACACGGCCTACTTCTCCTCCAACACCGGGTACATGCCTGTCCGTACCTCGGCACTGGAAGGCGAGACCATGAAATCCGTCTACGCCAAGACCCCGCAGTTCCGCACCGCCGTCGACCAGCTGGCCGGCACCCGTGTCCAGGACTGGGGCCGCGTGTTTGTTCCTAACGGTGACAAGGACCTGACCACGGCACTCGAGAAGATCATGCTGCAAAAGGGCGATCCGGCCGAGGCCTTCGCCACGGCGTCGGCCTCGATTACGAAGTCGTACGAAGAGAACGTCAAGCCCTACCTCTAGACACTCCCTACCTCTAGTTGGATAAAAACGCTTGTCCCATGAATCAGCGCGACTCATGGGACAAGCGTTTCTTCGTTGTGGCGCTGGTGCCCTGCCCACGCAGCCGACATAATCAGGGGAAGACTCACCGGAGTATGTAGGGAGAACTACCAATGCCACGCACCGTCACACACGGAGCCATCACGGACGTGCCCGGGATCCGGGTGGGTCATGCCCAGCGCATTGGCGGGGGCTGGCTGACAGGAGTAAGCGTGGTGGTGCCACCGGCGGGAACCATCGGCTCCGTAGACGTTCGTGGCGGAGGCCCGGGAACTCATGAAACTGACGCACTGGATCCCACCACGCTGGTGCCAACCGTCGACGCCGTGGTGCTGACCGGTGGGAGCGCGTATGGGCTGGCGGCCGCCGGTGGGGTGCAACGGTGGTGTGAGGAAAACGGCCGCGGCTTTCCGGTCCCCGGAGGCGTGGTGCCCATCGTGCCTGCCGCGGCGATCTTTGACCTGGGCCGGGGCGGGGACTTCACAGCGCGGCCCGACGCGGACCTGGGGTACGAGGCAGCACTCGCGGCCGCCTCCTCAACGGAAGGGGCCGACGTCGTACGCGGGAATGTTGGGGCAGGTACCGGAGCGGCCATCGGCGCAGGGCGTTTCAAGGGCGGCTTGGGAACCTCCTCGATCCGGCTGACCGGCGAGAACCGGCACATTGTGGTGGGAGCGCTGGCCGTGGTCAACGCGGCTGGGTTGCCGTGGCAGCCGGGCACACCAGCGCCCGCAGCGGGGGAGGGGCTAAACACGACCCTCGTAGTGGTGGCGACAAATGCGCGGCTCACGGTGGCCGAGGCGAAACGAACCTCGACGGCGGCGCACGCGGGAATGGCGAGGGCGCTGAACCCCGTTCACACCATGGCCGACGGCGACACGATCTTCACGCTGGCCACCGGGACGGGAGCGCTGGTTGTGAACCCGGATGTGCCTATCGGGGACATGATTGAGCTGCAAAGTGCGGCAGCGGAGGCGGTGCGCCTTGCCGTCGGTGACGGGATTGCCCACGCCGCAGCCGTGACCACACCGGTGCGAACCTGGCTGCCGTTTCCCGGACCGCAGGAGTCAATTTAACTTATTTGCAGATTTGCACTAGAGTAGGTTGTTGGTTGTCTTTGCCTGCCTTCCGGCGGGTCTATTGGGCAAACAATAATCAGTAGCAAATCGAACGCCGATCTGAAACGGTCCCTACAGGGGCTGACTATGTCGGCGCAACAAAGTTAGCGGAGGATATGGCCAAGAAAGACGGGGTCATTGAGATCGAGGGCGTTGTGACTGAAGCGCTGCCCAACGCGATGTTTCGTGTTGAGCTGACGAACAAGCACATCGTTCTTGCCCATATCTCAGGAAAAATGCGCCAGCACTACATTCGTATCCTTCCTGAGGACCGAGTTGTGGTGGAGCTGAGCCCGTACGACCTTACACGTGGTCGTATCGTCTACCGCTACAAATAACCACAACTGCAATCACGCAAAGGAATGCCATGAAGGTCAAGCCGAGCGTCAAGCAGATCTGCGATAAGTGCAAGGTGATTCGCCGTAACGGTCGAGTCATGGTGATCTGCGAGAACCCGCGCCACAAGCAGCGCCAGGGCTAATCCTTCCTCTCTGAGGCAGGAACCCGGGCTATTGCTCACGCAAGTAAATTAATAAGGCAGCACAAGTTGGACGAAGGCGAACGAAAGTTCGCAACCGGACAATGGACCCCTGGTCGGAGGCCAGGGCCGCATTCACAAAATGTGCGGGTGTACTGCCTACGACCTCCGGTTTACACATAGGAGATGCCAAATATGGCACGTCTCGCTGGCGTAGACCTTCCCCGCGAAAAGCGGCTGGAAGTAGCGCTTACATACATCTACGGCGTGGGCAAGACCCGTGCAAAGAATGTCCTGGCCGAAACGGGTATTTCCCCGGACGTCCGTGTCAAGGACCTTTCTGACGCTGAACTCGTTCAGTTGCGTGACAACATCGAGGGTAACTACAAGGTTGAGGGTGACCTTCGCCGCGAGGTTGCAGCCGACATTCGCCGCAAGGTTGAAATCGGTAGCTACCAGGGTATCCGCCACCGTCGTGGCATGCCCGTGCATGGCCAGCGCACGAAGACCAACGCACGTACCCGCAAGGGTCCGAAGCGCACCGTCGCAGGCAAGAAGAAGGCCGGCAAGTAAAACTCGCCAGCCGGATCGAAATATGCTCGAGAGCACTTTTCACCCATCTGGCAAGCGTGGGTTTTAGCTTATGCCGACCCCTCATTAAACTTTCGTAGGAGAATAAAATGCCCCCAAAGACTCGGGGCGCGGTTCGTAAGCCGCGTCGCAAGGATAAAAAGAATATTGCGCTGGGCCAGGCGCACATCAAGAGCACCTTTAACAACACCATCGTTTCCATCACGGATCCGAACGGTGCTGTCATCTCATGGGCTTCTGCCGGTGAGGTTGGCTTCAAGGGCTCGCGTAAGTCAACTCCGTACGCTGCACAGATGGCTGCTGAAGCAGCTGCCAAGCGCGCACAGGAGCACGGACTTCGCAAGGTTGACGTTTTCGTAAAGGGTCCGGGTTCGGGCCGCGAAACGGCTATCCGTTCACTGCAGGCTGCTGGACTTGAGGTTGGTTCCATCTCGGACGTAACCCCCAGCGCCCACAACGGCTGCCGTCCGCCCAAGCGCCGTCGCGTCTAACGAGAATTAGAGCAACAGAGTTGGCCTTCACTTCGGTGGGGGCCAACTCCGCCGCCGTTAACTCTCGTCAGCCGTCATTTCCACTACCTGTGTTGCGTCATATAGCGGATGCTCGCTGAAAGGAAACCCCAGTGCTCATTGCACAGCGCCCCACCCTATCTGAAGAAGTAGTTTCCGAAAACCGTTCACGGTTCGTTATCGAACCGCTGGAGCCAGGTTTCGGTTACACCCTGGGAAATTCCCTGCGTCGGACCTTGCTGTCCTCCATCCCTGGCGCTGCTGTCACCAGCATCCGCTTGGATGGCGTTCTGCACGAGTTCACCACGGTTCCCGGTGTTAAGGAAGATGTCACTGAGATCATCCTGAACATCAAGGGACTCTCCGTGTCTTCGGAGCATGACGAGCCCGTAGTCGCCTACCTGCGCAAGCAGGGCCCTGGCGTTGTTACGGCTGCCGACATTGCTCCTCCGGCCGGTGTGGAATTCCACAACCCTGACATGCACATTGCCACGCTGAACTCGAAGGGCAAGTTCGAACTCGAACTGACCATCGAGCGCGGTCGCGGCTATGTTTCGGCTGCTCAGAACAAGAACGTAGATCAGGAAATTGGCCGTATCCCGGTTGACTCCATCTACTCTCCCGTTCTGAAGGTTACTTTCCGCGTGGAAGCAACCCGTGTTGAACAGCGCACCGACTTTGACAAGCTCATTGTTGATGTTGAGACGAAGCAGGCCATCTCCCCGCGAGATGCCATCGCCTCCGCCGGCACCACGCTGGTTGAACTGTTCGGATTGGCTCGCGAGCTGAACACCGCGGCTGAAGGTATTGAGATTGGCCCGTCCCCGACGGATGCCGCTCTTGCCGCAGACATGGCCCTGCCGATCGAGGATCTGGACCTTACGGTCCGTTCCTACAACTGCCTCAAGCGTGAGGGCATCCACTCTGTGGGTGAACTCGTTGCTCGCTCCGAGGCTGACCTGATGGACATTCGTAACTTCGGTGCGAAGTCCATCGACGAGGTAAAGGCAAAGCTGGTTGAACTAGGTCTTGCCCTGAAGGATTCCCCTCCAGGATTCGATCTGGCCGCCCGCGCCGCAGCCCTTGACGAGAACGACGACGCATACAGCGACGACGAGCTCTAAGTTCGAACAACAATTTTTTTAGCCGGCCCTGTGGACACAATTGATGTGTCCGCAGCGGTTCGGCTGACACTTGAGGAGAAACACCATGCCTACACCCGCTAAGGGTCCCCGCCTCGGAGGCGGAGCGGCTCACGAGCGTTTGATGCTCGCGAACCTTTCCGCTTCGCTCTTTGAGCACAAGCGGATCACCACCACTTTGACCAAGGCCAAGCGCCTGAGCCCCTACGCAGAGCGACTGGTAACTTTCGCAAAGCGTGGCGACTTGTCTTCACGCCGCCGCGTTCTCGGCCTGATCAGCGACAAGGGCATTGTCCACGAGCTGTTCACCGACATCGCCAAGGCTGTGGAGAACCGCGACGGTGGCTACACCCGCATCACCAAGATCGGCAACCGTAAGGGCGACAACGCTCCCATGGCTGTCATCGAGCTCGTTCTGGAGCCGGTCAGCGCTAAGCAGGCCGTTGTGAAGGAAGCTACCGCTGCTGCCGCCAAGGCTGCCCCGGTTGAAGAAGCTCCGGTTGAAGAAGTTGTAGAGACCGAAGTTGTGGAAACCGAAGTTGTAGCTGACGAAGCTGCCGCTGAAGAGACCAAGTAAGGCTTAAGCGAAAGCTTTCGTTTTGCCAAGAAGGACCCGTCGCCCCTTGTGGGAGGCGGGTCCTTCTGCGTGCCCCACTACTTTTGTGCCCGGTAGAATTGGGGCCATGCACAACCCCACAATGACCCCTGAATACCGAGGCCTGATTCGGTCCCGTTTGGATATAGCGTACGACGGCGGATCCTACAGCGGGTGGGGAATCCAGCCAGTTGAGCGTACCGTCCAGGGCGTTATCGAGGAGGCCTTGGCCGTCATCGTTCGGCGTCCCGTCAGGCTCACCGTTGCGGGGCGCACGGACGCCGGCGTGCACGCGCGCGGGCAGGTGGCTCATTTTGACCTCACGCCTGAGGAATGGGACGGTTTGCGGCGAGGGCACGATGAGGTGCCCGAGGATTCGCTCAAGAGGCGCCTGAACGGGGCGCTCGGGATGGTCTTGCGGGAGCTACGCGGGACTGTGCAGATCGTGGATGCCTCGAGGGCTCCGGTGGGCTTTGATGCACGCTTCTCGGCCCTGTGGCGCCGCTACAGTTACCGCATTGCCGATGGCTCTACGTACAAGGATCCGCTCCAAAGAGCTCTGACGCTGTGGCACGAGCGTGATTTGGACGTGGCGCTGATGAATCAAGCTGCGGCGCCACTGCTCGGGCTCCAGGACTTTGCCGCTTTTGCCAAGCCGCGTGAAGGATCCACCACGGTGCGGACCCTGCAGCGCTTTGAATTTGTCCAAGATGATGACGGTGTGATTAACCTCAATATCCAGGCCGATGCGTTCTGCCACAACATGGTTCGGGCCCTGCTCGGAGCCTCCCTCAGGATAGGGGAGGGGCAAGAGCGTCCAGAATGGATGTTTGAGCGTTTAACGGCGGGAATCCGCGACGCAAAGTCCGTTTTGGCGGCCCCGCACCCCCTGATTCTGGAGGAAGTTCACTATCCTCATGAGACGGAAATGCATGACCGGGCCGTCCTGACCAGGACTCGGCGAGCCGTTCCGGAAGGCGTTTTCGACTGAACAAGGCGCTAGCCCAAGATCCTCGCTTTGACCCGGTGGCAGTATTAACGGTATCGTAGGTAGTCGTTGTGCGTGTCCTATCTCGATACCACGCGCCCGCTACAGGTCCGGTTGCAGGACTACCACTGAGCGGGCGTCATCGGGAAGTGTAAGGATGACTGGTGTTAGAGCCCTCACCTCTGTTCCGGTAAACGCATAGATAGCAGGTGTCAACCATCTGTGACACCACCTAAGAACAAGAAACGAAGGCAAAAACCGTGCGTACGTATACCCCGAAGCCCGGCGATATCAACCGTCAGTGGCACATCATTGATGCCAACGACGTTGTCTTGGGCCGTCTTGCCAGCCAGACCGCAACACTGCTGCGTGGAAAGCACAAGCCGACCTTCGCTCCCCATATGGATATGGGCGATTTCGTCATCATCATCAACGCCGAGAAGGTTGCCCTGACCGGCGCCAAGCTCGAACAGAAGCGCGCATACCGCCACTCGGGTTTCCCGGGCGGTCTGTCCAGCGTGAACTACGCAGAACTGTTGGAGAAAAACCCGGTTCGCGCAGTGGAGAAGGCCATCGCTGGCATGCTCCCCAAGACCAAGCTGGGCAACGCCCAGATCAGCAAGCTGAAGGTTTACCGCGGTGCTGAGCACCCGCACGCCGCTCAGCAGCCGCAGACGTTTGAAATCACCCAGGTCGCCCAGTAGTCCTGGCCACCAACCCAATATTTATCAAGGAGAATCGTGGCTCAGAATACTGAAGAGCTGAACGCCGAAGCCGTCGTGGCTGAGGAAGAAGTTTTGACTAGCTACACGAGCGAAAGCTCAGCTGCAGCAGATGCAGCACCCAAGAAGGAACGCCCGGCACTGACCGTTTCCGGCGCAGCTGTTGGCCGTCGCAAGCAGGCAATTGCCCGTGTTCGCGTCGTTCCCGGCACCGGCAAGTGGATTGTTAACGGCCGCGAGCTGGACAACTACTTCCCGAACAAGCTGCACCAGCAGGAAGTAAACGATCCGTTCCGCCTCCTGGACCTGGATGGAGCCTACGATGTTTGGGCTCGTATCCACGGTGGTGGCCCCTCAGGTCAGGCCGGCGCATTGCGTCTCGGTGTTTCTCGTTCCTTGAACGAGATCGACACTGAGAACAACCGTGCCATCCTGAAGAAGGCCGGCTTCTTGACTCGTGACTCACGCGTCATCGAGCGCAAGAAGGCTGGTCTCAAGAAGGCTCGTAAGGCTTCGCAGTACTCCAAGCGCTAAATCTTATTGCGCTTCACAGAAATCCCCGGTCGCCATGCGGCCGGGGATTTTTTGCGTCCCGGCACATAGACCCTCCTGCAGATCTGGGGGTGTATTTCGAAACCCTCCTGCAGATCGGGTGGGTTGATTCCGGAGGCTCTTGGCGTGCTTCATGGCGCCCCTTGCCCCTGAGGGCGGGAGCGTTGGCCGAAAGGATCGATTATCTGGTATCTGCAGGAGCGGATTTCTTGTCAGGGACGAGTTTCTCACCTCGATGATTTAGACTGAGTCAGATGTCAAGATTATTTGGAACAGACGGTGTCCGCGGTTTGGCCAATGGCCTGCTGACGGCTGAATTGGCTTTATCCCTTGCCCAGGCCGCTGCTGTGGTCCTCGGCCATGAGCAAATGAGCGAGGGAAAACGGCCGCGTGCGGTAGTTGCTCGCGACCCACGTGCCAGTGGTGAGTTCATCGCTGCTGCCGTGGTCGCGGGGCTGGCCAGTGCTGGCGTCGATGTCTACGACGCCGGCGTGTTGCCAACCCCTGCGGCCGCCTTCCTTATCGCCGACCTCGGTGCGGACTTTGGCGTGATGATCTCCGCCTCTCACAACCCCGCACCCGATAACGGCATTAAGTTCTTTGCCCGAGGCGGTATGAAGCTTCCTGACGAGGTTGAGGATGCCATCGAGCTGCAACTTCAGCAGGATGCTTTCCGACCCGTCGGCGTCGATGTGGGACGTATCCAACGCTTCTCGGACGCCGAGGACCGTTACATCGTTCACCTCTTGGGTACCTTGCCGAACCGCCTCGACGGATTGAAGATCGTCCTTGACTGCGCCCACGGTGCCGCCAGCGGATGCTCGCCTCAGGTGTTCACCGATGCGGGCGCTGAGTTGACTGTCATTGGTGCTGAGCCCGATGGCCTGAACATCAACGATGGTGTGGGTTCGACCCACCTTGGCCTGTTGCAGGAAACTGTTCTGGCGATGGGCGCCGATCTCGGCATTGCCCATGATGGGGATGCCGATCGCTGCCTCGCAGTGGATCACGAAGGCAATGTTATTGACGGGGACCAGATCATGGCCGTTCTGGCACTGGCTCAGAAGGCCGCCGGCGAACTCAAGGACAATGTTCTTGTTGCCACCGTGATGAGCAACCTCGGGTTGAAGATTGCCCTACGTGATGCAGGGATTACTATCCGTGAAACCGGTGTGGGCGATCGCTATGTCCTCGAAGAGATGCGCCGTGGCGACTACACCCTAGGCGGCGAGCAGTCCGGCCACGTGATCTTCTCGAAGTTTGCCACCACGGGCGACGGCGTGCTGACCGGCTTGCAGCTGGCGGCCCAGGTTGCCAAGACGGGCAAGTCCTTGAAGGAATTGGCTAGCGCCATGACCAAGCTGCCCCAGGTCATGATCAACGTTAAGAACGTAGACAAGGGCCGGGCCTCCACGGTTCCGGCCATCAACGCCGCCGTAGCCAAGGCTGAAGCTGAACTTGGCGATACCGGACGGGTCCTGCTGCGCCCCTCGGGAACCGAGGCCCTGGTCCGCGTCATGGTTGAAGCCGGCGACATCGAAACGGCCGAACGAATCTGTGATGATTTGGTGAGCGTTGTGAAGGCGGAACTTTCGCTCTAAAGGTTCTTAGCCTAGAAGCTTTTAGTTCCGAAACAATCCGCACAATCAAAAGGAGGCGGCAACCCCGGTGGGGTTGCCGCCTCCTTTGTTCAGTAGGACTTAGTGAAGTCCGCCGGTGGGGCGGGCGTTGAGTGAGTCGCGGATTTCGGTCAGCAGTTCAATCTGCGGATCTACGGGGGGTTCTTCTTCCGTGATGCCGAGCTTGGCATTGCGGCGAGCAATGACGTGGTTCATGGGTACAACAACTACGAAGTAGATAGTGGCAGCAACGATGAGGAAGTTGACCAAGACGGTGAGGAAGACACCGAACTTGATGTCAACACCGTTGATGGTGAGGAGCGCAAAGCTATCGAAGTTGGCGGAACCGAACAAAGCTGCGATAAGCGGCATCAGAATGTTTTCAACGAGGGAGTTTACTACTGCCCCGAAGGCTGCACCGATGACGACGGCGACGGCAAGGTCAACGACATTGCCCTTCATTATGAAATCTCTGAATCCCTTTAACATGCCACCAAGTTACCGCACTCCATGGCAATCCGCGTGTATTACGAAAAACTTTTTTGTAGTCCTATTTGTAGCCCGGAGCGTCCGGAACTCCCAAATATTTCTCGTAGCTGGAGATACCCAGCACTTTCATGTCCTGCGCAACGGCAATCCCGACGTACCGTAAATGCCAGGGCTCGGCCAGATACCCGGTGACTGATTCGTCGCCCGGCAGGTACCGCACAAGGAAACCGAAGTCGCTGCCGTGGGCTGCAACCCACTGTGCGGCCGCGGCGTCTGCGAAACAGCTATTGAAGTCACATGCAGTGCCGGCATCCGCATCTCCAATGTCCAGGCCCAACCCGGTCTGATGCTCAGAGAATCCGGGGCGGGCCGATGTTGAGTCTGCTGCGGCCTCACCCTTGCCAGCCACGTAACCGTTGTAGACGGAAACCTGAGTTTCGTAGGAACGGTAGCTGCTCATGACGGTGATCCGGATGCCTTGGGCGGCTGCGGCGGCAAATAGCCGTTCCGTTGCGGTGGCCGCCTCGGCGCGCAGCAGCACGGGTTCACTGGATCCGGAGAGTACTGCGGGCGTCACAAGATCACTCGGCGAATAGTTGGCGGGCACCAATGGGCGTTGTTTGTTGACGAGCACCAGTGGGCTGTTGGGGTTGGCGATGTTCCGCAGCGCATTGTCTGTGGGGGCAAGGCCGTCGGTGGCGAACAACTTCTGAATGGGCGAGCCCGCGGCGGCGCCGGCAACCTTGAGGGCTGGGGCTGGGGCTGTGGTCGACGGCGGAATCGGCGCGGCGGTGAGACCCGACGCCGAGAGCGTCCCCGCTGCACTGGATGGCGGCTGGGTGGTGCCTTCCGTGGGCGCGGCGGCACCGGGCGTGGGCACCTGGGAGGGGGCCGGCGTCGTACTGGAGGAAGAAGTAGGCGCGGCAGCCATAGGGGACGGCGCATCAGTCGCGGGAGTGACAGAAAGGGCCCCTCCGAAGACCAGCGCGGCTCCGATCGCGGAGATCACGATGCCGCCCGGTCGGGGCCACGACAGCTCACGACGAAGGCGGCCGGCAGGCGTCTGCCGGGGACGTCGCGTCTGGTGGAAGCCCACAACCGGCACTAGACCTTCCTCAGTAGCATCCGTTTGATGGAATGATCGGCGTCCTTGGTGAGCACCAACTGGGCGCGGCCACGGGTGGGCAGCACGTTCTGGACCAGGTTGGGCTCGTTGATGCTCTTCCAGATCTTGTCGGCGGTGGCGGTTGCCTCCGCGTCTGACAAGTCTGCATAGCGCCGGAAGTATGAATCGGGATCGGCGAACGCGCTGGTGCGCAGGGACCTGAACCGTTCGATGTACCACTGCTCAATATGGCTGGTCTTGGCATCGACATAGATGGAAAAATCGAAGAAGTCGCTGACGGCCAAGCCGGAACGCCCATCACTGCGGGGCCGTGCCGCAGCCAGGACATTCAAACCCTCAACGATCAATACGTCGGGGCGGCGAACCACAACTTCCTTGTCCGGCAGGATGTCATACGTGAGGTGGGAGTACATGGGGGCGCGGACTTCCTCGGCGCCGCTCTTGATGGCACTGACGAAGCGTAGAAGGGCGCGGCGATCATAGGACTCCGGGAAGCCCTTGCGGGTCATGAGTCCGCGGCGTTCAAGTTCGGCGTTGGGGTAAAGGAAGCCGTCGGTGGTGACAAGCTCCACATTGGGAGTGTCCGGCCAGCGGCACAGCATCTCCTTGAGTACGCGAGCCGTTGTGGACTTGCCCACAGCAACGGAGCCTGCAACACCAATGACAAACGGGGTGCGGGTGCCACGCTCGCCGAGGAATGTGGTGGTGGCGTTGTGGAGGTGTTCGGCCGCGCCGACATACAGATTCAGGAGCCGTGAGAGTGGTAAATAGACGTCGTGAATTTCCCGCATGTTCAGCTGATCGCCCAAGCCGCGGAGGCGCTGAACGTCCTCTTCGTTGAGCGGCTGCTCGATTTTGTTGGCAAGGCGAGACCATGTCTGGCGGTCCAATTCCACAAAAGGGGAGGCGCTGACGCTGTTGCCGGACTCGGTTCTTTGAGCTGTCACACCTGCAATTCTGCCTTGTTTGGGGTTGAGTGGGAAACGGGCCTACGGAGCACCCCGGAATTCTTGACACATTTTCAGGGATAAACGCCATAAGGAGGTAGAACGTCCTGCGAACTCGTAGGGGCATATGATTGTTTTTTATGTGTGGAATTGTGGGATACGCCGGCGCTGCCCCGGCTCAAGGAACAAGTTCGTCGGCCAATCAGCGAGCCCTTGAGGTTCTGATTGAAGGTCTGCGCCGCCTGGAATACCGCGGATACGACTCCGCAGGTGTCGCCGTCGTGGGGGCCGCTGGCCTCCAGATGCGCAAGAAGAGTGGCAAGCTTGCCATGCTCTTGGAAGAACTGGAGAGCAACCCGCTCCCGGATGCCTACAGCGGCATTGGCCACACTCGTTGGGCCACGCATGGTGGACCCACCGACGCCAACGCGCACCCGCACCTTGTTGACGGCGGAGACTTGGCCGTTGTTCACAACGGCATCATCGAAAATTACGCATCACTGAAGTCCGAGCTAGTGGCCCGCGGGCACAGCTTCAAGTCTGAAACCGACACCGAGGTCGCCGCAACTCTCCTGGGTGATATCTACCGGGGATTCGCTGACAATGGATCGTCCACAGGCCGGCTGTCTCAGGCCATGCAGCAGGTTGCACAGCGCCTTGAAGGTGCCTTCACGCTGGTCGCAACGCACGCCGACGAGCCGGGCGTCGTCGTGGCTGCCCGCCGCAACTCTCCTCTCGTTGTGGGATTGGGCGACGGCGAGAACTTCCTCGGCTCGGATGTTTCCGGATTTATCGATTACACCCGCCGGGCCGTGGAACTGGGACAGGACCAAGTTGTCACCATCACGGCCGACAACGTGGAGATCACCGATTTCCATGGCGTACCGGGCGAGGGTCGCGAATACCTTGTCGACTGGGATGCTGCCGCAGCCGAGAAGGGCGGTTACCCGTCCTTCATGGAAAAGGAAATCAACGACCAGCCCGAGGCTGTTGCTAAGACCCTGCTGGGGCGTAGCGATGAAGCTGGCAACCTGACGCTCAATGAGCTGCGTGTTGACCCGGCCGTGCTAAAAAACATTAACCGCATCATCGTTCTCGCCTGCGGCACCTCTGCCTATGCTGGCCAGGTGGCCCGCTACGCCATTGAGCACTGGTGCAGGATCCCCACCGAGGTGGAGCTCTCCCATGAGTTCCGGTACCGGGATCCCATTGTTGATGAGAACACCCTGATTGTTTCCATCTCCCAGTCCGGTGAAACCATGGACACCTTGATGGCCGTGCGGTACGCGCGAGAGCAGGGCGCCAAGACGGTCGCCATCTGCAATACCAATGGTTCAACCATCCCGCGCGAATCGGACGCCGTGCTGTACACGCACGCCGGACCCGAGATTGCGGTCGCCTCCACCAAGGCCTTCCTGGCGCAGATCACCGCCGCCTACCTGCTGGGCCTGTATTTGGCACAGTTGCGCGGAAACCTGTTCCAGGGCCAGATCAAGGACATTCTGGCCGAATTGGCCAAGACACCGGCGAAGATCGCTACTGTTCTGGAGAACGCCGAACAGATCAGGGAACTGGCTCGCAGCATGGCCGATACCCGCAGCGTGTTGTTCCTTGGCCGCCATGTTGGTTACCCCGTGGCCATGGAAGGTGCCTTGAAGCTCAAGGAACTGGCCTACATTCATGCCGAAGGATTCGCAGCTGGCGAGCTCAAGCACGGGCCGATCGCACTGATTGAAGAGGGGCAGCCGGTTATTGTTGTGCTTCCCTCACCTCGAGGACGCCACTCACTGCACTCCAAGGTTGTCTCAAACATCCAGGAAGTTCGGGCTCGCGGTGCTAAGACCATCGTTATTGCCGAAGAAGGCGACGAATCCGCGCAGGCCTACGCCGAGCACGTGTTCTACGTTCCTCAGACAAGCACGTTGTTGGCACCACTGTTGACAACGGTTCCCCTGCAGATCTTCGCCCTCGAGCTTGCCTCGGCCAAGGGCTTTGACGTAGATCAGCCCCGCAACCTGGCGAAGTCGGTCACGGTCGAGTAGATAGGGTTGGTTCATGATCATTGGTATTGGCGTGGACGTTGTAGACATTGAGCGGTTTGGCCGCCAGCTGGAGAGGACTCCGGGACTGCTTGACCGGCTCTTTGTGCCAGCAGAACGTGGGCTGAACACGCGGTCGCTGGCCGCACGCTTCGCCGCCAAGGAGTCCGTGGCGAAGGCGCTCGGTGCCCCGGCCGGCATGAATTGGCAGGACTGCTGGATTGGCCTTGACGAAAACGGACCCACGATCAACGTCAAGGGCACCGTTGCTGCCGTGGCCAAGTCCAAGGGAATCAAGCACTGGCACGTTTCCATGACCCACGACGGCGGTATTTCCACAGCCATGGTGATCGCAGAAAGCTGACATGCGCCACGCCTACCAGGCATCGGCCGTCCGGGCCGCTGAGCAACCGTTCCTTGCCGCTGGGCAGGGGCCGATACTCATGCGCACGGCTGCGCACGGGCTCGGGATGGGCGTGGCGTCTGTTCTAAAGTCACAGGGCCGCCGGATCTACGGTGCACGAGTGGCCATTCTTGTTGGTTCGGGCAACAACGGCGGCGACGCCTTGTACGCGGGCGCCTGGCTGGCCACACACGGTGCACGTACGACGGCGCTGCTCGCCGGTTCCCGGACCCACCCCGACGCCCTGACTGCTTTTGAGAAAGCCGGCGGCCGGTGCCTTGCACTGACTGCCGACACCGGCGCGGCGGAGTTCCTCACTGAGGCTAGGGCGTCCGGCGTCGTTATTGACGGGCTGCTGGGGACGGGGAGCAGCGGTGGCCTTCGGGAACCGGTGGCGACCGTGGTGGAAAAGCTGGAGCAGCTGTCTGGGATGCGGCGGCCCTTGGTGGTTGCCTGCGATCTCCCCAGCGGTGTTGATGCTACGACCGGGGAGGTACACGGGCCGGTGCTGCGTGCCGATCTTACGGTGACTTTTGGTGCGTACAAGTCAGGGTTATTGAGCTCGCCAGCCGAGCAGCTGTGCGGTGCGGTAAAACTTGTAGACCTCGGGATCGGTGATCTCCTGGGCCCGAAAGACGTGAGCCGGCTTGACGACGGAGATCTGGCTGCGCTGCTGCCGAATCCGCTGGCGGCGGATCACAAGTACACCCGTGGGGTGGCAGGAATTATTGCCGGGTCCGCCCAATATCCCGGGGCAGGCCTGCTGGCCGCGGCCGCGGCTTCGGCATGCGGGCCGGGAATGGTCCGGTATCTGGGTCCGGCGCAGGTGGCGGCGGCCCTGCACGTGCGCAATCCTGAGGTGGTGTGTTCGGAAGATTCTCCTCAGGACGTGCGGGTTCAAGCATGGCTGGTCGGACCCGGAATTGACGGAGATGACGCTCAGTACGAACGTGCCCGTGAGGCGATTGCTGCCAGCTGTGCGGCGGCCATCCCCGTGGTGGTTGACGCTGCCGCACTGGCCCTCGTGGAACCGTCCGCCGACGGCGGGAACGCGCACCTTGTCCTTACCCCGCACGCAGGCGAGCTTTCGGCCTTGTTGGCGCGTTGCGGCGTGGTGCTAAGCCGCTCCAAGATAGAGGCCTCACCTCTCGCTGCGGCCCGTACGACGGCGGCGTTGTTTGGCGCCGTGGTGCTGCTGAAAGGCCCAACCACCGTGGTGGCAGACAGTACCGGTGCCGTGTACACACAGGCCAATGGGACGCCACGGCTGGCCACGGCAGGAAGCGGTGACACCTTGGCGGGCATCCTCGTGGCGCTGCTGGCCATGCGTGGCACAGCGACACTCACGGTCACCGCGGCACTCGCAGCAGCCCTGCACGGTGAACTGGCCCGTTGTGAGCTGACCCGTGACGACGCTGGCGTGCCCGCCGCGCACAACCCCTCAGAAACTTTGAATGCAGGGATGCTGGCAGCAAGAATTCCAGCGGTCTGGGCGAAGCTCTCCACACCACCCACTAGCGCAGCATAAGGGGAACCATGGAAATCTGGCCGGGACGGGACCACCCACTGGGTGCCCACGCGGATGGCAACGGCACCAACTTCGCCTTGTTCAGCGATGGTGCGGCGGCGGTGACGTTGTGTCTTTTCGACCAGCAAGGCAAGGAAACCCTGTTGCCGCTGACCGAGGTGGACGGCTACGTGTGGCATGGCTACGTCCCGGGCGTTGGCCCGGGCCAACGATACGGCTACCGGGTGGAAGGGCCCTGGGATCCAGCCAACGGGCTCCGTTTCAACGCCGCCAAGCTGCTCCTTGACCCATATACCAAGGCGGTTGACGGGGCGATCACGTGGGGCCAGCCGGTCTTTGCCTACAACCTCGGTGATCCACTGGTGCGCAATGACGAAGACTCTGCGGCCAGCACCTACAGAAGTGTGGTGGTGGATGACAGCTTTGACTGGCAGGATGCGGACGGCCGCCCCGATGCGAAACTCGATATTCCCTACTACCAGAGCGTCATCTATGAGGCCCATGTCAAGGGCCTGACGGCCCTCCACCACGACGTGCCCGAGGAGCAGCGCGGCAGCTACGCCGCCTTGGCGCACCCGTCCGTCGTCGAGCATCTAAAGAAGCTCGGTGTCACAGCGGTGGAGCTTATGCCGATCCACCAATTTGTGCAGGACGAAAGGCTCGAGCAGCAGGGTCTGCGAAATTATTGGGGCTACAACACGATCGGTTTCTTTGCGCCGCACAACGAATACGCGGCCAGCTCCGATCCCTGCGACCATGTCCGTGAGTTCAAGTCCATGGTGAAGGAACTGCACCGCAACGGGCTGGAAGTCATCTTGGACGTGGTTTACAACCACACGGCCGAAGGCAGCAACCTTGGTCCCACGCTTTCCTTCCGGGGCATCGATAACGACGCGTACTACCGGCTCCAAGAGGGCAATAAAGAGCTCAACATCGATTACACGGGCACCGGAAATTCCTTCAACGTCAGGCAGCCCCATTCGCTGCAGTTGATCATGGATTCGCTGCGCTACTGGGTCACAGAAATGCATGTTGACGGTTTTCGCTTTGATCTGGCGGCCACGCTGGCCCGGGAGTTTTTCGACGTGGACAAGCTCTCCTCGTTCTTTGAAATGGTGCAGCAAGACCCTGTTGTCTCTCGGGTCAAGCTCATCGCCGAGCCGTGGGATCTTGGCCCCGGCGGCTACCAGGTAGGCAACTTCCCGCCGCAGTGGACCGAATGGAACGGAAAATTCCGCGACACCGTCCGCGATTTTTGGCGGGGAGAACCGTCAACGCTGAGCGAATTTGCGTCACGGCTAACCGGTTCCTCGGACCTGTACGGGAATTCGGGCCGTCGCCCCGTGGCCTCGATCAACTTCGTGACCGCCCACGACGGGTTCACGTTGGCGGACCTGGTGAGCTTTAACGACAAGCACAATGAGGCCAACGGCGAGGAGAACCGCGATGGTGAATCCCACAACCGTTCCTGGAACCACGGTATGGAAGGGCCAACTTCTGATCCTGCCATCGCGGAACTGAGGGCACGCGCCCAACGGAACTTCCTCACCACGCTCATGCTCTCCCAAGGCGTGCCCATGATCCTCCATGGCGATGAACTGGGCCGAACGCAGCATGGCAACAACAATGCCTACGCCCAGGATTCGCCGCTCACGTGGATCGACTGGGAAGCAGCCGACGATGGCCTGACCGACTTCGTCTCCCAGCTGGGACGATTGCGGGAGGCGCACCCGGTGTTTCGCCGTCGTCGGTTCTTCGATGGGCGTCCTGTCGAGCGCGGGGACGACGGCGCACTGCCGGACATTGTGTGGCTGCGCTCAGACGGGGCCACCATGACGGCCGGCGATTGGGACAGCGGATTGGGGCGCTGCATCGGCGTGTTCCTCAATGGTGCAGGCATCCCCGACTGCGACGAAAAGGGCAGGGAAGTGGTTGACGATTGCTTCCTGATGCTCTTTAACAGCGGAGACGCCGCGGTGGACTTCGCCCTGCCAACCGGGGACTACGCGACACGATGGGTGGTGGAAGTAGACACCGGCGCCACCTTGTCCGGTGAGTTCTCCGCGGGGGCAACGGTGCAGCTGGTAGCGCGCTCCGTACTCGTGTTACGCGCCCCGGACCGGAATTAGATAAATCTCACACCATTGCTGGCAAGATGGTTGGTATGACTTTTCACGCCGCGGAAAACCGCTACGAAACCATGCCCTACCGCCGAGTTGGCCGCAGTGGATTGAAGCTGCCCGCCATCTCGCTGGGGTTGTGGCATAACTTTGGGGATGACAAGGGCTTCGAGGTGCAGCGTGACATCCTCCGCCGCGCCTTTGACCTAGGTGTCACACACTTCGATCTGGCCAATAACTATGGTCCGCCCGCCGGAAGTGCCGAAACAAATTTTGGCCGCCACTTCAAGGATGATTTCACCGCGCACCGCAACGAACTGGTGATCTCCACTAAGGCCGGCTACGACATGTGGCCCGGCCCGTACGGTGAGTGGGGATCACGGAAGTACCTGCTCAACAGCCTCGACGATTCGCTTAAGCGCATGGGCTTGGACTACGTTGACATCTTCTACAGTCACCGCCCGGATCCGGAAACCCCCATGGAGGAAACCATGGGCGCACTGGATCACGCCGTCCGCTCCGGCAAGGCCCTGTACGCCGGCATTTCCTCGTACACCCCGGCTCAAACCCTTGAAGCCGCGCGGATTTTGAAGGAAATGGGCACGCCGCTGCTCATCCACCAGCCCTCGTATTCCATCCTGAACCGTTGGACCGAGGACGGGGAGCCGAACCTTTATGAAACGCTCGACGCCGTCGGGGCGGGTTCCATTGCCTTCTCGCCGCTGGCACAGGGCGTACTCACCGACCGCTACCTCAAGGGTGTCCCGGCGGATTCCCGCGCCGCCAAGGAGCGCTTCCTCCACGGCAGCGATCTGACCGAGGAAAAGATGGGCCGCGTGCGGGCCCTGAATGACTTGGCCGCCGAACGTGGACAGTCACTGGCGCAGATGGCCATTGCCTGGATCCTGCG
The DNA here is from genome assembly GCF_049897845.1 of Arthrobacter sp. TWP1-1. Taxonomy (NCBI): domain Bacteria; kingdom Bacillati; phylum Actinomycetota; class Actinomycetes; order Micrococcales; family Micrococcaceae; genus Arthrobacter; species Arthrobacter sp. TWP1-1. The sequence goes on from NZ_JAFCXC010000001.1 coordinate 261,336, forward strand.
TGAACGGGCCGAGAGCAGCCCCGTCACCTCCGCACTGATCGGCGCCTCAAGCGTCAGTCAGCTGGAGAACAACGTGGCCGCCATTAACAACCTCGTGTTCAGCGAAGGTGAGCTGCGCGCCATTGACGGGTACGCCGTCGAGCCTGCCGTCTAAAGCTCGCTCCCAAGCCTGATTTGGGCCGTTAAATAGGCTGTAAAGGCCACCCGTTGTGCCCGCCTAGCGCACTCGTAGCGCACAACGGGTGGCTTCACAAGGCAGGGCATTGTCTCCCCAATGGAACAAAACCGGGCTCCCGGGTGTTGACTATTATGGTTAGGGCGCCGTAGGGGCGTCAGATCCGGCCAAGCAGCCGTCGTGTCTTTATGTCAACCGTGAAGTCGTGCGTCGACCCATCACCGCAGAGTGAGCGCCGGATCCGTGTGAGTTTTATGAAGGAGTTCCGTGTCCAATCATCCTATTCGGGTTGCCATTGTCGGTGTAGGCAACTGTGCCTCATCACTGGTCCAGGGCGTCCAGTACTACCATGATGCAGACCCGACCGTGAAGGTTCCGGGCCTGATGCATGTTGAGTTCGGCAAGTACCACGTGAACGACGTGCAGTTTGTTGCTGCGTTCGACGTTGACAGCAAAAAGGTGGGCCTTGACCTCTCCGACGCCATCGGCGCCAGCGAGAACAACACCATCAAGCTGGCCGACGTTCCGAACCTGAACGTTCCGGTCCTGCGCGGGCACACGCTCGACGGCTTGGGTAAGTACTACCGCGAGACCATCGTTGAATCCGACGCCGAGCCCGTTGACATTGTTGCAACGTTGAAGGCCGCCAAGGTTGACGTCCTCGTTTGCTACCTGCCCGTTGGCTCAGATGCTGCCGCGAAGTTCTACGCCCAGTGCGCCATCGACGCCGGCGTCGCCTTCGTTAACGCTTTGCCCGTCTTCATTGCCGGCACGAAGGAGTGGGCCGACAAGTTCACCGCTGCCGGTGTGCCGATCGTTGGCGATGACATCAAGAGCCAGATCGGTGCAACCATCACGCACCGCGTCATGGCCAAGTTGTTCGAAGACCGCGGCGTTGTTCTGGACCGCACCTACCAGCTTAACGTTGGTGGCAACATGGACTTCAAGAACATGCTCGAGCGTGAGCGCTTGGAATCCAAGAAGATCTCCAAGACCCAGGCCGTCACCTCCAACACCTCCGCTGTGCTTAGCGAGGACGACGTCCACATTGGCCCGTCGGACTACGTTGCCTGGCTGGATGACCGCAAGTGGGCATTCGTCCGCCTCGAAGGCCGTAACTTCGGTGACGCTCCCGTGTCCCTGGAATACAAGCTCGAAGTATGGGATTCCCCCAACTCGGCAGGTGTGATCATCGACGCCATCCGCGCGGCAAAGATCGCCCTGGACCGCGGCATTGGTGGACCTATCCTCTCGGCTTCCAGCTACTTCATGAAGTCCCCGCCGGAGCAGTACGCCGACGATATCGCGCACGAGAAGGTAGAAGCCTTCATCCGAGGCGACATCTAGCCTCTCCTTCTCTTCCCGACGCGGCATCACTTTCCGGCGGTTTTCTGCCGACGCCGCATCACTTTAGGGCGATAGCTTGCGGGACACTTCCTCTCGAGGGAGTGTCCCGCAGCTTTTTAACCTGTTGGAAATTTCCTATTTCTAGCCTTCGAATCCGGAAGCATGCTTAGGATCTAGCCACGCTTGGTGCAGCGCCATCCGCAGGCGCTGGACCGCGCTGTGAAAACCGTCCGCCAGATCCTCCTGGGTAAAGATCAGCACGGCCCAACCAGCATTGTCGAAGGCCTTGTCCCGGCGCCTATCACTGAACTGCTGCAACTCGTCCAGGTGATGGGCGCCGTCGTACTGCATGGCGATGCGCCGAGCGCGGTAGCCGGCGTCAGCAGATGGCCCGCCTTTGCGCCCCCAGAGGGTGAGTTGAAGTTCTGGCTCCGGCAAACCAGCCTCGGATATGGCCAGGCGCAAAAGCGTCTCGGGTGCCGAATCTGCCCCGACGCGCATGAGCACAAGGGCGTCGCGGGCCCGCACAATTCCTTGGAGATTACGGTGTCGACCGGCCATAGCGTTGAGGGATTTGAGGGTGGCGTAGGGTTCGCTGCGGCCCTCGAACTCGGCTCTGGGAATGCGAATGAGTTGGTCTCCCATGCAGATGAGATCAGGCAAGGGAAGAATACGGGCCAGATCGAGCCAGGTGCGCGAGCGAGTGCTGATCTTCAGTTCGTCTGTGGCTTCGACTTCGCCGCTTAGAGCTGTCACATTGTGGCTGACAATACCTTTTCGACGTAACTGCGGGAGTCGGCGGGGCTTACTGAGGTGAAGCTCATCCGAATCTGCCAGCCACGGCGGCAGAATTAGCCCGTGGAGCCGGGCGGCCGTGGAATGCGAAATCCAAGCACCAGGCGAAGCCGCTGAGAGCACCCGGGCTGCATCCCGTAGATTAAATTCCCATCCATCCGGCCTGTAAATCCCATGGCTAACGTTTATTTGCTGGCTGCTCTTGAGCTGGTCCGGGGTTAGGCCCGAGGCGAGACCTTCACGGTACGTAAAGGGCACCTCGGGGAGATGTAAAGCGTCGCTGGGCTCCATGGATTAATTGTGGCCTAGAGCGGACGCATGCCGCAGAAGTTATCCACAGGTAGGGAACGCCGTCCGGCCCCCACAAAATTGTGGAGGCCGGAAGGTGGTGCGGCGTTGGGGTTAGGGGGCGAGCCAGAGGGTTGTTTCGGCCCCGATTGTTGCTCCCGTCCCCGTTCCTTTGCTTGCTCCCACTGCTCCTTGACCAGCGGCGCTCTCGCCGGAGCTGAGGACCACCTTGGACAGGTCGACGCCGGATGGCAGCGCCGCGGGGGAGCCGCCAAAGTTGGTGATCACCTGCCAGCCGTTCGGGCGGCGGTAGTGCACCACTCCGGCCGCCGGTTGACTGAGCCATTCCAGTGTTTCTTCGGCTTGCAACTTGCTGCGCCACGACAACGCGGAACGGTACATCTCCAGGGTTGAGCCGGACTCACCGTCCTGTGCCGTCGCCGCCAGAGAACCGAACCATTCGGGCTGCGGCAGCCACGGGGTGCCGCCAAAACCAAAGTTGGGCTCAACAGCGGACCACGGCAGCGGCACGCGGCAACCGTCGCGGCCCTTGACGGTATTCAACGTGCGGAACCAGGTGGGGTCCTGCAGCGAAGTCGCGGGCAGGTCGGCGACCTCAAAGAGGCCCAGTTCCTCGCCCTGGTACAGGTAGGCGGAGCCCGGCAAGCCCAGCATGAACAGCGTCGCCGCCCGTGCCCGACGCAAACCGCGCGCCAGATCCAGCGCGGGGACGGCGCCGTCGGCCAGCAGCCACGCCTCGAGGTCTTCCCGGGTGCTGCCGTCCGGCAAGGCATACCGCGAGGGGTGGCGGACCACGTCGTGGTTGGAGAACACCCAGGTGGAGGACGCGCCTGAGGCAACAGCCTCGGAGAGGCACTTCTCGGCGATGGAACGGAACTCCACGGCCGAAAATGGTGCCTGCAGCAGGTCGAAGTTGAATGCTTGGCCTAGTTCGGTGGGGCGGGCATACTTCAAGCGTCGGTCGGTGAACGGGACCCAGGCCTCAGCCACGGCAGCCTTGGGCGGGTTGTATTCGTTGAGTACGGAACGCCAGCCTTCGAAGATTTCGTGGACGGCGTCGCGGTCAAAGAGCGGATCGCTGCCATCGTCGACGAGGATGTCAAGGGCCGGCTTCGAGCGCAGCGGCAGCGACATGTCCTTGACCAGGGCATGCGCCACATCGATGCGGAAACCGTCAACACCGCGGTCGGACCAGAACCGCAACGTGGCGTGGAAGTCCTCGCGGACCTCCGGGTTGTCCCAGTTGAAATCGGGCTGCTCGGTGGCGAACAGGTGCAGGTACCACTGCCCCAAGGAACCGGCATTCGGTCCGGCCTGCTCAACGACCCGTGTCCAAGCACCCCCGCCAAAGTGGGAGGGCCAATCGGACGGCGGCAGTGCGCCGTCGTCCCCCAACCCGTCAAGGAAGTGGTAGCGCGCCCGCTCGGGGGAGCCCGGCGCGGCGGCCAGCGCGGCCTTGAACCACTCGTGCTGGTTGGAGCTGTGGTTGGGCACCACATCCACGATCACGCGGATATCTGCGGCGTGCGCGGCGGCCACCATGGCATCGAAATCGTCCAGGGAGCCGAGGCGGGGATCAACGTTGCGGTAATCGTCGACGTCGTATCCGCCGTCGGCCAGCGCGGACGGATAGAACGGGCTCAGCCAGATCGCGTCGATCCCCAGGGCAGAAAGGTAGCCCATGCGGGAGGTGATGCCGGGCAGATCGCCCATGCCGTCACCGTTGGAATCGGCGAAACTGCGCGGGTAGATCTGGTAGACGGCGGCTTGGCGCCACCAGAGTGAATCGGTTGCAGGAGTAGGCATTATTTGACGGATCCTCTCATGACGCCGGAGATAACCCAGCGCTGGGCGAATAGGTAGACCAAGAGCAACGGTGCCATAGCCATGAGGTACGAGGCAAAAGCCGTTGTGTAATCGGTGTTGAACTGGCTTTGGAAGACGAACTGGACCAGGGGCAGCGTGCGCGTGGTGGGATCGGAGAGGATCACCAGCGGCAGCATGAAGTCATTCCACGCCCACAGGCACGTCAGGATGCCCACGGTGGCGTTGATGGGTGTCAATACCGGGAAGATGACCTTGCGGAACGTTGTCCACACGCTCGCCCCGTCCATGATGGCGGCCTCTTCCAGCTCTGCGGGGATGGATTTGATGAATGCCGTGTAGACGAAGATATTAAAGCTGAGGCCGTAGACCGTGTACAGCAGGAACAAGCCCACTGGGTTGTCCAAACTGAGGAGCGCCATTTGCTTGGTCACCGGCAGCATGATGATGGGGAATGGCACAAAGAGGGCTGCGATGAAGAAGTAGTACAGCGCCTTGAAGAACGGGCGGTGCATGTTCCGGGCGATCGCGTAGGCCACGAGGGAGTTGGTCAGGATGGTCAAGATCACGGCGGCCACAGTGACGATCCCTGAGATCAGCAGGGCGTTGGGGAAGTTGGTCAGTGTCCACGCGTTGGAGAAATTCTCCAGATGAATGCTGGTGGGAAGGGCCAGCGCGTTGCCGTTGAGCTGCTCGGAGGATTTCAGCGCGGTGACGATCGTGAAGTACAGCGGGATCAGGATAGTCAGCGACAGCACCGCCACCAGGACGGTCAGGGGCACGTTGACGGAGGAACGACGCCGGAGCTTGGCCGGGGTGCCTGAGTCCAGAACTGTGGGGCTTTGGGTGAGTGTGCTCATGAGAAGTCAGCCTCCTTGCGCGAGAGAACGCGCAGCTGCAGTAGGGCCAGGACAACGATGACCACCAGGTACACCACTGAGTTGGCCATTTGGTAACCGTATTCGCCGCCTTGGAAGCCGCCGCGGTAGATGACCATGGACACCGATTCGGTGGAGGTGCCGGGACCGCCGTTGGTCAGGGCAACGATCTGGTCGAAGACTTGGAGCTGACCCTTCAAGGCCAACACCATGTTGATGGTGAAGAAGCCGGAGATGAGCGGGAAGGTGATGGACCAAAACTGGCGCCACGGTGAGGCTCCGTCAAGGCTGGCGGCCTCGTAGAGTTCACCGGGAACTGTCTGCAGCCCGGCCAAGTAGATGATGACGCTGAAGGCGATGGACTGCCACGCGGTGACACCCACGATGCCCAGCCAGGCCAGATCGGGGTTTGTCAGGATGGAGGTGGACAGCCACTCGATGCCCAGTGCCTGACCGATGAGCGGCAGGTTGTTGGACAGCAGGTAGTTGAAGACGTAAGCAACAATCAGCACCGAGAGGATGTTGGGGATAAAGAAGATGCCGCGGAAGGCCGTCTGGTACTTGATCTTGGCGTTGAGCAGGATGGCAATGAACAAGGCGCCCACATTGACCACAATGGTGGCCGTGACGGCAAAGATGAGTGTGAAGACATAAGAATTCAGGATCCTGTCATCTTTGAACAGGTTCACGTAGTTGGACAATCCCACAAAATTCCACTCACCGTAGCCGGCGTAATTGGTGAAACTAAAGAAGATGCCGGTCAGAGTGGGGACAGTGTGCAGGATGACAAACAGCACGAGGGCTGGAATGACCATCCAGTAAAAAGTCTTGCTGATCCGTGATGGTCGACGGCGCTGGAGGCCGGCGGAGGTGCGGGGCCTCAAAGCCTTGGCCGTGGAGGTGGTCATGGTTTAGTCCCCTTTCTTGGTAATGGTGCGGGCGGCGACCTTTTCGAATTCGTGATCCATGCGGTTCAGGAACTCGGGTTGCTTGCGGTCAAGGATGAATTGCTGCAAAAGCGGTGCCAGCGGGATGCTGGGCGGCACGTGGTGATCGAAGTAGCCGATGACCTTGCCCTCCGCGAAGAGTCCCTGCATGCCGGCCAGTGCCGGATCGGTGCTCGGGGCCGCGTCGGTGACAGGGGTTAGCGAGGACTGGGCCGCCGCGTAGTAGTCAAGGACCTCCGGGGTCATGAGGTATTCAACGAACTTTTGGGCCTCGGCGGGGTGCTTGGTGTCCTTGCCGATCGCCAGCGTGACGTCGACGCCGGAGACCAGGGTGTTCTTGGCCGGATCGTTTGTTGTGGGGTACGGGAAAGAAGCGATCTTCGCATCCGGGTTCGCCGCGCGGATGGCCGGAATGGCGAAGCTGCCCTGCAGATACATGGCTGATTCACCGGCACCGAAGGCTGCGTTGCCGTCGTTGTAGCCGGCGCCATCGGCTCCCGGCTGGGCGTAGCTGAACAGTTTCGCCAGTTTCGTGGCGGCTTCGGAGCCGTCATGTTCGAAACCAAACTCGCCGCTGGCTGGCGTCCAGTTAGCCGAGCGGACGTCGTCGAAGAAGTCGGCGGGCATGAGATTTCCAGCCAAATTCACATAGGACGGCTGTATGGTCCAGGCATCCTTCAAGGTCATGTAGAACGGGTTGACGCCGTTGGCCTTGAAGGTGTCGGCGGCCGCGATGAACTCATCCCAAGTGGTGGGAACGGCGACACCATATTTGGTAAAGATCTCCGGGTTGTACAGGACTCCGCTGGCGTTGTTGGCAAACGGCAGCCCGTTCGTCTCGGCGCCGTGGCAGGTGCCCAGACCGTTCAAAATATCCTGCACAGAGGAGTTGACCCGGGGCGCCGACGGAAGCTCAGAAAGGTCGGCGAAGACGCAGGCGGAGGCCAGGTCGCCAAAGTTGCCGTTGCCGTTCAGGGTCAGAACGTCTGGCGTTTTGTTCTTGACCAGCAAGGTGCGGATGGCCGTATCCGGATCGGGAACGTTGTTGACGACGATGTCGATGTTCGGGTTTGCCGCCTCAAAATCGTCGACGATCTTGGTGAACTGAGCCACGGCCTCTGGCTTGAACTGGAAGAAATCGAGCTTGACGCGACCGTCATCGGCGGCGCCGCAGCCGCTCAGCCCCAGTGAAACAGTAAGGGCAAGGACGACGACGGCGCTTGCCACCGCTGTGCCAGGCGCTTTTGGGCGCGCTGTAGCTAGGTGTTGTATTGCTTTCATGCGAACTCCTTAGATGGCCCGGGCAGAATCGGCGTCGACCCTGGTGAGCATGATGAGCACGGATTGCTCGGGGAAGAGTACGGGGGACTGGATGCCCACAGAGCCCAGGACGGCGCCCGGAAGGACGGTCTCGTGCAGCGGCCAGGCAAGGGGCGATTGCCCATTGCCCACCTCGTCATCGAGCGGGTGAGATAGGGCAACCCTGTAGCGGCCTTCAGGAGCAAGGCCCGGAAGGGTGATCCGGCCGGAGGGGTAGGTGGTTGAGGCTGTTCGCTGGGTCAGCGCAAAGATGGCCCGCCCGCCGTCGTCCGAGACGACACCGCGCACATCCAGGGCCGGGTCCGGCACATCGGCGTGCACGCTGATGCCCGTGTGGAACAGTTCGCGGTTCTCCTTGTGGAACTGTACCCAGCTGGCCAATTCTGCCGTTTGTGCGTCGCTGATGTCGGCGATGTTCCATTCAATGCCAAAGTGGCCAAAGATGGCTGTGCGGGCCATGAAACCAAGGCTGTGCTGGCGGCGAGTGGAGTGCGACTTTGGGCCACCAATGTGGGCGCCCATGAGTTCATACGGCACCAGCAGCGAGGTGTTGGCCTGGTTGTCCAGACGTTCCATGGGGTCGATGCAATCGCTGGTCCAGATCCGGTCGGTGTAGTTAAGGATGCCCAAATCCACGCGGGCACCACCGGAGGCGCAGCTTTCAATCTCCAGCTCCGGGTGGCGGGTCTTCAAGTTTGCTAACAGCCGGTACAGGGCCAGTGTTGATTCACGGACGGCGGCATTGCCGGTGCGGGCATCGGAGGCGTCGAGCAGATCGCGATTGTGGTCCCACTTGATATAGCTGATGGGGTATTCGCTGAGGATGGCGTCAATGCTGGCCAGAAGGTAGTCGAAGCAGTCCGGATGGGCCAAATTCAAGACCTGTTGCTGCCTAGCGCTGACGGGCCAACGGCTAGGGGTGTGCAGGATCCAGTCGGGGTGGTTGCGAGCCAGATCGCTGTCAGGGTTGACCATCTCGGGCTCGAACCACAATCCAAACTCCATCCCGAGTCCGCGGACGTGATCGATGATGGGGCTCAAACCATCGGCCCAAACAGCCGGATCAACAAACCAGTCGCCCAGACCTGCGGTATCGTCACGGCGGCCAAGGAACCAGCCGTCGTCGAGCACAAAGCGCTCCACGCCAACAGCTGCCGCCTTGTCGGCGAGGTTCTTCAGCGTGGTGAGGTCGTGGTTGAAGTACACAGCCTCCCACGTGTTGAGCGTGACGGGGCGGGGGCGGCGAGGGTGCTGGGTGCGCGCCCGCAGATCCTGATGGAAGCGTGCCGAGAGTTCATCCAGGCCGTGGCCCCAGGAACCGAGGGACCAGGGTGTGGTGTGACTTTCCCCTGGTGCCAGCACTACCTCGCCTGGCAGCAGCAACTCTCCTGCCGTCAGGAAGCTGTCGCTGGTGATGGTGCGTTCGGCGGTGAGCCTGTGATTTCCGCTCCAGGCAGTGTGCACGCCGTGGACCAGACCGCTGCGGTAGCCAAAGCTGTCAGTTCCAGCCAGCATGAGCAGCGAGGCATCGGCGCCGGGGCGGCCGCGGCGGCTCTCCCGTACATGGGCTCCAACGGTCAAGGGCCGGCGCTGCGCCGTGCGTTCCTTCAAATGCCTGCCGGTTGAATCCTGAACAGTGGTGGCTGTGGTGGGCAGCGGGAAAACAGTGGTGAGGTGGTGCACCTGGTAGTCCGAGGTGCCCATGTTAGTCAGGGTGTGACGCTGCTCCAGGACACCGGCCCCGGTCAGCGACAATTCCGTAATGAGGCGAAGTCCGCCGGCGGGGTCCTCGGCGACGATCGTGGCTGATGTGGAGTCGAAGAGGGTGGACGTTGTGCTCAGTGCACTGGCCCAGGCACCGGTTGCGCGCTGCCCTATGAGCGCGGGGGATCCCTGCCAGCCAAATACTTCCTGTGGCAGAAGGTTCAAACGCGCCGGGGCATCAATGCCGCCGGAGACACGTTGCGGGCGGGCTGCCACGGCCAAGGACTCCAGCTCCGCAGCGGAGAGGATTCCGGTGGAAGGGCCCCAATGAATGATGGACGGTGTGCCAGCGGTGGTCAGGTCAACGATGACCGAGGTGCCGCCGCGATGCAGTTGCAGGTGCGCGGGAGTTGAGGGGGTTGTTGTGCTCATATAATAGTTTTACCGCAAAACTAATTACTGTGTCAAGAGTCACTCTATGTGGCGAATTCGGCCAATTCTTTCGCCTGTCGACTGGAATTAGACTCAATCTGCAATAAACTAAGCGGTATGAACACCGTCTCCCCGCTACCAGCCCTGCATGCAGAGAAGCGCGAAAATCCGGACGCGCTCGCAGATTCGGCGCTGGAATTGGCCCGTTTGGTACTTGTTCGTGGCCCTATATCCCGCGGAGAGTTGGCCAAGGAACTCAAGCTGAGCGTGGCCAGCCTGACCCGGTTGGGCAAGCCACTCCTTGATGCTGGCCTTCTGGTTGAGGGGGCCATCGTTGCCGATGGAACGGTGGGCAGGCCTGTCCGCTTGCTCGATGTTCGCAACGACAGCGCGTGGTTCGTGGGTGTCAAAGTTGCTGGCGATCTGCTGCAGGCTGTCTTGACGGACCTGCGGGCCACCATTCTGGCTGAGGCGACCCTGGCCATTACCGATACCTCAACCTCCACCGTGGTGGAGGGGATTGCGCAGTTGACCGAACAGCTCGGTGCCCACCTGGATGTACGCATTACTGGCGTTGGTGTCTCCTTGGGTGGGCAGGTCCGCCCCGACGGCGTAGTTCATCGCGCTCCGTTCCTCGGCTGGAAAGAGGTCCCGCTGGGAAACTTGCTTGCGGCACGTCTTGAATTACCGGTCGTGGTGGACAACGACGTCACCGCGCTTGTTGCCGCCGAGCAGTGGTTTGGGGCGGGGCGCGAGGTCGACGATTTCGCTGTGATCACCGTGGGCGCTGGCGTCGGATACGGCTTGGCCATCCGCAACCACGTCATTCGTACGGCAGATACAGGCTTGGGCCTCGGTGGGCACTTTCCACTGGATCCCAATGGGCCCATGTGCATGGACGGGCACCGGGGCTGCTCCACGGCCATGTTGTCCATTCCCAGCATCTGCCTGCAGATATCCGCCGCGCTGGGCCGGCCAGTTGATTACGAGCAGGCGCTGGAATTGGCCGAGGAAGGTAACCGCGCAGCAGTGGCTGTCCTCGAAGCGGCAGCGAAAGCGCTTGGCGTGCTGATAGCCGCAGCGGCGAACCTGACCATGGTTAACACGGTTGTGCTAGGCGGCGAGGGTCTCGCCTTGTTCACCACAAGGAAAGCGGCGGTGCTGGCCACCTTGGCAGCCGGGCGCGATCCGGAAGCAGAGCCTGTCACCGTCCGTGTTGCCTCGGCAGATTTCACCGAGTGGGCGCGTGGTGCAGCGGCCGTGGCCATTCAAGCGCAGGCGTTTGTCCTCTAAGCCTGCGGACTCGTCCCGGAATTTCTAGACTTCCCGAACTTCCAGGGTGGCAGGACACGCCATGGGCTAGCATGGCAGAAACGCAAGGAGACGGCCACGATGCCAAGGATTCATAGCCTGAGAAGTTCGGTCCACGCAGCGGGCTCGCGGCTTGCCGTGACGGTGCTGCTGTTCTCCGTTGTGGCGGTGGTTGCCGGGTGTACCCAGCAGCAGCCCGGCGGAGATGCCACCGGCACACCGCCCGTGACAGTAACGACCCCTCCAAGTATCCCGGCTGGAACCACAGCTCCGCCGGCTGGCACTGCGTCTCCCACCGGCACCGCGTCGCCCGCGGGTATAGACCTGACCATCACACTTACTGAATCGCCTGGGGCCGCACCCCGTACTTTCCGGCTCGTTGCCGACGGCTCGACGCCGGCCGCGGAGTCAACCTTGCCCGACTCCGCCGCGGCTCTGGCCGCCGTGGAGTTGCACGGACAAAAGATCTTCTTCGCCCTTCCGGATCCGGCGCGTATTTGCACCCAGCAATACGGCGGCCCGCAGATCGCCGTAGTCACCGGATGGTTCAACGGCCAGGAAGTCAACGCCGCGTTCAGCCGGACCGACGGTTGCGAAATTTCACGCTGGCAGGCCCTGGCCCCGCTGTTCGGCGCGTTGGCAGGCGGCACCGGCGCCGTCTAGCCCGGCGAAAGTCCCTGAACCAACGTCACGCTGAATTAACGTCCCACAGTACGACGGCGGCCATCCAGACTTGCTGGATGGCCGCCGTCGTACTGTGGGAAAGCTGGGTTAGCTCACCGATCCTTGGATGAGTGAATCGGACCGTTGCTCGGACACCTTGGCGTCCTCAGGGACAACCGCAACGCCAGCATCCGTGATGATCACCGAGACGAACGTTTCGGTGCCGGCGTCACCGAACGCAACCCGGCCCAGGTAGTTGCCCGGGGCGAGCCCGGTCCAGCTAAGGGTCACGTTGCCGGACTTGCCATTGGCCAACTTCAGCGGGTTCGGAGCCACGGAGGCATTGCCAACGTTGGCGCCAAGGATCGCCGCGTCAACGGTGGCCTTGACTGCGCCGCCATCGGTGCTGGAGTACAGGTTGGCGAGCACCCGGTAGGTGCCCGGAGCCGGGTTTGTCAGCGAGAAGGATTCGCTGGAAGAAGCCGTCCGCAGATCGTAGACCTGGCCCCGGGGGTTGAAAACGACCATGTCATAATCGGCGCCGGGATCGGCGGAAATAACCTGGAACTTGGCCAGTTCAGTGCCCGCCGGGACAACAACTTCCTTGAGGTAGTTGGAGGCGTTGGTGCCGATGGCCAACGGGCCAGGAGCCAACTCAACAGCGCTGGAATCGGCCTTTGACAGTCCGTTGAGGGTCAGTGCCACAGGGGCGCTGGTACCGGAAACAACCGGAATCTGGCCGCTGCCGGTGCCCTGATCGGAGCTAAAGGTGATCTCCGGCTGCACGAGGGCTGCCAGCGGGCGGACGGCTACCGGAGAGGTGACCGTGGCGCCGGCGCCCTGCCATGTCAGGCTTCCCATGGCGAATTCGCCGAGGGCTGCGGTGGCGTTTTCAAAGGTGACCTTGAAGGTGCGCTGCTGGCCGGCTTGGGAGAAGTTCAACACCGAAGGGGTGACCTTGACGTTGACTCCAGGAACGTTGGCCATTGCTCGGTACAAACCGGGCGTCAGTGCCGTGACGGTGCGGGTGACAGTAACCTTGCCAGCAAGGCTGCCGACAGCCAAGGACGCGAGGTTCATGTCCCGAGGTGCGGTGCTGCCAAGACCTGGCATGCCCAGATCGATTCCGGTGCCCTGAATGAACTTCAGGTATTCGGTGTCGCCTGCGTCGTACACCAGACCGGGTGTAAGGGCCTTGACGACAGAGGTTTGACCGGCGCCCGTTGCAAAGAGATCGGTGTTCTTGCTGCCATCTTCATTGACTACATCCGTGGCTGTTGTCATCATGGCCGACTTCACCATTGCCGGTGACCAGGTGGGGTTCTTGGCCAGCAGGAGTGCGCCGAAGCCGGCAACATGCGGTGCTGCCATGGACGTTCCGGACATCATGCCGAACTGGTCACCGCCGGTTGCGATGGGGGAAACTCCGGCAAGCACGGCAACACCGGGAGCGGCGACGTCGGGCTTGAGTAGATCCGAGTTCGTGGCAGTCAGCGGGCCGCGGGAGGAGAATCCGGCAACCTGGGGCTGCGGAGCCACCGGCAATCCTGTGGTGTCAGTGTCAACGAGTGAAACCAAAATATCCGGGTTGGCCGTGACCTTGTCCTTGATGAGCTGCGTTGCCGGCGGGTTCACGTGAACCGTGGGCACCGCGTGCAGGTCCACATCTTCGGAGGAGGATGAGACGTTGGTGAGGATCATGCCGACGCCGCCGGCACGCTTGACCTCAGCGCTCTTGGCCGTACGGTCAATCACGCCTCGGTCACACACAACAACCTTGCCGGCCACCTTCGCGGCATCAAGGGTGTTGGGCCCACACAGTTCGGGGTTGGCCGCACCCGCTGCGGCAGCAGTGGTCGCAAGGATCACGTGGCTCGCCGGAACGCTCTGTCCCATCATGCTGGCGCCGCGGAACTTGGTGCCATCGGAGAACTCTGCCGTGCCCTGAAGCTCAGAGGAGAAGGACGTGGCGGCTACCGTGGTCAACCACGGCGCACCGTGGTTGACGGTACTGGCCGTGGGGCCGGAGTTACCTGCGGAGGCCGCGACGAAGATTCCTGCCGAGGTTGCCGAGAGGAAAGCCAAGGAAACAGGGTCAGTGGTGGATGAGGTGCTGCCCGAGATGGAGTAGTTCAGCACGTCCACGCCGTCAAGGATGGCCTGGTTGATGGCAGCGACTGCGGAGGATGAGTAGCAACCGCCGGTGTCCGGATCGGTGTCTTCCCAGCAGATCTTGTAGACGGAGAGTTTTGCCGCCGGGGCGACGCCGCCGGTGATCCCCATGGCGCGATCGCCAATGGTGGCCGCAATGTTGGCGTTGCCAGCAGCTGTGCTGCCGGTGTGAGTACCATGGCTGGCAACGTCCACGGGGGAGAGGACCTCTTCCGGTGCGCGGTCACCGGGTGCAACGTAGTTCATGAAGTCATCGGCAAAGTAATGCGCGCTGAGGACCTTGGAATTGCAGGCGGTGCCATCAAAATCGGCGCCCGACTCGACACCCTTTTGGCATTCGCCCGAGAAGGTTTCGCCATTGGCCTTGAGCATGGCGATGTTGCCATCGTCATTGCGGTAGGGGACGCCTACCTGCGGCTCACCGGTCAGGGGCAACACCTCATTGCCGGCAAAGAAGGGGCTTGACGGCGTGTAGCCGGTGTCGATGATGCCAACAACAACGCCTTCACCCGCCTTGTCCTGTCCGCCAAACTTCGTGTTCCAGCTGCCGTCCTGACCGCTGAGCCCGAGGAAGTCCGTGCTGGAATAATCTGGTGCGTTCTCGGTGTCAGGGGCCACTGTTAGGACACTTGGGTCCTTGGCAAGGGCCAGTGCCTGATCTGCCGAAAGATCTGCGGAGAAACCGTTGAGGGCAGCCGTGAAGGTGCGCTTGACCGTGACGTTTTCCGTCTTGGCAACGGCGGCCTGCTTGGTCTCCAAGTGAGCCTTGTACTTCTGGACCTCGGGCCGCGAAGAGTCAAGCTTTTTCCCGGACTGTGGCTTGGTGGCACTCAGGCCGGCCGTGCCGCCGTCGTACATGGCGATGGGCTGTTCGGCGAGGACAACAATGTAGCGTCCGGCTTGGTAGTCAAGCGGATCAATGTCCGTCGCAGAGATACCGGGTGAGGCGGGCTGGCTCGGGTTGGCCGATGCTGGCAGTGCCCCCACTGTGACAAAAAGCAATGGAAGGCCGGCACAAAGTGCCACGGCCTTTCGCATTCCTGAGTTGCGAAAGAGAGTTCTTCCCGTTCGTTTCATGGCGCTGTGAACCTTTCGACAGGATCTCCGCCAGGCGTCTTACCTGACGGGTGCAACATGGCAGGCCGGCCGGCATCCAGAGTGATGATCTAGGGTGCAGTGAACCGTCGAAGCCAACTAAAACAGCCTACCGACCAGTAGGGTGTTTGTGAGCCGGAACACAACATGAAAATTGCGGACTGTCCAAATGGCTAGGGTACGGGCGCCAGGCGCGTGCGGGCGGACTTTGTTAGCAGCCGGGCGGGGCGATGTACTGGTATGTGAGGGCGAGATCGTAGCTCAGGACCGTGCGGGCGGCCGTCCGTTCCCAGCCAAAGGCTCCGGCAAACACGGAGGCGGCGCGCCCCATGTCGATGCGGGTCTCGCCAAAATCATGCAGGGACGCGATGGCTTCGGCCCACAGCCTTGGCGAACGGCCGTCAACGAGCAGGCCGGTGCGTCCGTCGCTGACAGCGCGGGGCAGGCCGCCAACATTGGTGGCGATGACAGGGGTGCCGCAGGCTTGCGCTTCCAGGGCTACCAAACCAAAAGACTCACTGGAGGACGGCACGGCCACGACACTCGCGCTGCGGTACCAATCGGCTAATTTCGCCGAGTCAACAGGCGGGTGGATGGTGGCGCTGGCGGACAATCCGGACTCGTTGATAAGTGTCTGGAGATCGTACCGGTCATTGCCGCTGCGGGAGCCAAGGAAAGAGAGCTGCAGATCAATGTCGGGGCGTTCCTCGCGCAGGATGGCGGCAGCCTTGACCAGCACGTGCGGTCCCTTGAGGCGCTGCATACGCCCGGCGAAAACTACGTGGAAGCGCCCCGGTGCGATGCCCAATTCCTTGCGGGACCGATCGCGGAATGCGGGTTTGAAGACCTTGAGGTCGACGCCGGGGGACACCACATCGATGCGCTGCTCGCAGCCGTCGTAGTGCCGTTCGAGCTCGGCGGCCTCGGCCGTGGTGTTTGCGATCAGGCGCGTTGCCGCGGCCACAATGTGCTGCTCACCATCTTCGCGGATGCCGGGCTCGGCCGTCTGCCCCTGCGGCAGATGGTGGTTCTTGACCCGGGCCATGGTGTGCATGGTGTGCACCATGGGCAGGTCAAGGCGCTTGGCAACCAGAAGCCCGGCCATGCCGGATACCCAGTAGTGCGAGTGGATGACGCGGACCGGTTCACCGGGAAGCGCTGCAACATGAGCGGCGACGGCGTCGGCCATCTCGGTGATCAGTTCCGGGAGAGCTTCCTTGGAAACCTTGGAAAAGGGGCCGGCCGTGATGTGGTGGACATTCACGAGAGGAGCCAACTTGACGTTCTCCGGCTGCGCGGCCGAGGTGCGCCGGGTGTAGATGTCAACGGCCACACCGGTGGCAGCCAGTTCCAGGGCGAGGTGCCGGACGTAGACGTTCATGCCGCCGGCGTCGCCTCCGCCAGGCTGATCGAGCGGGGACGTGTGGAGGGAGAGCATGGCGACACGCCGAATCTGATGCACGGCTACCTCCTTCAATGCTTTGGCTGGGCTGGTGGACCCCGCAATTCTCATGTGCTGTACGTGGATGCGCGCAGCCCATGTGTGCGGGAGCGCGTAAATACCTTGACCATCTTCCCACTGGAGGGGCCCGCATGCCATCCGCGGACCGACGGCGGACGTCGCGGAAGCCCGGCGTCGTGCCTTAGCGAAGGCAGCAAATGATGCCCGACGGCGGTTGGAGACGCCGCACTTTCGGCGCCACCACGCGCTGTGACCGGCTGCACTGACGCGCAGGGGCGGCATAAGTCCGAGAAAAAAGGCCTAAAATGGGCAGGTGAGCCCTTTCGTTGTGCCAGTTCCTGCCCCGAGTTACGGTCTTGAACGGCAAGCCATCATTGACCTGTCCGCGATCGCCAACAATATCCGTCATCTGCGTGCGCTTGCCGCGCCTGCCAAGTTCATGGCCGTGGTCAAGGCCGACGCCTACGGGCACGGCATGATTCAGGTGGCCCGCACGGCGGTGGCTGCCGGTGCGCAGTGGCTCGGAACAGCCCACGTCTCCGAGGGTCTTGCGCTCCGCGCGGCAGGGCTGGAGGCTCCAGTGCTGTCGTGGCTGCACACCCAGGACACCGATTTCACGGCCGCCGTCGCCAACGAGATTGATCTGGGTTGTTCGGGGTGGGAACTCGAGCGCATTGTTGCCGCCGCACGCGAACTCCAACGCCCGGCGCGGATCCACCTAAAAATTGATACCGGTTTGGGCCGCAACGGCTGCTCCCGTGAGAATTGGCCCGCGCTGGTTGCCGCTGCCCTGAAATATCAGGCGCAGGGCCTGTTACGCGTTGTTGGCGTGTTCAGCCACCTCGCCGTGGCGGATGAACCCCAGCGACCCGAAACTGATGAGCAGTTGGAACGGTTCCGCGAGGCCGTCGCGGTGGCCGAGGCCGCCGGCGCCCAGCTTGAGGTCCGGCACATCGCCAATACTCCGGCCACCCTGTCCCGCCCGGACTCCCATTTCGATATGGTCCGGGTAGGGCTTGGCATCTATGGGCTTTCGCCGTTTGAGGATCACAGCTCCGCCGAGCTGGGTCTGACTCCGGCCATGACCCTGCAAACCCAGATCGCACTGTGCAAGGACGTCCCGACGGGCCAGGGTGTCTCGTACGGGCTGAACTTCATTTCCGAGGCGGCCACAACCTTGGGCCTGGTTCCGGTCGGTTACGCGGACGGCATTCCGCGCATTGCCACGGGTGGCCCGGTCCGGGTCAACGGCGTGACCTACCCCGTGGTGGGCAGGATCGCCATGGATCAAATGGTCATTGATTTGGGCCCGGATGCGTGTGCAGCCTTCGACGGCGGTTCCGCACTTGGTGCCACAGCCGTGCTGTTTGGCAATGGGACCGACGGCGGACCCGTCGTTGAGCAATGGGCGGCGGCTGCAGGTACTGTCAACTATGAAATTGTGACCCGGATCAGCCCACGCGTCCCGCGCCGCTACGTGGGCGGGGCCGAATGAGCGTCTGGGAATTTGCCACGGGCACCGCTGAGCAAACGCAACAATTGGCAGGGAAGTTGGCCGCACTGCTGCGCGCCGGCGACCTGATCATCCTCAGCGGCGAACTTGGTGCCGGAAAGACAACCTTCACGCAGGGACTTGGCCGCAGCCTTGGCGTACGCGAAGGAATCATTTCACCAACATTTGTGCTGGTGCGCATCCATCCGAATATGCCCGACGGCCTCAACCCGGGCGGCCCGGATCTGGTCCACGTTGATGCCTACAGGCTGGGCACGCCTGGTGAAATCGATGACATCGACCTGGAAAACACCATGGACTCCTCGGTGACGGTGGTTGAGTGGGGTGTTGACAGGGTGGAACATCTGGCCGCCAGCCGCTTGGAAATCGAGCTGGTGCGGGCCGTGGGCGGCGCCAGACCGGCCCCTTCAGCCCCGACCGCTTCCGGCATCGCCAGCACCCTTGATGGCACTGACTTTTCCGCCAGCTTCGATGCTGACGAGGACGACGACGAACCCCGCACCTTGCGCTTGGTTGCCGTGGGGCCACGCTGGGAGGGCACCGACTTTTCGGTGCTCGGCCAGCTTGTGAACACAACAGAATAGATGAGAATTACGTGCGAATACTGACCATTGACACCTCGGCCGTTGCCAGCGCAGCCATCCTTGACTTTGATCCGCTGAATCCTGTGAAGACGACCGAGGTGCTGGCGAATTTTGCCACTGAGGACACCCGCAGTCACGCCGAGGTACTGGCGCCCGGAGTGAAGTCCCTGTTTGGTGACCCCGTCACCGAGGGCCCGGCGTTGGATGCCATTGTGGTGGGCACCGGTCCGGGGCCGTTCACCGGCCTGCGCTCCGGCATTGCCATGGCACGAACGCTCAGCTTCACGTGGGGCGTTCCGCTCTACGGCATGATGAGTCTTGACGCCCTGGCCCACCAGGTCTTTGACTCTCCTGAATACCGCGACGGCGTGGCCGTGGCTCCGCTTGCCGTGCGGGACTTTGTCATTGCCACCGATGCGCGGCGCAAGGAAGTGTATTGGGCAAAGTACAGCGCCGGTGCGCAACTGCTGGATGGACCGCATGTGGGCCCGGCGGATGACATCTTCGGCGTTCAGGTCTTTGGCGCCGGCGCGGGCCTCTACAAGGACGTGCTGACGGCCAATCGCTGCACCGTGTATGCGCCCTTTGCCCAGGCCCAGCCCACAGCACTTGACCTGGGACGGGCTGCTGCCCGAAAGGTCACGGCGGCCGGTTCCTTGGCAGGGGCAGGACTGCTGGATTCAACCCCGCTCTACCTCCGTGAATCCGATGCCAAGGTTCCCGGACCCCGGAAGCGGGCCCTCTCGTGACCGGCCCGATGGTGCCTGCCACGGCGAACAAGCAGCCCGCCGAGCTCCGCGATATGGTTGCCGCCGACATCGACTTCATCACTGCCCTGGACCTGCAACTCTTTGGCGTGGACTCCTGGCCACGCGAAATGTTTGTCGGTGAACTGGCCCAGCCAGAAACCCGGCGGTACATCATCGCGGAGCTGCCATCCGGCGTCGAACGCCAGCAGAATCAAATTGCGGGCTACGCCGGGCTGATGTGCGTGCCGCCCATCGGCGACATCCAGACCATCGGCGTGCTGCCGGAATTTGAGGGTCGCGGCATTGCCCGGGCCATGCTCGACGAGCTCATTGCCGAGGCCGGGCGCCGCGGCGCGGACGACATCATGCTGGAGGTCAGTTCCGCCAACCCGCGCGCGCAGAGGCTGTACAAGAGGTACGGATTTGAGCACATTCACACCCGGCGCAAGTATTACCGTGACGGCTCGGACGGGCTGATCATGCGCCTGCCGCTGGCTGGAGATGCCCCAACTACTACGATGAAGGACCCGTCATGAGCCAGGCCAACCCGCTGATTTTGGGGATTGAATCCTCCTGCGATGAAACCGGCGTGGGGCTGGTCCGTGGCACGGAACTGCTGACCAATACGGTGTCCTCGTCTATGGAGGAGCACGTCCGTTTTGGTGGTGTCATCCCGGAGATCGCCTCGCGCGCACACCTTGACGCTTTCGTGCCAACGCTGCAGCAGGCGCTGGCGGATGCCGGCGTGACGTTGGCTGATGTTGACGCCATCGCCGTGACGAGCGGGCCCGGGCTGGCCGGCGCGCTCATGGTGGGTGTCAGCGCAGCCAAGGCCCTGGCCCTGGCAACGGGCAAGCCGCTGTATGCCATCAACCATTTGGTGGCCCACGTGGGTGTTGGCTTGCTGGATGAATCCATCGCGGCCGTCACTCAGGGCGGACAACTGCCCGAAAACCTTGGCGCCCTGCTGGTGTCCGGCGGCCATACGGAGATCCTGCGCGTACGCAGCATCGCCTCCGATGTCGAACTCCTCGGCGCAACCATCGACGACGCCGCGGGCGAGGCCTTTGACAAGGTGGCCCGCCTGCTCGGGCTGAATTACCCGGGCGGGCCTGCCATCGACAGGCTGGCTCGCGAAGGCAACGCGAAAGCCGTCAGGTTCCCCCGCGGCCTGACCATGCCCAAGTACATGGGCACGGCGGAGGCGCCGGGCCCGCATCGCTATGACTTCTCCTTCTCCGGGCTCAAGACCGCCGTGGCCCGATGCGTTGAAGGCTACGAAGCCCGCGGCGAGGACGTCCCGGTGGCCGACATCGCGGCATCGTTCCAGGAAGCTGTCCTGGATGTCATCACGGCCAAGGCGGTGCTGGCCTGCAAGGAACAGGGCATCACCACCCTGCTCCTCGGCGGCGGCGTGGCGGCAAATACCCGGTTGCGCGAAGTGGCGCAGCAGCGGTGTTTGGCTGCCGGCATTACGCTTCTCGTGCCCAAGCTTTCGCTCTGTACCGACAACGGCGCCATGGTTGCGGCACTGGGTGCGCAGCTGGTCATGAACGGGGTGGCTCCCAGTGATCTGGCGTTCGCCCCGGATTCCTCCATGCCGGTGACGAGCATCAGCCTGTAGTCTCGACCGCCGGAAAGTGGTGCGGCGTCGGGGGATTATTGCCGGAAAGTGGTGCGGCGTTGGTCTGGGGAAGTTCGACGGCGGAGCCTGGCTGCGCGGTAAAGGATCCCCACCGCGAACATCACCAACCCGGCCAGCACCGCCTCGAACGGCAGGGTGGCAACTAACAGCAGGCAGGCCGCGGCTCCGATGAGCTGCAGGGCCTTGGGGTAGCGGCGGTCTGCGGCGGGTTGAGTGAATGCCGCAATGTTGGCCACGAGGTAGTAGACCAGCACGCCGAAGGATGAGAAGCCAATGGCGCCGCGCAGATCGGCGAAGGCAATGATCAAGGCGATGGCCGCACCCAGCGCCAGTTCGGCCCGGTGCGGCACCTGGAACTTGGGGTGAATGGCGGCAAACCAGTGCGGGAAATCGCCCTCCCGTGCCATGGCTAGCGACGTCCTGCCCAGCCCTGCCACGAGGGCCAGCAGCGCGCCCAGGGACGCCAACGCCGCACCCAAACGGACCACGGGACCGGCCCAGGCCCACGCCCCCGAGGCCACAGCGGCCGCGAGGGGAGCGGGGGTGGCGGCAACGCCGTCGGGCCCTAAAGTGGCCAGAAGTGTCACGCCCACCAGAGCGTAAATGACGGCGGCGATGGCCAAAGCCAGCAGGATGGCCCGCGGGATGGTGCGTCGCGGATTCCTGACCTCCTCACCCAACGTGGCAATTCGGGCGTAGCCGGCAAACGCGAAGAACAGCAGCCCGGCCGATTGTAAAATCCCGTACCAGCCATGCGACAACAGCCCATCACCAGCGATCTTGCCGCCGCTGGGACTGCCCGCCCACGCCGCCGACACCGCGATGGCCAGGGCAATCAACACGGCCACCACAATGATCCGGGCCAACGCGGCGGTGCGGCTGATGCCCCGGTAGTTCACGGCCACCAAAAGTACGACGGCGGCAATCGCCACCGGCCGTTCCCACCCGGCTGGCGCGGCATAAGCAGCAAAGGTCATGGCCATGGCGGCGCTGCTGGCCACCTTGCCCACCACGAATCCCCATCCCGCCAGGAATCCGGGCCACGGGCCAAGTCGCTCACGGCCGTAGATATAGGTGCCGCCGGAGGTGGGATACGCCGCGGCCAGCTGGGCCGATGAGGTGGCGTTGCAATAGGCCACGAACGCGGCGATGACCAGGCCAATCAACAATCCGGAACCGGCCGCCTGGGCCGCGGGTGTGAAGGCGGCAAAAACGCCGGCGCCGATCATGGAGCCGAGCCCCACCACCACGGCGTCGAAGGTTCCCAATCTGCGGGCTAGACTCTGCGGGCTGTTCATTGGATCGATCGTATCGATGCCATATGAACGGTTTATGAACACCGTGGCTGCGGACACTGTTACTGCGGACCCCGGCCAAGGTGTCTAGGCGGAATGCGCAGGCGCCTTAGCATCGATCGTTGCCTTTTCAGGTGTTGGAAGCTGGGCCGAGCTGGCCCTGCGACGCTTGCCCACGATGCTGATCAGGCCGGGAGTCACGGAGATCACAACCAAGAGAATTGCTATGACGTCGACGTTATTGGCCACGATTTCATAGCGACCCAGCCACGTCCCTAGGAGGGTGATGGAGCCGGCCCAGCCCACGGCGCCGGCAATGTTCCACAGCACGAATTTCCTGTAGTTATAGTTGGCAACTCCGGCCACCAGCGGAGCATAGGTGCGCACCACGGGTACAAAACGTGCCAAGACCAGCGCCCAGCCGCCGCGCTTGGCGAAGAATTCCTCAGTCTCCGTTAAGTACTTGGTCTTGAGGATGCGGGCGTCGTCCTTGAACCAGCGGCGGCCAAACTTGCGCCCCAGCATATAGCCCACCTGGTCACCGGCAATGGCTGCAACTATCACCACCCCGATCAGCACGGGAAGGGATAGGTTGAGCTGCTGGTGCAAGAGACCGGCAGTGAAGAGGAGCGAATCCCCTGGCAGGAACGGAAACAGAAGGCCTGATTCGACGAACACGATCAAGCCCACGACGGCGAGAGTCGCCGGGCCCAGGCCGTTTAGAAGAACAGCCGGGTCCAGTGCGGACAGCAGCCCGGATATTGATGAAACGTTGGCAGAGAGCAAGACAGGGCCTCGATTACGAATACGGGTTGGATGGGGCAGCGGAGGTGCCGTCTTCAACGGTAGGCGTGCTGGCTGTGCGGATTGCTTGTGGTAGCTGTGAGACCGGATGCGGGATTTGGCCCAGAGAATCGCTCTCCCAAAAAGGGGTTTAATGCATTACGCTCTCCCCGGAAAGGAGAGAGCGTAATGGGTTAAAGCCCCATATCTGAGCGAGGGTCAGTGGGTTGGAGGGCGGTGGGTTATTTGTGAGTTAGAGGGCGGAGAAACGCAGGAGCAGCGTCCTTGCCTCCGGACGCAACGCGAATTCCGGCCACACATCAGGACCGCAGGCCCGCGAACCCAGACCATGCTGGGCGGCATCAAGGTAGAGGTAGTTATTTTCTGATGCCGGAAGCTCGTGCGGGTGCCCGGAGTTGGCGATTTCCTGGGCCGTGTTCCGCGTCAGCGTGAACCCGGGACGCCGTCCCAGCGCGTCGGGATCGGCCTCAACGCGAAGCCACGGCGCTCCTTCTCGGGCCAGCTCCAACCACCGAACATCGCTGTGGTGCCCGGTTTCCTGAGGGCGCGCGTAGCTGACATTGAGTTCATCAATGGATCCGCTGTGCGCTCCCACAACTGCCGAACGCAAGCTGTCAGGGTAGGATTCCCGCGGGCCAGCGCCGAACCATGATGCCCCGTCAATGTCGGTGGGCAGGTCTAACCGCACGCCGATCCGCGGGAACACCAGGTCCCAGCCCGCACTGGGGGCGATGCCGATGCGCAGCCACAGATCCTCGCCAGCGAGCTGCCAGTTTTCCTCCACAGCAACGGAGTTGCCGCTGTCGGCAGCGGCATAGCGCGTGCGCACCCGCAGCCCGTTCGGCAGGGCGGCAACGTCCTCAACACGGCGGGTCAGGCGGTCAAGTCCGGCCTGCTTCCACACGGTCTCCGACGACGGCGCCGGGACGCCCCGGCCGCTGTTGAGCCACGGATCTTCCGGGCCATAAACCCCAAAACCGTTACCCTTGTCATTGTCCGTGGGGGCCCGCCACAGCTCGAGCCGGGGACCCGCCACAGGCAAGCCCGCCAGCGAAACGAGGGATCCGCCGTCGAACATGGCAGGACCAAGTTCGAGCGGTGCCGCGCCATCGACGGGTGAGGCCGGGCGGGGTGCGCGGGGAGCGGCGTGCGGCGCCGAGAGATCCAGCTGAGTTTCGGCCAGGGAGTGCCCCGCAGGCGCCCAGCTCGTTGCCTCGCGCAGCACGGCCACAACGCTCAGCCAGGTCTCACCGGCCGCAGCAGCTGCGACGGGCGGCAGTGCCAAGGTGGCTGATTCGCCAGGCTGCAACGGACCGGAAGTGCCATCCGCGGCCAGCTCGCCCGAGGCGGCAAGGGTGCCGTTGTGCTCCACACGCCAGCGAAGCACGACGTCGGACGCGTCAGCTGTGTGCCGCAGATTGGCTACCGTGAGACTCGCGTTCCCCTCGGCGTTCAGGGCCAACGCGAGCCGGATCGGGGAGACGATCTGCTTGTACTCATACAGGCCGGGAGTAGGTGTGGAATCGGAGAGGACCATGCCGTCCATGACGAAGTTTCCGTCGTGGATCACCTCGCCAAAATCGCCACCATAGGCAAAGAACTCCGTTCCATCAGCGGTGCGCGTGCGGATGCCGTGATCGCGCCACTCCCAGACAAAACCGCCGTGCAGGCGCGGGTACTTATCCACCAGTGCCTCGTACTGGTCCATGGCACCGGGGCCATTGCCCATGGCATGAACGTACTCGCACAGGATGAACGGGCGGGTGCGCTGGCGCGCCGATTCGATGGCGTTGCAGCCAAGGAGCAGCGCATGGGAATCATCCCGACCAATGGAATCGGTTTCCGGAATGGAGGAGTACATGCGCGAGTACACATCCGTGTAAGCGCCGGTGTAATCGCCCTCGTAGTGCACCGGGCGGGACGTGTCGCGGGCATGCGTCCACGCGGCCATGGCGGCCAGGTTTGCACCCGTTCCGGACTCATTTCCCAAGGACCACATGACGATGGAGGCGTGGTTCTTGTCGCGCTCCACTGTGCGTTCCATGCGGTCAACGAAGGCATCGCGCCAGGCCGGATCGTCGCTCGGGTTGCCCACCCAGTCAAGGGCGTGGAAGCCGTGAGTCTCCAGATCGCATTCCAAGATGACCCAGAAGCCCATCTCGTCAGCCAAATCGAGCAGCCGCGGGTGGGGAGGGTAGTGACTGGTACGGATGGCGTTGACGTTGAACCGCTTCATGAGGGCCAGGTCTTCGCGGGCACTGGCCTCGTCAAAGACGCGGCCGCGATCTGGGTTCGTCTCGTGGCGGTTGACGCCATGGAACACCACCCGGCGGCCATTGACCAGGAACTGGTCGCCCACGGTCTCCACCGTGCGGAAGCCCAAGCGGAGCGAGATGCTTTCCGCCGCGCTGGCCACGGTTGCTTCGTAGAGTCGGGGGACCTCGGCGGACCAGGGCTCGGCCTTCTCCGCTACAAGCGGAGCAACCTCGGCTGCGGAATTCCAGATGACGTTGATACCCAGCTCCGGGACGGTCAGCGTTACAGGGAATGCGGCCGCATCGGCAGTGATTTCGGGATTGATGGTGCCCGCCGTCGCGTTCCACCCTGTCCGCAGCCACACATCCGTGAGTCCTCCGGCCGGGCGAGCCTGCAGCGCGACATCACGGAAGATGCCGGGCAGCCACCACTGGTCCTGATCCTCGAGGTAACTTGCGGCAGACCACTGGTGCACCCTGACAGCCAGGACATTGCTGCCCGGACGCAGGGCCTCGGTGACATCGAACTCCTGGGCGAGCCGGCTGCCGGAGCCAACCCCAATTTCCGTCCCGTTCACCCACACCTTGTAACGAGACTCGACGCCGTCGAAGCGCAAGGTGAGTGCCGCCGTCGTACTTTTAAACCAGGTATCCGGGACGTCAAAGCTGCGGCGGTAATCGCCTGTGGGGTTGGCGTCAGGCACGAAGGGCGGATCGATCGGGAACGGGTATTGCACGTTGGTATAGATGGGCCGGCCGTATTTGCCGTCTTCCGCCAGGACCCAATGTGAGGGGACAGCCAGGGTGTCCCATTCGGAATCGTCGAAGGATTCGGAGCCAACGCCTTCCGTGGCTTCGCCGGCGGGAAGGATGGATCCGGCGCCAGGGGTTCCGGGAGCCGCGGGCAGCAGGCGGAAACGCCAATCCCCATTAAGAGAGAGCGACGGGGCATCGCTGTTCAACCATGACCGGGCAGGAACGCGGAGGCCCGAGCCGGGGCCCTGGTCTGTGATGTAGGAAGAAGACATTGTTTAACCGATCCTTATGGGAGGCCGCCGCCCAGTAATTGTCGTCATGGGCAGTGTGGCGTGTGCTCCACCTCACCCTAAGGGCTGATTTAGGACGATAGCACAAATCCCGAGTGACCACTCGAATTTAAAATAATGCGCCACGTAACTCATGTAGGCTCGCTAGTCATGACCACCAATGAGGCTCGAATGAGGGCACCGCGCGGTCCTTACGCCAAATCCAAGGAGCGCAGGGAGAGCATTGTTGCCGCCGCCCACGAGGTGTTTGCCGCCCACGGCTACCGCGGTGGCTCCCTTCAGGATGTGGCGGACAAAGTGGGAATGAGCCAGACAAGCCTGCTGCACTATTTCCCTTCCAAGAGGGACATGCTGTTGGCAGTGCTGAATTTGCGTGACACCGTCACGGGCGACGGCGCGACCCGTGATCCGGAGGAAACTCTCGTCGACGCTGTCATCCGGCAAGCCCGCTTCAATGAGACCGTGCCGGGCGTCATTGAGCTCTATACGGTCCTGTGTGCCGAATCTGTCACTGACGATCATCCTGGGCGCGAGTACTTCACGCAGCGGTATGAGCGGCTGCGGCTCAGTTATCTGCGTTCATTTTCTGCGCTCGCGGACGAAGGCAAGTTGCGTGTTGGAGTGGACCCACAGCGGGCCGCGGCGAGCCTCATTGCACTGTGGGACGGCATTCAAACGCAGTGGCTGCTGGATCCCACGAGCGTCGATATGGCCGGTTGCCTGCGTGACTACCTGCAATTGCTGATCCTCCCTGAATGACAGGGGAATTACCAAGGCGCAAGACGAGGCGTCAGTCGCCCAGCAGGATCAGTGCCGTGTCCAGGGTGGCCAATGACTGCGGGTTGTCGACCCGGGCAAGGGTCATGGCTGCCACGACCAGCGAACTGAGAACCGTGGCTAGCTGCTGATGGGCGGCGCTCGCCATTTCGGGGCGGTGCGCGGCGATTCCGCGAAGCAATGACGCGCTCAGTTCCTGCCGATAGCCGGCAATGGTGAGGCTGACCGCTTCTTCGTTGGAGATGGGTGAACCGGCAACGTTCAGGAGCAGGCAGCCGTTGTTGGAGGGCAAGGTGCCGCGACGGGCTAGTGCGTCCCGCAGCCCAATGAAATAGTCGACGATGGCGCCGGGCTCAACTTCCGGGGCGTTCAGCGGCAGCAATCGTGGGCGGATAATTTCCCCGAGGTAGCTCGCCAGTGCAGCATCAAAAAGCCCCCGCTTGTTGCCGAAGGCGTGATAGATGCTTGAGCGGCTCAGTCCGGTGGCGCGCTCAAGGTCAGGCAGTGAGGCGTCCTCGTAGCCGTGCTCCCAAAATACCGTCCGCGCAGCGCGGACGGCCTCCTGGGTATCGAAGGCTTGTGTACGTCCCATCGGGCCCCTCATTTTGTGGATTGATCGGTTCAATATATAGTGGACTAGTCAATACATAATAAACCATGGGTGATGGTTCCCCGAACCAGCGCCCCCTTGAGGAGTCATCCATCGTGGTTATCACCGGTCTCGTGTTCGCAGGCATTGCGGCGCTCATTCACGTCTATATCTTCTACATGGAATCGATCGCCTGGACCGGGGATCGCAGCCGCGCCACCTTTGGAATTGCCAGTCTAGAAGAAGCCGAGGTTACGAAAGCTTTGGCCTTCAACCAAGGGTTCTACAACTTGTTCCTAGCCCTTGCAGTCATGATTGGCATCGTCGTTTTCGCCGCAGGAAACACCACCGTCGGCGCCACGCTGATTTTTGTCGGAGCAGGTTCCATGGTCGCCGCCGGCGCGGTGCTGCTTTGCTCCAGCCCTAGCAAGGCTTCGGCCGCCCTAAAGCAACTTGTTCCTCCCCTCCTGGGACTTCTGTCCCTTGCTCTCGGCCTGTCTCTCTAAAACAAGCCCTCTCCATCTCCTTCAACAGAATTCAACAGAAAGCTCAGATCATGACCAACTCAGTCAGCACCCAAATCCAACTCACTTCCCGCCCCATCGGCTGGCCCACCGCTGCGGACTTCACCACTGTCAAGGTGGAGCTTGCCTCGCTTGCTCCCGGAGAAGTCCGTGTGGTCAATGAGTACGTTTCCGTTGATCCCTATATGCGTGGCCGGATGAGCGCAGCCAAGAGCTACTCGGCGCCCTTTGCCTTGGGCGAGACCATGACCGGTGGCGCGATCGGCCGCGTGGTCGAATCTGCCAGTGAGCAGATTCCGGTGGGCTCCGTGGTGCTCCACCAGTTTGGCTGGCGCGATGTGGTTCAGGAAGATGCTGCCGGGTTTAAGATCGTTCCCGAGTTGCCCGGGGTTCCGCTTTCGCTTTATCTGGGAATCCTCGGCATGACTGGGTTCACCGGCTATGTTGGCCTGACCGCGATCGCCAACATGAAGGCTGGGGACACCGTCTTCATCTCGGGGGCTGCCGGTGCCGTGGGTACCGCTGCTGGTCAGATTGCCCGCCTGCTGGGCGCGGGCCGCGTCATTGGTTCGGCAGGAAGTGACGAGAAGGTCGCGCTCCTGACGGAAAAGTACGGCTACGACGCAGCCTTCAATTACAAGTCCGGTTCCGTGCGTGAGTTGCTGGCCGCAGCGGCACCGGAAGGCATCGACGTGTTCTTCGACAACGTGGGTGGGGATCACCTGGAAGCCGCTCTCGACGTCTTCAACCCGGGTGGCCGGGCCGCGTTGTGCGGGGCCATCGCTGGCTACAACACCACGGACCGAAAGTCAGGTCCGGACAACATGGTCAACATGATCACCCGCGGCCTGAACCTGAGGGGTTTCACCCTGGGCAGCCACCTGGACATGGCCGCGGAATTCAACCAGCACATGACCGGCTGGTTCACCGAGGGCAAGATCGCCTACGACGAGACGGTAGTTGACGGAATTGACCATGCCGTTGATGCCTTGCTGGACATGATGCGCGGAGCCAACACCGGAAAAATGGTGGTTCGCACGGCCATTCCGGTCGCCGCGAACGCCTAGTTGCTCGCCATCTCCGTCACAAGATTCCGGACGACGGCGCGAAGGTCACCATTGTTGCTGGCTGCCACGGCGCGTTGCCGCTGGTAGCTGGCACCTTTGTTGATGATCGCTTCAACGCTGGCCAGCTCGTCCGAGCAACCTAGCTTGGCGGCAACAGGTTCAAGCTTGTTCAGCAGCTCGAGCGTGTTCTCGGTGACGAGCTGTTCCTTGCCTGCGGCATCCAGAATGATGATGGCTTCCATGCCGTAGCGGGCCGCCCGCCACTTGTTTTCTTGGATGTGCCACGGCGGCATCGTGGGGATGGTGCCGCCGTCGTTCAGGGTATTTGAAAAATCTTCAACCAGGCACTGGGTCAGCGCCGCAACGGCACCAATCTCCTCCAGTGTGGACATGCCGTCGCAGATGCGCATTTCGATGGTGCCAAGGCCCGCCACTGGGCGGATATCCCAACGGATCTCATTGGTTGCATCGATGACACCCGTGGTGAACATGTCCTGCACATAGGATTCGTAGGCAGCCCAGTTCGGGAACTGGAACGGCAGCCCTGCCGTGGGGAGCTGCTGGAACATGAGCGCTCGCTGAGACGCGTAGCCGGTGTCCTCACCATTCCAATAGGGTGAGGACGCCGAGAGCGCCTGGAAGTGCGGGAAGTAGTTGACCAATCCGTCAAGGACCGGCATGGCCTTGGAAACATGGTCCAAACCGACGTGGACGTGAACGCCGTAAATGAGCATCTGGCTGCCCCACCATTGGGTCCTGTCAACGAGCTTGGCGTAGCGTTCCTTGTCGGTCACCACCTGGGTGCGCGAATTGCTGAACGGGTGGGTTCCTGCGCACAGCAGATCCAGTCCAAGCGGTTCGCTGGCGGCGCGCAAAATGTTCAGGCTGCGGCGAAGATCTTCGGTGCCTTCGGATACTGTGTGGTTGACTCCGGTGACCAACTCCACAGTGTTCTGGAGCATTTCACCCTTGATATGGGGGTGTTCGCCGTCTTCCATGACGTCGGGGTGGGCCGCGGTGATGTTGGCAAAAACATCATTGGCGCGGGCTGCCAATTCACCCGATTCCTTGTCAACGAGCGCTATTTCCCATTCCAAACCGAGCGTAGATTGCTCGGACTTTGCGAAATCAATCTTCACTGCGGCGCCTCCTTGGCAATGCGAAGTTGTGACAGCTATTCGGCAAAAGTGCCGACTGCTCTCTGATTGTAGTTCAGGATCTCAGGCACAATGGATGCATGCCTATCCTGAATAAAGACATGACATTGTGCATCTCACTGGCCGCGCGGCCCAGTAACATCGGCACGCGGTTCCACAATTATCTTTACGACGCGCTTGGGCTGAACTACGTCTACAAGGCATTCGCTCCGGTCGATTTGGCCCAGGCCGTTGCCGGAATCCGCGGCCTTGGCATTCGCGGCGCGGCCGTCTCCATGCCGTACAAGGAGGACGTGATCGAACTTATTGACGTCATGGATGCCTCCGCCTCGGCCATCGATTCGGTCAACACCATCGTCAACAATGACGGCGTACTCACCGCCTACAACACCGATTACCTCGCCATCGCACGCCTCTTGACCGTCAATGACGTGGATCCGGCCACGACAGTCCTCTTGCGTGGTTCCGGCGGTATGGCTAAGGCCGTCGCCGCCGCAATGTTCGACGCCGGATTCGCCCACGTCACGATTGTGGCCCGCAACGAAGAGCGTGGCCGGGCACTTGCCGCGCTCTATAACTTCGCGTGGCTGCCCGAAGTGGGCGACGCTACCGCCGGAATGCTGATCAACGTCACGCCGCTGGGCATGACGGGCGCCGATGAATCTGTTCAGTCATTCGACGATGAAACGATCGCGGCCGCACAGATTGTGTTTGACGTCGTGGCGCTGCCCGCCGAAACGCCTCTGGTTAAGGCTGGACGCGCCGCAGGCAAGCAGCTCATCACCGGCGCCGAGGTCATCGCCATTCAGGCCGAGGAGCAATTTGTGCTCTACACCGGAGTGCGCCCCAGCCCCGAGTTGGTGCTCGAAGCCTCGGAGTTCTCCCGCGCCCAATAGACGCTCGCTCACTTGCGGGTCGTTTTTGGGCAACGCTCCTTCACATTAAGTGCAGGAGCGTCGGGGGAAAACGCCCCACAAGTGCAGGAGCGTAGGTAGGTAGGTAGGGTCAGGCGCCGTGCGGTTCGACCACCACGGCCACGCGGTCCTCGCCAATGCGCGTCAGGATCAGCGTTGCCTTGTTGGGGCCCTTGCCTGACCCTGTCAGCAACTGGCGCCGGAGCTCCTCCGGCGTGACGGAAATGCCGCGCTTCTTGATATCCAGCACGCCGATCCGGTTCGCCTTAACCCAGCCCTTGAGCGCCTTGACGTTGAAGGGTTTGACCTCGAGAACCTTGTAACAACGGGCAAATGGCGTGGCCACGGGTTCATCGCAGGATAGGTAAGCGATGTGTTCATCCAGCAGGTGGGCGCCCATGGTCCGGGCCAGGTCCGCCACCAGACCCGCCCGGATGACGGCGCCGTCGGGCTCGTAAAGGTAGTTGCCCACGGGGCCAATCTCGGCGTTTTGGTGAAGCGGATCAAACGATTCGGCACTTGTCAGCTCTGAGGTACCGTGCCGGCCGATCACCAGCGCGGAGCGCCGGATGCCTGGCCGGGCCAGCTGGTTGAAGTACAGGCCGGCTTCAACCACGTCGCCATCAATGGAAATCCATTGGGCCTCAGCGGTTGCCGGAACAGCGTCATGGGGGATGCCGGGGCCCATTTTCACACCAACGGCCAAACCCTGATCCGCCAGTGATTCCACAAAGGACAGCGGCGGGGAGAACGCCTCCGGGTCAAAGAGGCGGGTGGTGCCCGAGGTGCTGGTGGTGCGCCGCGCCGGATCCAGCCATATGCCTTCGATGCCGGCGAGGTCCACCTCCTCGGCCTTGGCACAAAGCACCTTGGCGTTAGGGAAGGGCATCAGGTTCACGGTGGTGCAGGCTGCGGTGATCTCGTCCATCTCCACGGCGGTGACGTCGATATCTAGGCTGGCCATCGCCAGTGAATCTGCCCCGAGGCCGCAGCCCAGATCCGCCACGGAGGTGATGTTCGCCGTCGTAAATCTTTGGGCGTGGAGAGCTGCAATGCTCAACCGGGTGGCCTGCTCAAGCCCCGCCTGGGTAAACAGCATCTGGCGTGCAAACTCGCCAAACTTAACCTCAGCCTTTGCGCGCAGCCGGGCCTGTGTCAGGGCAGCGGCAACCAGCTCGGGGGAGTGGCCCGCTTTACGCAGGGACTCGTTGAGCTTGAGGGAATCGGCCTCGCTGTACGGGCCCAGGGAGGACAACAGCTCCCAGCCTTCGACGGTGAGCAGAGGGGAAATCGCATCGATTGGCATAGCTAAAGCCTAGCCGCCACAGCGAGAGTGATAAGAGTCACGTTAAATACGTTACAAATAATTTGCGCAATTATTGGCGTGTGTAATAGCTTCAAAGGACTGCGTAAGGATTGCCTAAGCTAATCTACCTCTGGAGAAAATTGATGTTGAAGACGCGCCTGATGACGTTCGCCGCCACCGCCGCCGTACTTGCCCTGACCGCCTGCGGAACACAGTCCGGCGCTCCCACGAATGCCGAAAACGCAGCGGCCGCAACGGTGACCGTTGAGGATAACAACGGGACTCACACCATCAACACCCCGTTGAAATCTGTCGTCGCCACTGACAATCGAACCTTCGAGACGCTCGGCGCCTGGGGTATCAAGCTCAGTGCAGCCGCCGTGGCCCTGATGCCCGCGTCCAGCCCATACAAGAGCGACACATCCATCGTTGACCTGGGCAGCCACAACGAACCGGATCTGGAAGCCATTGTGGCCGTGGACCCGGACGTCATTGTCAATGGACAGCGCTTCACCCAGTACCAGGATGACTTCGTCAAGCTGGCACCCAACGCCACCGTGTTGGCACTTGACCCGCGTGATGGTGAGCCGTTCGACGTCGAACTTAAGCGCCAGATTACGGTCCTGGGCGAGGTCTTCAGCAAGCAGGCTGAGGCCACAAAGCTTAACGCCGACTTCGACGCCGCCGTTGCCCGCGTCAAGGGTGCCTACAACAAGGAAGACACCGTCATGGGCCTCATCGCCTCCGGCGGCAAGATCAACTACTCGGCGCCCAGCACGGGACGCACCCTCGGCCCACTGTTTGATTTCCTCGAACTGACCCCGGCCCTGGCCGTAGATAAGTCCAGCACCGACCACAAGGGTGATGACATCTCGGTCGAGGCCATCGCCAAGTCCAACCCGTCCTGGATGCTGGTCATGGACCGCGACGCAGCCGTTTCAGCTGAGGACGCCGACTACAAGCCCGCCAACGAAGTCCTGGAGACGTCCGCGGCCCTGAAGAATGTCACGGCCACCAAGTCCGGAAACATTGTTTACATGCCTGCCGATACCTACACCAATGAAGGTATCCAGACCTACACCGAATTCCTCAACACCTTCGCCGATGCACTCGAAGGCAAGTAGTTAATTAGCGTTCCGCAGCGCTGTTTCCAAGCACGTTCTGAAAGGACTGCTGCATCATGACCACCAGGCCCGCTCCCGCAACACTTGTGACGCCCACGACTGCTCGCGGCAAGGGCAGGCTTTTTGAACCCAGCCTGCTCATAGGTATCGCCATTGTGGCTGCCTTGCTGGTGGTTTCCCTGTTTACCGGTGTCTACGACATCTTCGGCGGCCAAGATGGCGGGGAGATGTTCGCCGTGACCCGTATTCCGCGCACTATGGCCCTGGTCCTAGCGGGTGCGGCCATGGCGATGTCCGGCTTGGTCATGCAGCTGCTGACGCAGAACCGCTTTGTTGAACCAACCACCACGGGCACCACCGAGTGGGCCGGGTTGGGCCTGTTGACGGTCATGATCATCAACCCCGGCGCCAGCATACTTATCAAGATGTGTGGAGCGGTCCTTGCTGCTTTCATCGGCACCATGATCTTCTTCCTGTTCCTGCGCCGCGTCTCACTCAAAGCATCACTGACAGTGCCCATTGTGGGCATCATGCTCGGTGCCGTGGTGGGCGCCATTTCTACGTTCATCGCCTTGCAGACAGACATGCTCCAGAGCCTTGGCATCTGGTTCACCGGCAGCTTCACCTCCGTTCTGCGCGGACAGTATGAAGTGCTCTGGATTGTGGCCCTGGTCGGTGTGGCCGTGTTTTATGTTGCCGACAGATTCACGGTTGCCGGTCTGGGCGAAGAGGTGGCCACGAACGTCGGCCTGAATTACAACCAGATCATGCTGCTGGGAACCGGGCTCATCGCCGTCGCTACCGGTATTGTCACAGTGGTTGTGGGCAATCTGCCCTTCCTGGGGTTGATTGTGCCGAACATCGTCTCGATGTTCCGCGGTGATGACCTCCGCGGAAACCTGCCATGGGTATGCCTTCTGGGCATCGCCACCGTGACGGTCTGTGATCTGGTGGGACGCACCATCATCATGCCTTTTGAGGTTCCCGTGTCCTTGATCCTTGGCGTGGTTGGTGCCGTGGTCTTCATTTCACTCCTACTGAAGCAGCGTCGACATGGTTGAAACGCTCCCACGCACCACCGCACCATCGTTGAGCCGGCATCATGCCGGCCGGAAGTCCGGCCCCTTGCCCACGGCAGGAGTGCGGAAGCGCTACTGGATCGTACTGGGCATCTTGATTGTCCTGGCCACCGGCTTTGGCTTCGGACTGCTTGCCTGGGACAACCCCATGCCGGTAGGCACCCCGGGCTTCTGGCGGATCGCCGAGCTTCGGGCCACGAGCATTGTTGTCATGGCGATAGTGGCAATTTGCCAGGCCATGGCGACCGTCAGCTTTCAGACAGCCACCAACAACCGCATCATCACGCCGTCGATCATGGGCTTTGAATCCTTGTTCGTCGCCGTGCAAACGTGTGCCGTGTTCTTCATGGGCGCGGCGGGCGTGGTCATGATGGCCGGTGTCCCGCAATTCATCCTGCAGATCGTGGTCATGGTGGGCCTGTCCATGGCGCTCTACGGCTGGTTGCTGTCGGGCAGGTATGGGAACCTGCAAATCATGCTGCTCGTTGGCATCGTGATTGGTGGCGGGCTGGGCTCCATCTCGGTGTTCATGCAGAGGTTGTTGAGCCCCGGCAACTTTGACATCCTCACGGCAAGGCTCTTCGGATCAGTCTCCAATGCCGATCCAGGCTACCTGCCCATCGCCATCCCGCTGTGCCTGGCTGCAGGAACGCTGCTGCTACTGAACGCCAAGCGGCTGAACATCATTGCCCTGGGTGCGGACACAAGCACCAACTTGGGGCTGAACCACCGCTTCGAAGTGATGCGGGTGCTGTTTCTTGTTTCCATTCTCATGGCAACCTCGACGGCGCTTGTTGGCCCCATGACGTTCCTCGGCTTCCTCGTGGCCACGTTGGCTTATCAGCTGGCTGATACCTACGATCACAAATACGTTTTCCCCGTAGCCGTCCTGGTGGGGTTCGTAGTTCTCTCTGGGGCCTACTTCGTCATGAAAAACGTCTTCTACGCTCAGGGCGTGGTCTCCATCATCATCGAGGCCGTGGGCGGAACGCTCTTCTTGTTCTTCATTCTCCGAAAGGGTCGACTGTGATCACGCTGACCGATGTTTCAAAAAGCTACAGTAACGAGGTTGCCATTGGTCCGGTGACCTTGCAGATTCCCTCCGGTGGCATCACGGCTCTGGTTGGCCCCAACGGGGCAGGAAAATCGACACTTTTGACCATGATTGGACGCCTGCTGGGGCTGGATGCCGGCGTCATTGACATCGCTGGGTATGACGTTTCCAGCACCTCGTCCAAGGACCTGGCCAAGATTGTGGCGATCCTGCGCCAGGAGAACCACTTCGTTGCACGCCTCACCGTGCGTCAACTGGTTGGCTTCGGCCGGTTTCCCCACTCCAAGGGGAGGCTGACCGCGGACGATGAAGAGGTCATCAGCCGCTCCATCGATTTCCTCAACCTCAACGAGTTGGAGAATCGCTACCTTGACCAACTCTCCGGAGGGCAGCGCCAGCGAGCCTATGTTGCCATGGTGCTGGCGCAGGAGACCGATCACGTCCTGCTGGATGAACCACTCAACAACCTCGACATGAAGCACTCCGCGCAGATGATGCAGCTGTTGCACCGGGCCGCGCGGGAGCTGGGCCGCACCATTGTGATTGTCCTGCATGACATTAACTTCGCCGGGCACTACGCGGACCACATCTGCGCCGTGAAGGATGGCAAGGTCATCGAGTTTGGGACCCCGGCACAAATCATGACCGACGACGTCCTCAGCAAGGTCTTTGACACTCCCGTGACAGTCATCGATGGACCTCGTGGTCCGCTGGCGGTTTACTACTAAGCGCTCGCAGGCAGCCGGGGAGCTACGAGTCCTTACGGATCCATTTGAACGTCATCTTGCACAGTGCGAGCCCCAATACCAGCCATACTCCAAGTACCAACGCCACAAGACCCAAATCCCACCCGCCCGAGGGTTCGGCGACTTCGAAAGAGGCAGGCAGGAACACGCTGCGCATGCCTTGAGCCATCCATTTCAGCGGGAAAATGCTGGCAACGTTCTGTAGCCAGCCCGGCAGTTGTGAGAAGTTCAGGTACACGCCCGAGATGAACTGCAGCACCAGAACCAGCGGGATGATCACCGCCGTGGCCGACTTGCCCGTGCGGGGCAGCGCCGAGAGAGCAATACCCAAGACACAACTGGTGATGACACCAAAGAGAAATACCCAAGCAAAAGTCAGCCACTTACTAGGTTCGCTGGGCAGCTCCACGTTGAAGGCAAGCCGTGCCACGAGTAGCAGTAGGGCCACCTGCAACACCGAACTGAGCAGGACCATGCCGATCTTGCCCATGAAATAGGAAAACACCGGCAGGGGAGTGCCGCCGAGACGTTTGAGCGTGCCGTCACCCTTTTCTGCCGCGATGTCCACCGCGAGGTTTTGCACACCACTGAGCAACATGCCAGCGGCCACCATGCCTGGCACATAGAACGACGCCACCGTGATGCCGCCGCTGCCATCGGGGGCCGTGCCGATGTTGCCGCTGGTGCTGAAAGCTACGGCAAAAATGGACAACATCATGATGGGGAACAAGAACGTGAAGAACACGGTATCGCCCTGCCGGAAGTACACCTTGAGCTCGTAGCCGATCCGTGAGGTGCCCAGTTGCAGTGTTCTCATGCGTTTTCCTCAGCAGTCTTGAGTGCGGCTGAATGGTTGGCCACCATGTCTAGATAAATGTCCTCGAGGCTGGGCCGGGTGATTTCCAAACCATCTACCTCACCTCCTGCTTCGGCGTACAGCCGCGAAGCGAGGGCTGCCGGTTCGGTGGTGCGTTCACTGCGTACGACGCCGTCCTGCCGCCACCGCACCAGTGGCACCTTTGCGCTTGCCCCGCCAATAGCGTCGATGGGGCCGATGTCCACGAGTTTGCCACCCACAATGACACCCGCCCGATCCGCCAACGTCGCCGCCTCATCCAAGTAATGGGTGGTGAGCAAAATGGTGGTGCCTTCGGCCTTGAGCTGGTTGATCAAGCCCCAAAATTGTCGCCGGGCTTCTGGATCGAAGCCGGTGGTGGGTTCGTCCAAGAATAAGAGCTTGGGCCTGCCAATGATTCCTAACGCCACATCAACCCGTCGGCGCTGACCCCCCGGATAATTTGCTGATGCGAGTCTTTGCTTTGCTGCCCAGGCCCACCGCCTCGATGACGTCGGCGACGTTGCGTGGATGAGGATAGTAGGCGGCGAAGTGAGTCAGCTGCTCCACGACGCTGACATTGCCGCTCTCACCGGTGGATTGCAAAACAATGCCCAGTTGCGACTTCCAGTCCAGCCCGCCGCGTGCTGGGTCCACGCCCAATACGCGAACGTCGCCGCTTGTTTTGTCGCGGTAGCCTTCCAAGATTTCTATCGTGGTGCTCTTGCCAGCACCGTTGGGGCCGAGCAAGGCAAAGGTCTCGCCCTCATCGATGTCGAAGCTGATGACGTCCACGGCCTGGAAACTGCCATAGGATTTTTGGAGGTCGCGCACCTGCACAGGGCTCGTTGTCATAGCTTCATCCTGACATCTTTGGTGAAGACTCCACAGATGTTTAGGCACAATATGACGCGCTAGGCTGTGCGGCATGATCAATTCGCATCTTGGCTTGAAGCTGGCGTTCCTGTTGGCCGCGTCAGTAGTGTTAACCAGCTGCCAGACGAGTAAGCCAGCAGACGACGGAACGCCAGTGCCAACTGTGGCCACTTCGGCGGCGCAACCTTCCTCGCCGTCGTCAGTGCCGTCCTCAGCGCCATTGGTATCCAATGCTCCGCCACTGGCACCCGAAGCTCAAATGGCGCTCAACACCCAACTCATTGGCGCGGCCACGAACAATGATTCCGCTTCGGTGGTGGCCCTGCTGGCCGATGGAGCCCAGCTGGAGTTCAAGGGAGCAGACGGGAGAACGGCTCTCGTGGCAGCGACGAAATCCAACGCAGTGGCGGCCGCCAGGACCTTGATGGAAGCCGGGGCCAATGTCAATGCCCAAGACGATTTACAAGATTCCGCCTTCCTTTATGCCGGAGCCGAAGCCCTCGACGAGATCCTGCTGATGACGCTGGCGCACGGGGCAGACGTCAAAAGCACTAACCGTTACGGGGGAACCGCCTTGATTCCGGCGTGTGAGCACGGGCATGTCAGTACCGTGAAGATCCTGCTCGCTGCCGAGGTTCCTGTGGACCACGTGAACAATCTGGGATGGACGGGGCTGTTGGAAGCGGTAATCCTTGGAACCGGTGGGGCAGCCCATCAGGAAGTGGTTCGCCTCCTCATTGAGGCTGGAGCCAACGTCAATCTGGCCGACTCGAACGGAGTGACCGCGCTGGCTCATGCCCAAGCCACGGGGCAGGGCGCCGTAGCGCAGCTGCTGCTCGACGCCGGAGCCCACGGTGCGCCGTGAGCGTAACCGGGCCCGCCGACGTCGTACTTTTGGGGTCAAATCTGGCACTCGCCTTGACCGAGTGCTAATCGATTCCCTAGAGTCAGAGTTAGCACTCTCGCCCTGAGGGTGCTAACTTGCTTTTCTTTTTGGCCATGGGAGCAACACCGGCACCGCGACGACGGTTGAGGCTCCGCACAACATGGTGAAAAAGAACGCCAGCCATCCATAGAATTTACGCATGTGAAGGGGAGGTCCGAGTGTCGGTCTCTATTAAGCCTCTTGAGGATCGTATTGTTGTTCGCCAGCTCGAAGCAGAGCTGACTACCGCTTCCGGTCTGGTTATCCCGGACACTGCCAAGGAAAAGCCCCAGGAGGGCGAAGTTGTGGCAGTTGGACCCGGCCGCGTTGATGACAACGGCAACCGTGTCCCGATCGATGTTGCTGTTGGCGACGTTGTTATCTACTCCAAGTACGGTGGAACCGAAGTGAAGACCGGTGGCGAAGAGCTGCTCGTTCTCTCGGCCCGCGACGTACTGGCCATCGTAGTTAAGTAACCACTTTTGTAAAGCCCCGCACCGGTCATTCCTGCGGCCTCGATTCGTTCGAGATCAGCAGGTTCGGGGGCGGGGTCTTTGCTTGAAAGGACCACACGCATGGCAAAGCAGCTTGCATTTAATGACAGCGCACGGAAGGCCCTCGAGGCCGGTATCGACAAGCTTGCCGATACCGTCAAGGTCACCCTCGGCCCGCGCGGTCGCAACGTTGTGCTCGATAAGAAGTGGGGCGCTCCCACTATCACCAACGACGGCGTAACCATCGCCCGCGAGGTGGAGCTGGAAGACCCGTACGAAAACCTTGGCGCTCAGCTGGCCAAGGAAGTTGCCACGAAGACTAACGATGTTGCCGGCGACGGCACCACCACGGCCACCGTTTTGGCACAGGCACTGGTCAAGGAAGGCCTGCGCAACGTAGCCGCAGGTGCGGCTCCCGGTGAGCTCAAGCGCGGCATCCAGGTTTCGGTTGAAGCCATTGCCAAGCGCCTGCTGGAGAACGCCCGCCCGGTTGAGGGTGGTCAGGTTGCAGAAGTTGCCGCCATCTCCGCTCAGAGCCAGGAAATCGGCGACCTGCTCGCCGAGGCTTTCGACAAGGTCGGCAAGGATGGTGTCATCACCATCGAAGAGTCCTCCACGACCTCCACCGAACTGGTCCTCACCGAGGGCATGCAGTTCGACAAGGGCTACCTGTCCCCGTACTTCGTCACTGACGCAGAACGCCAGGAAGCTGTCATGGAAGACGCACTGGTTTTGATCAACCAGGGCAAGATCTCCAACCTGCAGGAATTCCTGCCGCTGCTGGAAAAGGCACTTGCTGCTAACAAGCCGCTCTTCATCATTGCTGAAGATGTCGATGGCGAGGCTCTGTCCACGCTGATCGTCAACCGCTTGCGCGGCACCTTGAACGTTGTTGCTGTCAAGGCTCCGGGCTTCGGCGACCGCCGCAAGGCCATGCTGCAGGACATTGCGATCCTGACCGGCGCACAGGTTGTCTCCGCTGAGATCGGCCTGTCCCTGGACCAGGTTGGCCTCGAGGTGCTGGGTACGGCTCGCCGTATCACCGTCACCAAGGACAACACCACCATCGTTGACGGTGCTGGCACGGCCGAGGATGTTGCAGAGCGCGTTGCTCAGCTGCACGCAGAGCTCAAGCGCACCGACTCCGACTGGGACAAGGAAAAGCTGCAGGAACGCCTGGCCAAGTTGGCCGGCGGCATCGGCGTGATCAAGGTTGGCGCAGCCACCGAGGTCGAGCTGAAGGAAAAGAAGCACCGCATCGAGGATGCCGTTTCGGCTACTCGTGCAGCTTTGGAAGAGGGCATTGTGGCCGGTGGCGGTTCCGCACTGGTTCAGGCCGCCAAGGCTCTCGACGATGACGCTGCGGTTCTGGCATTGACCGGCGACGCAGCAACCGCTGTTGAGCTGGTCCGCAAGGCTGTTGCACAGCCGCTGCGTTGGATCGCCCAGAATGCTGGCCACGACGGTTACGTTGTTGTCCACAAGGTTGGCGAACTTGAAGACGGCTTCGGCTTCAACGCTGCAACCGGCGAGTACGAGAACCTGGTTTCGGCCGGCGTTATCGACCCCGTAAAGGTTACCCGTTCAGCCCTGCGCAACGCAGCCTCCATCGCAGCTTTGGTGCTCACCACCGAAGTTCTCGTGACGGACAAGCCTGCCGAGGATGACGAAGCTGGCCACCAGCACTAATCCCCACTCGCCGGCCGGGTAAATCGCTGACGCGATTTCCCGGGAACCTGGCGAGCGTGGGCCCAGCGTGTATGGGCCCGGTTGTTTGAGAAATGCCGCCGTTCCCGCATTTTGCCACCGATATACCGGTGGCATTTTGCGGGAACGGCGGCATTTCTGCGTTAACGGCGAAAGGAGCTGCGAACACCGATATGAAGGCGCCCACCAGCCGGGATAACAAGCCGAATTGGCAGTGCCGTCTGCCGCTTCCTGTGGTGCCGGCACTTGATCGGAACGCTGCTACGGGGCCGTGAGGTGGTTCACGGAAGGCGCGTCTCCTGTCCTGATGGACGTACGGTGTTAAGGAAGACTCAAACCGTGGGGGGCGGTGCAATCCACACTGAAAGTGCTTTTTGAATGTCGCTTGGACTAGTAAACGTACCGAAAACTAGCGGCCCGCATGGGGAACCGAAGGTTCCGGCCAGGCTGGCCCCGCGTGAGCGGAAGTTCCTTCCGGAGGTTCAGGGACTGCGTGCCCTGGCTGTCCTCATGGTGGTCAGCTACCACGTCTGGTTTGGCCGCATCTCAGGCGGCGTGGACATATTCCTGCTCATCTCAGCCTTCTTGCTCACGGGGCAATTTACCCGCAAGCTTGAGAGCGGCCGTCCCTTGGGCCTGCTCAAATACTGGGTTCACTTGTTCAAACGGCTTCTTCCGCTCATTGCCGTCACACTCGTAGCTACCCTGGTTGGCGCATATTTCCTCATTCCTGAGGCGCGTTGGCACAGCATTATTGGGCAAAGCTGGGCGTCGCTCTTGTATTACCAAAATTGGTTCCTGGCTGCTGAATCCGTGGACTACTACGCCACCGACCACAGTTTGGCCAGCCCGCTGCAGCATTTTTGGTCCTTGTCCATCCAAGGGCAGATCTTCATTATTTGGCCGTTGGTGTTTGCTGTGGCGGCGCTCATTGCGCGGCGAAGCAAGCTGAGGGTGCGCCCATTGCTCATGTGCATGTTTGGTGCAGTCTTTGTTGTGTCGCTGCTCTTTTCCATCATCACCACCCATACCAATCAGGCCTTCGCCTACTTTGATACGCGGACCAGGCTTTGGGAGTTTGCCCTAGGTTCATTGCTCGCCCTGGTGCTGCCTTACGTTCGCCTCCGCCGAAATACGAGAATTGTGCTTGGCTGGGTGGGGATCGTCGGCATGCTGTCCTGTGGTCTCATTTTGCAGGTGGGCCAGCAATTTCCGGGCTATATGGCCTTGTGGCCCACGCTTTCGGCAGCGTTCATCATTGTCGCCGGATTCACCGACAGCAAGGCGGGAGTGGATAGATTCCTTAGTTGGAAGCCACTGGTGAGCCTGGGCAACAGCTCCTACGCTTTGTACTTGTTCCACTGGCCACTGCTGGTGTTTGTCTTGGTAGTGACGGGCCGCGACCATGCCGGTCCCAAGGCTGGGCTGGCGATCATAGTTGTCTCCATCGTGGCGGCTTACCTTGCCACGAGATGGATTGATATACCCCTGCGTCGGAACAAGTGGTTTGACCTCAAGCTTCGCCGAGCAGCGGTGGTCATCGCTGTGTGCATTGCCGTGGTGGCGGCGCCTCTGGCTGGTTGGCAACACCAGATCCAGGCAAAAGAACAGGCCGCCTTGGCGCAAGCAGAAAGCAACAATCCCGGTGCCGAAGCCCTTCGCCCCGGTTTTGTGCCACAGGGTGATCCTGCAGCGCCCATGCAGCCAGCGCTGACGGCCTTGGACAAGCAGTGGGTCAGCTTAGATAAGAAATGCGAAGGGGATCTGGCAACTACAGGTGCCGTGCTGGCAAAATCCTGTACACAATCAAGTCCCACAGGCACGCCAAGCAAAACCATCGTTGTTGTAGGCGACTCGCACGCTGAACAGTGGATGGGAGCACTGATTCCCGTTGCCGAGGAGAACAACTGGCAGTTGGTCTCGGTTCTGTTGGGCGGCTGTGACTTTGGCGATGAAGCAGAAGACAGCGGCAGAGAAAGCAGTTGCGTTGATTTCAACGTTGCGGCGCAGGACTATATTTTGGACCAACAGCCAGATGCCGTCTTTACCATTGCAACGAATGCTGTCCCTGATTCGCCGAGTGAGAATGTCGTTGCCGGCTACGAGACCGCCGTCAAGACTTTTACCGGTGCCGGG
Source organism: Arthrobacter sp. TWP1-1 (assembly GCF_049897845.1). Taxonomy (NCBI): domain Bacteria; kingdom Bacillati; phylum Actinomycetota; class Actinomycetes; order Micrococcales; family Micrococcaceae; genus Arthrobacter; species Arthrobacter sp. TWP1-1. Next base: position 304,971 of record NZ_JAFCXC010000001.1, read on the forward strand.
ATTGACGTGGTGGGTATGCGCGACAACCCGCGATTCCTAGCCAACGTTGCCAGCTGCGTCTCCGCGCAGGGGGCCGATGCGTGCTCGTTCCAAAAGGACAACAACCTTGCGCCGGAGAACCCAGCAGAAAGCCTGAACTCGATCAAGGGTGCCTACATGCTGGATCTCACCGACAGCTTGTGCACAGACGGGAGCTGTGATGCAGTGATTGGCAACACCTTGGTGTACATGGACAACAACCACTTGACGGGGGTCTACGCCAAGTCAATGGCCCCTGATATGGAAGAGCACTTGTTTGCTGCCACTGGATGGAAACGTGGCTAGCTGAACAAGGCATGAGGGCTGCCGGTGTGACCTATTGAACGGGAATAGGGCAACGGCCGCTTTCGTTTTAGACTGTAACCAACGCATAGGCCAGCTTCGTAATGACGGGACCGGCCATCGGATGCACACACCCACCGGTTCTACCCCCGCCAAGGAGCCTTCGTGTCCCAGCCCGAAATTCATGACCCATTCGCCTTTATTGGACTGACGTACGACGACGTCCTGCTCCTTCCCGGACACACCAACGTGATCCCCTCCGATGCTGACACCAGCTCACGCGTATCCAAGCGCATCACGGTTCAGACGCCGCTGCTTTCGGCCGCCATGGACACCGTGACCGAATCCCGCATGGCCATCGCCATGGCCCGCCAGGGTGGTTTGGGTGTTGTCCACCGCAACCTGTCCATCGAGCGCCAGGCCGAAGAAGTAGACCTGGTCAAGCGCAGCGAATCCGGCATGATCACCAACCCGGTGACCATTGGCTCCGAAGCAACGTTGGCCGAGTTGGACGAGCTCTGCGCCCGCTTCCGCGTTTCCGGTCTGCCGGTCGTGGACAAGGATGGCCGTCTCATGGGCATCGTGACCAACCGCGACACCGTGTTCATCCCGGAAAACGAATACTCCCAGCGCTTGGTGCGCGACGTCATGACGCACATGCCGCTGATCACCGGCAAGGTCGGCATCAGCCGCGAAGACGCCTCCAACTTGCTGGCAAAGAACAAGATCGAGAAGCTGCCCCTCGTCGACAATGCAGGCATTCTCCGCGGCCTGATCACCGTGAAGGACTTCGCCAAGGCCGAGCAGTACCCCTTGGCTACCAAGGATGACGAGGGCCGCCTGCGCGTTGGTGCTGCTATCGGTTTCTTTGGTGATGGCTACGAGCGCGCTATGACGCTGGTTGAGGCTGGCGTGGATGCCTTGTTCGTTGACACGGCCAATGGTCACAGCCAGGGCGTGTTGGAAATGATCGCACGCCTGAAGAGCGAAAAGGCTGCCGCTCACGTTGACATCATCGGCGGCCAGGCAGCTACCCGCGAGGGCGCTCAGGCCCTGATCGACGCCGGTGCTGACGGCATCAAGGTTGGCGTTGGCCCGGGCTCCATCTGCACCACCCGCGTTGTTGCAGGTGTTGGCGTCCCGCAGATCACCGCCATCTACGAATCCGCCAAGGCTGCTATCCCGGCCGGTGTTCCGTTGATCGCCGATGGCGGGTTGCAGTACTCGGGCGACATCGGCAAGGCACTCGTTGCCGGCGCCGACACCGTCATGATCGGTTCGCTTTTGGCTGGCACAGAGGAATCCCCGGGCGAGACCGTGTTCGTCAACGGCAAGCAGTTCAAGGCTTACCGCGGCATGGGTTCCTTGGGTGCAATGCAGACCCGTGGCAACAACACCTCCTACTCCAAGGACCGTTACTTCCAGGCCAATGTCTCCGGCGATGACAAGCTCATCCCCGAGGGCATCGAGGGTCGCGTTGCTTACCGCGGCCCGCTCGCCTCGGTTGCCTACCAGCTCGTGGGCGGCCTGCGCCAGACCATGTTCTACGTTGGTTCGCCCACCATTCCTGAGCTCAAGGCCCGCGGCAAGTTTGTCCGCATCACGGCTGCCGGCCTGAAGGAATCGCACCCCCACGACATCACCATGACCGTGGAAGCCCCGAACTACAACAAGTAGCTCACCCTCCACGTCAAAGTTCGACGGCGGCGACTCACCTTTCGCAGGTGGGTCGCCGCCGTTCGTTGTAGGACTGATGGGTGCAGGAACGCTTAGCTGAGTGCGTCCTGGAACTTTGCCATGGCTTCCCCGACCGGCAGGGCGGTCTCGGTGAATTCGGTTTCGGAACCGGAGCGCAGCACCCAGTCGCCGGATTCCAGTGCGGTGAGTTGGGCAACCACCGGCTCGGAGTCAATGCGTAAGCGCCGCAGAACGGCTGTGGCGGGCAGGCCTTCGGCGGCGCCCGTGAGGTATTCATTGCTCAGGTGCAGGCCCAACGCCAGCATGGCGGGGCCGGACTCAATGGGCTGGATGTCGTGCGTGCCGTAAGGGCTGATGCTCAACAATACGGCGCCAACGTTCGAGCCCACCGCGAAGAGCACATGGTTGCCGGTGGGTGTGGTCAAGGCGATTTCCAGCCACTCCTGGGCTTGCGACAGCACCGAACCCACCACGGCGGCTTTCTCCACCGGCACGATCTTTTCAGCCTGCGGCTCGGCCAGCCCGCGTACCATCAACGTGGTGAGGCCGGCGTTTTGCAGGAGTTCGTTGCCGCTGTGCTGGTCAAGCCGGAGCAGGCCAAGAGTCACTCCTGCAGACTCCGTCGGCGTCATTGATAACAAAGCCAGCAGCTCATGGTCGGTCATCCGCAGTTCAGTCTCAGTCATGGTCCCAGCCTACAGAAACGCGGCGCCGCCCAAGCGCCGCCGTCCGGGCTAGAATCGACGCATGCTTTCCCCTTATGACGCCCGCACCGACTATTCGCACTGGGACTCGGGGCTGTGGACACGGGTCCTTGCCGCGTCCGGTGTTCTCAATCCCTTGACTCGCGCCCCCTTCAGCGAGGCGATGCTTGCGGGACTGGCCGGCGGCATCGGTTTCATGATCTTCACGTTTGAATACAAGGAGACCACCACGGCGTCGGTGGTCACACGATTCCACCCTGGTCCCTACACGGAGAACCTTCTGCGCCGCAGCGGTGCCGCCGTGAATATTCAGCAGACCGGCAGCGCCAACCTTGCCCAATCGCGACTGGATGCCGCCCTGGATACCGGGGTACCCGCCGTCGTACGCGTTGTGCGCGGAAAGCTGCCCTGGGTTGCGGAGGATTGGCTGGCGGACTCTGACTCGGTCGATGTTGCCGTGGTGGCCCGGGATGGTGCCGATTATCTGATGGACGACGGCGGCGGGAGCCTTTCGCGGATCAGCCCGGCTGCGCTGGCGCAGGCGCGCGGCTCCCGCAAGGCGGATAAGCATTGGCAGGCGCATGTGGTGGAAGGCAGCGGGACGGCGCTGACAACGCAGGTGCTGCGCCAAGCCATGGCTGAGACGGCGCACGGTTTGTTGACGCAGCAGGCCCCGCCCGGAATTCCGCCGGGTTATGCGAAGAATTTTGGCATCTTGGGGATGGATTCGTGGGCCCAGCGGCTGACGGATGGCAAAACCAAGCGCGGCTGGATGCGCATCTTTGGCGATCCTCAACGTTCCTTCGATGGCATGGCCATGTTGCATGGCCTGTTGGCCGGGAAGCGGTTCAGCGGTCCCGGCGCGCTGCGGCCGTTGTATGCGGAATTCTTGCGGGAGGCGGCGGCGGTGCCCGGCGTTGATGCTGCCGCGTTGAACGAGGCCGCGGGGCAGTATCTGGTGTTGGGAGCCACCTGGGATGCACTCGCGGACCTGATCGGAAACGCAGGGGAACCCGATTTTGAGGGCATGGCGGTACAGGTGGAGGCCATCGCCCGGCTGGAAACCGCAGCGGCGCAAGCCTTGGAATCCGCGGCGAACGGCGCCTTGTAACGACGCTTTAATGGCTCTGGCCCTTGCTGCGATAGGCTAGGGGGCGTGACTTATGAGATTGAGATTGGCCGTGGAAAGCGTGGACGCCGCGCATATTCGTTGGATGAGATTTCGATTGTGCCTGCTCGGCGTACTCGCGATCCTCAAGATGTGTCGGTGAAATGGCAGATCGACGCGTACCAGTTTGACGCACCCGTCATCGGTGCACCCATGGATTCGGTGATGTCTCCTGAGACCGCCATTGCCCTGGGTAAGCTCGGCGGCCTTGGTGTGCTGGACCTCGAGGGTCTGTGGACTCGCTACGAAGACCCGCAGCCGGTGCTGGATGAGATCGCCACGCTGGAGGGTTCGGTCATTGACCCCGGGACCACCAGCCGCCTGCAGGAGCTCTACAGTGCGCCTATCCAGGCGGAGCTCATCACGGCCCGCCTAGCCGAGATTCGCGCCGCTGGCGTGACGGTCGCCGGATCTTTGACCCCGGGACGCACCCAGGAGTTCTACAAGACGGTGATTGCCGCCGGCGTTGACATCTTCGTCATCCGCGGCACCACGGTTTCGGCCGAGCATGTCTCCAAGACCACCGAGTCCTTGAACCTCAAGCAGTTCATTTACGAGCTCGATGTGCCCGTCATCGTTGGCGGTGCGGCCGGTTACACCTCCGCACTGCACCTCATGCGCACCGGTGCTGCCGGCGTACTCGTGGGCTTCGGCGGCGGGGCCTCCACCACGACCCAGCGCGCCCTGGGCATCCGTTCACCCATGGCCAGCGCCATCTCCGATGTTGCGGCCGCCCGCCGTGACTACATGGATGAGTCCGGCGGACGGTACGTTCACGTTATTGCCGACGGCGGCATGGGCTCCAGCGGCGACATCGTCAAGGCAATCGCCATGGGTGCCGACGCCGTCATGCTCGGCGCAGCGCTCTCCCGCGCAGCCGAGGCTCCCGGCCAGGGCTGGCACTGGGGCGCCGAAGCGCACCACGCCGAACTGCCGCGCGGACACCGCGTGAAGATGGACACAGTGGGCACCTTGGAAGAGGTCCTGCACGGTCCGGCCCACCGCGCCGATGGAAGCTCAAACCTGATCGGCGCCCTGCGCCGGGCCATGGCGACCACCGGGTACTCAGATCTGAAGGAATTCCAGCGGATTGACGTTATCGTTTCCGCATAGTTTTCGCGCATGAAAGTGCCCCGGTCCCGTTAGTGGGCCGGGGCACTTTCATGCCTGAAACCCCCGACGTCGTAACGTCTCGGAGCGAGACTCTCACCTCGCAGTAAGCGGCAACGGATAGACTGAGCGTAGATTTACGTCGCCGCCCTGCCTTGAAAGGTACAGATGACACCGGGTTCACTGGAACGCTATGAAACTGAACTAACCAACGCCGGTTTGGTGATTCTGGAAATGGAAGCCCATTCCAAGGAGGACGCGGCGGCACAGTTGGCTACCAAGTTGTTTGAACAGGGCCGAGTTTCGGATCTTGACGGATTCCTGAAGGACGTAAACGCCCGCGAACACCAGATGGCCACCGGTCTGCCAGGCGGTATTGGGCTCCCTCACGCGCGAAGTGCTTTTGTAAAGGAAATATCCATCGCCGTGGGCATCACCAAGTTTGATCACAGCCTGGATTTTGGTGCGGTGGACGGGCCGGCAACAGTGATCCTGCTCATCGCCACTCCGGCGAGCTCCTTCTCGGCCCATCTGGAGGTTTTGGCCACGCTGGCACGCTCACTGTTCAAGGAGAATTTCCGTGAATCACTGCGCCGCGCTCACGACGCTGAGGTCATTGCCGAACTGATCAACTCAACGCTGGTCTTCTTCGACCACTGACAGCGTGCGCTCCGCTCTGCGGTGGTAATCACTGCATTCGTTGTTCTACACGATTACGAAGTACCTTTGAAGTGTGTTAAAAACTGCCGTCAAGCCCAAATGGATAGCTGCGCTGGTCTTTGCGCTGGCTGTTTCAGCCGTTCTCGTCCTGTTGAGCCAATGGCAGTTCTCCCGCTCTCTTGAAAAGGACGTGGCTCCACCCTCCGTGACGGAGAAGGTCCAGCCACTTCTGGACACCATGACGCCCGGGCACCTCATGACAGGTGACGTTGAGGGCCAAATGGTCACGGTGCAAGGCCATTTCGATCCCAGTAAGCAGGTCCTGGTGCCTTCGCGACTGCAGGATGGCAACGAAGGTTATTGGGCGGTAGCCGGATTCATCGTCGACGGTGCGGTACCTCCCGTGGGGTCGGCGGCCACCAAGGAAGTGGTGATTTCGGTTGCGCGCGGATGGGTTGCCTCGGCCGACGACGTGCCCGCGGTACCGGTTGGCGCCGTCGAACTTACAGGACGGCTGTTGAATTCGGAAGGTCCGGTACTGAAAAAGGATCTTCCCGAAGGTCAGGTTGCCGCATTGTCCTCGGCCGAGCTGACAAACCGGTGGAACGTGAGCATGTACGCGTCCTTTATCGTCTCGTTCAATGAGGTTGTTGACGGTCAGGAAGTCGGTGCCGCCGCCGGCAACGCCGCCGACAAGAGTGCACTGGTGCCCATCACCGTGACCGCTACCGACCAGAATGACAAGATCAACTGGCTGAACATTTTCTACTCGATCGAGTGGGCCGTATTCGCCGGATTCGCTGTCTTCCTGTGGTGGCGTCTTGTGGCGGACGACTTCCGCCGCGACCAAGACGCGCTCTATGACCTCGAGCATGATGACGATGATGCTGACGATGCTGACGATGCAGATGATGAAACGCCCTGACACGCGACGCCCTGCCACAGAAGCACCACTAATACCCTGACACCCAGAACAGATTGAGGAGAGCCGGCACCGTGACCGAGCCCAGCAACACAGAATCAACCGATACGCCGGCGGCCGCGCAGCCGGCAACGCCCAAGCGCCGTTTTGGTGGCACCCCGGCACAGATCCTCACGGCACTGAAGTTCTACAAGGTGCTGGCCTACGCAACAGGCATCATGCTGCTATTGCTGGTCATTGAATTGGTGCTGCGCTACGGCTTCCAGAGCGTTCTGGTCGCCGGCGGCACGGACACCCTCGGCGCCAGCCACAGCTTCGGCCTGGTCAACATCGAGGGCGGTGTCATGCCCGTCACCGGCGGCGTGAATCTCTCGACCATGGTCTTGATCATCCATGGCTGGATGTACGTTGTTTACCTCATCGCCGATTTCCGCTTGTGGACCCTCATGCGCTGGCCGTTCGGCAAGCTGGTCTTGATCGCACTCGGTGGCGTGATTCCTTTCTTGTCGTTCTTCGTTGAGGCAAAGGTGCACAAGGAAGTTCTCGCAGAGATTGCCGCCAACCCCAAGGCCGGCAAGCGCTACTAGCCCAACCTTCACCCCAAGCTCCAACGCTCGCGCAGATGCGGGTGGATTTCCTGAAACCCTCTTGCACATCAAGTGCGAGAGGGTTTCACATTTGACACCAAAGCTGCGCGAGCGTCACAAGGGCGTGCATATGTGAGTGACTCGTCACTGAAATGACGGCGCTGGGGAAAGCTCACTGAACCGTGGGTTAAGATTGAACCGTGACTAATCCCGCTACGGCCCAGACTTCCCAGAAGCCCGTCCTGGTTGTGGACTACGGTGCCCAGTATGCCCAGTTGATTGCGCGCCGCGTGCGTGAGGCCAATGTGTACTCGGAAATCGTGCCGCATACCTATACAACTGCGCAGTTGCTGGCTAAAAACCCAGCTGCCATCATCCTCTCCGGTGGACCCTCCAGTGTCTACGCAGAGGGCGCACCCAGCGTTGGTGCAGACCTTTTCGAAGCCGGCATTCCGGTCCTGGGTATTTGCTATGGCTTCCAGGCCATGGCAGCAGCCTTGGGCGGAACCGTTGCCCAGACAGGTCAGCGCGAATACGGGTCAACCCAGGTGCAGATCCTCGGCGAAAGCCGTTCCATTCTCGCCTCGACCGATGCTGACCAAACAACGTGGATGAGCCACGGCGACAGCGTGCAGGAGGCCCCTGAGGGCTTCGATGTGCTCGCTTCCTCCGCCGGTGCACCCGTTGCCGCGTTCGCCAACGAGGAAAAGTGCCTCTTCGGCGTGCAGTGGCACCCCGAGGTCAAGCACTCCGAGTTCGGCCAGAAGGTGTTGGAGAACTTCTTGTTCAACGGCGCCAAGCTGGAAAAGAACTGGACTGCCACCAGCATCCTCGACGAGCAGGTCGATCGCATCCGCGAGCAGATCGGCAGCGCCAAGGTCATCTGTGGCCTGTCCGGTGGCGTTGACTCCGCTGTTGCCGCCGCCCTCGTGCAGCGCGCAGTTGGCGATCAGCTGACCTGTGTATTCGTCAACCACGGCCTGCTCCGCCAGGGCGAAGCCGAACAGGTCGAGACCGACTTCGTGGCTTCCACCGGCGCCAAGCTGTACGTTGCCAACGAGCAGGACCGCTTCCTGAACGCCTTGGCAGGTGTCTCCGACCCCGAGACCAAGCGCAAGATTATTGGCCGCGAATTCATTCGCGCCTTCGAAGAGGCAGAACGCGCCATCATGGCCGAGGCAGCTTCTGAAGGCGAAGAGATTAAGTTCCTGGTTCAGGGCACCCTGTACCCGGACGTAGTGGAATCCGGCGGTGGTGAAGGCGCAGCCAACATCAAGAGCCACCACAACGTGGGCGGCCTTCCTGAAGACCTGCGCTTCGAGCTCGTTGAGCCGCTGCGCGCACTCTTCAAGGATGAGGTCCGCGCTGTTGGCGCCGAGCTTGGCCTCCCGGCCGAGATCGTTGGCCGCCAGCCGTTCCCTGGCCCCGGCCTAGGTATCCGCATCGTCGGTGAAATCACCGGCGAACGCCTGGAACTGCTGCGCAAGGCAGACGCCATTGCCCGCGCCGAGCTCACCGCAGCTGGCCTGGACAACGAGGTATGGCAGATGCCCGTCGTGCTGCTGGCAGATGTCCGCAGCGTTGGCGTCATGGGTGACGGCCGCACCTACGGTCACCCGATCGTGCTGCGTCCGGTGTCCTCTGAGGACGCCATGACCGCCGACTGGTCACGCTTGCCCTACGATCTGTTGGCTAAGATCTCGAACCGAATCACCAATGAGGTGGAAGGTGTAAACCGCGTAGTTCTGGACGTCACGTCCAAGCCACCGGGAACCATCGAGTGGGAGTAATCTCCACGAGGTAGCCTGAAGGGCGCCAAAGCCTGTGAAATCACGGGAAATTTGGCGCCCTTCCGTGTGCCGAGCATACTTTTGTGGGCTGAGAGCGATAGCCTGAAAAGCATGTCAGTATGGTCAAGACCGTTTCGCTCAAGTGCAGAGAAGAAGGCACCCGTGTCCGAAGTTGCAGGCCCCAATGAGAGTTCATTGGAACTCCAAACCTGGCTTGCTGGATTGGATTCCTATTCCGGGGCTGACACTGCCCTGGCCTTTGTGAAGACCGGGCATGGCAGTATCAACCTCACGCATGCCAATCCGTCTGGCCTGGCCCAGCTGCTGGCCGGCCGGAAAACACGCCTGTCCACGCTAATTCGTGAACCTGAGCACTACACCGCCGCCAAGCGCACCGCCGCGGCCTTGCGTGCCAAAATTTTTGAATTGAGCACCGATCGCGGGATCGACGTCGGTTACCTCGGCGCCGGGATGGCCCGTTGGTCCTCTGCCGGGGAACCTTCCAGGGGCGTGACGCCCGACGGCGAGGTGTGCGCACCAGTGCTGCTGGCCGCCGTCGCCCTTACCGTACGGCCCGGCCAGGATGATTACGAGCTCCAGCTGATGGAGCAGGCCCAGTTGAACCCCTCGCTGGTCAAACACCTTGCCCAGCAGTGGCACATCCACCTCGACTCGGCAGCCCTTGGTCGCCTGGCCTACAGCACGGCACGCTTCGACCCGGCCCCCGTGCTGGACCGCGTGCGTACCCTGCTGGCCTCCATTCCTGGGGCAACCGTGGAGCACGATCTTGTGGTTTCCACTTTTGCGTTCCTGGCCAACAACCTGAAAGATCCTGCTCTGCAGGGCGGCAGTGAATTGTTGGAGCTGTTGCACAACCACAGCGCCGACGACGTCCTGCCGGTTGAGCTGGCACCCGATTTCTCCCGCTTCGCCGCGCTGGATGATCGCCACCCCGAGGAAGAAATCCTGGTGCGCGACGCCGATCGGCACCAGCAATACGTGCTGGACATGATCGGCAACGGCGAATCCGTGCTGGTCTCCACGCCTCCGGGCACCGGCCAGACTCAGACCGCAGTCAACGCCATTGCCCAGCTGGTCCATGACGGCAAGAGCGTTCTGGTGGTCGGCGAACGCCGCGGAACACTCAATGAACTGGCTCAGATCTTCACGGACCACGGCCTTGATTCACTGCTTCTGCAGCTGAGCGCCCAGACCGGGCCGCAGCAGATCAAGTCGCAGCTGATCCGTGCCATCACGCGCAATGAAAAGGCAGTTGAGCCCAAGCTCTCCAGCCTGCACGAAACACTGGTTGACCATCGCCACCAGCTGGTCGACCACGTCGCCAGCCTGCATAATGTGCGCGATCGTTGGGGCTGCTCGCCGTACCAGGCCATGCAGTCACTGGCCGAGCTGACCTCGATCCACCCGGCACCGTCCACAACCGTTCGCCTCAAGCGCAGCGTTCTGGACAGTATCCGTGACCGCAAGGAACTGACGGGTCGCCTGCGCCGTGCAGCCGAACTTGGCGCATTTAGCCAGGCTGCTGTCAGCAGCGCCTGGCACGGGGCCCGCATGGTCACGCGCAAGGAAACCGAAACGGCCTATGTGCTTGCCGAGCAACTCAACGAGCAGGTGCCGGACTTCGCCAACAAGATGCGCGAGGTGGCCGAGTTTGGCCAGATCCGCCAGGGTAATTCCTTCGCCCAGTGGGGCCGCCAGCTAAATATGCTGGTTGCCATCCGCGAGAGCCTTGACAAGTTCAACGCCGACATTTTCGACTGGTCTACAGACGAGATGATTGCCGCAACGGCCACCGCTTCATGGCGCCGCGAACGCGGCATCGAGATGCCCGCATTGCAGCGCGCCCGTTTCCGCCGTAATGCCAAAGACTTGGTGCGCCCCGGTGTGCACATCGCGGATCTGCACGAATCACTGGTACTCGTCAACGAACAAAGTGCACTCTGGGCCGAGGCCGCGACGAGCAAGCGCCACCCCACGGTTCCCTCTGGCCTGGCCGAGCTGAGCCGCAGCTACATGAGCCTGCGCGAGAAGCTGCAGACACTCGGCAAGGTGCTAGAACGCACGGTTGACGGCGGGGATCTGCTGAACTTCAACGCCGGTGAACTTGCCGGCCGCCTTGAGGCCCTAGTTGCCTCCAAGGCGTCACTGGAAACCCTGCCGGAGCGCACGCTCCTGCTGGAAGGCATGCGCGAGCAGGGTCTTGGCGAACTCCTCGAGGACCTCGCGAGTCGTGAGGTCCCTGCGGCAGAGACCGGCTCCGAGCTCGAGTTGGCTTGGTGGCAGTCTGCCCTTGAGGCCATGATCAGCGGCGATGAATACCTGGCCATGTCCGACGGCGCCAACCTGCGCCGCTTGGAGGCCGAGTTCCGCTTGGCTGACCAGACGCACGTTGCTTCCGGACCAAACCGGATTCGTTGGCGATTGGCCCAGCAATGGTCCAAGGTCTTGTCAGGCCGTAACCGGCAGGGTGAGATGCTGCGCAACGTCCTCAAGGATGGCCGGGTTTCCTTGTCCGCGCTGAGCGCGCAGGCTCCGGATCTGCTGCGCAACTTGGCGCCAGTTTTTGTACTGAGCCCCTTGGCGGTGCCCACTGCAATTCCTGTTGACTACCGCTTTGATGCCGTGGTGATCCTGGATGCTGAATCCACCTCGCTGCAATCGGCGCTGCCTGCTTTGGCCCGCGCCGAGCAGGTTGTGGCGTTCGGTGACGAGCAAACTGCCTGCCCCAAGAGCTTCTCCGTTTCCGTCAGTGCACCCGGCGACAAGAGCTCCGATCAGCACCCCTTGGAGAGTGTCTTTGGTGCACTGTCGAGGGTCTTGCCGCGGCACCGCCTCAGCGTTTCCTACCGTGCCGTGGATGAAGAACTGGTTCGCCAGCTCAGCACGGGCTTCTACGATTCCCAGTTGGAGCGCCTGCCTGATGGTCGCGCGGTGACCGGTCTGGACCGGGCCATCACGGTTGACTACCTTCCCGACGGTAAGGGTCTTCCCGGCGTTGGCGACGGCGGTGTGGAATCGGTGGTTGCCGAAGTCAACCGCATCGTCGATTTGGTGTTTGAACACGCACGGGTACGCCCGCGTGAATCTCTGGCCGTCATCACGGCGAGCGATCGTCACGCCGTTCGGGTGGCTCAGGCCATCCGGTTGCACATGGCCAACCACCCGCTGCTCACCGATTTCTTCGGCTCGGGCCCGGAATCCTTCCGCGTTGTCACAGTGGACAGGGCAGCTGGCCTGGTCCGCGACCGTGTGATCTTCTCGCTCGGTTATGGTCGTACGCCGCATGGCCGCGCCCTGCATGGCTTTGGCCCGTTGTCCGAGCCCGATGGCCGAGCCAAGTTCGCCTTGGCTATGACCCGGGCCCGCACTCACATCCACCTGGTGACCTGCTTCCGTCCCGAGGATCTGGACGCGACCCGGTTGAGCTACGGCGCCGTTGACTTCTTTGAGCTGCTTGATCGTGAACTGGCCGGCAACTCGCTGTTGGGCACACCGGCAACGCGTGCAATGGACAGCGAACGGGAAACTGGTGAAGACCCTCTCGTGGCAGATCTGGCCGATAGGCTCCGTGCCCGTGGCGCCCGCGTGTGGCACCACTACGACGGTGCCCTTGACATGGCAGCAGCTCCGGATCCCATTCAGCTGCTGGGCCGCGAAGAGCACGAGATTCCGGTCCCCGTTGCGGTTGAGTCCGACGGTACAGCCAGATACCAGAACATGAGTGTGCGTGAGCGGAGCCGCTTGCGCCCGGAAATGCTGGAACGTTTGGGTTGGCGCTATGTGCCGCTGTGGACGATTGAGGTCTTCACGGATCCTTCCAGCTGTGCGGATCAGATTGGCCGGTACCTTGGCTTGGGCGGAGGAACCGGCGATGCGCTGATGCCGTCCCTCATGAGCTCATCCCAGGACCCGTCGATGACAGCCGTGATCGATTCCCCGCGCTCCCGCCGCCGCTCCACCGCCTCAGGTGATGCTGGCACGGACAGCACCGGCTCCGTCCCCGACGGTGCAGAAACAGCCGACGGTGCAGAAAAAGCAGACAGCGCAGAAAAAGCAGACGCTGTAGAAACAGCTGACGCTGATGAGGCGGCAGCAGTTGCCACCAGCAAGGTTGGCGATGAAGCAAAAGTTGTTGAAGAAAGTGAAACACCCGTGAGTGAGCAAGAGGAAATCTCGAACGAGGATGAGAACGTGACCGGTTCAGTCTCGGAGCAGACGAGCAATACGCCGGCTCCGGCCAAGGAAGCGGAGCTACTGCCGAAGGTTGCTCCGCACGACGCCGACCACACCTGGGGCGATGCAACCAGCGATCGCGGTCATGATGAGTGGCTACGCGAAAACAAGCCCCCACACTGGGGATAAGGACCAATAACAACATGGCAACTCCGCCACAGATCCCCGGGCTGGGTGCCTTCTTTGAGAAGGATAAGGCTAAGGACAAAGCCAGAGTCAATGACAAGGGCTCGGAAACGCCCAAGCCGGCTGCCCCGCGACCGATAATTGCTGCCGCATGGCTGCTGGTGTTAGCTGCTGCGGCTCAGGTCGTCGCCTCCGTCCTTGGCATCATCCATGCTGTCTCTCCCGAACGAGCGGCGGTCCTTCAGGCTCAGTTGGATGCTGGTGGAGATTCCACTCTAAGCTTGGAAGCCATGCGAAATATGGGTGTCATTACGGTGGTGCTGGCCGCGCTGGCCACTGTGTCGGCCTACGTGCTGTTTGCTTTCTTCCTCTACAAGGGCCGTACATGGGCTAGGACAGCGACGACCGTCTTGGTGGTGCTGACCCTGTCGCAACTGGTCGGAATTGCTTTCCCTGGCGGCTACACGACCATTTCGCAGCTCGCCCTGGGAGCGCTGGCCATCGGACTTTGTTATCTGCCGGCGTCCATAAAGTACTTCGCGGACATGAAGGCTTACCGGAGCTAACAGGAGCCAGCTTCCGTGGTGTGGCTCAGTTCAACAAGATCAGGAAAACCTTTCCGCGGCTGATGGCGCCAGCCAGTTGCACAGACTGAGCCGCCGAGGCTGCCACCACCACAATGCCTTCGCTTTCTTGGTCGGGAAACAGCCCGCTACCTGTTGGTGCGAGGGCGGGGGTCCAGAGCACCGGGACCTTTTCAGCCAACACCTCATTGTTCACCGGACCATCCAAACCTTGGCTGCTACTGAGCACCACGGTGACGAGTTGTCCCTGGCGTAGCAGCGTGAGGGTTGAGGGATCGCTGAGCCGGATGGGGACGGCTTGACTGCCGGCCGGTGCGCCGGTCAATAGTCCATTGCCCAGAAGAGACGCATCCGTGAGTACCTCGCCGCGGCGAACCGGGCCGGAGAGCTGACTTCCAAGCCAGTCGAACGACGCCTCGGGAGGCGGGGTTCCCGTGGTGAAGGCCTCGGGCGACGAGGGCCGCAACGCGCCGTCGGGCACCATCGCTGGGCCGACCTCCGCGGCTCGCACATCACCATCGCCAATAACATGACCGGCGGGAAGATCGCGGACGGCAACCATCACCGTGGCGGTGACGGGACTTGCTGGCGTGAGTTGTTGAACGGCTAGTGCGGCTGCGGCACATAAGAGGAGAGCTGCGAAGAGGCGACGACGCCGGGTGATCAGGCGGGCAAGCTTTTCGAGCGGAGAAGGGCGTCTGGACCATTGTTGGGAACCCCACGCAGGTCCGGGATATACCGGCGGCGTTGAGGGAGTGCGTGTGGACTTCATGAGGCCACGCTAGACCGGCCCGAAGTAGGGCAAAAGGGCAAGTTAGCTAAGAGTGGACAAGCCCTAGGGCAACAGAGGCTGTGGAGGATTCAACGCAGCACGACGCGTCCTAACCGGCGCAGAAAACACCGCCGCAGAAAGGGGAGAAACCCTAGCTGACCGAAGCCGAAGCCGTAGCCGGCGTGCTGGCAGCCGCAGGGGCAGCAGCGGGCGCGGCCGGAACTGAGCTGGAGGTCGAGCGGGAATCGGTCCGGTAGAAGCCCGTTCCCTTGAATACAACGCCCACGGAGTTGAATTTCTTGCGCAGGTTGCCGCGGCATTCGGGGCAGACCGTCAGGGAATCGTCACTGAACGACTGCTGAATATCGAAAGCATGGTTGCAATCTTTGCAAGCATAGGCGTACGTAGGCACTAAATTTCCTCCTGGATACATGCGTTGGGACCGTGTGATAACCAGTCGCGTGACTGGAAATCCATAGTCCCAAGGTCTGATTCTATCACCGCACTATTCAACGCCCCGAAGGGCCTCTTCATTCCCGCGCCCAAATTTCGTTGCCTACGTTAGGCCTACAGCGTGGTGCCCGGCCGGAGTGAGTGCATAGGCAACGGGTGCGTCCAAGGAATCATGGGGGAGTGAACCGGCCGGGAAATACTCGTTTTCATGCACGACGGCGGCCAGTGGCACCGAGGTTGCCCCGCCGTCATTGGAAAGGCCGGCGAGGAATCGATCGTAGTAGCCGCCACCCTGGCCTAAACGCACGCCGGAGCCATCAACGGCAAGGGCGGGGAGCAATATGGCCCGCACGGATTCCAGCCGATCAAAGGGCAATCGTCTACCCACAACTTCCATGACCGGAGCCAAGGAGCTCCGCTGCATCTGCGCGCCGGGAGTCCAACGCGCCCACGTCATCTGAAATCCGGGTTCGCACACCGGGACAAACACGGCATAGCCAGCAGAAGCCAGCGCAGCAAGGAGAGGGCCGGTGGGTGGTTCGCCACCTATGGACATATAGGCACAAACAGAACCTCCAGCTGAAGGGCCGGAGCCAGCCAATCCGGCGTCGTCCGGGCCAAGCGTCTCCAACCAATCAAGGGCCACGCTGGCCAGCCCCCCGCCATCGGCAGCAGACTGCAGTTCTCGCCGCTGTGCGCGCAAACGGGAGCGCCACGCCGCCTTGTCGAGTGCGTTCACGGGAATCCTGTCGAGAGAAAAGGAGGGCAAATATGACGCCGAAAAAATGTTGCGCACCTAACATTATCCCGGGAAACGTGACCCAGTCCGCTAGCCTAAGGTCATGACTTCTGCAAAAACTGTACGCAAGGCCGTTATTCCCGCAGCTGGTTTGGGAACACGTTTCTTGCCCGCAACCAAGGCTATGCCCAAAGAAATGCTGCCAGTGGTAGACAAGCCTGCCATCCAGTACGTGGTTCAGGAAGCCGTCAGCGCCGGGCTCATCGATGTCCTGATGATCACCGGACGTAACAAGCGTGCCCTGGAAGACCACTTTGACCGCGTTCCCGTCACGGAGCAGCTGCTGGAGGACAAGGGCGATACCGATCGCCTCGCCGCCGTACAGCACGCCACCGACCTGGGTGAAATCCACTACGTCCGCCAGGGTGACCCCAAGGGCTTGGGTCACGCAGTGTTGCGTGCCAAGACGCACGTGGGCGATGAGCCGTTTGCCGTGCTCCTCGGTGATGACCTGATCGACGAGCGCGATGAACTGTTGACCACCATGATCGAGGTGCAGCAGCGCACCGGCGGTTCAGTGATCGCCTTGATCGAGGTTCCCCAGGAAAAGATTTCGGCTTACGGCTGTGCCGATATGACAGTTATTGAGGGCGAAAACTACGTTCGCGTCAACCATCTTGTGGAGAAGCCGTCGGTTGAAGAGGCTCCCTCCAACTTGGCGGTCATTGGCCGCTACGTCCTGCACCCGGCCGTGTTTGAGGTTCTTGAAAACACCCCTCCGGGACGTGGCAACGAGATCCAGCTGACGGATGCCCTGCAGACCCTTGCCACCATGGAGGGTGAGGGCGGCGGAGTGTACGGCGTTGTGTTCCATGGTCGGCGCTATGACACCGGTGACAAGCTGAGCTACCTCAAGGCAGTGGTTACGCTTGCCTGCGAAAACGAAGAGCTCGGCGAAGACCTGCGCGACTGGCTGGGCGATTTCACAGCCGATTTCAAGAGCTAGTTCGTGTGGGGGCAGGCCATTTGGCCCGTGACCTTGGAAAGCGGTGACGTGGTCCTGCGCCCCATCAAGCTTCGCGACAAGGCGGAGTGGACGCGAGTGCGGGCCCGTAACGCCGCGTGGTTGCAGCCGTGGGAGGCCAGCAATCCCGTGAGTCAGGGGCAGCTGCCCACATTCGGTGGGATGGTGCGGGTCCTGAATCAGCAGGCGCGTGAGGCTTCGGCGCTGCCGTTCATCATTACCGAGCGCGTTCCCTCGCAGTCCAAACCGGTCATTGTTGGGCAGCTGACGGTTTCCTCGATCATGTGGGGCTCGGCGATGTCGGCCACCCTAGGTTATTGGGTTGATCAGGACAGGGCAGGCCGCGGGATTGTTCCCACGGCGGTGGCCTTGGCCACGGATCATTGCTTCCGCGAGCTGGGCCTGCACCGGATGGAGATCAACATCCGTCCGGAGAATGCTGCCAGCCTGCGCGTGGTGGAGAAGTTGGGCTTCCGCGACGAGGGCTTGCGTCCGCGGTTCCTGCACATCAACGGCGCCTGGGCCGATCACCGCAGCTTCGCCTTGACCCGCGAGGAAGTGCCGGAAGGGATTCTGGCCAGGTGGCTGTCACGTCGTTAGGCGCCTAACAGGACTATCCAAACGGCGAATTTTCCCCTTGCCCGGCGACACACCGGCAGTAATGCCAGACGCGGCATGTTTCCCCTTTAGGGTTGAAATGTGGCCGGACATTCGTTGCCAGTCCGCCAAATCCAGCAGTTGCAGGAGACGTCAATGGAAAGCATCACTTCCGACGCCCACACCCACGTGGAGCCGGGACCTTCAACGGCCGTGCCCTCGGCAATTGCGAAACCCCTCAATATTCGTTGGGGCCGAACATTTTTCGCGTTGGTGGGTCTGCTTGCCCTGCTGACAGCTGGCATTTCTGGCGCGTTGAGCGTTTTCAACTTGGGCTCTGCTGGCCTAGCTTGGACCTCGCTTGCGGTCTTTGCCGCCGTGATCGTGGCACTGCGCACCTCTGCTATTCGTGATCAAGCGGCCCGCCGGGCAGCTCGCCTTTCTGCAAGTACGACGGCGTATGCAGCTTCCGAGGAATCGGACGCCCACGCTGTGGAATTGAAAGAGACGGCACTCTTTGATCGTGCCGAGGGTGCCGATCCTGCTCCTGTTCAGAAGCCACTCACGGCCGAAGAGTTGCGTGCCGCTGCCATGCGCGTGGCAGCCAAGGGAACAGCGGATGCCAAGATCGCGCACACTCAAACCATTGCCGAAGGCGAGTTGGAAACCGAAACATGGGAGCCCGTTGAGGTCCCTGTTCCCGGCTACGTAACGGCAAACCGTGCTTTGACTTTGGAGAAGCCGCTGGTCCTTCCGGAAGCACCCAAGTCTGCTGGTACGTCCATTAGGGCCGATCAGGCTGGCGTAGGTGTTGCCGGCGAACACGATGGCATTGTTGCTGTTGTTGACGCTCCTGAGGTTGCCGCAGAGAAGATCGCCAAGAAGGAAAAGTACATCGCAGCCTCAGAGCGCGGAACACACGCACTGACCAACCTGGATGACGTCCTTCAGCGCCGTAGGGCTTAATCCCCTCTGACCGCGCTGGTCGAGTCTGACGGCGCTGGTCGAGCCTGTCGAGACCCAGACCCGAGAGCCTGCA
Organism: Arthrobacter sp. TWP1-1; assembly: GCF_049897845.1. Lineage (NCBI taxonomy): Bacteria > Bacillati > Actinomycetota > Actinomycetes > Micrococcales > Micrococcaceae > Arthrobacter > Arthrobacter sp. TWP1-1. The sequence goes on from NZ_JAFCXC010000001.1 coordinate 323,519, forward strand.
CCGCTAAGCTAGCCAATATGACGCTAATTGCAGTGGCAGGTGGAACTGGTTTGGCTGGTCGGGCCGTGGTGGCAGAGGCTGTGGCCCGCGGATACCGGGTGCGGTCGTTGAGCCGTCACCTGCCCTCTGACGAGAAACGCGTGGCAGGGGCCGAATATGTCAAGGTTGACTTCACTACCGGCATCGGCGTCGCCACAGGGCTCGAGGGTGTGGGTGCCCTGATTGAAACGCTCGATGCCCGTTCTGGTGCAGCACTGAGTGCCTTGCCCGTCACCAGTGTTGCGGTTCTAGCTGCAGCGGCCGAAGCTGGGATTGGCCGGATTGTACTGTTGACGATAGTTCGTGCCGGCGAATGCTCCATGGCCTACTATCAGGCGCAGGCGGCGCGTGCCCTGAGTTATGAACATTCTGGCCTGGCTGCCACGATTGTCTACGCCACGCAGTTTCATGACTTGGTGGCAGGAATCTTTGCTGCCGGTGCCAAGGTAGGCGTCATTCCGGCATTCAAGGGTGTCTCCTTTCAGCCGATTTCCACGGTGGACGTTGCGCGTTTACTCGTGGATGCGGCCGTGGCTGACGGCTCCGGAAAACGAAAGGTGTTGACTGGCGGGCCCGAGGTGATGGACATGAAGGAACTGGCCCGCCAATGGAAACTCGTAACTGGCAGCAAGGCTATGGTGGTTGGCTTGCCGTTGCCCGGATCGTTTGGCAGATTCCTCCGGGCCGGCAAGAACCTGATTCCGGACGCCGCCGTGGGGTCCGTCAAATTCCGTGACTGGATGGCGGCCCGGTAAGGCTGTTCGCGGCGCGTTTCGTCCTGCGATTCCTTTTGTCTTGATCGCTGTGCCGGGTCTAGTCTAAGAAAGTGGCAGTTCAAGAACTGCTGCGGGGCTATGGCGCAGTTGGTAGCGCGCCTCGTTCGCATCGAGGAGGTCAGGAGTTCGAATCTCCTTAGCTCCACCAGAATACCCCTCTGACTAGGGCAAACGTCCTGTTGGAGGGGTTTTGGGTTGCCCTTTTTGGCCCAGCGACACGCTTTGAGGTCTGTAGAGGGCCTATTGATCCGAAGCCGAAGGGCTCGGTTCATCGTCGAGTCAGTCCAAGGCTGCCGTCAGCTTCGCGGCGTCCGGCAGCCCGGCTCGTACCGTCGCAGGCAGGCAGGGAGTCGTAGGTGTAGGAAGCCACAGCCAATGGGGAAACGGCCCTGCCGAGGCTGTAGCGGACGGTGTGGTCGTTCTTGTCCCCGCAGATCAGGATGCCGACGGTGTCGGCATGGGATTCCCGCCGCAACCCGTCATCAATCAGGGGCACGTAGAAGTTGAGTTTTCCGGCGTGCTCCGGCTGGAACTTTCCCGTCTTGAGTTCGATGACGATGTAACGCAATTGCTCTACGTGGAAGAAGAGCAGGTCGATGTTATTCCGGAGTCGGAATAACATCGACCTTATCTGGCGCCATACCGAGGCGCTCGCCCCGGACCTGCCACTCATGCAGACGATCGCCGGACTTGGGCGGGCGTGTTGCCAGCGTTGCCTGTTGTCGGAGCTTGAGTACGGTCGTTTCGGAGGGTTCGTGGCTGTGGTCTTCCATCCATTTGGCGACCAGACTGCCCTCCTCCAGCTCAATGGATCGGGCCCGTGCGGAGAACTCTGAGATGAGTGCGGGGTCTATACCAGCCAGTTCCAGAACGAAGTTGTGACTGGCAACAGCAGGGGCCCGTAGTTCAGCAGCAGTCCTCAGTCGACGATGGAGTTCGTCAAAGAGAAGCCCGTTGTAGTGCTCGATGGCCTCGACAACAGACTGGTAGATGGTACGGGCGTCGAGAGTCGTCCACGATCCATCGGTGATCCGCTGCATACGGTTGGCGATGACCAGATGGGTGTGGAGTTGTGGGTCTCCTGCACGGCTTGGTGGTGGGCTGCAAGCACTCGGTCCTGGATGTCATTGGTTACCGATGCACAGATGACTGAAACGGATTTTGGAACGCTGAATGTGAGGTCGAAGCGGGCGACGGATGCGCGAACTTTCGTGGCGGTGGTCGGCTGCCCATTGGATGGATAGCGGTGCGGTGACCCTGCGGTCTCCCGCTCCCCGGATTGTTGGCATGCTCGAGGCTAATGCCCGCCATTTCCGCACCCAGCCAAGTTCCTTGGGGATTGCCTGATTTGGTGTACTAATCAGTCGGGTCCTTGACGCTTACGTCCCCCTGGGTGGTGGTCTTTAGTAGGTACTTCACGCCGGCATCCGCTGAGAGTCGGGCGATCGACATGGTCATGCGCCACACCGACCAAGGCGGGGGAGCGGTCTAGCCACCAACGTGTGGTTATCGCCGTGTCTTTGGACTCCGTTGTGGTACTTCATGCCAGTTCATGGTGATTGGAAGGTGAAACGACATGACTAAGCAGTCTCGACCGACGTGTCTCCGCTTGGAGGCAAGGCGTGAGAGGATCTGAGGATCTTGAAAGCGAGATGGGCGGCCGCATTTCTTCGTTGTGTTTGTCGACTCGGGGGCTATCCGGATGAGAAGGTGGCAGCCGCGGCGGGGCACGGCTATGAAGCCAAGGGAGGTACTTGATCTCGATCCAAGGGTTTTGTAGCGTGTGACGGTTCCGCTGGTGGTCAGGGACGGGCGGTCGGCACCAAGGTCCACATTAGTGGGCGCCCCAAACGGCTTGACGTGGCTATTCGTCCCCTCAGTAAGCCGATGGCGCAAGGCTGACTGAGGCGGACGAGCCTTCCGATGTCGGCTGCATGTTCTCTTGATCTGCAATTCGGTGCATACTTGTCCCGGCTCAGCAAAGGTGGTCCATGACGAGCACTAAAGCCAGCTGGCTGGTCCAACTGTCAAAGCTGGACACAGACCCTCGAATCAAGCCGTGAAGTGCAGCAAGTCCGTATATTCCGCTTCCGGTGGCCTCACGTACCAGCAAGTATTGAGTAAGTTTCACTGTGAATGGTGGCGGACGCCAAGCTCAAGTCCTTCTCCGTCGTTGCTATGACGGTTGCGCTTCGATTTCTATCCAGGAAACCTTTTGATGAAAATAAATGGCAATCGGTTGCAATATGAGTTTGGCTCGCGGTATTGTGGGATGCGGCTTCAAGGTCAATGGTTTACATTGAACGGAATCCATGTGAGGGACTGAATAGTAATCGTTAACGTCAACCGATTGCCATACCCTCTGGTGAAGTGAGAATTCTGTTTTTGCTTCTCTGTCCGGCGATTGCATACTTTGACGTCATGAACAATTTCGTAGTCCTGCATCTGGGAGACCACCTTGATATTGCCTCAATTCAGTCACTGCCTTGTAAGCGGTTTGCGTCTGCGGACGCAAGCGAGCAGGCGGCCTGCCCTGGTCTATCCGGCTCTTCTTGCCGCTTTCATGGACGAGTTCTAGGATGGCTTCGACTGTCGCCACCGATTCGGTGCCGCAGCTGGGGTCTCCAGCACGAGTATTGGCTGTGGGCGTCCCGCTGGCCGTGGCTGCTGGCTTGACCTTGCCGTTGCAGGCTCGGATTAACGGTGAATTGGGGCATCGGCTGAATGATCCGCTACTGGCAGGATTATTCAGCTTTGGCGGTGCGGCCCTCGTCATGGCTGCCGCCACACTTGTTCTGCCCCGTGGTCGTGCAGCGTTTACGAAACTCATTTCCGACACCCGGCAGCGCACCATCCCCTGGTACTTCCATGCCGCCGGCTTGATCGGTGCCTACTTCATCTTTGCGCAGACCAGCTTCGTCGCAAGCATAGGGATTGCGATCTATACGGTGGCCGTGGTGACCGGCCAGACGGTCAGCGGGCTTGCTGTGGACCGGATTGGTTTAGGTCCCGGCGGTAAGCGGGCCATCACGGCACTGCGGGTGCTCGGTGTCCTGCTCACTGTTTGCGCGGTGTTCTGGGCCGTGTCGCCGCGGATTTCAGGGACGCCGGACCCCACCGCTTTGCTGCTCCCACTGGCGTTGGTTGTCCTGGCGGGGGTGCTGATGACTTTTCAGCACGCAGTTAACGGCAGGATCGCCGCACAGGTCCGTTCACCAATACCGGGGACACTGATCAACTATGTGGTCGGCAGTGTTGCCCTGTCACTGATCTGGCTCATCAAAGTAACGATCACGGGCGGCCTTCCCACATTGCCCTCCGAGTTGTGGTTGTATGCAGGCGGAGTGCTGGGCTGTATCAACTTGGTGCTCAGTGCCCTGCTGATCAAGCGTATTGGGGTGCTGCTGACCGGATTGAGCATGATCGCCGGTCAACTCATTGGGGCGCTGTTGATGGACTGGCTGCTGCCGGTAGCCGGCAGCGTCATCCATCCGCAAACAGTGTTCGGCACCTTGCTCACGCTTGCGGCGATTGTTGTGGCCGCCCTGCCAGGGTCAGCGCTTCGAGGATTCTGGTCGCGAGATCGAGGCCTCGATAACTTCCGCCCGTAGGACCTCCAGAAGAGCTGTCTCCCTAGCGGACATGGCATGAAGCCGCCCAGAGCTTCCTGCCGGGTGGAATCGGCTGTCCTTAGAAAGGAAAGCACGCCCGTGAAGCCCCTCATGTCAGTGCTCTTGACCGGCGAGGGGACAAGCTGCAGCTCCCTGGGCAAGGTCCATGGAGTCATCTTATTTTTGGCTGAACCCGCCCGACCCGACCCGCTGAGCGACGGGCCATTGGCTGCGATTGTTGGCTTTCGGCCCAGTTTGGGGCGTCTCTGTGGCCGACTAGTACCCCTGTGGGGCGGTGGAGAGCAGTGGTTCGAGCCCAAAGGCCCTTTGTTATGGGCCCAGTTCTTGCGGATTAGCCCCGGGTTCTAAAGGATGTTCTCGCAGGCGATGAGGAGGACTTCGGCGTCGAGAACGCCGGTGCTGCGCATTTGATGGTTCAGGGAGGAGTCAAAGTAGGCGCCGTCCCCGGCGTTTAGAGTGCAAATCTCAGTATCGTGGTGCAGCTCGATGGTCCCAGCGACGACGTAGATGAATTCTTGACCGCCATGGTCTGAGTGTGGGTCGTTGGCGAAGTCTGGCCCCGGCCGAACAATAAATGGAGACATCACTTTCCCAAGCATTCTTGGTGCGATGGGGTGATAGCGCTCTGAGCTGGCACGGCCTTGTGCACGATCAATTGCTATCCGTGAACGCGACGCGTCGTCAGCGAAGAGTTGTCCGACATCCACGTTGAGGGAGTGGGCAATTCGCATGGCCACTGCGATTGAAGGCGTGCTTTGTCCACGTTCAATCTTTGACAGGTAGCTCTTGGTGAGATCTGTCTGCGCTGCGAGGGCTTCGAGGGTCAGTCTTCGTTCCTTGCGTATCGTGCGGACTAGTTCGGTCATATCGCCCTACCTTCTTGTCGCCTAATGGAAGGAAGTATACAAGGTTTCCTGACGACTGAATATTTCAAAAAAACGCTTGTCAGGACACTTTGTGTCATGTAGTCTTCTTGTGTTTCCTATCACAGCTAGCAAGAGGAGTTCCGCATGTCTGAAACTTTTACCGCCACCAAGGAAGAATTGATGGACCAGGCCCAAAGTCAGATGCGAGTACATTTGGCGGAATCGCAATGGACGACCCGCCAGAAGATCGCACTTACCTGCCGCGCACTGTTCGACGCCGGCCACGATTCCGGTTTGGCAGGTCAGATTACTGCCCGTGCCGAACGGCCAGGAACCTACTACACCCAGCAACTCGGCCTCGGATTCGATGAGATCACCGAGGACAATCTGCTGCTGGTCGACGAGGATCTTAACGTTCTCGAAGGATCGGGCATGGCAAACCCTGCCAACCGCTTCCATAGCTGGATTTACCGCGCCCGGCCCGACGTTGAGTGCATTGTCCATACCCACCCTTTTCATGTTGCCGCCCTGTCCATGCTTGAAACTCCGCTTGTCGTATCGCAAATGGACATTGCTCCGCTCTATGACGACTGCGCATTCCTGGCCAACTGGCCGGGTGTTCCCGTTGGCAATGAAGAGGGCGAGATTATCACCGCGGCACTCGGCCAGAAGAAGGCAATACTCCTGGCACATCACGGACATGTCATCGCAGGCAGCAGCATTGAGGAAGCGTGCTCTCTCGCCGTGTTGATCGAACGTGGAGCGAAGCTGCAACTCACTGCCATGGCTGCCGGAACCATCGCAGAACTTCCCGAACGGCTTGCCCGCGAAGCACACGATTGGACACTGAACCCAAAGCGCAGCCAGGCGAACTTCTCCTACTATGCACGCCGCGCCCTGTCCCGGCATCCCGACTCCATTACGAGCTAATAGTTCGTCGTCCCCACATCAACCTCTGTTTTCACTTTCCCGCCCATGTACAGGCCGCTAGAAGGAACAACGCTCATGACCACCCTCGAAGGCATTATCGCCTACCCGATCACTCCGTTCACCACCGGCGACGACGCGTCAATAGATACTGTCGCCCTGGCATCTCTCGTCGATCGCCTTGTTTGTGACGGCGTACATGCCGTGGCGCCACTAGGCAGCACGGGAGAAAGTGCATACCTCACAGACGAAGAGTTCTTCACAGTTCTCGACACGACGATCGGTGCGGCCGCTGGTCGTGTCCCTGTCGTCGCTGGAGTGTCCGACCTGACCACAGCCAACACTGTGCGCCGGGCGCGACGCGCCCAGGCAGCCGGGGCATCAGCTGTCATGGTGCTGCCCGTCTCGTACTGGAAGCTCAGCGAGCGGGAAATCACCGCCCATTTCGCCGCTGTGGGCGCTGCGATCGATATTCCCATGATGGCCTACAACAACCCCGCTACCAGTGGAATCGACATGAGTCCAGAACTGCTGGTGTCAATGTTCGAGGAAATCGACAACTTAACCATGGTGAAAGAGTCGACCGGCGACCTTTCCCGAATGCAGCGCATCATCGAACTCACCGGCGGGCGGCTTCCCGTCTATAACGGCAGCAATCCGCTGGTATTCGAAGCGCTCAAAGCGGGGGCTGCGGGCTGGTGCACCGCCCTGCCGTGCCTGCGCCCACAACCGTGCTTGGATCTGTACGAGGCCGTCCGCAGCGGCGAACTCGACCGTGCGCAGGAACAGTACAACCAGCTTCAACCCCTGCTTGAGTTCATAGTCGCAGGAGGATTGCCCACCACGATTAAGGCCGGCCTGGACATTCTCGGTACCAACATGGGCGTCCCTAGGGCGCCGTTGCTGCCACTGGACTCCGAGAACCGCGCAATACTCACCCAAATGCTGTCCCTCGTTTGACAGGACTGATGTAGCGCTGCGATTACGGCTCCCAGCCGTCTTGGGCTGGAACTGAATCTCAAAAGCGCACTTCCTCAGCTCAGATTGAACTAACGACCATCTTCATCCAACCCAGTAGGTTTCAAAAAGTTCCTACTAACTCTGAAACAGGCCAAGGAGCCCCCCCATGAAAAGTGTATCTTCACTTGATGTCGAACTTGAGATCGACAAGCGACCGCGAGGCAGTATCTCCGGCGACGTAGTTCGTTCCGCTCTGGCTGTGGCCGAAATCGGGACAGTTCGACTTGGCGTGTGGGAAGTGACGCCAGGAGTTTTCGAGGGGCATTGGAGCGGGGACGATTGGGAAGCCTTCACAATCATCAGCGGTTCCGGAACCTTGACCACCGACGAGGGGACGGTTCACGACCTCCACCCAGGGGCCCTGGTCGTAGTTCCACCAGGTACCCATGCCATCTGGGACATCAAAGAGACCTTGCGGAAGACTTTCGTCTTCCCAAATGACAGCGCCGACCGGCGCTAACCGCTAACAGACTGTAGATCACGGACACGAGTTTCAAGTGTCAAGTTTGGAGTGTGCGGCCCGAGGGCCGCACACTCCTCCCGCCTTGGTAGCAAAACCGCGGTTCGAGCCAGCGATTTTCATCTAGACCACCAGGGCCCCTCACCTGTCAGTGACAGTGCAGCTTCGCACAGGATTATTGTGCGAGGTCAGTGCTTCACGGCCAAGCGCAATGGCGCGTTTTGAGTCGGTAGTACAGCGAATCTTTGCGCCAAAACGCTTTCCTTGAATTGATATGCACGAAGGAAGCCTCATGACCACTTTAGTTGATCCCCATACAGAACTTTATGCCCTTGATCCAGCAAATATCAAAGAGCCACCCAGCGGTTGGAAATCGAGTCTCCGCTTCCTTGGACCGGGAATGGTCACTAGTGCAGCCGTGGTGGGCTCCGGAGAACTACTTCTGGCCACCGCCTTGGGTGCCCAAGCAGGGTTTGTCTTGCTTTGGCTCGTCCTAGTCTCGACGTTTGTAAAAGTAGCGGTCCAGATTGAACTGGCACGATGGTCCATTTCCACTGGAAAAGTGGCCCTGACGGGGTATGACCAAGTCGGGCCCCGGATCGCTGGGCGGGGCTGGATTTCTTACCTTGGATTACTGATGTTCATTCAGAACATCCTCGGTCAAGCTGGCGTGCTTGGGGCAGGAGCCCTGGCATTCTCGATGGTCATGCCGATCGGCGGCGACCCCTTCTCAACGATCTCCATTGGATTTTGGGTGGCGGTCCTTGTCGCGTTGACCATTGCCGTTCATAGGACCAACAAGTACGGAGTGGTAGAAAAAGTTTCCACCATTCTTGTTATCATCATTACTTCCTTGGCTGTGGCGATGATGTTCGGCATTCAAGTCACCCCCTTCGCGTGGGATATTGCTGATCTCGCAACGGGTTTCTCCTTCCAAATGTCCGTCGGCCTCATGGGCGTTGCTTTGGCTATGTTCGGCATGACCGGCGTTGGAGGCGGAGAGCTGACCGCCTACACATACTGGTGCGTGGAAAAGGGTTACGCCCGTTGGGCAGGGCCCAACGACGGCTCCGAGGATTGGGCTCGACGAGCCCGCGGCTGGATTTCCGTCATGAAGAAGGATGCCTGGGTCTCTTGGGTGGTCTACACATTGTCGACCGTGGCCTTCTACGTTCTTGGGGCCGCGTTCCTCCACCCACAAGGACTTGTTCCCAAGGGAACTGAGGTTCTCGAAGTGATCTCCCAAATCTTTACCGGAACCCTCGGTGAATGGGCGCGCGTGGTCTTCCTTCTCGGGGCAGGCGTGGCTCTAGTAAAGACCATTCTTGCGAATGCGCCGGGGTTCGCACGCTCAATGTCCAACACCCTCGCCGTCTTCCGTGTCTTTGACTGGGCTGACACGTCCAAGAGGGATAAATGGATGCGTGCATTCTTAGTCGGGCTCCCAATTTCCTGGGGAATCTTTGCTGTCCTCGTCAAGTCACCACTGCTGTTGATTACATTCGCCGGTATTGCGAATGCCGTCTTCTTGATGGCGGTTGTGATTGCCACACTGGTCCTGTCCAAGAAAGAGACCGATCCCAAGGTAAAAGATAGAGGAATTTGGACTATCTACCTGGGAGTTTCTAGCTTTGCTGTTTTCGCTGTCGGTGCACTTGCCGTTATAGATAAATTCTAAGCAGGTTCACGGGGACCGCACGATCAAGAGGCACGGCCAGGGCGACAGCCCTGGCCGTGCAAAGTCGACGAGCCGACAGCGACGACTCGAACATACAGGCACTCCATTCGGTCAATCTCTGGCGAGAGACCGAGGAAAAACTACCTCAAGCAAAGGAACGAAACACGATGGACGATTGGGTTTATCCACTCGGCACTGCCCGCGACGGCAACTGGGACATCTCCCTGGGCACCTCCGATTCCGCCGCGCAAATTGATGGCTGGGCCCACACCGGGCTGAAGGTCGCCACCCTGGAACCGGGCGCCACTGTCACCCTGGCGGCTGCGGCCGAGGAACGGATCGTGGTGCCGCTCAACGGCGCTTTCACCGTCACCATCGACGGAACGGACTATCCGCTGGCTGGTCGCGCTAGCGTCTTTGCAGGTCCGTGCGACGTCATCTATTCCGGTATCGACAAGGCCGTCACCATTAGTTCCGCCGACGGCGGCCGTGTCGCCATTGCGACGGCTCCGGCACGCCTCGAGTACCCGACGAGGCATGTCACGGCAGCGGAAATCCCAGTTGAACTCCGCGGGTCCGGGAACTGCTCGCGTCAAGTGCACAACTTTGGCACGCCGGCGACTCTTGAAGCGGACAGGTTCATCGTCTGCGAGGTAATTACCCCGGCCGGGAATTGGTCCTCCTACCCTCCGCACAAGCACGACGAGACCAAAGATGGAGAGACCGCCCTTGAAGAGATTTACTACTTCGAGACACAGGCGGCTGCAGGTTTCCCCGCACCACCGGACGGGGACGCCATCGCCTACCATCGCGTTTACGCCTCCGATGACCGCCCCATTGATGTTAACGCCGAAGTCCGCACTGGCGATACCGTCCTGGTCCCCTACGGTTGGCATGGTCCTGCCATGGCGGCACCCGGCTACGACCTCTACTACCTAAACGTCATGGCCGGGCCCGGGCCCGTCCGAGACTGGCTCATCAGCGACGACCCACACCACGGCTGGATCCGGCAGACCTGGGATCCCGCCAACATAGACCCGAGATTGCCATTCTCGCCAAAGCGATAAGGCACTCGTAATACAGACTCTCAAGCGTCGGCCAAGCTGTCACAACGCATGAGCGGCGGGGGGGGGCCGGGGGGGGGGGGGCCCCCCCCCCAGTTGGGGAATTTTGGGTGTGCCAAAATTTGTTGGGGGGGGGGAGGCCGGCC
>NZ_JAFCXC010000001.1:334136-698686 GCF_049897845.1 Arthrobacter sp. TWP1-1
CCACGTTACACCCCCCCCCCCCCGGCGGCCCCCCGCCCCCCCCCCCCGGGGGGGGGGGCCCCCACTGTTGGTGCCCCCCCCCCGCCCCACTCTTGCGTCATTTTGGGATGACCATAATTGTCTGCGGCGCTGGATCCCGTGCCCAGGGAGCTAGCTCCGTGGAGTACTAATGTGTGAATCACCATCGACCAACTTCCAGGCGGCGTCCTGATTCAGCCTCACTCGTGGCAGACTCCAGCTCCTCCAGCACTCGGACTTGACCTGTGTTCGCTAAGGACAACGTCGCGGGCCCTATGGAACCGACACGCTTTGGACCAAAGCGTGCTGTGGCCCCCTCGCAGGAGTTCGAATCTCCATAGCTCCACACGAATGGCCCTCTGATCCGCGGTAAACCGTGGGTCGGGGGGCTTTTTGTTTGCCTACTTTGGGTCCAAGGAGACGGAAGTGGAGCGCTTTGGAGCCGGAGACGCGCATTGATTTGAATCCATGCGCAACGCCGAGCGCGTAGCGCAGTCCATTCGAATGCTGCTGACACTTCGCCTATTTTTTACGACAGGCCGTTTTATGTGTAGCGAGGTTATGCCGAGATGTTTGCCTGAGGATCAAGGGTGTCTAGAACCGATTCCGCTTAGCAGTGACCTGTAGCCTTCGATGTAGCTCGGGAACGTGAACTGGAAGTCGCTGGCTTTCAGACGACTGTTTGAACAGTATTTGTCGCCGCCGCGGGTGATGGGCACTGGCCCTGTCGGTGGTTCGTCGCAGGCCATTTCGTGAGCAAGGAACCGCAAGACTTCGCCCAGATCTACAGGATGTTCGTCTACGCCGAGATAGAGGTCATTAGGGTTCGGAACCGTGAGAAGGTGAACTGCCGCGGCTGCGGCGTCGTCGCGATGAATCCGGTTTGTCAGTCGAGGGCTGTTCGGGATGACGGCTGTTCGGTTCTTGACGAGATCGATGAGTCGCGTCCGGCCCGGACCGTATATTCCAGCCAAGCGTAAGACGATACTTTTCGTGGAATTTTCCGCGTATCGAGCGTGAAGCAGTTCCTCTGCTTCTAGGGTAATTTTGCCGCTGAAAGAGTTGGGTGTTGCGGGCGAGGTTTCATCGACATGGCCGGTCGTGTTTCCGTAGACAGTTGTAGATGAGATCAGAAGCACTCTTTCCGGCATAATCTGGTCCCGTTCGAGAGTATTCAGCACATTTGTCAGCCCCGCGATATGCGCTAAGTGATAGGCCTCTTCGGAGTGACTATCAGGGGCGACGGTCACGACAACGGTGCTGACGCTCTGAGGGATAGTTGGGAGCTTGTCAGCCAGATCCGCCGATACACGCTCAAATTCTTGGGGGAGTACATCGGCTTTGCGGCGCCAGGCAACGACGTCCTGCCCCGAGGCGACGAGTCGAAGCCCTATTTCGGTGCCGAGATCTCCGCATCCCACAATCAAAATAGCCATACGGTCATCCTGTCAGAAAGTGCACTGCAAGCGTCCCCTTGACAGCACGGAGGTAACGCGCGTAATCTAAATCACATCATCTAGTTGCGCGCGTTACTAGATGAGTATTACTGGAACACACCTAGCGCTGAAAGCTGGCACTACGTCCAGCATCAACGAAGATCATCGGAGCTTTCAATGGCGAATACCACCAACCTGAGCAAGGCCGCGGCCGTGCGTCAGCGGGCGGTCACCATGAAAGATGTCGCCAACCATGCTGGCGTCTCCAGGACAGCCGTCTCCTTCGTTCTAAATAATCGTCAAGACGCCAGTATCTCCGAGGACACCCGGGCCCGGATCAAAGATGCCGTGCAGGCTTTGGGGTACCGCCCCAACGCCGGCGCCCGTGCACTGGCCTCCCAACGCAGCGACTGGTACGGAATTGTCACTGAGATTGTGACGGCCCCCTTCGCCGTTGACACCATCAAAGGCGCCCAAGACCAAGCCTGGTTGGATCGCCGCTTCCTCCTGATTGCACCTTCTGACCAAGCCGATGCCGTAGGGCCAAACAAAGGCATGGAAGATGCAGCAATCGAAAAACTGCTGGAACAGCGCGTCGAAGGTCTGCTCTACGCTGCAACTTTCCACCGTGGTGTCCATGTTCCCCAAAGCGCACATGAAGTTCCCACCGTGCTGATCAACTGCTTTGATGTTGATGGCAAACTCCCCTCGATCGTTCCGGATGAACACGGAGGCGGCCGAGTGGCTATTGAACGCTTACTCAAGGCGGGTCACCAGCGCATTGGGGTAATCAACTTAGATCCCACCATTCCCGCCTCCGTTGGCCGCTTGGCAGGCGCCCGCGAAGCCCTTGCTGAAGCTGGCCTGGAACTGGACCCGGAACTTGTCGTGACCGGACATGCCACTGCCGACGGCGGCTATGACGCTGCGTGCCAGATTCTTGATCGCTACCCGGAAAAGGACCGCCCAACGGCGCTGTTCTGCCTCAATGACCGTATGGCCATGGGCGCTTACGACGCGATCAAGGAACGGGGATTACGAATCCCGGAGGACATTGCCGTGATCGGTTTCGACAACCAAGAGCTCATTGCGGCCTATCTCAGGCCCAAGCTCACAACGGTTGCGTTGCCCTTCCAAAAAATGGGCGCCCTCGGCGTCCAAACGCTCGCCATCCTTACAGCAGGACAGCCGATTATTGCCGACCAGCAACTAGTCGACTGTCCGCTGCTAGAACGCTCTTCGGTCTGACCGCGAAATCAATTTCGAAGAGCTAAACCCCCACCCACCCCTTCACCTTGCTGATGAAGAATAGGAAAGAGATAACTCCATCATGGCACAACTCAGATTTTTGACGTCTGCCCGCATCGCCGCGGCTGGACTGGCAGTCGGCGCAATGTTGCTGACAGGCTGCGTGGCCACCGTCGACAAACCCGCCGGCGCGGACGCCGCAGCGAACGCGAGTGCATTCCTCACCATTCCTCGCGAAGACATGAGCACCTTTGACAAGAACTTCAACCCCTTTGCCCCGGCCGTGAACCCCATGGTCAACCAGGCAATCTACGAACCCATGATGGTATTCAACCCGGCCAAGGGAGACACCACTCCGTGGCTCGCCACCGAATGGAAGCCCGCCGCTGATGGCAAATCCATTACCTTCACCCTGCGTGACGGTGTGAAGTGGTCTGATGGCAAGCCGCTCGTTGCTGACGACGTTGCTTACACCTTCGAGCTTCAGAAGAAGCTCAAGGGTGGTTTCGAATACCTCGTCGCCGCCAAGGCAGAAGGCGCCAACAAGGTTGTGTTCACCTTCAACAAGGCGTGGTCTCCAGCCCTCTACGAAGTAGGCCAGCTGCCCATCCTGCCCAAGCATATTTGGTCAGCAATCGCCGACCCGGGCAAGGACCCCAACGCCAAGCCCGTTGGCACTGGCCCGTACACCGAGGTCGACTCTTTCCAGGCTCAGTCATACGTGCTGAAGAAGAACCCCAACTACTGGCAGCCGGAGAAGCAGAAGATTGCCGGCATCAAGATGCTCGCCATGTCAGGCAACGATGCAGCCAACTTGGCAAGCGTAAGCGGAGACGTGGACTGGTCCAACCAGTACATCCCGAACATTGAAAAGACCTTTATCTCCAAGGATAAGGATCACCGCCACTACTGGTTCCCTCCCACAGGTTCCATGATCAACTGGCAGCTGAACACCACCAAGGCCCCGTTCAACGACCCCGAGGTCCGCAAGGCCTTGAGCATGGCCGTTGACCGCGACCAGGTGACCAAGATTGGTATGAGCGGTTACGCCCAGCCGGCTGACTGCACCGGCCTTTCCGGCAACTATGACAAGTGGAAGAACCCGGCAGTTAAGGACAACTGCACGTGGACCAAGCTGAACGTAGATGAGGCCAACAAGGCCCTCGACGCTGCCGGCTACCCCAAAGGGTCTGACGGCAAGCGCACCTTGAAGGACGGGAAGCCGTTCGAGTTCAAGATCTCCGTTGGTTCTTCCTCCTCGGATTGGCTCTCAGTAGCCAACGTGATCGCCCAGAACCTCCAGACAGTTGGCGTCACAGCCAAGGTTGACTCCCCTGACTGGGCCTCGGTTGTTGCCAGCTACGAGCAGGGCACCTTCGACACCGGTATTGTCTGGAGTGCCAACGATCCCAGCCCGTTCAAGTACTTCAACAACGCCATGGGCAGCGCCACCGTCAAGGCTGTTGGCACCCAAACCTTCGACAACTACCACCGTTTCGGCGACGAGAAGGCAGATGTGCTTTTGAACGAATTCGTTGCCGCCGGTGACGAAGCCAAGCAAAAGGACATTGCCAACAAGCTCCAGGAAGAATACAACGCCGCCGCCCCGCTGGTGCCGTTGTTCTCCGGTCCTGAATGGGGCAACTACACGGACATCCACTTCAGCGGATGGCCCACAGAAGAGAACCCCTACGCGACTCTGAGCGACCGTTCTCCCACCACGGTGCTAGTTCTCACCACCTTGGAACCCAGCAAGTAGCATTACCGCCGCCCGGTGGCGCGCCACTCACTGCACGTGAGCCGCGCCGCCACCGGGCGCGCACCATTACCGTCTCAAACACCAAACTTCTTGAGCCACAGCGTAATGGTCTCCCATCTATTCCGGCCGTGAACTCCCGCGGTTCCGGCCACCCGCACTTACCGAACGGAGGGAATCCGTGCGCTTTATCCTGCGCCGTCTGGGTTTCTACCTGATCGCCTTCTGGGCCTCAATCACCCTAAACTTTTTGCTTCCCCGCTTTATGCCGGGCGACCCCGTCTCACGCATGTTCGCCCGCACGCAGGGCAAGATGCAGCCGGAACAGCTCGACGCACTCCGCAAGTTACTCGGTGTGGACGACCGTCCCATTTGGGAACAATATATCGACTACCTGCACAACATCGTCACCGGCAACATGGGCATTTCCATTTCCCGCTTTCCCACCCCGGTCACAGAAGTCATCGCCGGACAGATTGGCTGGACGCTCCTCCTTGGCGGAACCTCACTGGTGATTGCCGCCGTTCTCGGTAACCTTCTCGGTATTTTGGCCGCATGGCGACGCGGCGGGACTATTGACTCCGCATTGCCGCCCATCTTGATCTTCATCGGATCCTTTCCCTACTTCTGGCTCGCCATGGGCGCCCTGTACCTTTTCGGTGTGATTCTGGGCTGGGCCCCGCTGCGGCACGCATTCAGCGACGGCCTGGAACCGAGCTTCTCGTTGGAATTCCTTTCCGACGTCGGAGCCCACCTTGTGCTCCCAGCATTGACGATAGTTTTGGTCTCCGTCGGTGGGTGGATGCTCGGTATGCGCAACACCATGATTGCCACCAACTCCGAGGACTACATCACCATGGCCGAGGCCAAGGGCCTTCGCCCGGGACGCATCATGTTCCGTTACGCAGCTCGCAACGCCATGCTCCCTTCCGTCACAAGCTTCGGCATGAGCCTTGGCTTCGTAGTCGGTGGCGCCATGCTCACCGAGGTGGTCTTCGCTTACCCCGGTGTTGGCTACCAACTCCTCACCGCAGTACAAGGCCTGGACTACCCGCTGATGCAAGGACTCTTCCTGACCATCACCGCCGCTGTACTGATAGCCAACTTCCTGGTGGACATCCTCTATGTCCGACTCGACCCGCGCGTACGCAGCAACTAGGGATCATCATGACCACACTTATTGAGCCCACTCCGGAGCTCCGCAAAACAAAACCAAAACAGGGCCTGGTTCACGGCTTGTTTACCAACACCAAAGCCATGGTCGGCGCCACCATCCTGCTGATCTTCATTGCTCTGGCATTGTTGGCACCGCTCCTGTTTCCAGGCGACCCTTCCCGAATCACGGACATGGCAAGTCTTGAACCCTCGCCCGAACACTGGCTTGGGACCACCGCCAAAGGCCAGGACGTTTTGGCCCTGACCGTGCACGGTTCCCGCAGCTCGCTGCTGGTGGGTCTGACGGTAGGCTTCGCCTCAACCTTCGTGGGTATTCTCGTGGGACTGGCATCGGCATACTTCGGCAAGTTCATTGACGAGTCTCTCTCGCTGATCACCAACGTATTCCTGCTCCTGCCCGGACTGCCCCTGCTGGTGATCCTTGCAGCATTCTTGCCGCCGGGACTGGGCACAGTCATTGTTGTCCTGATCATCACCGGTTGGGCCGGATCTGCTCGTGTGCTCCGCTCCCAAGCACTTTCCATCCGTTCCAAAGATTTCGTTGCAGCAGCAGTGGTCTCCGGTGAACGCGCCGGGCGGATTATGTTCCGTGAAATCTTGCCCAACATGGCCTCGATTGTCATGGGCACCCTGCTGGGCTGTGTCATCTACGGCATCGGCGCACAGGCTGGTCTGGAGTTCCTGGGCCTGGGTGACACCAGCACCGTCTCATGGGGGAACAACCTCTTCTGGGCCGGCAATGAAGGCGCACTCTTGACCGGCAGCTGGTGGGTATTTGTTCCCTCAGGTTTGTGCATCGCACTTGTGGCCTTCGCCTTGTCTCTGATCAATTACGCGGTCGACGAGGTAACCAACCCGCGCCTTCGCAAGATCAAGGCACCCAAGCCCACTGCCGTCGTCGTACCCGCAACCGCGGCAACCACACCCGAAAGGAGCGTCACAAAATGACAGTCTCCCAGACATCACTCGGCTCGCATGAGCCAGTTCTTGAGGTCAAAGATCTCACCGTGAAGTACATCGGCGACACCCGCTCCACCACCGCCGTGGACCGCGTCTCCTTCAGCATCGGCGCCGGCGAAATTTTTGGCCTGGCCGGCGAATCCGGTTGTGGTAAGTCGACCATTGCCAACTCGATCATGCGGCTACTCAAGGACCCGGCGAAGATTGCCGGCGGCAGCATCCGCTTCGGCGGCAAAGACGTCCTTGCCATGAACACCGAAGAGCTCCGGCGCTTCCGCTGGCAAGACGTGGCCATGGTTTTCCAGTCAGCCATGAACTCGCTCAACCCGGTGCTGACCATTGGTGAGCAGATCACTGACATCTACTCGACCCACGCCGGCTACTCCCGCAAAGAATCCCTGCAACGTGCGGGCCAACTGCTCGAACTCGTGAGGATCAACCCCTCACGTCTGAAATCCTATCCGCACCAACTTTCGGGCGGCATGCGCCAGCGTGCAGTCATCGCCATGGCCGTTGCGCTCAAACCGTCGCTGCTGATTTTGGATGAACCTACCACGGCACTTGACGTGGTGGTGCAGCAGGAAATCATGGCCCAGATCAAAGAACTGCAGCGTGAACTGGGTTTCTCGGTCCTGTTCATCACGCACGATATGTCCTTGATGGTGGAGCTTTCCCACCGCATGGGTGTGATGTACGGGGGCAGGATTGTGGAAACGGCCAAGGCATCTGAAATCCACGCCAACCCGCAGCATCCCTACACTCGAGCGCTCATGGGCGCTTTCCCTCCCTTGACCGGTCCGCGAGTTCCACTGACCGGCCTGGCCGAGGGTGTGAAGTTCCGCAATATCCCCGATCTTGCCGAAGTATTCCCCGGTCATTTTGTGGCCCCCTCCGGCGACTCGCCAGCGATCACCCCAGCCGCCCTCGAAGGAGCTGCACAATGAGCCACTCAACAGTGCCTACCTCAACTGGGCTCACAGATGGCACCCCGGCACTTGAAATCCGTGGCTTGGGTAAGCAGTTCCCCCTTGGTGGACTGTTCTCCAAGGAATCGGTCCGTGCTCTGCACGGCGTTGACTTGTCCTTGGACCGTGGCGAGATTGTGGCCCTCGTAGGCGAGTCAGGTTCCGGCAAAAGCACCCTGGCGCGCTGTGTTGCCCGCTTGGAGCGACCCACCACCGGAGAGATCCTGCTGGACGGTGTTGACGTTCTCAAACGCGATCGATTCCAGGCGTCCAGGGCATTCCGCGCTCAGGTTCAAATGGTGTTCCAGGACCCCTTTGGCTCATTGAACCCAGCTCATCGAATTGAGCACTTCTTGCGCCGCTCCTTGACGATCCACGGCAAAACCGGTGGCTCTGAGAAGGAAACCCAGCGACGCCTCGAAGAACTCATCACCACGGTTGGCCTGCAGCCAGACATGCTCAACTCTTACCCACACGAGCTCTCCGGCGGGCAGCGTCAACGCGTTGCTATTGCCCGAGCGCTCGCGGTGGAACCGGAAGTTATTCTGGCTGACGAACCCACCTCCATGTTGGATGTTTCGGTGCGGATCGGTGTGCTGAACCTGATGCGTAAACTGCGCGATGACAAGGGCATCTCGATGCTTTACATTACCCACGACCTCGCCTCCGCCCGTTATTTGGCCGACCGAATTGCAGTGATGTTCGCCGGGGAAATTGTTGAACAGGGCGAGTCGCTGGACCTTTTGGCCAACCCTGCCCACCCGTACACCCAGCTTTTGGTCTCGGCGGTGCCGGATCCGGCCCGTGCCGGCTCCTATGATCCTGTGCGCCGTGCAGAACTGCGCCAAGCAGTGATGGCCTCTACCTCGTGTGCTTTCGAAGGCGACCCGAACCAGGCTTGCTCTTCCGAAGAGCCCGTCCGCCACCAGGTGGGTGACCCGGGGAACCGTCACTGGGTGCGCTGTCACCTGTACCGTCCGTGGGCTGGCGCCGGCGGACACGCATTGGCAGGCGAACCTGCACTGCCCGCCGACGACACTGAAATGAAGGCTTCAGCATGACCGCAATTGCCCACCCGCTCGCTACCGTTCCGCAGGGTGAACTAATTGCACGGGCGGAGGCTGACCCGCTTCGACCGCGCTTTCACTTTGTTTCTCCCGCGGGCTGGCTCAACGATCCCAATGGCGTCAGCCAGTGGAATGGTACCTACCACCTCTTTTACCAGTACAACCCTGAAGGTGCTTTCCACCACCAGATCCAGTGGGGACACGCCACCAGCACAGACCTAGTGACGTGGAAGGACGTCCCGGTAGCTTTGGAACCGTCCGCGGGTCCGGACGCCGAGGGCTGCTGGTCAGGTGTTCTAGTGAACGACGGCGGGACACCCACCTTGGTGTACTCGGGACGCCTCGGCGAACGCGAACTGCCCTGTGTCGCTGTAGGTACCTCGGACCTATTGAACTGGACCAAAATTCCCGAAAACCCGGTTATTGCCGGGCCTCCCGCCGGCGTCGAGGTCACTGCATACCGTGATCATTGCGTGTGGCGTGAGGGTACCAAATGGCGCCAGCTGGTTGGGTCCGGTATTCGCGAACGGGGCGGAACGGCGTTCCTTTACGAGTCTGATGACTTGCGTTCTTGGGACTACATTGGACCCTTGTTCATTGGCGATGCCTCGCAAGGTGACCCTGCTGACACAGACTGGACCGGGACCATGTGGGAGTGTGTGGACTTGTTCCGCGCCGGAGGTGGATCCTTGGGTACTGCTGCAGAGGACGGCTCACCGGACGTGTTGGTTTTCTCAGCATGGGACGACGGCGACACTCGCCACTCGCTCTATTGGACAGGCCGCTACGCCGGGGACAGTTTTGAGCCAGCAGCGCTGCACCGTTTGGACTACGGCGGACGCTTCTTCTACGCGCCCCAATCGTTCCAGGACGAGTCCGGGCGCCGGGTGATGTTTGGCTGGATGCAAGAAGGCCGCAGCGATGAGGCAATGGTGGAAGCCGGCTGGTCCGGAGTGATGAGCTTGCCCCGGACAGCGACTGTAGCGAAGGACGGTTCGCTGTTCTTCGCCCCGGTTCCGGAAATTGAGCAATTGCGCCGGGATCACCGCAGTGTCGTCGCTCAGGGTTTAACTGACGCTTCGTTTCCTCTGGACAGCAAGTTCTCCGGTAACCAACTCGATCTGGAACTGGATCTTCAACTCCAGGCCGGTGCCGTGCTCAAGCTCGGAATTCTCGCCTCTGCCGAGCTGAATGACTCCGGGCGCCCTCGAGAAGAAACCATTATCGAGCTCGGATGCAGCACGGATGGATTGGCTGCAGGAACCTTGCGTCTGGACCGTACCCGCAGCAGCCTCGATTCCGAGGTTGATGTGGAGGACAAATTCGGACCGGTTTCCATGCCGGAGGGACGAGTTCACCTGCGCGTCATTGTGGACAGGTCTGCGGTGGAAATTTTCGCCAACGGCGTTGCCCTGACCGGCCGCATCTATCCCACCTTGGGCGGCGAATCCATCACGCTCACCGCCGAAGGTACAGCCGAATTGGTGCGCTTTGACGCATGGGACATGGCTGATTCACAGCAAGAATCCCGGACGCTCTTTCCTTAGACCGGGGCGTTACCTCTGATGAGGGCGCGGTTTCGCTGAAGCCGCGCCCTCATCAGATCATCGGACTGTCCACCGCCTTCGCCGCCCCAGCCAACGCGGCATCTACCCAAAAGCCCCGGGCGCTCTCCGCAGGAATCGGGTCAAGGCGTCCTGGCTACAACTTCAGCATTCCTGACAATTGGAAAAACGACCCCCAGCGCCCTGCAACCACCACCGACCATGTCACTTTCATTGATGCCGGCGTCGCGATTCCCGAAGTTCAGCAATGCCACGGTGACTGCTGGTCAGGATCGCTAGTAGCGGATGAGAGCACCACGGCAGGATTAGGTGCCGGGGCGATCGTAGCTTTGGTGACCTAGGCGCTCGCCGGGAAACAAGCACAATACCTTCGGGACTCCACCGATTGCGGAAACACCTTCCAATCCGGCGGCCTGGCACCAGCGGTTCCCATTCTGGGAGCTAATGACTTCGACAATCCCAAGGTCATCTGGGCTGCTGATCGTGCGCGGTGGTTTATGGTCACCCTACAAGGACAAAATCTAGTTTTTTATGCGTCCGCAACCACGTGACGTACTAGCACCGAGTGGGCGACATAGCGGTAGTGGGCACCCCTGACCTTGACGTTCGGGCAACGGCCTATGACCTCTCTTGCGAGCTGGTGTGGGGCCCGGCCGCATCTCCGGGCAAACATCGGCCTTGCGCTCTGCCGTGCACCGGGGCAGCGATTCACGAACTTAAGGTGACGCAATAGACCGACGCTCGAGAACCGTACTCTAACTCCGCGCAAACTCTTGTTTCCGTGTCGGCACGGGTATATCGTTAACTATCGTTCAGTATCGTTCACGATGTATTTAGGAGAACATGATGCATAATTCATTCCCTGCAGGGGGATTTATGGGCAACAACATCGACGGCGTGTGGCAGGCCGTCGAGGAGTTGCGTTCGAAGTTTGAAAAGCGCTCGGGCACCCGTGCCGGCCGTGGTGAGGTGCGCTCGGCTGTTCTGGCACTTTTGGCCGAGCGGCCGATGCACGGCTACCAGATTATCCACGAAATCGAGGAGCGCAGCGGCGGCAGCTGGAAGCCCAGTGCCGGCTCCGTTTATCCAACTCTCCAATTGCTGGCCGATGAAGGCTTGATCAGTGCCGAGGAGTCCAACGGCCGCAAGATCTACTCACTGACCGAAGCGGGCCGCGAGGCCGTGGCTGGTGACGACGGATCCGCACTTTGGGAATCTGCTGTTCCGACGTCGGGTGGAGGGTTTGCGGCCTTGCCCAAGGCCGGTATGGAACTGGCGCAGGCCGCAGCGCAGGTGGGCCGTACCGGATCTGCCAAGCAGGTGCAGGAAGCTGTTGAGGTCCTGAATGATGCTCGTCGGCGCCTGTACTCGATCCTCGCCCAGGACTGACAGGGTTGAAGTCGGTTCGCCGCGAGCAAGGAGGCCAGCAGGCTGGCGCCGCTGGCACCCGTGCTCGCTACCGTCGCATCCTGCGCTTCGCCGCATGGAATCTGACGGTGACGTGGTGGTTTGAGCTGTTCCTCCCGCGGCTTGGGCTGTCGAGAGTTGCCGAACGCACCAGAGCGAAGCGGATGCGGCGCTTCGCGCAACGCTTCCATGTTCTGGCCGTGGAGCTTGGCGGGCTGATGATCAAGGTGGGGCAGTACATGTCGTCAAGACTCGATGTGCTCCCGCCGGAAATCACCGCCGAGTTGGAAGGACTTCAGGATGAGGTGCCGCCTGTTCCGTTCCTTGAATTACGAGCTCTTGCCGAGGCTGAGCTGGGTGCGCCCCTGGAACTGGTATTTGCCTCGGTCGAGGAGAATCCCATCGCCGCTGCCTCCCTTGGGCAGGCACATCGAGCGAAACTCCTTCCAGGCAATGCCGCAGATACCGGACTTCAAACTGTGGTGTTGAAGGTGCAACGGCCAGGCATAGGTGCAATTGTCGACGTCGATCTAGCGGCGCTGCGCAAAGTGGGTGGCTGGCTGAGCCGCATCCGCATCGTGTCCAAACGGGCTAACGTCCCCGCATTGGTCGAGGAGTTTGCGAAGACAAGCCTTGAGGAGATCGACTACCTGAACGAGGCCGCGAATTTGGAACGGTTTGCTGCTGATTTCGCCACCGACAAGAGGGTGACTGTGCCCGGCGTCGTGTGGGAGCGAACCACGCGCCGGGTGCTGACGCTCGAAGATGTCACGGCGATCAAGATTACGGACTCGCAGGCGCTTATCGCTGCGGGGATCGACCCGGCCGAGGTTGCCCCGGTTTTCGCTGCGGTCATGTTCGATCAGTTGTTCACAAACGGCTTTTTCCACGCCGATCCGCACCCCGGCAATATCTTTGTCACCCCCGAAGCCGATCCCTCCGCGGATCACCCCTGGAAGCTGACGTTCATCGACTTTGGCATGATGGGCGAGGTTCCACCTGCGACGCGAAACGGCTTGCGGAAGCTGCTGATCGCGGCTGCATCGCGGGATGGGAAGGGGTTGGTGGCCGCCATCGGCGACATCGGCGTGCTGGTGCCGTCGGCCGATACTGCCGAGCTCGAGCGCGCGATGACGCACCTCTTCGCCAGATTTGGCGGGATGGGCTTCGCTGAGCTTCGAGACGTGGACCCTCGGGAGTTCCGTGATTTTGCGGCGGAGTTTGGTGATGTGGTTCGCTCGCTTCCGTTCCAGTTGCCGGAGAACTTCCTGCTCATCATCCGCGCCATGTCACTGACCTCGGGTGTATGCAGCTCGCTGGACGCCCGGTTCAATCTGTGGGATTCGGTTGAACCCTACGCGGCGCAACTGCTGCGCGATGAGCGCGGCAACATCATCAAGGATGTAGCTACCCAGGCGCTCGACGCCGCAGCAGTTACCTTGCGCCTGCCAAAACGCATGGACGGCCTGATCACCGACATCGAGAATGGTTCCTTGGCGGTCGCCAGCCCGCGCCTGGAACGGCAGCTGGCACGGCTCATCCGCACTGCGCATCTCGCAGTGGCCGCACTGATCTTCGGTTCATTGCTCATCGCAGGCTCCGTGGTCCGGGCGAATGACACCGTCCTTGGCGACGTCCTGATGATCGCCTCGACGCTTCCCCTCCTATATGGCCTATGGGCTGGACGCCGCCGCAGCTGATTCAGCAGGCGGCGCCGAACCAGGTTGGTAGATGACGGAGCAGGCTGTTCTGGTCCTTGCCGATCCAGGCGACGTGACCGTCTGGTCTCAGCAGGATCGCAGGAGCGGACAGTTCTCCACTGGCGAGCTGAATATGGTGGATTCGATCCGTCCAACCAGTCAAGGAGAGTTCACCGGTGGTGTCCAGTAGGAGTCCACGGCCATCGCGGCTGAGCTCGAAAAGGCGACCCTGACGCAGGGGGATGTCCCGCATACGCCTGCCCAGCAGCTCGGGGCCCTCACCGAAGTCGTAGCGAATCCCGATCCCGGTGATCTTCTCGGCGAGGAAACGGCTGACGTCATCGGCGTCCATGAGCTCGGTCAACAAACGGCGCACAGCCTGCGGGCCGGGCTCCGGCGAGATCAGTTCCGATTGGGCCCGGGTCAGAGTCAGCACACCTTCGGCCACGGGGTGACGCTCTGTGAAATAGCTGTCCAACAGCCCACTCGGCGCCCACCCCTGGATCTCGGCGGCGAGCTTCCAACCGAGGTTGAAGGCGTCTTGAATCCCCAGGTTCAGCCCCTGGCCGCCCAGCGGCGGGTGAACGTGCGCGGCATCGCCGGCGAGGAAAACACGGTCAACTCGGTAGCGTTCAGCCAGGCGTGTGGCATCACTGAACCGCGTCAACGAACGCGGCGAGTGCACACCAAAATCGGTCCCCGCGTAGGCTCGCAGCTGCGCACGGAACTCTTTCAGCGTTGGCGGAACCGTGCGATCCTCGGTAACAGTGGCTGCGGGAACTACGGCGCGGAAAAGGCCGTTTCCGGCCGGGCCAATGCCGAAGCCCTTGTGGGTCTTGCGAACCTCTTCCGCCACGGCGGCCAATTCCCCCGCCGGAGTGGTGACCTCAACCTCACCTAGTAGCCACTCGGTCTTTGCCGCCTCACCGGGGAAGCCGATGTTCAGGAGCCGGCGCACCAGGCTTCGTCCGCCGTCGCACGCCACGAGCCAGCGTGAGCGTAACTGCGTTCCGTCAGCGAGGTGGACACTGATGCCGTGCTCATCCTGCTCCAAACCCGTGACTTCCGTGCCGCGGCGGATTTGGGTACCGAGTTCGACGGCGCGTTCGGCCAGCAGCCGATCGGTCACGGGTTGGGGAATGCCCAGGATGTAATCGTGGGCGGTGTCCAACGTTATTGGCCGGGTTGGCTCGATCCCCGCAAACCGGCCGGCGCCGCCGGGATACTGCTGGCCGCGTGCCAGGAACCTTTCGAGCAGGCCGCGTTGATCCATGATCTCAATGCTGCGCGGGTGCAGGCCCAGTGAACGAACAGCCAGACTTGGCTCGGCGTCCTTCTCCAGAACGAGTACGTCAACGTTGTGCAGGCGCAGCTCGCTGGCGAGCATCATCCCGGTTGGCCCGCCACCACTAATAATTACGTCGAACAAGTCAAAACCCGCTTCCTGAAATTACCTGAACTTAAGCGTAAAGGGGCGTCCCACCAATTGGTGGAACGCCCCTCAGGTCAACGAAACTTAGATCGTTGCAGTATCAATCACGAAGCGGTAGCGGACATCCGACTTCAGGATGCGCTCGTAGGCGTCGTTGATCTGCGCGGCCTCGATCAGCTCCGTTTCCGGAGCGATGTTGTGCTCGGCACAGAAGTCCAGCATTTCCTGGGTCTCCGCGATGCTGCCAATTCCTGAGGCGGCGAAGGAGCGGCGGTTGCCCATGAGCGCAAAGACGGAGATCGGCAGCGGCTCGGCCGGGGCGCCTACATTGACCATGGTGCCGTCCAAGCGCAGCAAGGAGACGTAGGAGCCAAGGTCAACAGGTGCGCTGACGGTGTTGATGATCAGATCGAAGGTGTTCTTGAGCGTTTCGAACGTGCCGGCATCGCTTGTGGCGAAGTAGTGGTCGGCACCGAAACGCAAGCCATCTTCCTGCTTGCTCAATGACTGTGACAGCACGGTGACCTCGGCGCCCATGGCGTGGGCGATCTTGACGGCCATGTGGCCCAAGCCGCCCATGCCAACTACGGCAACCTTCTTGCCCGGGCCCGCATTCCAGTGAGCCAGGGGCGAGTAGGTGGTGATGCCAGCGCAGAGCAGCGGTGCCGCGGATTCGTACGGGATGCTCTCGGGGACGCGGAGCACGAAGTCCTCGTTGACAACAATGTTGGTGGCGTACCCACCCTGGGTGATGGTGCCGTCCAAGTCAGTGGAGGCATATGTACCAATGTTGCCGTTGAGGCAGTAGTTCTCCATGCCGGCCAGGCAGTTGACGCACTCGCGGCAGGAGTTGACCATGCAGCCAACGCCAACGCGGTCACCTAGGGTGTGGCGGGTGACGTCGGCACCCACTGCGGCGACGGTGCCCACGATTTCGTGGCCCACTACCTGCGGGTAAGCGATGGGTCCCCATTCGCCGCGAACGGTGTGAATGTCGGAGTGGCAGACACCTGCGTAGGCAATGTCGATCAAGATGTCGTGTGGTCCCACTTCACGGCGTTCGATGGTCGTAGCAACGAGCGGCTCGGTGGGGGAGGTGGCAGCGTAAGCGCGTGCGGTAGTCATGAAATCTCCAAGCGTGGGGTTAATCGGCGCCCAATGGCGCGTTCCGTCCTCGACGCTACAGGGTCAACGACGTCAAGAAAAGAGAAAATCGGCTAATCCGGGAGTGCTGGTTGATGGGGGCACTGCCAGTGACTGCCTCAATGGAGGTGCTGGGAAGTAAACTCGAATAAATGGACAACAAAACTGAGTTGCGCGAGTTCCTGACGTCCCGCCGCGCGAAGATTCGGCCGGAAGACTATGGTCTGCCGGCGGGCAGCAGCCGCCGGGTGCCAGGCCTGCGCCGAGAAGAGCTCGCGGCCCTGGCCGGCGTCAGCGTCAGTTGGTACACCCGGCTGGAACGAGGCAACGCTGTCGGCGCCTCGGATGCCGTCCTGGATGCCATTGCCCGCACTCTTCGGCTCGGTGAGATTGAGCGCCGCCATCTCTTTGATCTCACCCGTGGTGCCCACAGTGGCGGACCAAGACCAGTACGACGGCGCTCGCCGGCACCCGCCATCCGCACCACCCTCCAACTGGTCATGGACCAGATGACCGACTTGCCCGCCATCGTACAAAACGGCAGGGGTGACATTGTTGCCGTGAACGCGCTAGGCAAGGCACTGTATGCCGGGCTCATCGCGGGCTCCAACGGCACGCTGAATCATGCGCGCTACATCCATCTCGATCCAGGATCGCAGCGCTTCTACGTGGAGTGGGACCAGATCGCCAGCTACAGCGTTGCCATGCTCCACGTTGCCGCCGGCCGCAATCCACACGACAAGGACCTAACGAACCTGATCGGCGAACTGGCCACGGCGTCCGAAGATTTCCGGGTCAGATGGGCCACCCATGATCTTCACGAGCATCAGTCCGGAGTGAAGAAGGTTCACCATGACGTTGTGGGGGACATGGAGCTGATCTACGAGACGCTGTCCCTCCCCGGTGAGTCGGCGCTGAGCATGTTTATTTACACAGCCGAACCCGGAAGTCCCTCTGCCGATGCGCTGCGACTGCTGGCGGCGTGGCATGCGCCCTGCCCGCCCGAGCGGACCGATGGGGTGCTTGGCCGCCGCCGATAATTCGGCGATGGCCGCACACCCGCGCGAGGGTAGCAACTCTTGCCCGCGCCATCGCGCATTTTGATCCCCGTTTGGCTTTGACACCGGTCACATGTGTATTCTTATTTGGCTGCCACTTTTTGGCGGCTGTCATCGGGATTGTAACTTTCGGCAAGAACCTGAGACGCTACGGCCTCGCGCATCCATATGCAGGGGCCATCCGTCCGTCTTTGCCTGAGGGTCCCTCCATGACTACGCATTGCGCGTGGGCCGCCAACGTTGCCGCCCATTCCCGCATCATCTGCGTCTCTTCACGGAATTACAGGATCCCCAACGGCTCAGATTCTGGCTTGACGACGTCGTCATGCCTCGAGCGTAGGGAATTTTAGTGTTCAAGCAACTATCTAAGATCGGCAAGGCTTTCATGCTGCCGGTCGCCATTCTTCCCGCAGCAGGATTGCTGCTCGGTATTGGTGGAGCTCTCTCCAACCCCACCACGGTGGCCTCGTACCCCATCCTTGACAACCATGTTTTACAGGGCATCTTCGGCGTCATGTCGGCCGCCGGCTCAACTGTCTTTGAGAACCTGGCGATCCTTCTCGCCGTCGGCCTGTGTATTGGCCTGGCCAAGCGCGATAAGGGAACGGCCGCCCTGGCTGGCGTCGTCGGATACCTGGTCATGGTGGCAACCATCAAGTCATTGCTGGGGATCTTCACCCCGGATGCTGCTGCCATCGACACCGGTGTTGTGGGCGCCCTGGTAGTTGGTGGTGTGGCCGTCATGCTGCACAATCGCTTCCACAACATCCAGCTGCCAGCCATCCTTGGCTTCTTCGGTGGCTCACGCTTTGTCCCGATTGTCACGGCTTTCGCGGCCATCATTGTTGGCGCCGTGTTCTTCATCGTGTGGCCGCCCGTCCAGAACGCCTTGGTCGATGCCGGCACCGGCATCGCCAGCATGGGCGCCTTTGGTACCTTCCTCTACGGATCGCTGTTGCGCCTTAGCGGTGCCGCCGGTCTGCACCACATGATCTACCCCATGTTCTGGTACACCCCGCTGGGTGGCACCGAAATGGTCAACGGCGTCCAGGTGATCGGTGCGCAGAAGATCTTCTTCGCCCAGCTCGCCGACCCGAACCACGTTGGACTCTTTACCGAAGGCACCCGCTTCTTCGCCGGCCGCTTTGACACCATGATGTTCGGTCTCCCGGGCGCCTGCCTTGCCATGTGGCATGTGATCCCCAAGGGTCGCCGCGCCAAGTACACGGGCCTGTTCGCATCCGTTGCCCTGACATCCTTCATTACCGGCATCACCGAGCCCATCGAGTTCATGTTCCTGTTCGTGGCACCGATTCTCTACGTCATCCACGCTATCTTCGACGGTCTGTCCTTCCTTATTGCGGACCTGTTGAACATCAGCATCGGCAACACTTTCTCCGGTGGCCTGATCGACTTCCTGCTCTTCGGTGTCTTCCAAGGCAACGACCGCACCAACTGGCTCCTTGTCATCCCGGTCGGCATCGTCTGGTTCTTCCTGTACTACTTCACGTTCAAGTTCTTCATCAAGAAGTTCAAGTTCGGCACCCCGGGTCACCTCGAGGACACACTGGGGAACGACGCCGATGCCTCCTCCGCGGGCGACGCCGAGTTGGTCCCGGCCCTGGTTGGCGGTGCCGAAGAGGGCACACCCATCCAGCGCGAGGCCGCGCAGGTCCTGGCCGCACTGGGCGGGGCCGAAAACCTCGAGGAGGTTGACGCCTGCATCACCCGGCTGCGTGTTTCCGTCAAGGATCCCGGCCAGGTGGATAAGGACAGGCTTCGCCAGCTCGGCGCCGCCGGCGTTTTCGAGGTCAGCGGTGGCGTTCAGGCCGTCTTCGGTGGCAAGGCAGTTCTGTACAAAAGTGCGATTAATGAAAGTCTTGGCATTGACGACTAATTTCGCGCCAACCGCTTAACCACTCTAGGAGTCACATAAATGTTGAAAATGTTCAAGAAAAAGGGCGAGCAAATCTTCGCTCCCACAGCCGGTTCACTCATGGCGCTTGCCGATGTGCCGGACCCCGTGTTCGCCAGCGGCGCTGTTGGCGAGGGATTCGCCGTCGACCCTTCCGAGGGTAACTTTGTCAGCCCCGTTGACGGGGAACTGATCCTGGTCGCCAAGACCTTGCACGCCTTCGCGGTGCGCACGGCCGCTGGTGCGGAAATCCTGGTCCACGTTGGCATGGACACGGTCAAGCTGAAGGGCGAAGGCTTCACGGCCCACCGCGCCAAGGGGGAGAGCGTCAAGCAGGGCGATCTGATCATCAGCTGTGATCTGGCCGCGATGACACCGTTGGTTCCCTCCATGGTGACACCGGTTTTGGTGACCAACGGCAAGGACTTCGTGATTGCTGAGACCGAAATCGGCGCCAGCGCCGGAACCCCGGTCATCACCGTTCGGAAGAAATAACATGGTGCCCGTCATGGGCGCTGCCTGCGCCTTAGTCGCTGCTAGGATCGCATCCTTATGGACCTGACACGCGGAACATCTGCAACCATCAAAAGGGTTTACAACAACAACGTTCTCCTTGCCGAGCTTCACGACGGCAGCGAGATGGTTCTTGTTGGCAAGGGCATTGGGTTCGGGCACAAGCCCGGCGAGCCCATAGAACTTGACTCGGCGGATCAGCGCTTTGTCCCCGATGGCAGCTACGCCGCCAGCCACGTTGCTGGCGTACTAAGTGATGCCCCACTGGAGCAGATCGAACTAGCGCAGGAAATCACGGCGATGGCTCAGCTGGAACTGCGATTGGAACCACGGCAATCGCTGCTGGTCCCCATCCTTGACCATCTGGGTTTCGCGGTGCAGAGGGCCCGTGACGGCATCAAGGTTGACTTCCCACTGCGGTGGGAAGTTGCCCAGCTTTACCCGGCCGAGGGAAATTTGGGGCGGCGCGTTGTTGCCCTCATCATGCAGCGGCTGGGCGTGCAATTGCAGGAGGAAGAGTGGGTGGCGTTCGCGCTGCACTTCGTGAACCAGCAATGGTCCAAGTCAGATTTTTCCAAGACAGTTTCCATGACGGAAACCATTGCCCAAGTCTTCTCGCTGCTCTCGGTTCGGTGGGGTAGGAACATTGACGAGAATGCCCTGAGTGCTTCTCGTTTTGTGACCCATCTGCGCTATCTCTTTGCGCGGCCGACGGAGGCCACCAGCTCGGCAACGATCCGGGTTGATGTTCTGGCCTCCGTTCGGCAGGCCTACCCGGAGGCTGCCGATGCGGCCCTGGAGGTTGCCAAGCTCATTGGGGGCGCGCTGCGCCGGGACCTCGGAGATGACGAGGTCTCCTACTTGGCACTGCATACAAGTCGGCTCTATGTCGAGATGCTCAATACTTAGGATTTGAAATGATTGACACTGCTATTGTCACCACCGGAACAGGTGTTGTGGCAGGCCTTGGCTATGCGCCCGCGCTTTGGGTGAAGCCGGCGCCCGTACTCCCGCCGAGCTATGACGCTCCTCTTAGCGAGGAAGCCCGGGAGTCTGAGATTGAGCGCTGGAAAGCAGCCGTGGTTACGGTTGCCGAACGGCTCACTGCCCGTGCCTCAAACGCTTCCGGCGCTGCCGCCGAAGTTCTCGGCGCAACGGCGGCCCTGGCTGCGGACCGTGGCCTGCAGCGTGCAACGGCGAAGCTCATCTCTGCCGGTTCCACCGCTGAATCCGCCACGGTGGCGGCGATTGCGCAGTTCATCGAGAAGTTTGAAAAGCTCGGCGGGCTGATGGCGGAGCGCGTCACCGACCTTGGCGACATCCGCAACCGCGTGGTTTCCGAACTGCTCGGCCTGCCGGAACCCGGGGTGCCCACGCCCGAACGGCCCATCGTCCTGTTGGCTGAGGATCTAGCGCCGGCTGACACCGCAACGCTTGATCCGGCACTGATTCACGGGGTCGCCACCCGATTGGGTGGCCCCACCAGCCACACGGCCATCATTGCCCGCCAGCTGGGAATCCCCTGCATTGTTGCGGCTGCGGACTTGGCCAGCATTCAGGAAGGCGCCTTGGTTCTTCTTGATGGTGGCGCGGGAACTCTGTTTGTGGGCACCGATCCCGTGGAGGCCGAGGCTCGCGTCCTGGCCGACGCCGCACGCCGTGAGGCCGTGCAGTCGTGGACCGGACCGGGCCGCACCCAGGACGGCACCGCCGTCGAACTTCTGGCCAACGTCCAGGACGGGGCCGGAGCACGTGCGGCCGCCAAATTCCCGGCCCAGGGTGTGGGGTTGTTCCGCACGGAGCTGTGTTTTCTGTCTGCGCAGACCGAGCCTTCCGTGGCTGATCAGGCTGGTATCTATGGTGAAGTCCTGGCGGCTTTCCCTGATCAGAAGGTTGTGTTCCGCACCCTCGACGCCGGATCCGACAAGCCGGTGCCGTTTGTTCTCCACCCTGAAGAGGAGAACCCGGCACTGGGTGTCCGTGGCATCCGCTTGGGCCAGGCCGATCCGGGGTTGTTGGAGCGCCAGCTCGATGCCATTGCCCTGGCCGCAAAGCAGCAGGGTGTCACGAACGCCAAGGTCATGGCTCCCATGGTTGCCACGATCGATGAAGCACAGGACTTTGCCGCTGCCTGCCGGGCACGCCAGCTTTCGCCCGGCATCATGGTGGAGGTGCCCTCGGTTGCTTTGCTGGCCGAGGCGTTTCTGGAAGAGGTGGACTTTATGTCCGTCGGCACGAACGATCTGACCCAGTATGCGATGGCTGCGGACCGGATGGCTCCCTCCCTTGCCGCGCTGACCGATCCTTGGCAACCGGCCGTATTGCACTTGATCCGCTCCGCGGCAGCTGCTGGCGTCAGCAGCCAGAAGCCCGTGGGTGTTTGTGGTGAGGCCGCGGCGGATCCCTTCCTCGCCTGCATCCTGGTGGGTCTTGGCCTAAGCAGCCTGTCCATGGCACCCAACGCGTTGGCCGCCGTCGGACTTCAGCTGGGGTCCGTCTCGCTGGATCAATGCCAGCGGGCGGCTGCCGCGGTTCTTCGTTGCACCACCGCACGCGAGGCCCGTTCAACGGCCCACGAACTTCTGTCCTAGTTTTTCTTTCCCAGTAATACGTTTCAAGGAGTAGCTAAAATGAGCAAGCAAACTGTTGTTGTTGGATCCGCCGTGGGCCTGCACGCCCGCCCCGCCGCCATGATCGCCCAGGCCGCCGGCGCCTACGAGGAAGAGATCCTGTTGAC
Source organism: Arthrobacter sp. TWP1-1 (assembly GCF_049897845.1). NCBI lineage: Bacteria > Bacillati > Actinomycetota > Actinomycetes > Micrococcales > Micrococcaceae > Arthrobacter > Arthrobacter sp. TWP1-1. The sequence continues at coordinate 356,233 of NZ_JAFCXC010000001.1, forward strand.
CCTCGACGGCGAAGAAGTGGACGCCACCTCGTCATTGATGATCATGACCCTGGGCGCAGATTTTGGTGCAAGCGTCACGGTCGAGTCAGAGAACGCTGAAGCAGTTGCCGAGATCGCCGCGCTGATTGCACGGGATCTGGACGCCTAACCTAGTTTTCTGCACCGGGCGCCGGTCAAAGCGCCGCGATGCTCCACTGGGCATCGTGGCGTTGACCGGGGACGAGACTGACCAGATCGGTGCCTGAGTTGAAGGCATCGGGAGGGCAGCTCATGGGCTCAACGGCCAGCCCGATCCGGTTCAATTCTGCTTCGGGCCGGTCTGCTGTGTGGACTTGCACCCACGGCAGAACCGTACCGTTCCAGCGCATGAGCACGCCGGTGCCTTCGGGAGAAACGACGCGTACTTCGACGTCGCCCGTGCTTTGGCCGCTATCCGCGCTAGCCTGCAGGCCCGTAAATGCGTGGTCAATTTCGGTAGTGTCCAACTCTCGCGGCCGCTGAAAATCGAAGTAGCCCGCCCTAGTGGTTGCAACATCGTCAAGAGTGGTGGGAAGCAGCCGCTCAGGCGAAACGCTGAGGACCTGTGCGGCCGGTAACTCAAGCGTCCACCGGTCAACCGTTCCGCTGCCCGCCACCAAATACGGGTGAGGTCCGACGCCGTAGGGAGCCGGATCGGTGCCGGCACCAATGTTCGTGGCCGAGATGCGCCACGTCATCCCCTGCTCGCTGAGCGTGTAAGCAGCCTCGATGGCCAGGCGGTGCGGGTACCCTTCCTGGGGCTCGATGACCGCGCCAAACGTCGCACTTTGCGGTGTCTGCTCCACTAGCTCCCACTCATTCCAGATGACCAGCCCGTGCAGTGCAGTCAGCCTGTCAATCTCGTTGACGGGCAACTGATAGCGCTCACCGCCAGAGGTGTAGGCGCCGTCGGCAATCCTGTTGGGCCAGGGTGCAAGGTTCGCTCCGCGGTATCCTGGGCGAATTTCATCTGCTTCAAAGGGGACCACTAAATTGCGTCCACGGTGGGTGAGCAAGCGCAGCGATGCACCCACCGACGCGATCACGGCCTGGTAATCGCCGGCATTCAGGATTGTTTGCGTTCCCGAAACCGGGCGGTTGGAATTGCTTTGCATGCGTTCTCCTCTGCGAGAATGTGATTATGAGCGAAAATGTGTCGGCAAATGCGCACCCGCCTGTCATGGCGGACGTGGCAGCCAAGGCAGGCGTTTCACATCAGACGGTCTCACGGGTGATCAACAACCATCCCAATGTAAGCGCCAAGACTCGCACCGTGGTGGAGGCTGCCATTGCCGAGCTGGGCTACCGGCGAAACACCGCGGCGCGGCAATTGGTGACCCGCCGTTCGGAGACGTTGGGCGTGGTTGCGCACAATATGGGGCACTTCGGTCCGGCACATATTCTGTTGGGAATTCAGGAAGCTGCCCATGCTTCCGGGTACGCGGTCAACACAGTCGGGCTGCCTGATGTCAGTGAAAAGGCCATTAGGGACACGGTTGAATACCACTTGGCACATCAGGTGGACGGGCTGGTGGTCATTGCCCCGCAGGAAGAAATTGTGCGCACCATCGAGCGGCTGAACCCGGGTGTTCCGCTGGTTGCCATCGGTGACATCGGTGCTGCCGGTGTGCAAAACGTCGGTGTTGACCAGCAGCGCGGCGGCTGGTTGGCCACCAAACATCTGATCGATCACGGCCACCGGAGAATTGCCCACATCATGGGGCCGGTGGATTGGCTTGACGCTCAAGCCCGGCGCCGCGGCTGGGAAGCTGCTTTGGCCAGCGCAGGTTTGGAACCGGGCACCTTGTTCGTGGGGGACTGGAGCGCAGAGTCCGGCTACGAAGCCGGCAAGGCCCTGATCGACAGTGGCGAGTGCACAGCGGTTTTTGTTGCTAACGATCAAATGTCCCTCGGCGTGATGCGTGCAGCGTACGAGCGCAAGCTGACGCTCCCGCGCGATCTTTCCATTGTTGGATTTGATGACAGCCCCGAATCTGGTTTTTACTACCCGCCGCTGACAACCATCCGACAGGATTTTGCTGAATTGGGCCGGCGCTGTGTAGGCATGCTCCTGGACGGGATCGCTGGCAATGATCCCTTGTTCTCGGTGCGCATTCAGCCGCACTTGATGGTGCGCGGCAGCACCGGGCCACGGCCCGCGGCACTGACGCGCAGCTAGCCTTCAACGCTGCTTGCACAGTGATTCCGGCAGCTTCCAGGCGCACTTTCTGGTCTTAAAATGCATCTTCTCTTGCATTGCAATTGTTAGCGTTCACAGATTTCATGTCAAGCGTTGCTCGATGAAGGCGTTGCGTGAGATGCGCATCACGGCAAACTATTAGCCAGTCTCTCCGGTAAGCCGCCGGCCCTGGGACTTTCGATTCGCCCTGGATTTCCGTAGCTGTAAGGAATTTTTCGTCCGGAAATGTGGAAAGCGACAACTGTTCAGCCCTCCACCCTCTTGACTTGGCTCGGCATTTCGGTAATGTTAGCGTTCACAACTAGTTTTCTTCCGGGTCGCCAAAGGAGGCGCGCCGGTCGCATTGGCTGAGAGGAACGCAAGGTGACGCAGGATTCATACGTAATCGGGGTTGATTACGGCACGCTGTCCGGACGGGCCGTGGTGGTTCGGGTGAGCGACGGCGCGGAGCTGGCCTCCGCCGTCGTCGAGTATCCGCATGGAGTAGTGGAGCGCTCCCTTCCGGGATCCCAAGACAGGCTGCCCCCGGAATGGGCTCTGCAGGTTCCTGAGGATTACCGGCAAGTGCTTAAGCAAGCGGTTCCGGCCGCCATTGCCCAGGCCGGCATTGACCCGGCCGACGTGAAGGCTATCGGTACGGACTTCACGGCGTGCACCATGGTTCCCACCACCGAAGATGGCACCCCGTTGTGCGAACTTCCCGAGTGGGCCAATGAGCCGCACGCATTTGTGAAACTTTGGCGTCATCACGCCGCGCAGCCCCAGGCTGAGCGCATCAACGAGCTGGCACGGGCACGTAAGGAAAGCTGGCTGCCGCGTTACGGCGGGCTGATCTCCTCGGAATGGGAATTCGCCAAGGGTCTGCAGCTGTTGGAGGAAGCTCCCGCGGTTTACGCGGCCATGGAGCACTGGGTGGAAGCCGCCGACTGGATCGTGTGGCAGCTGACCGGCAGCTACGTCCGCAATGCTTGCACGGCTGGCTACAAGGGAATTCTGCAGGATGGCAGCTACCCCTCCGTTGAATTCTTGGAGGCCCTGAACCCGGGTTTTGGCCGCTTTGTCATGGACAAGGTGGACCATCCCATTGGCAGCCTTGGCGATGTTGCCGGCCATCTGAGCGCCGAAGCCGCTGCATGGACCGGATTGCCTGAAGGTATCCCGGTTGCCGTAGGAAATGTTGACGCTCACGTCACGGCTCCTGCTGCGAAGGCCGTGCATCCCGGCCAGATGGTGGCCATCATGGGCACCTCCACCTGCCATGTCATGAGCTCTGCTCAATTGCGCGAGGTCCCGGGCATGTGCGGCGTTGTCGACGGCGGCATCATTCCCGGACTGTACGGCTACGAAGCCGGCCAGAGCGGCGTTGGCGACATCTTCGGTTGGTTTATCAAAAACTCTGTTCCAGCCAGCTACCTTGAGCAGGCAGCCAAGCAGGGCTTGGGCATTCACGAATACCTGACCTCACTGGCCGAGCGCCAAAACATTGGCGAACACGGTCTAGTCGCACTGGACTGGCACAGCGGAAACCGCTCGGTCCTTGTTGACCACGAGCTCTCCGGCGTTGTAGTTGGGCAGACTCTCGCAACCACACCCGAGGACGGTTACCGGGCGCTGCTGGAAGCGACAGCATTCGGCGCTCGCGTCATTGTTGAGACGTTCAATGCCGCAGGTGTTCCCGTGACGGAATTCATCGTTGCTGGCGGACTCATGAAGAACCAGTTGCTCATGCAGATCTACGCTGACGTACTGAATTTGCCGCTGTCCACGATCGGCTCGAACCAGGGCCCCGCCCTTGGATCTGCAATCCACGCGGCTGTGGCCGCCGGGCTGTACCCGGACATCATGGCAGCCTCGGAAGCCATGGGCAGCGTCAACAAGGCTGTTGTCAGCCCCATCGCAGAAAATGTTTCTGCCTACAACGCACTCTTCGCCGAATACACCCTGCTGCATGACTACTTTGGCCGCGGTGCCAATGAGGTCATGCACAGGCTCAAGGCGATCGCCCGCGAGGCGCAGACTACGTCCTCACTCAAGGCGGAGGTGAACGCGTGAGCTACTCAGCCGAAACCACTGCCGCAATTGCGGTCCTTCGTGAGGAATTGTGCACGCTTCATGCCGAGCTTGTCCGCTACGAACTCGTCGTGTGGACCGCCGGAAACGTCTCCGCCCGGGTCCCCGGCGCGGAGCTGATGGTGATCAAACCATCTGGAATTGACTATGACGCGCTGACGCCGGAATCCATGGTTGTCACCGACCTTTACGGAACCCCAGTGGACGGTGAGTGGGGCAATCCTGCACTGGCGCCGTCGTCCGATACGGCCGCGCACGCCTATGTCTACCGGCACATGCCCGAGGTGGGCGGTGTGGTGCACACGCACTCAAGCTACGCGACGGCATGGGCCGTGCGGGGCGAAGCCATTCCCTGCGTCTTGACCATGATGGGCGACGAATTTGGTGGCGAAATCCCGGTGGGGCCCTTTGCCTTGATCGGCGACGACTCCATTGGTCGCGGCATTGTTCAGACGCTGGAAGGCTCCCGATCGCCGGCCGTGCTGATGCAAAACCATGGGCCCTTCACCATCGGCGCCAGTGCCAAGGCCGCAGTGAAGGCCGCCGTGCTCTGTGAAGAAGTTGCCCGCACGGTGCACCTGTCACGCGAGCTTGGCCCCATGATTCCCATTGATAGCGCACACATCGACAGCCTTCACCAGCGCTACCAAAACGTCTACGGACAGTAACCCCTAATCACATCTCTTGTTTCGAAGGAATGAACATGTCTTCGCAGTTGAATAACTCTTTGTCTGAATACGAAGTTTGGTTTCTGACCGGAAGCCAGAACCTCTATGGCGAGGAAACGCTTCGTCAGGTGGCCGAGCAGTCGGCCGAGGTCGCCAAGACCTTGCAGGAATCGACCGAGATTCCCGTACGCGTGGTCTTCAAGGACGTGCTGAAGGATTCCGAATCCATCCGCCGTGCCGCCCTTGACGCCAATGCCGATAACAAGGTCATCGGCCTGATCGCTTGGATGCACACGTTCTCACCGGCCAAAATGTGGATTCGCGGGCTTGCCGAACTGAACAAGCCGCTCCTGCACCTGCATACTCAGGCGAATGTTGCCCTACCGTGGGCCGAGATCGATTTCGATTTCATGAACCTGAACCAGGCCGCACACGGTGACCGCGAATTTGGCTACATGCAGTCGCGCATGGGTATCAGCCGCAAGACCGTCGTTGGCCATGTGTCCAACCCGCTCGTGCGCGAAAAGATCGGAACCTGGACGCGCGCCGCCGCCGCCGTAGCCCAGATCCGGACCCTGAAAGTTGCCCGTTTTGGCGACAACATGCGCAACGTAGCCGTCACCGAGGGGGACAAAACCGAGGCCGAAATCCGCTTTGGCGTCTCGGTGAACAGCTGGTCCGTCAACGAACTCGCCGAGGCTGTGGATGCGTCCTCTGAGGCTGATGTTGATGAACTGATTGCCGAATACCTGCGCCTGTACGATGTGGCTCCCGAGCTCCACCCCGGCGCCGAGCGTCACGAGTCATTGCGCTACGGTGCCAAGATCGAACTGGGCCTGCGCAGCTTCCTGGAAGCCGGCGACTTTGGCGCCTTCACCACCAACTTCGAGGATCTTGGCGGCCTGCGCCAGCTCCCCGGCCTGGCCGTGCAGCGGCTCATGGCCGACGGTTACGGTTTCGGCGCGGAGGGCGATTGGAAGACTGCCGTGCTCATTCGTGCGGCCAAGGTCATGGGGGAGGGCCTGCCCGGCGGAGCCTCCCTCATGGAGGATTACACCTACCATTTGGTCCCCGGCCAGGAAAAAATCCTCGGCGCCCACATGCTCGAGGTCTGCCCCAGCCTGACCACCAGCAAGCCCTCCCTCGAGGTGCACCCGCTGGGTATCGGCGGCCGCGAAGATCCCGTCCGTCTGGTGTTCGACGCCGATCCCGGAATGGGCGTCGTCGTGGCCCTATCAGACATGCGCGAACGCTTCCGTCTCACTGCCAACAAGGTTGAGGTGGTTCCGCTGGATGAGCCGCTCCCCAACCTGCCCGTCGCCCGCGCCGTCTGGAAGCCGCTGCCCGACTTCGCAACCTCGGCCGCTGCCTGGCTTGAGGCCGGCGCCGCGCACCACACCGTCATGAGCACGGCCGTGGGTATCGAAGCGTTCCAGGACTTTGCCGACATCTTCGAGGCCGAACTTCTGGTCATCGATGAGGACACCACCCAACGCGGCTTTGTCCGGGAAATCCGTTGGAACCAGGCCTACTACCGCTTGGCCCAGGGCTTCTAGATAGTGAGCCTCTAGGAAACAAAGCGGCGCCCGTCCAGTTCCTCTGGACGGGCGCCGCTTTTCTATGGGAGTTTTCTATGTGAGATTTCTATGGTGAGTTAGGGAACGCTGAACATTTGGCACGGGCACGCAGCGGCGGGAGGTAGACGGTCAACATCCACCTGCCACCTGTCTTGAGGCTGCCAGCCAAGATCTGATAGGGCGTTGCTGGTATCCCAGCGCGTTGCCGAGTCCAGCGAAACAGCGTTGTAGATGCCAAATCCCGGGGGCCGGTCAAGGGCTGCCTGCACCAGCCGAAGCAGATCGGCCGCGGATAGCCACGTTTGGGCATATTGCTGCTCCGTGAGTGGCCACCCCGTGAGACCCAAACGCAGGCACGAGACCGCGCCGCCGACGGCCTCGTGATGTTCCCTGGCTAACGCTTCAATGGCCACTTTGCCAGCGCCATAAGGGCAGCAGGGCCGGGAAGTGTTTAGCGGACTGATGCCTTGTGAACCATCGCGGTACTCTAGGCCGTTGGCGTGCACGGAACTGGCTATCACCAGGCGTTCGACCTTGTATTCAGCGGCGGCCTTGAAGACATTCTCAGCCATGACCACATTCCCCCTAGCCTCGGTGGCCGAAGCGGTCGGGGAGGCGTTGGCGGCAAGGTGAATAACGACGTCGGACCTCCTGACGCACGCTCTGGCGAAGGCGGGGTCCAGCAGATCGCCCACGAGCAACTCGTCCTCGGCAAACACACTTCCAGAGGGCGAGCCAGAGGGCGGGGCCGTGCGGTCCGTGATGCGGAGGTGGTAGTCGCGCCGCAATTCGGCCTGCAAGAGCTGTCCCACAGTGCCCAATCCGCCCGTAAGCAAAAGCCGTCGTTTCACGCCCGGCCCATCCCTTCGTGTTACTTGCTGATGCCGACAGTCATGCCTTCAACTATGCGACGCCCAAGCCAGATAAACAAAGCCAGAACAGGCGTGACCACGAGGACGATGCCGGCAAACAACCCGCCCCAATCGGCCCCGTTGAACTGGGACTGGTCAAGGAAAGCGAGCAGCGCAATGGGAAGGGTCCGATTCTCCGCCGTGGTGAGCATGACCAGCGAGAACAGTGTCTCATTCCAGCCGCTGATCACCGCCAGCATGAACGCCGTGACCAAGCCAGAGCGGGCCAGTGGCAAAACGATCTGAATGAAGGTGCGGATGCCGGAGGATCCGTCAATGGCGGCGGCCTCCTCAATTTCCACGGGCAGTGAGCGGAAGAACCCCGCCAGCAGAAAGACCGTGAACGGTATGCCCAACCCCACCATGACCACAATGAGGCCCTGGATACTGTTGATCATTTTCAGGTGGGAGAGATCCTGGAACTTGGCCATCATGACGTAGATCGGCACCAGCAACACCTGTCCCGGAACACCCAGACCCAGCACGAACATCAAAGTGAATGTCGAAGACAACCTCCGTGTGGACTTGGCCAACACGTACGCGGCCGGCGCGGCGATGGCCACCACCAACAAGGAAGACACCACGGTGGCCACTACAGAGTTAATGGCGGCAATGCCGAAACCTCCGGTGTTCCAGGCCGTGGCGAAGTTTTCCCAGTGAGGCTGGGTGGGCAGGCCCAGAGGATCGCGGGCGATGTCGCGGGTATCGCGCAGCGACGTCATCACCATCCAGACAACCAAGAAGAGGTTGAAGGCCACCAAGAGCCAGACAATGGCCCGGCCGATCATCCCGCCGATGGTGGGCCGGGACTTCATACTTGACTTGCGCCGTCGAACTTTCAGCGGCGGACGGGTCGCCACTGACTCCGCCACAGGGGCCGTCGGGGACTGTGTTAGAACCTGATTCACTGCTGCACCCTTTGCTTGCTAGATTTCAATGGCTTCACGGCGCAGCATGCGTCGCAGGCCGATGGTCAGAACGGTCACCAGCGCAAGACTGACGATTGCGGCCGCCGCGGAAACACCGAATTCGCGGGATCCGCCGCCGAAGGCAGCTTGGTAGACATAGAGCGCTGTAGACCAGGTACTGGCCGGAGGGGCCTGCGCGGTGGATCCGCCAAATACCAGGATCAGCTCGAAAACCTTGACCGAGCTCATGGTCCATAGAACAGCGCAAACCGAGATGACGTCCCAGGCAAGGGGGAGCGTCACGTGGCGGAACTTGGCCCAAGGGCCTGCACCGTCAAGGCCGGCGGCCTCGTAGTAGTAGGCCGGGATTTGGTCGACGGCGGACATGATGATGGTGGTGAAGTAGCCCGTGGCGCTCCAGATCATCACGATCATGATCAGGTTGAAGAGGTTGTCTTGGGCAAGCCACTTGGGCGGGTCGGTGACTCCCACTGCGGCAAGGATCTTGTTCAATGGCCCGGCTGGGCTGAACAGGAAGCCGGCAAAGATGCCGAACACCATGGCGTTGATCAGGGTGGGGAAAAAGAGGACGCTGCGGACAAATTTCCGCCCCGTCATGTCCCTCAGGATCATGGTCAACGCGAAGGCAAACACAAACGTGACGATTCCGACAACGAAAAGGATCTTCAGCGTATTGCCAATGGACCCAACAAAGATGGGGTCCTTGGCCAGCTGAATGTAGTTCTCTGCTCCACGCCACTTGAGCTCGTTGATGCCGTCCCACGTGTGCAGGCTAAGCCAGCCGGCGTAGAGGATCGGGACAACGTAAAACAAGACCATTAAGATCAACGCGGGCAGCAACATGGGCCAGTACAAACGACGCCTGCTGCGTTCAATGGCGGACATGCCGGCACGCGGACGGCCAGTGTTGCGTCCGCGTGCCGGGAGAATAGCTGGAGCAACCACGGTTAGCCCTTGGCGTTCCAGTAGGCGATGGATGCCGCTTTGGCTTCCTTGACGTATTCCTCAGCGGTGACCTTGCCAAGGAACAACTTGTCGAACGTGGGGTTGAAGCCCTTGTCGATGATGTCGCTGGAAATGCCATCGGTTGGCAGCCTGGTTGGGTTGTCGGCCAGGATGCTGGCAACGTCTGCCAACTGCGCGGGCGCTTCAACATCGGGGCGCGCCGAGAGGTTGTTGGCCTCTGTTGAGATCCCGCCCATGCGGTCCTTGTTGCTGAAGTAGCTAATGAACTGCTTTGCCGCTTCAGGATGTGCAGCCTTCTTCGGGACTGTGAAGCCGAAGAGCAGGGTGTCGTTCGCCGTCGTGGAGCTGGCGGATGTCGTGGGGAAGTTGAACGCACCGTAGTCGAAGCCCTCGGCGGCATACTTTTCAGTCTCGGCCGGGGCCCAGCTGCCCATCAGGAAGTACAGGGCCTTGTTGGCTGCCCAGGCGTTCTGCTGTTCGGGGTACTTGGACGCGTCATAGCCCTTGATGACGTAGCCCTTGCTGACAAGTTCCTGAATCTGCTGGGCGGACTTGAGCACGCCGGCATCGTCCCAGGCAGCGCCGGTCTTGTCTTCCATCAACTTCTGGAATGCGCCGTCGCCCATGTTTCGGTTGATCAGGTAATCAAACCAGTAGGAGTTGGCCCAGGTGGCGTCACCGTCAGCGGCGATGCAACCCATCTTGGCATCAACTGCCTTCTGGCAGTTGGCCAACAGTTCTTCCCACGTTGTGGGCGCAGTGGGTGCCACGGTGTTGGCTTTGTTGTAGAACACGGAGACATTCGAGACCGAATACGGCACCATGTAGTTCTTCACATCGCCGCCATAGGTGGGCAGGATGTCAAAGTATTTTGCGGGGATCACATCAGCAACCGTGTGCTCATCTTCACCGGGAATCTTGGTGGCAAGGACGTCCGTCAAATCTGCCGCTTGATTGGTTGCTGCCAGTGCCGGACCGATCTTGTCGTAAGCCTGGTCAACGAGGTCCGGCACGTCGCCGGAGAGCAGCCCGGTGGTCACCTTTTCTAGGACCTTGCGGCCCTGCCACTGGACATCGACCTTGATGCCCGTTTCCTTCGCGAACTCATCCAACGACGTCTTCAGGACGGCAGCCTGGGGTTCGGTCTCGGTCCACATGGACCAGTAGGTCAGTGACTTGCCGCTGTCGTCAGGGGAAGCTGATGTGGTGGTGCAGCCGGAGGCCGTAAACGCCACGGAGGTCGCCAGAATGGCGCCGGTGGCAACCTTGAGCCACGCATTTCGGTGAGTCATTGGTGGTTCCTTCGAATAGGTCCGATGTGGTGGATGCCCCTAGCCGGAGGCCGGCGTGGTGCTGTGTGAGTATAGTCACAGGATTCCTTGACTTGTCAATTCAAATTACAGTTAATTCATCCCATGTCATAACTATCTGCCCTTATTTTTACCATGTTACGCGTAACTCCGTAGTTGTGAAACGTATTCTGTAAAAAGAATTGACAGCTCCTGAACAAGGTGACACATTGAACTCCACGTTCTACGTGCCGTTTGTGCCGTTTGCTCGGCGCGCTGGTGGCCCCTTTGATGTGCCGCCCACAAGACCTGACCCATGGGAGAAGCATGAAGATTACCAAGATAGAAACCTTCCAGGTCCCCCCGCGTTGGTTGTTCTTACGTATGGAAACTGACGAAGGAGTGGTGGGCTGGGGCGAGCCCGTCGTCGAAGGCCGTGCCGATAGCGTGGCCGCGGCAGTCAACGAGATGTCCGGCTATCTCATCGGTCAGGACGCCACCAGGATCGAGGATCACTGGCAGGTGCTGACCAAGGGCGGCTTCTACCGAGGAGGACCAGTCTTCTCCAGCGCAGTTGCAGGTATCGATCAGGCGCTATGGGATATCAAGGGAAAATCGTTGGGCGTGCCGATCTATGAGCTGCTGGGTGGGCCGGTCCGGGACAAGGTGCGGATGTACACCTGGATCCATGGGGACAGCCCAGAGCAGTTGGCCGAATCCACCCGCATGGCCATGGCCGCCGGATTCGACGCCGTGAAGTTTTGTCCTGCCACGAAAGTCCTGCCGCTGGATACCGCGGCTTCCATTCGGAGCATGGTCAAGAATCTTGCTGCCGTCAGGGAGGCCGGAGGCGACGAGCTTGACATTGCCCTGGATCTCCACGGCCGCTTTACCCCGGCCATGTCCCGCCGCGTGCTTCCGTTGATGGAGGAGTACCTCCCCCTCTTTGCCGAGGAGGTGGTGGTTCCTGAACTTTCTGCCGATCTTGGCCCGATCGCGCAGGCAACCTCCATTCCACTAGCCATCGGTGAACGGCTCTATTCGCGCTGGGACTTCAGGGCCGTACTTGGCAATGGGGTCAGCGTTGTACAGCCGGATCTCAGCCATGCCGGAGGTATCTCCGAGGTTCGCCGCATCGCCGCAATGGCGGAGGCCTATGGTGCACTTTTGGCGCCGCATTGCCCCCTTGGCCCCATTGCGCTGGCCGCCAGTTTGCAGGTGGATATAGCCAGCCCCAACTTCCTGATTCAGGAACAAAGCCATGGCGCTGGATATGCACAAGGACCGAATCTCTTCGATTACCTCCTCGACCCGGGCGTCTTGGACATGAGCTCGGGGTGGATTGATCGCCCACAGGCGCCAGGTCTTGGCATCGAGATTGACGAGGAAAAGGTCCGGTTTGAGTCCAAAACACCCCATCACTGGCGCAATGCGGTGTGGCGCCAGTCGGACAACTCCTTCCTGGAATGGTGACGAACGTGCCACGAATATTTACAGCCACACCGGCCAGCGAATTGCGTGCCGAACTCGGGGAAACCCCGCGGCTTGATCCGCGGACAGGGGAGGTCATCTGGACCGACATCACCGCTGGCAAGGTTCATTTTGGTGCTGTGCGAGAAGACCGGATTGAGTGGCTGCGCAGCTTTGACGTTGGCGGAATGTCCGGCCCCGTGACACCGCTGCCCGATGCCGGCGCCGGCTGGATCATGGCCAGGGAACAGGAACTTGTCCATGTTGCGCAGGACGGGTCCCTAGAATCCCTGGCTACCCCTGAAGCCGGCCGCAACACGGGCTTCAATGACGGCGCCGCCGACCACCGGGGGAATCTGTGGGTTGGTTCCATGGGCCGCGATGGCCTCCTCGGCGCTGGCCGGCTCTGGCGCATCGACCTTCGCGGAAACGCCACTATGGCCATGGACGGGATTGGCATTTCCAACGGCCTGGACTTCACCTCCGACGGCGGCACTGCCTATTACGTTGATACCGTGACGCGCACCCTCGAACGCTTGGAGCTCAGCCCCGACGGCACCATTGCCGCGCGGCACTGCCTCGTGGAATTCCTGCCCGGGGAGGGCGACCCCGATGGCTTGGCCATGGACGATGAGGGCTGCATCTGGGTGGCCATGTGGGATGGCTGGGCTGTGCGCCGCTACTCGCCCGGTGGTGAGCTACTCGCCGTCGTGCAGGTTCCAGTTGCCAGACCAACAGCGGTTTGCTTTGTCGATGAGCTGTTGCTCATCACCACCTGCGGTGCCTGGCTGCCGGAAGGTTGGGAGCAGGAGCAGCCCGACGCCGGCCGAATGTTCTCCGCGCGGGTGGGTGTCAGCGGGGCGCCGGCCAGGCCTTATCGAGGTCAGCTCCAGATCACCGTGCCGCCAGAGGACATTTCATGATTGACGTCATGACCTTGGGGGAGACCATGGCCGTTGTGGCTCCCGAGCCCGCCGGACCGCTCGAGACGGCTGTGTCCTTCACGCTCGGCACGGCAGGCGCCGAGAGCAATGTTGCCCAATATCTAGCCGAACGCGGACACGCGGTGGCTTGGGCAAGCCGGGTGGGGGATGATGCCTTGGGCAGACGTGTTTCGAGTGAACTTTCCCGCAGCGGCGTCGACCTCTCCTACCTTGGAATCGATGCCAGCGCCCCCACCGGCGTGATGTTCAAGGACCCCGGTGCCGGGTCCACGCGCGTGCAGTACTACCGCGCCAATTCGGCGGCCTCGAGGATGGGACCGCAGCTGGTGGACGGGCTGCCGTGGGCGCGGATGGGGCTGCTGCATCTTTCCGGCATCACGCCTGCGCTTTCCGCCAGTTGCCATTCGCTCATGCTTGCGTTGTTCGCCCGCGCAGCGCAAGAAGGCGTCGGCATTTCCTTCGACGTCAATTACCGGGCCGGACTGTGGCCTGTTGCCGTAGCCGCGCCGGTGCTGCTTGAGTTTGCCGAGCAATCCGACATTGTTTTCGTTGGGCTCGATGAGGCGCAGTTGCTGTGGCCAGGCCTGACAGCTGCCGATGACGTGCGTGCACTCATTCCTGGCGCCGGCCGGCTCATTGTCAAGGACGGCGCTATTGGGGCCACCGAATTTGAGGGTGAGGAAGCCACTTTTGTGCCGGCCAATACCGTGGATGTGGTGGAGGCGGTGGGTGCCGGTGACGCTTTTGCCGCCGGCTATCTCTCTGCCATGCTCGACGGCGGATCACCCACCCAACGCTTGGGTCGGGGCCATGAGTTTGCCGGCCGGGCACTGGCCAGCACAAACGATTTTCAAGCGACAAATGAAGCGGTGGTCTGCAATGAGTAATGAGTATTTCGACAGCATGTTTTCCACGACCCCCGTCATGGCGATCCTGCGGGGAATGGGCGCCGAACGCACACTGAAGCTGGCACACCTCGCGTGGGATCTGGGGATCGAGTCCGTTGAAGTTCCCATCCAATCGCCGAGGGATCTTGAGGCTCTTCGGGCCGTGGCCGCTGCCGGCCGGGAGCGGGGCTTTTCCGTCGGTGCCGGAACGGTTGTCACGGTGGACCATGTTTCCCAAGCTGTGGACTTCGGTGCCGCGTTTGCCGTGAGTCCAGGCACCGACAGGGTGATCGTTCAGGCCTGCCTCGACGCTGGCCTGCCACAGCTGCCCGGTGTCGCCACAGCAAGTGACATTCAGCTAGCGGCCAGCATGGGTCTTGGCTGGGTCAAGGCGTTCCCGGCTTCGGTGCTTGGAACGGCGTGGTTGAAGGCCATGAAAGGACCATTCCCGGGCATCAATTTTGTGGCGACCGGAGGGATGGACGCCCACAACGCGGGCGACTATCTGGGTGCCGGTGCCAAGGTTGTGGCGGTAGGTTCTGCATTGGAAGACCCGTTGCAGCTTGAGCTTCTGAGTCGATTGGCGGCTGGGCGGTTTGACAGTCTAGGACTGCAAGGGAAAGATTCAACAAATGCAGACTAAAGGCGGCGCCCTCAAGGGACTGCGAACCAACAATAGGCGCCAGGTGCTGGAGCTGCTACTCAATGAGGGGCCCATGCACAGGGCCGAGCTCGCACGACGCATGAAGACGTCCCGGACTACCATCACGAACATCACCAACGAGCTGCTGGAACGTGAAATTGTTCTGAACCGGGCCCCCGACGATTCGGGGCATGGTCATGAACTCATTGCCATCAATCCGGGCGCCGGCTACAGCTTGGGCATGGATTTCACGCTGGACAAGGTGGCCATCAACGTCTCCGACCTCGCCAGCAATACCGTGGCCGAGACCTCCTTGGCCGTGGATGTCACCGACACGGCTGAGACCCGAGTTGCGGCAGCGGCCGCCGTCGTGCGGGAATTGCTGTCTTCCTCGGGCATTGCCGATTCAAGTGTCGTGGGCATCGGGGTTGGTGTGCCGGGTCAGATCGACAGGCGCACGGACCGGGTGGGCGGTTCCATCCCGGGCCAGGCGTGGTCCTTGGTGGATGTTCGCACGACGCTTGCCAATCACCTGCCGTTCCCCATTTTTCTAGAGAACAACTCACGGCTTGAGGGCTTCGCCGAGAAGCAATGGGGAGCCGGCAAGGACAGCGAAAACATGCTGTACCTCAACTTTTCCAGCGGCGTGGGGATGGCGCTCTTCGACGACGGCCGCCTGTTCCGTGGCAGTATCGGGGCAGCCGGCGAGGTGGGGCACATGTCAACGGACTTGAATGGCCCGGTCTGCCCGTGCGGCAACCGGGGCTGCTTGGTCCTGCGTACCGGAACGGCCCATGTGCTGGCGCTGTTGCGCCCGGCTCTTGGCGCAACAGCCACCTGGGACGATGTGTTGACTGAAACGCAGGCCGGCAACGTCACCTGTCTGTCCGTGTTGTCCGAAATCGGTACCATGACCGGCCGTTTCCTCGCCGGTATCTCCAATTTGTTGGACCCCGAGCTGATGGTCATTGGCGGAGAGCTGGCCCAAACCGGCGAACCGTTCATGGGCCCGCTAGCATCCGCCTTGAAGCTTCACACTCTGCCGCTGACAGGTTCGCACGTCACGGTTGTCCAGGCTGCGCTACCACCGGGTGCGGCCACCGGGGCCCGTGGTGGTGCCGCCTTGGCGCTACGTGAAATGGCGGGAACTTCCTCGATCGACAGGCTCGGCGCTTAGCGGCTTAGCGACTCAGGGGCCTAGCCGAAGTCCACCTCAACAATTTGATCATCATCGGGCCCAGGGTTGCCCCTGCCATCGCTGTTGTTGGTGATGACCCAGATGGTTCCCTCGGGAGAAACCACAACGTCCCGGAGGCGGCCGAGTTTGCCCTGAAAGTAGTCCGTAGCTGTGCTCGGGTTCGCAACGGGAACGGTGCGCAGAACCTCACCCCGCAGATTGGCAAGGTAGAGGGCTCCGTCCAGATAGGCCATGCCGCTGGGGCTGGCCGTCTCGGGTGTCCACTGCTGGACGGGGTCGGTGAAGTCGCCGGTGGTGGCGATCCCCACAACCGTTGGCCACCCGTAATTGGCGCCGGCCGTGATGATGTTCAGCTCATCCCACGCGTTCTGCCCGAACTCGGTAGCGAACATGGTGCCGTCATCGGCCCAGGTCAGGCCTTGCGGGTTCCGGTGTCCGTAGCTGTACACGAGGGATCCGGGGAAGGGATTGTCCGTGGGCACACCGCCGTCGGGCGTCATGCGCAGAATCTTGCCGCTCAGGGAGTCCACGTCTTGGGCGTTCTCTCTCTGCCCTGCATCGCCCACCGTGGCGTAGAGAAAACCGTCCGGGCCGAAGGCGAGACGGCCGCCGTTATGGTTGTTGGCCTTGGGGATCCCCTCGAGGATGGTCTCCGGCGAACCCAGCACCAGCTGCCCGGGCGTTCCTGAAACGGTGAAGCGCTGGATGCGGTTTCCCGCGGCGCCGGTCGAATATGCATAGAGGCGATCTTGATCGTCAACGGCCAGACCCAACAGTCCACCCTCACCCGCGGCAGCCACACCCGGGACCGTGCCAATCGCGCGGGACGTCCCGCCGTCGGACAATTCCAAAATCCGGCCGCTGTCACGCTCGCTGACCAGGGGCGTGCCGTTGCGGAACACCACAGACCAGGGCGCATCGAGCCCCGTCGTCACCGTTTTAATGTTCGACGTCGGCACCTGGCTCCCGCTTTCCGGCGTCGGGCGCTGTGGCGCGGGAGTTGTGCAGCCGGCCAGGGCCAGCAATGTTGCCAGCGAAACTGCCATGAATTGCTTTCGTGGCATGGTGTTCTCCTTCTCGGCGGATACCTTATATACAGTGTGGCGAGGTCGGTGGCGAAGCGATAGCAGTATCTGCACAGGAGCTAATGGCGCGCCGGAAACGCTGAGCGTCGTGCGGTGACGACGATGACCAATGCAGCAATGGCAAGCCCAATCATCAGGGCAGGCAGGACCATTCCGTCGTAGACGGTGATCAGCACGGCGCCGAGAACGCCAGCCGCAAAGATCGCGATGTTGAAGGCCACTCCGAGTAGGGAGTTGGCCATATCGGCATTTTCACCGCTGGCCTCGCTGATGGCCGTCTGCAACTGCGGGGCCGCACCGCCAAAGGCAACTCCCCACAGAACCAAAGCCAGAAGTACGGCGATGAGTGAGTGGCTGCCCAGCAAGAAGATCACGCCGGCAATCATGAAGAGCGAGACGCTGGCAAGGACAAGCAGACGAGGGGCGCGGTCGATGAGTGAGCCGGTGATCCAGAGCCCGATCAGGGCGGACACGCCAAACACAACCAGGGCGACGTCGACCGTCAGGGACATGCCCGCGGCGCGAAGGTACGAGGCGATGTACGTGTAGACGGTGTTGTGCGCGAGCATCCAGACAAAGATGACCACCAGGATGACGGCAACGCCGGGGATGGTGAAGACCTTGGCAATGGAGATTCGGGATTCGGCCCGCTGGCCCGGGGCATTGGGGATGATGATCAGGGCTAGGACTGCCGTGAGGATCGTCAGGGCAGAGAGAATACCGAAGGACCAGCGCCAGCCAAATGTTGTGCCCAGCCAGGATCCCAAGGGTGTGCCTACGGCCAGGCCGAGCGGGGTTCCGATGGAGGCGATGGCGAGTGCCCGGCCGGCCAACTCAGGGGCCGTGATGCGGCGGGCGTATCCGGCCAACATTCCCCACAGCAAACCGGAGAATGCTCCGGCAACAAAACGTGCGGCCAACGTCAGCGCAATATCAGCGGAGATGGCTGCAACGGTGTTAGCGAGGAAAAATCCCAGGATGCCCACGAGGAAAACCGGTTTGCGCGCCATTCCGCGCGTCAACGCCATGGCGGGGAGAGTCAGTACCACGGTGCCCAAAGCGTAGGCGCTAACGAGCTGACCGGCGGTCCCTTCCGTCACATTCAGGCCATGCGCGATCTGCGGCAAAAGGCCAGCCGGCATGGTCTCGGTCGCGATCAGGATGAACCCCATCAGCGCCATGATCAGGAGGGCGGCTAAGGGCAGACGGCGCCCGGGTTTCGGCATGATTCCGCGCGCGGAAGGGGTGGATACTGAAGTCAAGGTAGCGGATTCTTCCTCTTGGTGTGATTACCTCCAGTTAACAGTGTTTGCCAGCTGCGGGGGAGTCCCTGTTGTGAGGGGCACCGTCAGGGACCCCTTTGGCCTTGGCCGGCCGGCAGGATGCAGAATCCGTGGCCGGGACTGGACGGTAAAGTGGAAGCGGGTGTTTTTCGCCCCATACATCTCTGTACTAAAGGACCATACCCATGAGCTTGATCCGCCTCAATGACGTTTCCGTGCGCTTCGACAAGGTGCAGGTGCTCCGGGAGGCCTTCTTCAAGCTCGAAGCAGGCGACCGGGTGGGTATGATCGGCCGCAACGGTTCGGGAAAGTCAACGCTCCTGAAACTCGTCATGGATCAGGTGGAGCCCGATTCCGGAACTGTCTCCGTGGAACTTGGCACCAAGATTGGCTACTTCTCCCAGTTCTCAGAGCTCAACGGGGCATCCTCCATCCTCCAGGTGCTAGAGGAAGTGTTCGCCCACGTTCTCGAGATTGAGGCCGAGCTTGCACAGATCGATGCCGCGCTCGCCGTCGATCAGCCCGAAGCGGAAATGGACCGACTGATCCATCGCCAGTCCGAGCTCTTTGCCGACATGGATCGCCTGGACGGCTGGGATTACCAGCGCTCCATCGACAAGGTCCTCACCACGCTGGGCTTCAATGAAGCTCACCGCGTCTGCCCCATCGACGACCTCTCGGGCGGCTGGCGTAACCGTGCGGCCCTTGCGAAGATCCTGCTCGAGGCACCGGATGTTCTGCTTCTGGATGAGCCCACCAACTATCTTGACGTTGCCGGTGTGGAATGGCTGGAGGCGTGGTTCAAGAACTTCAAGGGTGCGGCAATCATCGTCTCGCACGATCGCAAGTTCCTTGACGCCGTTGTCACCCGGATCATCGAGCTGGAGAACTTCCACCTGCACGAATACCCGGGCAACTTTGCTGAGTATGTGGTGGCCAAGCAGTTCCGGCTCAAGACGCTGGAGAGCCAGTTCATGCACGAGTCCGAGCTGCTGGCCTTTGAAGCCGAAGGCATCTCCGACCGGCGCGAGGCTGCGAAGGCTGCTACGAAGGGCCTGGATTCCAAGCTTTCAAAAATCAAGAAGTCCCGGGCCCCGCGCCCTGTGGATAAGATCATTACGGAAATTTACGGCGGGCTGCACGTCAAGGACGTGCTGTGCCGGGTGGAGTCCCTGACCAAGTCGTATGGTGACCGGACGCTTTTCGGTGATCTCAGCTTTGAGATCCGCCGCGGCAACCGGATTGTGGTGCTGGGTTCCAACGGTTCCGGTAAGTCAACGCTGCTACGTGCCCTGACAGGGGAGGAGCCGGCCGATTCCGGTTACGTTACGTGGGCCAAGGGTGGTGGGCTGGTCTCCTACAACCAAGTCCTCGATGAACTGGACCCCGAGGACACCGTCACGCACGCCGTCAACGCCATGCCAGACAGCCTCGCCCTGACCGCAACGAAGAAGTCCGTGAACAGGTTCCTGGCCATGTTCCAGTTCTCCGAGGCTGATCTGAAGCAGCGCATCGGCAACCTTTCCGGTGGTCAGCGCGCTCGTGTGGCTATGGCCCAGTGCCTGCTTTCCGGCGCCTCGGTTCTGGTGCTCGATGAGCCCACCAACCACCTCGACATGTCCAGCACCCAGGTCATGGAACGGGCGTTGCTGCACTTCCCCGGCGCCGTCCTGGTGGTCAGCCACGACCGCTTCTTCACCGACAAGATCGCCAACCGCAAACTGGTGTTCAGCGCGGACAACCCCGGCGTGGTGGCCGTCACCGGCGGTTAATCCCGCGCGGTGGTCGAGCTTGTCGAGACCCCGTGCCCCGCTGATCCCCGCGTGTCCCCGTTGGTCGAGCCTGTCGAGACCCCGTGCCCCGCTGATCCCCGTTGGTCGAGCCTGCCTCCGTCGGCCGGGCCGTTCCCGTTGGTCGAGCTTGTCGAGACCCCGGGTTCTGCCCTCGTACTATTTGTTAGAATATTTCTTCTACTATCTATTGCGGTGGGGTTACGGTTTCGGTAGTGTTGTTGTATGAGTAGTCGGGAGTGTTTCCCCGGGGACCGGGGTGATGAGGCCACACAGGATGTGGCTGCGCTGCTTGCTGGGATTACTCTTCCTAGTGTTGAACCCTTTGGCTCTGACAGTCCTACTTTGGTGGGGTTGGAGGGGCATTTTCCTTTTCCGGTGCCGGTTCCTGAGCCGTTGACCCGGTTGGTCGTCGCCCGGGGTGTGTATGACGCCGGGATCGCTGCGTTGTTGGTGGTGAAGGGTTTGGAGGATGCTCTGGCTGCGTGTAAAGCGGCGTTGATGGATCGCATCCTGGGCGCGGCCTCGGTGGAGGCTGTAGCGATGGAGCTGGATCCTTGGCAGTCAGGAATCGCGGAGTCCAGTGCAGTGACGAATATGGCGTTGGTTTTACGGATCCCTGAGGTCACGGCCGCGGCGTTGGCTCATCACAGTGTTGACCTTTTACGACACCACCCGGACACCTATGCGGCGCTGGAAGCCGGGGTGTTGTCGTGGCGGCATGCGTGCATCATGCTCAATGAAATCGGGACCTTGCAGGAAACCTTGGGGGTTACCGGGGAGGATGTGGCCGGGTTCGAGGCGAGGTTGTTGGTGTTAGCGGTCGGGTCTACGGCGGCCGGGTTCGCTTCTAAAGCACGCCGGGCTAGGGAGTCTTTGTTTCCGGGATCGATCAGTGTCCGGGTGAAGAAAGCGTTCGCTCAGCGCAGGTTGAGTTGTGAGTCGGGTCGGGATGGGATGTCGTGGATGACGTTTTATCTCCCGACGGTCGCGGCGGAACCGATTATGACCCGGTGTACCAGGATTGCTAGAGCGATCAAGGACGACGCCCGCCGAGAACACCGCGCCGCCAACCATGCCCACCGGGGTGAAGAGGGTGCCGGTGAGGATTTGCTGGAGCACCGGACTTTGGCTCAGCTGCGTGTTGATATCGCGGCCCAGTTACTGATGGGCCAAGACCTCCCGAGTAATAGCTACACCAACCCCACCACCACCAACCCCTCCACTAACGCCGGCTCTTTCGCCTCGGATGCTTTCACCTCGGATACTTCCACAGCGGATCCCTTTGCCGGGGATACTTCTAAGCCATCGAGCGGTGCCGGTGGTGGGGGTTTCTTCCGCAGCGGTAGTCCCCACGGCGCCAGGCAAGACACTGGTGGGCAGGGTTTCGGTGGCCCGGAATCGGGTGCCCCTACTTCGGGTGAGCTTCCGGGTGAAAGCCTCGGCCGCAGCGGTAGGCACAACGGCGCCAGTCAGGGCACCAGTGGTCAAGACTCCAGCGGGCAGAACCCTGGAGATCAGGGTTTTGGTGGGGTGAGGTTGATTGATGAAGAGCCTGTTTGGGCGCACAGGGACCCAGAGCAACCTACCGGGCGGATTCCGACCCCAGGTGACGGTACCGAGGCGAACACTAACCCTGCCAGCGAGTGTGGTGCCGCGAATCCGGCCAGCCCTCCTGCTGATCCACTCGAACCACCGGCCGAACGACCATCCGGCGAAGCACCGGACCGTGGGCCCGGCGGGCCGCTACTCGAAGAGCCCGAGTCACCGGAGCCGCCCGAGGTTCTGTGCGGTCAGCTCCTGGCCGGGTTGCCCGAGGAACCACCCACTGGCGAGCTGTCTGGCGATTTGCCTGTCGATGAGGATGGGGTGGTGTTGTTGGTGGGTGAGGTAGTGGGGGATGGGTCTGGGTATGTCGACGGGGTTGTTGATGGGGTGGTGGAAGATCCGGGGCAGGAGTACCTGAATCAGCTCAAGGAGTTGCGGGTTGGTGGTGTGGTGGCGGGTCCGCGGTTGCCGCAAGCGATCGTGTTGGTCACGGTCCCGTTGATGGGGTTGTTGAACCTCACCGAAGAACCGGGTGAACTTGTTGGTCCTGGGGGTGGGCCGATCCCTGCCGACATTGCTAGGGAGCTGTTGGCTGGTTCCTCGACGTTCCTGCGGGTCTTCACGGATCCGGTGACGGGTGAGATGTTGCCGTTGAATCCGGAGCGGTACACGCTTCGAGAAGCGGAGCGGGAGGTGTTGCGGGCTATGGCGGGGAGTTGTTATTTCCCGAATTGTTCGAATCCGATCCTGGATACCGAGTTCGATCACCTCGTGCCCTTTGAGCGGGGTGGGAAGACGACCCGGGAGAACGCGCGTCCGGCGTGTAGGAAGCATCATGGGCTCAAGCACTTCAAGGATGACAAGGATAAACACGGGGCGTATCGCCGGTTCAAGGAACCACAGCGTGAAGGGATTCGGATTCGTGGGTGGACACCGACACTGACTCAGGATGGGCGGGTCGGCTGGATCACCCCGACCGGAGCGTATGAACCACCCCAGGAAGAACAAACCCGGCCCACGAGATACCCCAGATGGCTAAAGAAACGCATCACCTGGCAACGCATCACCAGGCTCCGCAAAGACCAGGGGCACAAAGAGGGCTAGGACGATGGAAGCTCTGGCGGGAGCGGTGAGAGACTTAACTACCGAACTTTGGACAGAAGAGTGCCGCCGTCGGCCCTTGATAAGGTTCGACGGCGGCACGAGACTTCGCGAGACCTACTGTCCGGTCCGAACTAGCGCCGGGCCGGGTCCAGCGGCTCGGACTTGCCTTCTTTCGCCAATAAACCCTGCCCGAATCTGGCAGACTTTGCGGGCCACCATACGCGGTCGCCAAGGTCGTAGCTCAATGCGGGCACCAGCAGGGTTCGAACAATTACGGTGTCGAGCAGCACGCCGAAGGCAACGATGAACGCCAGCTGAGCAAGGAACAGCAGCGGAATGATGCCCAATGCGGCGAATGTCGCAGCCAGCACCACGCCGGCGGAGGTGATGACCCCGCCCGTCTTGCCCAAGCCGCGCAACACTCCGGCACGGGTGCCCATGATTAGGGACTCTTCACGGACTCGGGTCATGAGGAAGATGTTGTAGTCCACGCCAAGAGCGACCAGGAAGACGAAGCCAAACAGCGGGACCGTTGCGTCAGCACCCGGAAAGCCAAAGACATGGTTGAACACGAGCGCAGACACGCCCATCGTGGCGACGTAGGACAACACCACGGTGCCAATCAACAGCAACGGCGCAACTACTGACCGCAGCAGGAGTATCAGGACGATGAGGATGACCAGCAGTACCAACGGCACAATCTTGAATAAATCACTCTGTGCCGTGACGTTGGTGTCCAGGGCAATCGCGGATACTCCGCCAACCAGAACGCTCGAATCAACCTGAGGCAATTGCTTCCGGAGCTCCACAACCACCTGTTCAGCGGATTCCGAATCGGCCTGATCCTTCAAGGTTGCATTGATCAGGACACGGCCATCCTTGACCACGGGCTCGGCAGTAGCGTCGGGACGGCCGCTTCCGGTGTAGAGGCTGGCCTCGGTAATGCCTTCGGTACGTTCGACGGCGGCTAGGACCTGATCCTTGCTGCCCTGGTCCGCGATGATCAGAACAGGACTGCCGCTGCCGCCATCAAAGTGTTCTGCGAGTGCCCGCTGGCCGTCAACGGCATTGCTTTGGCCAAGAATCACCTCTGTCTGTGAGACGCCATTGGCCTGCAGCTGGACGATCCCGGTGCTCGCAGCGAGGAGGAGCACCAAAGTAACGACCCACGTCAGACGCGGCTTCCGGGCAATCAATAGCCCAATGCGGCGCCAGACGCCGCCGACTCCGGCTAGACCCCGCTCCACGTCGTTGCTGGTCTCCGAGGTCATACCCGCAGTCATACCGGCGCTCAGGCCGGCGGCGCCGCCGGCTGTGTGCTTGTGTCTGTGCCCATGTCCGGATTCAACCTTGGGCATGAAGGGCCAGAAAGAAACGCGTCCGAAGGCAACTAACAGTGCTGGCAGGCAGGTCAGGGCTGCCAGCAGGGAGAAAAGGATTCCGATGGCGGCGATCGGGCCAAGGCTGCGGTTGGAGTTCAAATCTGAGAACAACAGGCAGAGCATGGCCAAAATGACGGTGGAACCAGAGGCAACGATGGGTTCCCACGCGCCACGAAATGCTTGGCGCAGGGCTGTCCACTTCGAATCGACCTGCGAAAGGGCCTCGCGGAATCGTGCAACGAAAAGCAGTGAATAGTCGGTGGCTGCACCAATGACAAGAATGGACAAGATGCCCTGACTTTGGCCACTGAGCTTGATCCAGTCCCAGCTGGCCATGTAGTAAACAACCAGGATGGATGCACAAAGAGCAAAAACCGATGTGAACAGCACCAGAAGCGGCAGCACTACGGAACGGTAGACCACGAGCAGAATTACAAATACTGCCAGCAGTGCCACCAGCAGCAAGACCCCGTCGATCCCGCCAAAGGCGCTGACGAGATCAGCCGTAAGGCCGGCTGGACCTGTCACATAGACACTTAAATCTTCGGGGGCCGAGGCGTCCAACTCTGCGCGCAGCTCGGCAACGACCCTCTTGATTTCACCGGTGTCTGAGATGGGCACGAGGAATTCCACCGCCTTGGCGTCCTGAGATGGAATCGGGCCGGCGATAGTGGTCGTGGCCGGAGCCGTGGGTTTCTGCACGCCGGGGACCGCGCCCATTTTTTGTGACAGGCCAGCGATTTCAACCAGCTGGTCCTGCGTCAACGGCTCTTCGCTGGTCAGCAGCACCACGGCCGGAATTACGTTGCTGTCCACGAACTTTAGCTGCCAGTCGCGGGCAACAGTTGATTCCGCGCTGGCAGGTAGGAAGCTGGCTTGATCGTTGGTGGAAACGTCAGAAATTTTGCCAAAGGTGGGTCCGCCAAGTCCTGCCGCAAGGAGCCATACGACGATCAAGACTGCAGGAAGAGCAATGCGGAGCCAACGTTGTGGAGACCAGTCGGTGTTCTTCATGCTCAAAATAATACTTCCATTGTGGAGATAAAATGAAATGCTGGAGAGTCGACTTCAAAGAAGCGGAAATTTTAGAGAGATGATTGACGTCATGATGCCATCCCAGAGCCACGCTGACCTTTTGGCGGCAATGCGTGAGTTCGCCCTCGAGTCCGACCGCTATGTGGACCGGGCCGCGGCCGTGCATGGCCTGCACCGAACCCACCTGAATGCCCTAGGTTTCCTGGTCAGCCCGGGACCAAATGCACCGACGCCAGGAAAGTTGGGTCAGGCGCTGAACTTGAGCTCTCCAGCAGTGACAGCCCTTGTCGACAGGCTGGAGCATTCGGGTCACGTAATCCGCCAGCGAGGGCAGGTGGACCGGCGGCAGGTTGAGCTGGCCATGACGGAAAGCGCGCGCATTATTGGCCGCCAGTTGTTCATGCCCCTTGCCGCACGCTTAAGCCAAGCACTGGACAGCTACTCGCCCGAGGAACTCGCGCTGGTGGAGCGCTTCCTTAATGAGATGACAAATGCGACCGCCGAAGCTAAAGGAAACCTTCAGGCGGCACCGCCAGCAACTGAAGCGCTATAGGCAGGCGGCCCTGAGGCTTGAGACTTGCCTAGACGGCAGCGGCAGTGGTGGCGTCAATATCCCGTGTCCTCGCCACGGCGCACGCGAAGTCTCCGCATTGGGCGCGGTAGTGGGTAGGCTGAGTCACATATCAACGTCAGGGAGCCCATGATTCGCCGCGTCACAGTTCTGTTGCTTGCCCTTAGCCTGGTCCTTGGTGGAGCTGCCTGCTCCGCCCCCGATGATGGAACGTCCACGGCCGATGCGCTGGCCAAAGCCCTTTCCTCCCACACCGTGGGTGAGCTTGGCTTTGACAAGTCCGGGGCTGAGGTCCAAAAGGAATTGACCGAACTCGCCGAGGGCATCGACCCCGTGTGGCCGGAGGTCACCGTTAGTGGCGTGGAGGTCACCGACGACACCGCTCGCGTTTCCCTGAACTACGCTTGGAAGCTTCCCAATCTTGAGAAGCCGTGGACGTATGCAACGGGCGCCGATATGAAACGCAACGGCAAATCCTGGACCATTACGTGGTCCCCGGAAATGGTTGAGCCGAAGCTCGCGGCGGGCGAACGCATCGCCATCTCCACCAAGTACGGTCAGCGGGCCAGCATACTTTCTGCCGATGGCGAGGCGATTGTGAAGGACCGCCCCGTGCGAACGGTGGGCATCAACAAGGACGGACTCACCGCCTCCGGGGCGAAAACCTCCGCCGATGCGCTGGCCACGCTGCTGGATATTGATGTTACTGCTTATCAGGCCAAGGTCGAGGCGTACGGTCCGGTGGCATTTGTTGACGCCGTCACCCTGCGCGAAGAAGCCTTCAACGCGCTTGACCAAGGCAAGCTCAAAGCGATTGACGGCCTCCTCGCTACCCCGGGCACGCTGCCGCTGGCACCCTCACGCACCTTCGCCTCGGCGATTTTGGGCACCGTGCATGAGGCCACAGCCGAGGACATTGAAAAGTCCGAAGGCAAGGTGGTTGCGGGGCAGATCGTGGGTTCCGGCGGACTGCAGTCTGCCTTCAACGCTCAGCTTTCGGGTACACCCGGGGTGACAGTTACCGCCGTCGCAGCTCCTGCCGCGGCGACCAGAACTGCCGCTCCCACGGACGACGCCGGGACGTCACCGACCGATCCCAACGCACCGGCCAAAGTCCTTTACACCGCTGATCCCGTTGACGGCAAGGATGTGAAAACCACCTTGGTGCCGGGGCTGCAAAGCGCGGCCGAAGATGCCCTTGGCAGTGTGAAGACGCCTAGTTCGATCGTGGTGATGCGCCCGTCCACCGGCGCCATCCTTGCCTCGGCCAACGGTCCGGACAGCAACGGTTACAACACCGCGTTCCTTGGCCAATACGCACCAGGCTCCACGTTCAAGATCGCCACATCGCTGGGATTGTTCCGGCTGGGCATGAATCCGGCGTCCACCGTGAGCTGCACAACCGAATACACGGCGGATGGAAAAAAGTTCCTCAACGCGCCGGGCTACGCGGCCGAGGCGACGGGTGAGGTGTCCCTGACAACCGCCGTCGCCCATTCCTGCAACACCGCATTTGTCAGCCAATTTGAAAAGCTCGCACAGGACAAGCTGGCGGACGCGGCAGGCGCCCTCGGCATCGGTATGACCAACGATCTTGGCTTGGACGCTTTCACCGGTGCTGTGCCGCGCGATTCCGCCGGTACCGAACATGCTGCTTCCATGATCGGTCAGGGCAAGATCCTGGTTTCGCCGCTCGCCATGGCCTCTCTGATGTCCACAGTGGTCAAAGGTTCGACCGTGGCGCCGGTCCTGATCGACGGCCATGACGGCAAGGCCAAGCCCGCCGACGGCGCTGTTCTGACGGCCAAGGAGGCCGGGGACTTGCGCACCCTGATGCGTGCCGTTGTCACTGACGGGTATCTGGACAGTCTGGCTGACCTGCCTGGTGCGGAGGCCATCGGCAAGACCGGTACGGCTGAGTATGGAACCGATGATCCGCCCCGCACCCACTCGTGGGTCATCGCGGCGCAGGGTGATATTGCGGTAGCAGTTTTTGTTGAAGATGGTGACCTTGGGGCCGTTACTGGCGGGCCATTGGCGAAGACCATGTTGGCGGCAGCGGCAGGCTAGTTCGCCAGCTCAAGTTCACGAGGGGACTGTTATTGAGTTCGGCGTTAGAGTAGGCGGGAACCTAAAAATGCGGATGATTGACGCACCGCCATACGCAAAGGCAGGACCATGAAAAGCTCAGAGATCGCCACCACCAAGTTTTCTACGACGAAATTCCGTGAGGGATATTCCATGCCTGAGGTGGACGCTTTTCTCGATGACATCCGAGGGTCCCTGACCGCGTGGGAGTCCGGCCGGCCAGGGCCGGTGACTGCCGCAGCCGTCGCTGAAGCGCGGTTTCCCATGACGAAATTTCGTGCAGGTTACGACCAGGACCAGGTAGACACTTTTCTGGACGAGGCAGCGGCCGCCCTGAAGGAGTTCGAAAGCGGCGTGTATCCCACGTTCGGATAATCAGTCGGCTGTGACGTCCCGTGTGCGGAAGCGCCAGAACCCCAGTGTCGCTAGGACCGCCGCGAT
Organism: Arthrobacter sp. TWP1-1; assembly: GCF_049897845.1. Classification (NCBI taxonomy): domain Bacteria; kingdom Bacillati; phylum Actinomycetota; class Actinomycetes; order Micrococcales; family Micrococcaceae; genus Arthrobacter; species Arthrobacter sp. TWP1-1. The sequence continues at coordinate 384,330 of NZ_JAFCXC010000001.1, forward strand.
GATGGTCAAGACAGCCAGGGGTGCAAGCGTGAAGTCCTCGGCGGGAATGCGGGGGACTGCGCCGAAGGGGGTTGCCTTGATGGCTGCCTCGGACAGTGAAAAGAGACCGCCGAACATGGCGATGCCCATGGAAAGTCCATACACGGCCCAGGAGATGCTCACACTTAGACGAGGCAGAAATCCGCTGAGGAACAGCATCATGCCCAGCATCACCAGCACCGCTGGCCAATAGGCGAACGATGCGGCCGCCAGCTGACCTCCCGTGGCAGCGCCACTGGAAGCGGCTCCGGTGAGGTATCCGCTCACGAGCAGCATCAGGGCGGATCCGACGGCGGCCATCGCCACCTGCGCGAGCAACCAAGTGTTGCGCGAAATGGCCCCGGCGAGCTGGGATTCGAGCCGGCCGCTGGCTTCCTCGCCACGGACTCCGGCCAGACATTGCACGGCGAAGGCTCCCGCAAGCAGGCCGTTAAAGAGGACAAAGATGCCTAGAATGCCGTCGAGCATGCTGGTCGAGCTGCCTACAAATGAGGTGGCGAAGGGGTTGGCTGGGTCCAGCACACTCGTCATGGTTTGGGCCACGCTGCCAAAGAACGCCCCGGCCACCACTGCGCCGGTTAACCAGCCGATCAAGCTGCCGCGTTGCAACCTCAGCGCAAGGCCCACCGGGTGGGTAAGAAACGCCGATGCCCGTGAAGGGCCACGTTGTTCTGGCAGCAGCCCCATGCCGAGATCGCGGCTGGTCTCAATGCGCAGGGCCGCCGCACATCCCAGGATCGTCAAGGTAAGCAAAGCAAGCAGCGGCCACCAGGAGTCTTGCCCGAAGGCCCGCATGTTTTGCGCCCACCCGATCGGTGAGAACCAACTGAGAGGACTTGGGTCAATGCCGTTGGCCTGTAGATCGGCCCCGGCCCTGATGAAATAGAACAGCGCCATGACGGCGACACCGAGCGAGTTGGCGCCCCTGCTGGTTGAACTCAGCTGTCCGCAGAGGGCAGCAACGGCAATGAATGCCAAGCCAGTTCCGGCAATCGAGGCACCCATGACAAGTGATCCTGCCACGGGAAGTTTCACAGCTAGGCACAACAACGAAATCAGCATTCCGGTCACTATGCTCAAGGCGCCGGCCACCACGTAATTGGCCATGCTGTAAGCGTGGCGTCCAAGAGCTGCAGATCTGAGTAATTCGATGCGGCCGGATTCCTCATCGGCCCGGCCGTTACGGGTCACAAGGAAGATCGAGGCAAAGCCGAGGGCAACAGCAAGCGTCATCCAAATCTTGATGACAAGGATGCCGCCCAATGATCCCGCGGCATACGGGAGCCCGGTCATGGCAGCAACGGCGGGAGTATTGGCCACCTGGGCATAAGCGTCCCTAGCCGTTTGCGTAGGGAAGGCCTGCTGCTGGGAATCGTAAACAACCGGAATCATGATGGCCAAGACTGCTGCCCAGACAAGCAGGCGAACCCAGTTGCGGCCGAGAATGAAGCGGACGCAGATCACAAAACCTGTCATGGAATCACGCAGTGGCAGCGCCGGGGCGCCCCCGTGCAGCGAGCTGGACCCGCCAACTGTGGCCGCGCTCATCGTGCACCAGCAATCTGCGTTGGAGTGACTTTAGCGGGGGTATCAACCGCAGTGCCGCTGTAGTGGCGCAGGAACAAGTCCTCAAGGGATGGTGGACTCGAGACCAATGAAGTCGGCGAATATGCCGAAAGAGCCAGGAGGACCCCGCCCAGTTCGCTCCCGCCGACAGTGAAGGTGGCCTGTGGCCCGTCAACCACCAGATCATTGACCCCAGGAACCTGTGCCAGCACCGACGCGTCCCTATCCAAAACAATGGACACCGTTGTCCGGTGCAGATGCCGGAGAGCATCGAGCCGCCCGGCCTCCACCGTTTGGCCCTCCCTGATGATGGTGACGGTATCGCACAGCTTTTCCACCTCAGCAAAGACATGGCTGGACAGAAGAACACTGCGACCATCTGCCTTGACTTCGCGGATGCACTCGGTGAAGACCTGTTCCATCAAGGGGTCAAGGCCCGAGGTTGGCTCGTCGAGGATCAAGAGCTCTGCGTTGGATGCCAGACCGGCCACGAGGGCAACCTTTTGCCGGTTCCCCTTGGAATAGCTGCGCGCCTTTTTCGTTGGATCCAGTGCAAAACGCTCCAGCAGCCCATCCCGCTTGATGTTATCCACGCCGCCCCGCAGGCGGGAGAGGATGTCGATGGCCTGCCCACCTGTGAGGTTGGGCCACAAGCTGACATCGCCGGGCACATAGGCGATGCGCCGGTGAAGTTCGACGGCGTCACGCCAGGGATCGCCGCCCAGCAGACGGGCGGTCCCGCCGTCGGACTTCAACAGACCGAGCAGGATGCGGATGGTGGTCGATTTTCCGGAACCATTAGGACCTAGAAATCCGGCAACTGTGCCGCGATCCACTCGCAGGTCCAGACCCGCAAGAGCCGTGGTCCGGCCAAAGCGCTTTTGCAGTCCGGACACCAGGATGGCGGGATTATTTTCGGGATCGGTGGTGGCCGGAAGATGCGATGACATAGCTTTTCCTTAGCGAGGGGGTAATTCTCCCGCTGGTTCCGCGGGTGGGTTGGCGGCCAGATACGCGAGGTACTGGTCCAGGTAGCTGCGGCTGGTGAAGAGCCCCTCGGTGTAGAGCTCGAGTGTGGGCAGCATGGCATCCGCGTAGAACTGGGCCATGACGCCCTCAAAATCATCCAGCGCAGTGTCGGGGTGCATGGCCAAGCGGACGACCAAGGCGCCGATCGATTGGTGGACAAGGAACCGGACGCGGGCTTCCTCATCGCGACTGGGAACCACGATCCCACGCGCAACAGCATCAAGGGAGAATTCAAGCGATTCGGACACCATGTGCTCGATGAACTCACGCCCGGCCGCACCGCCTTCTCGGACGCTGCGCAGGATGTAGACCAAGAGAATGCCACCCTCTTTCGAGGACGGGAACTGTGCAAACAGCTGGGTCGGGTCGGCGTTCATGCTCGCGGTCTTCAGGGTGCGGTATCGCTGGAGCACGGTGGCGTCACATTCGGCACGCAACTGTTCCTTGGAGCCAAAGTGGTGCCTGACCATCCCCGCGGTGACGCCGGCGCGTGCGGCGATCGCGCGAAGGGATTCGTTGAATCCTCGCGCTGCAAAGCACTCGATTGCGGCATCCCGCAGCCGGGCCTTTCCGGTTGAATCATCCTGAGATGTACCCATAAACAGCACACTACTCGCGTGTATAGCCCCCGGCAATCATTGATTTTCCGTCGATTCTTCGCTGGTGATGACGGTCGGGATGCGGGCCAGACTAGGCTGGCAGCATGGAAGCACTTGTACCGCTGGAGGATGCCTGCACAGTTGTTCTGCTGCGCGACGGCGACGCTGGGCTGGAAACGTTGATGCTTGAAAGGCCGCATGCCAGCAGGGCCTTTGGCGGAGCTTGGGTGTTTCCCGGGGGAAAAGTTGACCCCGAGGACAGGCTGGACAGAAACGGCGGCCCGGTCGATGACTTCACGGCGGCGCAGCGTGCCGGCCTGCGCGAAGTGGCCGAGGAAACCGGACAGCGGCTCAGCGGCGCCGATCTGGTCTGGCTTTCACAGTGGACGCCGATGCAGAGCCTTCCTCGACGTTTCAGGACCTGGTTCATGCTGGCACCGGCGTCGTCGGTGACTGTGGAGTTGAACTCCGAAGAGCACTCAAACTTTGCGTGGCTGGCGCCTGCCGATGCCCTTGCCCTCCATGTCAAGGGCGAGATGATGCTGTTGCCACCTACCTGGGTCACCCTGCACCACCTGGCAGCCCTGAAAACGGTGTCGCAAGCCCTCGCAACGGCAAAGGCCAGTGAGCCCTTTGCGTACAACACGCATGTTTTGATGCCAGACGGTGCGGCCGCCGTGGATGCCCGCCCCTCCGGAGTCATGTGGTCCGGTGATACGGCTTATCCGGGACCATCACATGTCAGTCCCAGGGCCCGCCACAGGTTAACCACTACCGCGCTGCCCTGGGTCTTCGAACAGACCGCTCCGTGACAACGCGGGCCGGTTACAGCAATCCGCACCAATCTCAATCGGAAGGAACCGTCATGGCAGCAAAGAAGCGCTGGAGTGAATTGAGCAGGGGGCGCCGCGGTGCCCTCATTGCAGTCGGAGCAGTGCAGGTGGCCTTGCAGTTGGCTGCTCTACGGGACATCTTCCAAAGGACTCCGGAACAAATCAATGGCAGCAAACGGGTTTGGGTGGCGGCGTCTTTCCTTAACTTTGCCGGGCCCATCGCATGGTTCCTGCGCGGGCGGAAAGACTAGATCGCGCTGAACCGCACTCGTGCGCCCGGGGCCAGTTGCGCCGCTTTGTCGAGGTCCTCGCCCAGCACCACACCGAGCACCGGGTATCCACCCGTTACGGGGTGATCGGCGAGGAAGAGCATCGGAAGGCCCGACGGCGGCACTTGGATTGCGCCGTTGGCCATCCCCTCGCTTGGGAGCTCAGCGCCAGCTGCCGATGCGCTGCGTTGCAGGGGTGTTCCGGTCAGGCGCAGCCCAATCCTGTTGGATTGGGCGCCAACCTCCCATATTTGCGCTTCGAAGTGGGCCAGCGATTGCGGAGTAAACCAGTCATCCCGCGGCCCAGGCAGGTACTTCAAATTGGTCACCTCAAGTGGCGGCGACAACGCCGCCTCGGGGGCGCCAACAATGCTGCCGGCCGGGGCTGGCGCCACGGGAAGAAACACGCCGGCTGCGATGGGATCCGGTCCCAGACCAGAAAGGACATCCGTAGAACGGCTGCCCAAAACTGGTGGCAGGTCAAGGCCGCCTCGCACGGCGAGATAGCTGCGGAAGCCTGCCGTGCTTTTCAAACGAGTGGCCGGCAAAAGGGTGAGCGGCCGCAGGGTGAGCGTTTCGCCGTCGAGCAGTAGAAACGGCGCATTGGCCGGGGCTTCGCGTTCATCACCATGGAGATCAGCAATGAACGGCACCGCGGAGGTGCCGGCCACGGCTACGATGTGAGCGCCCACTGCCCTGAAGCTCAGCCCGGACAGGACAACTTCCAACCCGGCGGCCCCAAGATTCCCATTGCCAACCATCCGGTTGGCGCGGCGCAGTGCAGCCCGGTCCAGGGCACCCGATTCAGGTACGCCCAGATGGGCGTAACCCTGCCGACCCAGATCCTGAACCGTGGTGTGGACACCGGCCGCCAGCACCTGCAGACCAGAGGGGCCGTGGCTTCGCGGAGTCACGACGGTTGGTTTGGCCACGCCCACCTCGATCAGTTCGCGGACGGGCATGAACTCAACTGCGTCACCGGGTTCGATGAGTGCAGGCTGCTCCCGCCCGGCATCCCACAGGATGTCGGCGCAGCGGCCAAGCAGTTGCCACCCGCCGGGAGTCGGGCCCGGATACACGGCCGAAAATTCCCCTCCGACGGCCACCGAGCCGGCCGGGACAACTGTTCGGGGCGTGGATAGGCGGGCGACCAGTAAGCTGTGCTCCGCAGCTGCGAGGTACATAAAGCCTGGGGCAAATCCACCAAAGGCGGCCAGCCACTGTTGCCCGCTGTGCCAAGCAACGAGGGCCTCAGAGCTGAGCCCTGAAAGCCGGGCAGCATCGGTGAGGTCGGCGCCGTCGTACGTGGTCTTTAGCCTATGTACCGTGCCCGGGATAGGAGTCTGTATTTGGGTGTCTGTTGCGGCGAGGAACTCCCTGACACCGCGTACGGCGGAAGGGGAATTGCAGCTGATAAGGATAGTCTCGGCGGCGGCCACGATCCCGATCACACCGGGAAGGTTTTGCTGACGTAGCAGGGTCTGGAGACCCATGACGTGGGCCAGGGAATCGAGCTCAACAAGGATGCCCGTCTCGCCCACGGTACGGATGTGCAGCTGCTGGTTCATGGGGTTGGCGCTACGGGACGAAGCTGGTGATCGTGACGCCGGCGTCGCGCAAGGCAGTGCGGACGGCAGCGGCCATGGCCACGGCACCCGGAGTGTCACCGTGCACGCACAGGCTTTGCACGTCTACGGCAATGCGGCGGCCATCGATGGCCGTGACTTCTTGGTGCAGGGCGATGTCCAGGCTTTGGGCCACCACCGCCTCGATGCTGTGCAGGACTGCGCCGGGCTGGGTGCGGGCCACAAGCGTGCCGTCCGGATTGTAGGCGCGGTCGGCGAAAGCCTCGGTCACCACGGTGAGTCCGGCGGCGAGCGCCAGTCGCTGGACCTCCGAGTTTGGCGCCACCAGTAACGGCAGGTCAATGATCGTCATGGCGGTCACCACGGCTTCGGCCTGTGCTGTGTGGTGGACTATCGCGTTGTAGAGGGCGCCGTGCGGCTTTACATAGCTCACGGTGGTTCCCTCTGCCCGGGCCATGGCCTGCAGCGCGCCGATCTGGTAGATCAGTTCATTGCTGAGCTCGCGGGGAGCAATGTCCATGAAGCGCCGTCCGAACCCGGCCAGATCCCGGTAGCTGGGATGGGCGCCGATACTCACGCCCTTGGCCGCTGCGGTGGCGCAACTTTGACGCATGGTGCTTGGATCGCCCGCATGGAAGCCGCAGGCGATGCTGACGCTGGAAACCTGATCCATGATGGCCGCATCGTCGCCGAGTGTCCACTGCCCGAACGATTCGCCGACGTCGGCATTGAGGTCCATGCGCAAGGGAGTGCGTGAGCGTGTCAGAGCAGGCCCAATTCCGTGACGGCGTCGCGCTCCGAAACCAGTTCCGCCACGGAGGCGTCGATCCTGGTGCGGGAGAATTCGCTGATGGCCAGGTCCGGGACGATGGCGTAGTCGCCGCCGCTGGTGGTGACGGGGAAGGAGCTGACCAAGCCCTCCGGTACGCCATAGGAACCATCGGAGGGGACTGCCATGCTGGTCCAGTCGCCGTCCGGCGTGCCTTGCACCCAAAGCCGCATATGTTCGACGGCGGCATTGGCGGCCGACGCTGCCGAGGAGCCTCCGCGTACGGCGATGATCTCGGCGCCGCGCTTGGCCACGCGCGGAATGAACTCATCCGCGATCCAGGACTGTTCCACCAACGATGTTGCCGGGGTGCCGGCAACGATCGCGTGGGTGATGTCCGGGTACTGGGACGCAGAGTGGTTGCCCCAGATGGCAAGCTTGCTGATGCTGCTGACGGGGGCGCCGGTCTTGGCTGCCAGTTGTGCCACAGCCCTGTCGTGGTCCAGCCGGGTCATGGCGGTAAAGCGTTGCGCAGGGATGTCACGAGCGTGTGATGCCGCAATCAAGGCGTTGGTGTTGGCCGGGTTGCCCACGACAACAACCTTCACATCGCTGGCTGCTCCCGCATTGAGGGCCCTGCCCTGCACGGAGAAGATGCCTCCGTTGGCGCTGAGGAGATCGGCTCGTTCCATCCCTGGGCCGCGCGGACGGGCACCGACGAGCAGTGCGATGTTGACGCCGTCGAACGCTTTGGTGGGATCGTCAAAAACCTCAAAGCCGGCGACCAGCGGGAACGCGCAGTCCATCAATTCCAGAACAGTGCCCTCTGCCGCCTTGGCCGCCTGAGGAACCTCAAGGAGATTCAGCTTGACCGGGACATCAGGGCCCAGCATGGCGCCCGAGGCAATCCGGAACAGCAGCGCGTAACCAATTTGGCCTGCGGCCCCGGTGACCGTGACGGTGACGGGGGCTGGAGCATGTGCGTTCATGCAGCCAGTCTAGTCCCGCCGGTAGAATTGCTGGCGGGCTGCCGGGGGAGTGCAGTAACTACCAAAGGGGACTGGATGTCGCAGAGTCAGGAAACGCAGAGTCAGGGATCAATGGGTCAGGGATCCAAACGCACGTGGGGCGGCCGCGCCCGTGCCGTACCCGGCATATTGGCCAAGGCGCCATGGTGGGTTGTACTCCTAGCGGGCGTTCTGTGCGTCTGGTTGGGATTCACACTGGCCACCAAGCCGCTCTCTTCCTTGGGTGCCCTGACGTTCTATGTCGGCGCCAGCTTCATCGTCTCCGGAGTCTCCGACCTGATAGAAACTGAAAAATCCGGTTCCGGGGGCATCCGGATGGTGCTGGGTTGGGGATGGGTTGCCGCCGGCCTCGTGGTCCTGTTCTGGGCAGGTGGCGCCATGGCAGTGCTGCCCGTTTTCATCGCCGCCTCACTAATAGTCTCCGGCGTGATCCGCGGTATTGGCGCCATCCGCGGCAAAGGGCGCCCGGCCGATGAACGTGTCTCGGCAATCATCCTTGCGCTCGCAGACCTGATCTTTGGCGTGGTGGCGCTGGCCTGGCCGGACGTGACACTGCTCCTGGTAGCCGTCCTCTTTGGCGCCCGCACCCTGCTCTTTGGGCTGGGCCGCATGTGGAACGCCCTCGCCGAGGCTATAACGCTCTCGCGAGCACGACGGCGCACGGCCGCCGCTCCTGCTGTGGGAACCACTCCCGCCGTGGGAACTACCAGACCCAAGCCGTTCCGGCGCTGGATGCGAGTCATCGGTGCCGTGTTGTCGCTGGTCCTCGCCATAGCCGTAGCCGGACTTGGCGCGCAGCTGCGCAGTGGTGCGCCCAGCGTGGACGCGTTTTATGACGCCCCGGCCACGGTTCCCGATAAGCCCGGCCAGTTGCTCAAGAGCGAACCCTTCACCACGGGTGTCCCGGAGAACGCCAAGGCATGGCGGATTCTGTACACCACCACCCGCGACGACTCCACGCCGGCCGTGGCCAGCGCCGTCGTACTTACATCGCTGAAGCCCGCCAGCGGGCCGCGTCCCGTCATCACGTGGGCGCATGGCACCACAGGCTATTCAGAGCCGTGTGCGCCATCGAACCTGTCGGCATCCTTCGACTCGGGCGCCCTGCCAGCACTTGATCACGTTGTTGAGAACGGGTGGGTGCTCGTCACTACCGACTATGCGGGCCTGGGCACCAAGGGGCCGCAGCCCTATTTGATCGGTCAGGGTGAGGCCCGGTCAGTGTTGGATTCGGTACGGGCGGCGAAGGCGCTCGACGCCGAACAGGCCGAGTTGAGCATGGCCGAAGAAACTGTCGTGTGGGGCCATTCGCAGGGTGGTCAGGCCGCATTGTGGACCGGCGGATTGGCCACGAGCTACGCCCCCGATGTGAAGATCAGCGGTGTGGCGGCCATGGCCCCGGCCAGCGACGCCATCGGCTTGGTGGAAAACATGCCCAACATTGCCGGCGGCAGCGTGTTTGCCTCCTATGTTGCTGCTGCCTATGCCGACAGCTATCCAGACGTTTCCTTCAACGAATACATCACGCCGGTGGCCAGAACGTTTGTGCGTGAAATGTCCACACGTTGCTTGTCGGAGCCTGGGGTCTTGGTGTCCTTGATCAACGCCATTGCCATCGACAAAGACAAAACCATCTTCGCCAAGGACCCCACCACCGGCGCCATGGGGGAGCGGCTGCGCGAGAACACACCTGTGCTGGCCATTTCGGCGCCCTTGTTCATAGCCCAGGGCGCCGCTGATACTCTCGTGATTCCGGATGTGCAGGACGCCTACGTTGCCGCACGGTGCAAGGCCGGGCAGGAACTCGAATACAAGAAGTATGCCGGCAAGGACCACATGGGAGTTGTGTCCCCTGATTCGCCTCTGATCGGCGATCTGTTGTCCTGGACTCAGGACCGCATCGACGGTAAGCCTGCCACCAGCGATTGCGCGGACTTGCCCTAGAGCGCCAGTCTGCCCTAGAACGCCACCCTGATGCATAACGCCAGCGGGGCCCACCAAGGTGAATTGATGGGCCCCGCTGTAGCTTTAGCTGTGGGTTCAGCGGACGCCGGGAGCCTTTCCTCCGATGTTGATTTCGGCGCCGCCGGCAAATGCGTTGCCCGCAATGGAGTTCAATGCTGTGAGCTTCACGTAGCGGCCGACTTTCCCACCGGAAATAGCGGTGATCTGTGAACCGGTCACATCAAGGAACGTTCCGGAGGTAACCTTGGCGCCAAACTCGGTGGGGCTGTCGGATACGTAGAGTTCGAAGTCCTTGATCTTGCCATTGGAGTTGGACTGGCGCTGAGTGTATTCAAAGCCGGTGACAGCGTAGCTCTTGCCCAAGTCAATGACGACGCTGTGCGGGAACGGTGTGGTGCTGCCCTGCCACTGGGTGTGCCAGTAGCTGTCAATCTTGCCGTCCAACAAAGCCGTAGCTGGGCCGCTCGGTGCGGTTTCACCCGTGAGTTCCTCCGAGGTTACCGATGCAATACTGAGCTCGCTCTGGGGGATCTTGTTATCGAGCGGAACGAGCTTTGATTTGACCTTCAGACTGTCCTTGGCAGTACGTGTCCCGGTCGAGGAGACCTGGGTGGCGACGACGTCGAACTTACCGCTATACGTTGCGGGGTACACCGGCATCTGGAAGGTGAGCTTGCCTTCGGCGTCCGGCAGAACCGAGCCCACGCGGCTGCCGTCAAGGGTCAGCACTACATACTTTCCGGGCTCGAAGCCGCTTAGCGTGGTTTTGGCACGGTAACCGGCCTTGGTCGTGGCATTTGTGACGGCCAAAAGCGGCGTTTGGGAAGAGTCCCAAACAGCCGGCGTTGCAGGGTCGGCCGTGCCGACGGCGACAGCCACGGTGAAGCTCGCCGTCGTCCCGTTGCTTGCCGTCAGCGTTCCCGTGTAACTTCCCGCATCGGCGTAGGAATGCGTGCCTTGCAGCTGATACAGGCTGCCAGCGGCAAGTGAGTGACGTGCCTCGAGTGCAACGATCGTCGCCGGGGTGGCGGCGCTACCGTCGCCCCAGTCAACGCTCACGCCGAGGTTGCCGAGAATGCTTGAGGCGCTCACACCGTCAGCGTCATCAACGGTGTCGACAGCAATGGTCGAGCCGTCGGCGGATGCCTTCGTACCGGGGGCCGCCAGCTGGCCAACGTTGAGGGTCAGGTTCTTGCCCGGGGCAACGGCCACGGGCAGTCCGGCCATGGAGGAGCGCCATTTAGCCTGGTTGCCGTCGTAGAAGTTGGTGCCGGTGGCAAGCATGCGCTGACCCATGGAGGCCATCCGCACCTTGAAATCGTTCACGTTGCGCTGCGCCTGCGGGGTCCAGCCAATTTCGGCAAAGGAGACAACACGTGGGAACGCCATGAACTCAGCTTGAATCCCGCCGCGGATGGTCTCGGACCACTGGGCCGCTTCCACACCGAGCAGTGCCGAATCGGGCAGCTTGACCCCGGCATCCTTGACGGTTCCGGCCGGATCCCAGTCGTAGTACTTAGGGAAGTCCCCGGTGCCGGCCCAGGTCAGGCCGATCGGTGTCTTGGCGTTGTACTTCATGTCGATGTAGGAAGTGGAGCCGTTGGAGACCATGAGCTTGGCGCCCTTGTTCTTGATGGCGTTGAGGGTATCCGCCGTGCCGCCGGTCCAGTATTGGATGCCATCTCCTGCGGTGAGCCCACCAATGGCGGACTCATTCCAGCCGATCGGCTTCTTGCCCAGGTCGTGAATAATCTGCACGGTCTTGGTAACGAACTCGACGTAGTTGTCGTGGCCGGTCACGTGGGACTCGTCGCCGCCGATGTGGACGTAATCGCTGGTGGTCATGCCGGCGATCTGGCCGAACACGTGCTCCAAGAACGTCCAGGTCACGGGTGCGGCAACGTCAAGGGTGGAACCGCCCACGTTGCCGGTGCCGTCTGCGGGGACAACGCCCCACTCGTCCACGCCGGGCTTGGTTCCGGCGGTGTTCAACTCCGGGATGGCGTGGAGGATTGCGGAGGTGTGCCCGGGGACATCTATTTCCGGAATGATTTCAATGTGGCGCGAGGCCGCATAGGCCACGATGTCTTTGTATTCTTTCTGGGTGTAGAAACCGGTATGCCCGAGTTCATCCTGGTAACTGAGATTCTTCGTCACAGCCGTCTTGCCGGAGATGCCGGTCAGCAGTTCGTAGTCAATCGTGTCGCCCGCCGCCCTGCCGTCGTTGGTGATCTGGATGCGCCAGCCTTGATCGTCGGCCAGATGCATGTGGAGCGTGGAAATCTTGTAGGCGGCCAGGGAATCGATGATGTTCTTGACTTCGTCGGGGCGCTTGAAATCGCGGGCCACGTCAAGCATCATGCCGCGTTTGTCGAAGCGCGGTGCGTCAGAAATTTCGACGGCGGGTGCGCTCCAGTCCGCGATGACCTTCTGCTTGGATTCAATGAAGGCTGGGAATAGTTGGCGCAGCGTCTGGATGCCGTTGAAGACCCCGTCGCTGGTTGGCGAGGTGATCTTGACTCCTGTGGCGGCGTCCACCGTGAGCTTGTAGGCCTCGGACTGCAGCTGGGCACCGAGGTTGGGGATCTCGCCCGGTGTCTGAAGAAGCACGACGTCGTCCGCGTCACCTGAGGTGCCTGTCACCACTGGCAGCGCCAGCCCGGTGGAGGTGCGGAAAATCGCGGCCAAGTAGTCGGCGGTCTTCTTCGTCTCAGCGTTGTTCGCCACGATCCGGGAGCCGACGCCCAGCGTGAAGGGTGCCTCGTCCGGAGTTGCTAGATTGACCGGAAGCGGAATGAGATTCACGCCTTCGGAGGGTACCGGTGCAGCGGCTTCCGGCCCATCCCAAACCTCAAATTCCCACATGGACATACCGTACTTGATGCCGCCGATCGGCGTGCGGTCAATGCCCTGCATCCGGACGTATTGGTACGGTGTGGACGCGAGCGAGGCGAAGAGCTTCTGGGTGTCACGTGCGTCGCACGTAGGGGAAATGACGTCGGTGGCGTCCACAAAGGTGATTCCGTCGGTGGACACCTGAAGCTTGTATTTCGCTGCACACGCCGTTTCCCACTCGATACTGACATGGTCAATCACCGTTGGGGCCGCAAGCTTGAGAGTGATCCGGGCGTCGTTTGCCGCGTTGGAGGACCAACGCGTGGCGGGGTCGCCGTCGGTCGCCAAGGCTGTGCCGTTGCGTCCGGGCGTCTCATCGCCGGAGGAGGTGACGGCCGTGCCGGCCGAGGCCAGCGCAACATTCCTTGCGACGGGATTGCTTGCGACGGCGTTGTTTGCGACAGGATCGCTGGGGGCGGCCATCGACGGAGGCGCCGCCATCGTCAGCAGCATGGCCGGAGCCACCACCGCCATCGCTAAGGTCTTCTTCAACGGCGTCTTCCACGAGGAGTGCATGTGTTCATCCTTTTTCGAAATGAGGGATCTAGGTCACACTGCGCTCATGTTATCCATATCACACCCTTATGGGAAGGTTATTAACTGCCCGGCGGGCTCGTAGTACGGCGCCACAGCTTGAGCGTGGCATCTGAAATGGACGGCGGAGAGCGTCGGAGCCGTGAAAAAGCGCCATGCCATTACGCGGGTGATCGGCGCCCGGCGGTGCCGTTCGTGGATTGGGTACGCAAAAGCGCGCTGCCCTTCGTGAAAAACGAGGACAGCGCGCTTGCGAGAAGAGCAGTCCGCAGTCAGAGCTGCTGGACTGGAAAACAGTGGAACAGATTTACAACGTTACGGTGGCCAGGTCGAAGTCCAAGCGGTGCAGACGGTCGTGGGTGCTGGGCTGGCCGGCCGGCTTGCCCAGGTTGATCACCATGAAGGACTTGTGGGTGGAATCTGCGTTGAACTCGGCGTCAACACCGGCGGGGTTGAAGCCTGTCATGGGGCCAACTGCCAAACCTGCGGCGCGGGCTGCCAAGATGAAGTAGCCGGCCTGCACATGTGCGTTGTTGTTGCCCATTGTGGTGCGGCTTTCAGCGTTTGCCTCGAACATGGGCATCAGCATGTCGGCCATGTGCGGCGCCGTGGTGGGCAGCAGGGAGTGCCATTCGGTGTTGAAGCTCAACACTGCCACCATGTGAGCCGTCAGGGTCTTGGCCTTGTTGCCGTCCATCATGTGCTCAGCCAAGCGCTCGCGAGCCTCGGCCGATCGAACCCAGGTTATGCGCAGGGGCTGGGCGTTGAATGCGGTGGGTCCCATCTTGGTCAGGGCGTAAACGGCCTGCAGGGTTTCGTCTGAAATCTCCTCATCGGACCAGCTATTGGCCGTGCGGGCATCCAGGAACAGTGCCGCCGTGGCGTCGCTGTCGAGGGTGAGCTGCGAGTCAAGATCGATTTCGGTGGTGATGTCAATGCTCATGAGCCGGCTTTCTGTTGCTGAAGATGTTGTTCTCATAGATGCACAGCGTTGAAGAGCTCCCGCTTGTTTCCGCTTTAGGTGTGAGTTTCGGCACGGTCAAAGGGCGGACCTTGCTGGGCGGGCTCGCCGCACTATGTCATGATGCAGTGACGGGGCGAGGGTGCCGTGACGTGGTTAGCGCAAAGGAGCGGCAATTACATGACAGCTTGGATCATCCGTGATTTTCACCCGCAGGATGTTGAGGGCATCCTCCAGCTGTGGCAGTCGTTGCGAGAAAATGGTGTGGAACCCGTCTATGATCTGGCCGAGGTTCTAGCTTCCTGCGAAAAGGACCATGCCGTGGTGGCGGTGCAGGGCGAGTACGTTATTGGCGCCGCAGTAGGTAGGGCGGCCCACGATCAGGGTTGGATCGTTTTCCTAGCAACCCTGCCCGAGTTCCGGGGCAACGGCATTGGCACCTTGTTGCTGGCCGCCGTGGAAAACCGGATGGCCGCGCACGGCCTAAACAAACTCTCGGCACTCATGCCGGAGACGGAAACCCGTGTTGAGGCCTTCAGTAACCGCGGCTTCGTGGTGAAAAAGAACTTGCGCTATTTTGAGCGCCGCATCCCCGTCCAGCGAGCCGAACTCGCCGCGCTGGAGGAGCTGGGTGGCAGGCTTTTGCCCCGCGACCTCTGGGATCGGGTGGCCGGCATGGCCGCCGAAAAGGAACTCCTTGAGCGGCGCCTCGTCATGCCTCTGGCCGAGTCCACGCTGGCGGAAGAATTCGGTGTGGTGCCGCCCCGCGCCGTCGTACTTTTTGGCCCTCCCGGAACGGGAAAGACAACCTTTGCCAAAGCGATTGCCTCGCGTCTGGAGTGGCCGTTTGTTGAGGTGTTCCCATCGCGGTTGGCCGGAGAGCCCGGCGGCTTGGCCGGGGCCCTGCGCCGAACCTTCCTAGAAATTGCGGAACTGGAGCACGCCGTGGTGTTCATCGACGAGGTCGAGGAGATCGCTTCGCAGCGTTCGGGGGACCAGCCATCCCCCATGCAAGGCGTCACGAACGAGCTCCTGAAGATCATTCCGGCGTTTCGCGAGCAACCCGGGCGGCTGCTGGTGTGCGCCACGAACTTCATCCGCTCATTGGACTCGGCGTTCCTGCGGCACGGCCGCTTTGACTACGTCATCCCTATTGGACTGCCCGACGACGAGGCGCGCACAGCCATGTGGAACCGTTTCATTCCCGCGCACGTGCTGGAAAATATTGACGTGGCGACGTTGGTCAAGGCCAGTGGCGGGTTCTCACCTGCCGACATTGAGTTTGCGGCCCGCAGTGCGTCCCAACGTGCGTTGGAAAAGGCCATGTTCGACGGCGGTGACCCCGCCGGCCTCGCCAGTCGCCGATCAACAGTCCGAGGTCCGGTGACGGCCGATTACCTTGAGACCATTGCCGAGACGAAGGCAACCGTCAGCGATGCGGTGGCCGCGGACTTCCTGGAGGATATCGCCGCACTGGCTAGGACCTAGCCTGAATAGACCTAGCCTGAATAGACTTAGCCTGCGTAACAGCTAGAGCCAGGTCTTCCTCTTGAAGATGATGTACATGCCCAAGCCGACGAGGAACATCAGGGCCAAGGCGAAGGGGTAACCGAACGCCCAATGAAGCTCGGGCATGTGATCAAAATTCATGCCGTAGATGGATCCAACAAAAGACGGTGCGAACAAGATGGCGGCCCAGGAGGAGATTTTCTTCATCTGTTGGTTCTCTGCGGCACTCGCCTCGTTTTGACGGTTGGTAGTCAGTGTTCCGTCGACCGTTAGCGCGTTTTGCAACAACTGCCGAAACGAGTCTGCCCTGGCGGTCACTGATTCAACATGGTCTTCGACGTCGCGAAGGTAGCGCTGGAGCTCAACGTTGACCTGATACTTGGCGAAGCCGCCCTTGAGCCGCTCGAGCATGTCGCGCAGTGGATGGATGGCCCGCTGGAATTGGATGACCTCGCGGGAAAGTTGGTAGATGCGGCGGGAGACGTTGGGATCGCCGGCAAAGAGCTGGTCCTCGATCTCATCAATGTCATTTTCCAGGCCGTTGACCACCGGCTGGTAGTCATCGACCACTTGGTCCACGATCGCATAAAGCACAGCTTCGGGACCCATAGCCAAGAGTGCCGGATCGGCTTCGAGCCTGGTCCTGGTGGAGGAGAGACCAGGGGTTTCAGCGTGGCGAATCGTGACCACAAAGTCCTTGCCGGTGAAGATGTGTAGTTCGCCAAACTCCACCGTTTCATCCTCATCGATGTATCTGGCGGGCCGAAGCACGGTGAAGAGGACGTCGTCGTACCTCTCCAGCTTGGGACGCTGGTGAGCCATGATGGTGTCCTCAACCGCCAGCTCATGAAGCGAAAACTCGGCGGCGAGGGACTTCATCTCGGCAGCATCCGGGCGGAACATGCCGATCCAGGCCATTCCGCCGCAGGAGTCCATCACCTCATATGTCTGCTCGAGGCTGTGCGGGTTAGCGAAGCGCAAGCCGTCCACGTACACGGCATTATCAATGATGGTCACCTGCCCATTATGGATGAGCCGGGGCGAAAACGTGTGCGACGGCTCGGCGCCGCTTCGTCGAGTCAGTCCAGCGGGCCGGTGTGTCCCGGAATGTGCTTGAACACCAGGGTGGTTTCGGTGTGACCCACCACTGGATCGGTTGTCAGGTTATCCAAAACCCAATCGCGCAGGGCATCGGTGTCGCGGACGGCAATGTGCAGCAGGTAGTCCACGGATCCTGAGGTGTGAAAAGTGGAAAGCACCTCGGGCAGCAGGGGAACGCGTGCGGTAAAGGTATCGATCTGGTCCCTGTCGTGGGCGCGCAGCCGCACGGCGATCAGGGCCTGCACCGCCCTGCCAATCGAGGCAAGATTCAGCTTGGCCTCAAAGCCCTCGATGGCCCCGCGTTCCATGAGCGCGCGCGTGCGCATCAACGCGGTCGACGGCGCGATCCCCACAGCGTCCGCCAGGTCCCGGTTCGTGATGCGGGCATCCGAAACCAATGTGTCGATAATCTGGCGGTCGACGGCGTCCAGCGTCTCGGGTGTTTGGGGCCCCTGAGGCTGTTCTCGCCGAACGTTCTTCGTCGCTGATGCCATGGGATCCTCCAAGATTCATGATGATGCTGTCCATCTCCGCCGAGCGTGGCAGTCGATAGTTCGCCATACTAGCAAATTACCGAATAACCGAACAATGCGGGGCGGGTTCAGGGAATCTTAGAGGCCCTGCAGGAATTCCTTGATCACATCTGCTGCGGGCCCGCTTTGGGCGGACTTCCAGCCCGAACCTGCCCAAAGATTCAGGGCTCGCGGGTCCTGTGCGGCGGAAGCAGCCGCGCGCAAGGGAGCCGTCAGGAAATGTACTTCCGGGTAGGCGTGCGGTGCGGATTCTGAATGGTCGCGGACAAACTCATTGACAAGTGCGCGGGCCGGCTTGCCCGTGAAGGCTCGCGTCATGGCAGTGCGAGTGTAGAGAGGATCCGCCAGTGCGTCCTTGTGAAGGGGGCGTGCACCGCTTTCAGCTGTACGGATCAGGGCCGTGCCGATGGCTGCAGCCTCGGCACCAGCTGCCAAGACAGCCTTCACATCCGCTGCGCTGGCAATGCCGCCGGCGCCAACCAGAGGAAGCGTCACTGCGGCCCGGACGGCCGCAACGAGCTCCGGCAAGGTGGCGGTATCGGCCGCGCCTGCGCCCGGGAGAAACGCCGCGGTGTGTCCGCCGGCACTGGAATGTTGGACCAAGAGGGCATCGACGCCCGTTTCGACGGCGGCCCGCGCCTCCGCCACGCTTGTCACCGAGGCCACCACCTGGGTGCCCGCCTTCTGCAGTTGCGCCACAATCCGAACGGGCGCCAGACCGAAGGTGAAGCTGACCATGGCGACCGGATCGGCCAGCAGCAGATCGAGCTTCTCGGCCCAATAATCCTGGACCCGCGGATCGTCTTCCGCCAGAACCAGATCGGGCACCTCGGCACCATACCGCCCCGCTGTTTCACTTAATTCCGTGCGGTAGGCGGCCAAAGCTGCGGACTCGCTGGCAGTCGGTGGTGACGTTCGGGGGACAAACAAGTTCACGCCGAAGTCGATGCCCGCCGCGCGCAACGGCGCAAGGTGGGTGGCAAGCTGCCCAGCGCTCTTGTAGCCACCGGCGGCGAAGGCGAACGCGCCGGCGCCGTGGGTGGCCAAGGCGAGCTCCGCCGTCGTGGTTCCACCGGCCATGGGTGCGGCGATCAAGGGTGTGATGAACATGGCATTAGTCTAGTTCTGTGGACACTACCCCCCTAAACTCACCGAACTCACCGAAGTATCCTGCGCGCTTCGTAGGGCTTGATATTGGCGGCTCCAAAACCCGGGGCATCGTATGGACCGACGGCGCCGTCACCTCCGATTTCAGCGTTGGCAGCACCAACGTCCAGAACGTGAGCCCGGAGATAGCCCGGGAAAACATGACGCAACTTTTCGACACCCTTGACGCGAACGGCGCCACCGAGGTTTTTGCCGGTGCAGGCGGCGTTGACACGGACGACGACGCCGCAGCCTTGCGCGCCTTGATCACTCCTTTCGTGCCAGGCGCCAAGGCGACAGTTGTGCATGACACCCGCCTCTTGCTTGCCGCCGCGGGGGCAATCGAGGGTGTTGCAGTGATTGCCGGAACGGGATCGGCCGCATGGGGAGTCAACGCGGCTGGGGTTGAGGCCCGTGCCGGTGGCTGGGGATATCTGCTCGGCGATGAAGGCAGCGGCTATTGGCTTGGTCGGGAGGCGGTCCGCCACAGCTTGCGGCGCATGGACTCGGGCGAGCCGGCCGACGAACTCACAGTGGCGCTGCTGGACTATTGCGGGCTTGGCTCACCTGAGGAATTGATCGCCCACTTCCACCAGGGCACCACGCGCCGCTACTGGGCCGCTTCCTCACCTGTCATTTTTGCTGCTGCCGCGCGGGGCCACGAACATGCTCTGGCGTTGGTGGACCAGGCCGCCGCTGATCTGGCCGGGATGGCCGCAAAGGTCGCCGGTCAGTTGAGCATTTCCGGCCCCATCGTGCTTGGCAGTGGCCTGGGCAGTAATGTCCCGGCACTCCAAGATGCTTTCAGGGCTCACCTTTCCAAGCGGGGCATCACTGACGTGCATATTCTGGCCCAGGACCCCATCTTCGGCATCCCGCTGCTGGTTGCCCAGGCGCAGGCCTTGACTGCGGGGCCGAACTAGTCGGCTGTTAGCCCACAGCCAGCTGTTAGTTCTCAGCCGACGGGGGAGCGGTGCTGCCGCGGACCATCAAGGTTGGTGCCACCAAATCGTGGGTGCTGTTGATGTTGGGGTCGGCGATCTGGGCCACTAGGCGTAGCACGGCGCGTCGTCCGGTGTCCTCGAAGGATTGGCGAACTGTCGTCAGCGGCGGGTTTGAATACGCGGCCAGATCGATGTCATCGATACCCACCACGGAGACTTCTTCCGGAACACGACGGCCGAGTTCAGCCAGCGCCCGGAGCACTCCGAAGGCCATTTCATCGCTGGCAACAAAGATTGCCGTGACCTCCGGCATGCGGCCAAGGATGAGCCCGTTGTGATAGCCCGATTCGGGGCTCCAATCGCCATGCAGCTCGGGTGGAACCTCGCAGCCAGCTTCCAGGAGGGTCCGTCGCCAGCTGTTCAGGCGGCTTGCCGCATCCGACCATTCGTTGGGTCCGGCCACATGCCACACCGTTTTGTGCCCCAGGTCCAGCAGGTGCTGGGTGGCGAGAACGGCGGCGATGTCCTGATCCACACCCACCATGCGCTCGCCCATGCTCGAGGAACCATCGGTATTGATCGTGGGGATTCGGGCGGTGAGCTTATTGATCTGTTCCGCCGCCTCCTGCAGTGGGGCCGCAATGATGATGCCGTCCACGCCCTGGAGGACCAAGCGGCCAACGGCGTCCGTCAACCCCTGAACGGTGAGGTCGGAGGTCACGGCGTTGACGGTGTAACCGGCCTCGCGTGCGCCGAGCTCCACGCCGAGGGCCAGGGCGGCCTTCGAGAAATTGTTCGTGGCGAGGGTCAGCACGCCAATGGTCTTGGAGCGCCCGGTCACCAGCGCCCGGGCCGTGTTGTTCCTGCGGTACCCAAGCTCTTCGACCACGGCTAGCACCCGACGGCGGGTGCTTTCCTGCACGTTGGGATGATCGTTGAGCACACGAGAAATGGTCTGCGCGGATACCCCGGCTGCGGTCGCGACGTCACGCATTGACGGACCACGTGTGTATTGCTGCGCGCTCATTGAGTTCCTTCTCGGCTGGGCTAGGCTTGCGGGTTGGCGTCACCAACTGTGAAAAACTACCAGGGTGATTCCTGAATGTTTACTTGTAACATACCGTGAACTCATGCAGTTGGGCATGAATTCGTGACATTCATGGTCTGATAGTGCGTAATATTGTTATCGATAACAGAAGTTTTGCCCTCATTTCGAATCATTAGTTCGAATCACTAGTGCCAGGAGATTAGTTGTCTACTTTCGCCACCCTGCAAGATGCAGCTGCCCCGGCGCTGAGCTATGCCGATCGCCAGCTGTTCAAGAATGGTGAACCGCACCGCATCATCGCCGGAGCCGTCCACTATTTCCGGATCCATCCGGAGCAGTGGCAGGACCGCATCGATCGGCTCGTGGCGCTGGGCGTCAATACGCTGGATACCTATGTGGCCTGGAATTTTCACCAGCCCCACAAGGATGCCGCGCCTGATTTCACGGGGTGGAAGGATCTGGCCCGGTTCATTACCCTGGCCGGTGACGCGGGCTTGGATGTCATTGTCCGGCCAGGGCCGTACATTTGCGCCGAGTGGGACAACGGCGGATTCCCGGCGTGGGCCATTTCCAACCCGGAGATGGTGCTGCGCTCCTCCGACCCGCTATTCACCGGCGCCGTCGAGGAATGGTTTGCGCACCTGCTTCCCGTCATCGAGCCGCTTCAGGCCTGTCATGGCGGACCGGTCATCGCCGTCCAGATCGAAAATGAATACGGCAGCTACGGTGATGATCAGGCCTACCTGCGCTGGAACCGACAGGCTCTCATTGATGGCGGCATCAGTGAAATCCTGTTCACGGCCGACGGCGGCACGGACTATTTCCTTGACGGCGGCGCCCTGCCGGACACGTGGGCAACGGCTACGCTCGGCTCCCGTGGCCAGGAAGCCGACGAAATTTGGGAGCGCCGGCGACCCGGCGAGCCCTTCTTCAACGTGGAATTCTGGAATGGCTGGTTTGACCACTGGAGCGAAGATCACCACACCCGTGCCAGCGTAGAGGCGGCAGCGGAGGCCACAAAGATCCTAGATGTGGGCGGCTCGATCTGCCTGTACATGGCTCACGGTGGAACCAACTTCGGTCTGGGCTCCGGTGCCAACCACGACGGCGTCATTCAGCCAACAGTGACAAGCTACGACTCTGACGCGCCCATCGCCGAGGACGGTCGCCTGACCGAGAAATTCCACGCCATGCGTGCCGCCTTCCATGCGGCCTCGGGCCGTGAGCTCACTGCCGTGCCGGAACGCCTCCAACGTCCGGCACCCACGCTTCCTGCCGCCACCGTTGAGCTGACTCACCGAACGGCGCTGTTGGACTTTGTACGCGCCGAACATCCGGTGTCCAGCGTCAAGCCGCTGTCCTTTGAACAGCTTGGCCTCGATCGCGGCATGGTCCACTACAGTGCCAAGGCCGTCCTGCCATCGGGTGAGGGAACCATCAAGATCCGCGGTCTCCATGACCGGGCCTACATCTGGGTGGACAACGTCTTTGCCGGTGTTCTGAGCGATGGTACCGGAGAGACCGGCCTCACGGTCACAGGCGCAGGTGTGCCTGCCCGCCTTGAAATTCTCGTTGAGAATCAGGGCCGCATCAACTACGGGCCCTTCTTTGGCCAGGGCAAGGGCATCCTTGACGGTGTTCTGGTCAACCAGCGCTACGTCTTCCATTGGGAGCAGCGGGCCATCGATCTGGACAAGCCGCTGGCCGAGCTGCTGGAAATGGCGGCAACGGAGGCAACCGAGGTCGCGGAGGTCGCCGATGGCCCTGCGCTCGGTACGGGCTTCTTCCACGGCGAGTTGGACGTTGACGAGCCGGCCGATAGCTATGTGGCGCTTCCTGGCTTTGGCAAGGGGCTTATCTGGATCAATGACTTCCTCCTTGGCCGTTTCTGGGAAGTGGGGCCGCAGATCACGCTCTACCTGCCGGCGCCGCTGCTCAAAGCTGGAATCAACACCGTCACAGTGCTTGAACTTGAGCACGGTGGAACCCATGCTGAGTTCCGCACGGAACCTGACTTGGGCGCCGTCGGGGTAACGTATGTTGAGGATTTGGGCTAAGCAAGAAACCAGCCACAGACCAACTACAGACCAACGTCTTAGGAGAGGCCACAGTGCGTCGGAAGCTTGTGCATCGGAAGCTCGTGCACCCGAAAGTCGTGGCCGCACTAACGGTGGCTGTGCTCCTTGTGGGCACGGCCACCGCGTGCACTCCTGAGCCAATAGACAACATTCCGAGTGCCTCACAGGTGCCCGGTGAGACGGTCCTAAAGATCGGGACGCCGCAGGTGCCTGATGGTGTGGACCCCGCAGAAGGCGCCTTGTTGGCGCACGTTTATGCGGCCTCGCTCTACGCGGCGGGGGTGCAGGCTTCCGTGGTGGAAACTCCCGCAGCAGCCGGAACATTGTTGTCAGGAGTTGAGCAGGGCAGCGTGGATATTGTGCCCATCTACTCCCGGGTTGCCCTGACCGAGGTAGCCGAGCCGGCCACCGCAGAGACAGCAAGTGAGGCCCTGGATGCATTGCAGGCGGCTCTGCCCGACAGCCTGAAGCTTCTGGATCCCACCAAGGCAGAAGATCGGGACAGCATTGTGGTGACGGCCGTGACGGCCCAGAAATACCAGCTCAAGAGCCTCGCCGATGTAGGCAAGGTATGCGAGAAGCTCACCATGGGCGGCTCCTCGGCCTTCAAGACCAAGGAAGGCGGCCTTTCGGGATTGGGTAGTGACTACAACTGCATCCCGAAGAAGTACGAATCCTTGGATCCCACACTGGAGTTCGGTGACTCCAGCACCTTGTGGGCGCTGTTGCGTGATGACGTTCAAATGGCGGGGATTCACAGTTCCTCACCCGCCATTGCCGATAACGCCTTGGTGGTATTGAGTGATCCCAAGGGCCTGTTTCCCAGCCAAAACATCGTTCCATTAGTAGCAACAGCGAAAGTCAACGACGCTTTGCAGCAGGTCATCAACAAGGTCAGTGCAGCCTTGACTACCGAAGAGCTCAGCAACCTCAGCCGCCTATCCCAGGATGGCCATTACGCCACGTTGAGCGAAGCGGCGACCGCCTGGCTAACCCAACAGGGGCTGGTCAAGGCCAGTTCTTAACCATTGGCCCCAACCGATCGGCACGTTGCGGGCGCCAACACCCGGTGCCGTGTGCCATATTTGGTAAATGGCAGAATTCACTCAGTCCACCAAGCTCCACAACGTTCTCTACGACATCCGCGGTCCCGTCTTGGAACGGGCCCAAAAGTTGGAGGCCGAAGGCCACCGGATCCTGAAGCTGAACATTGGCAACCCGGCGCCCTTCGGCTTTGAAGCCCCGGACGCGATTCTGGTGGACATGATCCGCCACCTGCCCCATGCCCAGGGATACAGTG
The DNA here is from genome assembly GCF_049897845.1 of Arthrobacter sp. TWP1-1. Lineage (NCBI taxonomy): Bacteria > Bacillati > Actinomycetota > Actinomycetes > Micrococcales > Micrococcaceae > Arthrobacter > Arthrobacter sp. TWP1-1. Next base: position 408,062 of record NZ_JAFCXC010000001.1, read on the forward strand.
ATTCCCGCGGCATTTTTTCGGCCCGTACCGCCGTTGTTCAGTACTACCAAACGCGTGGCATCCACAACATCCATGTTGACGATGTTTACCTTGGCAATGGGGTCAGCGAGCTCATCACCTTGTCCCTCATGGCGTTGCTGAACAATGGCGACGAGGTGCTGGTCCCCACGCCGGACTACCCCCTGTGGACAGCCTCCGTGAGCCTGGCCGGCGGGCGCCCCGTGCACTACATCTGCGATGAGGACAACGAATGGTGGCCGGATCTTGAGGATCTGGAAGCCAAGATCACGCCCAAGACCAAGGGCATGGTCATCATCAACCCCAACAATCCCACGGGCGCCGTGTACCCGCAGCACATTGTGCAGGGCATGGTGGATCTGGCCCGTAAGCACAGTCTGGTGGTCTTCTCGGACGAGATCTACGAGAAGATCCTCTATGACGGCGCCGAACACATCAATACGGCCACCATTACCGGTGACGAAGTGCTGTGCATGACCTTCAGCGGTCTGTCCAAGGCGTACCGGATCTGTGGTTACCGCTCAGGTTGGCTGGCCATTTCCGGACCTAAGTCCCGTGCCGCGGACTACCTCGAAGGCATCAACCTGCTCGCGAACATGCGCATGTGTGCCAATGTCCCCGGACAGCACGCCATCCAGACGGCATTGGGTGGGCATCAGAGCATTGAGGACCTGATTCTGCCCGGCGGCAGGTTGAAGGAACAGCGCGATATTGCGTACCGCATGCTCAACGAAATTCCGGGTGTCTCCGTCAACCAGGCCAAGGGTGCGCTGTACTTGTTCCCGAAGCTTGACCCCGAGGTGTACCCCATCAAGAGCGACGAGAAGTTTGCCTTGGACTTGCTGGAATCACAAAAGATTCTCGTTTCTCATGGCACCGCGTTCAACTGGATTCGCCCCGATCACTTCCGTCTTGTCACCTTGCCTAACGTCAAGGACCTCGAAGAGGCTATTGGCAGGATTGCCGAGTTCCTGAGTACGTACAAACCCTAAGGAAAGGTTCCACCCATGCCCCTGCCCGTTGGTTTTACCAAGCACCCCGCCGATTTGTTGCGCGTTGGACCAGAATTTTCGCTGGCCAAACAGCCCACCAATGCCTCGCCTGGCTTTTCTGGAAAGAAGGCCGACGGCGCTGCAGCCTTGACCGCACGGGCGCCCGTTCTGGCCGAGCTTCAAGAGAAGCTCTTTGCCCAAAGCCGTTTCGGTGGGACGAAATCAGTGCTCTTGATCCTGCAGGCTATGGACACAGCTGGTAAAGGCGGGATCGTTGGGCATGTGGTGGGATCGGTGGATCCTCAGGGCATCAAGCTGACAACGTTCAAGGCACCCACCGATAAGGAAAAGGCACACCATTTTCTGTGGCGCATTCGCCCCGGCGCGCCAGAGCCGGGCATCTTCGGCGTGTTTGACCGTTCGCACTATGAGGATGTGTTGATTCACCGAGTGCACGAATGGGCTGACGAGAACGAACTCGAGCGGCGCTATACGGCCATTAACAAGTTTGAGGAAAAGCTGGCTGCGGCCGGCACCACGGTAGTTAAGGTCATGCTCAATATCAGTCCGGCCGAGCAGTTGGAGCGACTCACCGCACGCCTTGGGGATCCCACCAAATATTGGAAGTACAGCCCCACGGATCTGGACGAACGTAAATTCTGGCCGGAATATATGGACGCTTACCAGCGGGTTTTTGAGAAAACCAGCACCGAAAATGCGCCGTGGTATGTGGTTCCGGCAGACAAGAAATGGTACGCGCGCTTAGCGGTTCAGGAAATCCTGATCCAAGCATTCGAAGGGCTAAAACTGGAGTGGCCCGTGGGCGACTACGACCTGGATAAGGAACGGGCGCGACTGAAGGACGCCGTCATCTAGCGTTAGTTGTAGTTATGAGTCCTCTGTGGCACGGGCGGCGTCAAGGCGTGCCTTGGCGCCTTCCAGCCATTCCTCGCAACGCTTGGCCAAGGCTTCGCCCCGCTCCCACAGTGCCAGCGAATCTTCAAGGCTTGAACTGCCGGCCTCGAGTTGATTGACCACGTTCATCAATTGTTCGCGGGCTTGTTCGTAGCTGAGCGCGGCGATGTCTGCAGTGGCGGGGTTCGGTGTTGGGGTGCTCATGGGGTTCCTTCTGTTGTGGCTGGGATCTGCGGACGTTAGCTAGTTACTTGAGGCGGTGAAATCGCCACCGGCCACGCGGATCATTAGGGGTGTTCCGGGGGAGACCTGTTCGGGCGCCCGGACGATGGTTCGGTCTTCGAGCTGGACCACGGCGTAGCCCCGGTCAAGGGTCTTTTGCGGCGACAGTGCACGGACCTGGGCCCGCAGGTGCGCCAATTGATCATGATGCCGGCCAACCTGGGTGCGTACAGCGTTCAGGGCACGGCCGCGCGAGGAGGCAACGTCGTCGTACCGGGTAGTGATCATGACTTCCGGGTTGGCCAGCACAGGCCGGGTACGGAGGTAGGCCAGCCGCTCGCTTTCACGCTCCAAAAGGTTCTCAATCCTGCGATTGAGCTGCGTCCGGGCTTGATTCACGCGGCGCAGTTCATCGCCCACGTCGGGCACGATGCGCTTGGCGGCATCGGTCGGCGTGGAGGCGCGGAGATCGGCCACCTCATCCAGCAGCGGCCGGTCTGCCTCATGGCCAATGGCGCTGACTACCGGTGTCTGGGCCGCGGCGACGGCGCGCACCAAGGATTCATGGCTGAACGGCAGCAGGTCCTCGAGGGAACCGCCGCCGCGGGCAATGACAATTACATCGATCCTGGGATCGGCATCAAGTTCGGCCAAAGCGCCGATGACCCCGGCCACGGCGTTGACGCCCTGGACGGGAACTTCGCGAACCTCAAACTCCACGGCAGGCCAGCGCAGGGCGGCATTGCGCAGCACATCCTTCATGGCGTCTGAATTGCGGCCGGTAATCAGGCCAATCCGATGTGGCAGCAAGGGTAGGGGTTTCTTGCGGCGGGGGTCGAAAAGGCCCTCGGCAGCCAAGGCCTGGCGTAATTGTTCAATGCGGGCCAGCAGGTCTCCCAAGCCCACCGGGCGGATGTCCTGACCCTGCATGGACAGGCGCCCGGTCTTGAGCCAAAAATCGGGTTTGAGTTGGGCCACTACGCGGGAGCCGCGTTCCAAGGGAGCCTCCAGTCGGCTCAGGACCGAACCCCATACCGTGACGCTCAGGGACACCTCGGCATCAATGTCTCGCAAGGTCAGGTAGCTGACGTTGGCGCGCTTGTTCAGCTCGATCACCTGCGCCTCGACCCAGGCAGGCGGCGCCTTTTCAATGTGGGACTTGAGCTTTTGGCTCAGCATCTGCAACGGCCAGGGGTTGTCAGGTGTGGTTTCGGCCGCCGTTGGTGCAAGGATCTTCTGCTCCGGGGTGTCCGCCATAACCGTATCGCCGTCCTTCGTTGCTAAGTGGTGCCTTGAAATAACCATATCTTCATGCACTGACACTGGCTCACCGCTGTCCACAGGCTTCGACTAGTCTGGAAAATCATAGTCAACACTTTTTCGTTGTTTGGGATGATTCATGCGCACTGCTGTTTCCGCTCTTCTTGTCATTCTGGCCCTTGTGGCCGCAGCCGTGGCCGGACCTGCCATGTGGTTGCAGAAAAACGTCATCGACCAGGCCGGGTTCGTCGAGTTGGCGGGACCATTAGGCAGCAACAAATCGTTCCAGGAGGGCCTGTCCGCCCTGGCTGCCTCGCAGGCGACGGCGTCCATTGACCTGCCATCCCAGCTCACCGACCTGGCCGCGGCCGTCATCCAAAGTGCGGCCCAGAGCATCTACACGGAACCCGGATACGACCAGGCCTGGACAGAAACCCTGCAGCGCAGCCATGCATTGACCTTTGCCGCGGCCGGCAACAAGGATATTCAGGGTGACCTGCAGTTGGACATTGCCCCGCTGGTGGCCCTGATAGCCATTAAGGTCAGCGACTCCACGGGTGTTGCCCTGCCCACGCCCAAGGACGTTGTTGTGGCCCTGGAACAACCCCGGCTAGCCCGTTTGTTGCCCGCGGCGACCACGCTCGGTGGTTGGGGAGGGTGGCTGGCGTTCATCGCCATCGACCTTTTGGTGCTTGGCCTCGTTGCCGCACGACGGCGTGCGCTGACGCTCATACTCGCTGGCGCAGGGCTGGCCACCGTGGCGCTGGTGTGGCTGTTCGCATCAGGAATTGTGCAGAGCGTACTGGCCGGCATGGCCACGGGCCCCGAGGCGGCCCAGCAATTTGGGGTGGAGCTGGGATCCTTGGCCCGGGAGAGCTGGCAGGGCGGGATCAACGCCACCTTTGTTATTGCCGGGGTGCTGGCGCTGGCCGGTGTTGCAACTCTCATCGTGAAGCGCAGGCGCACCACGTAGGATGGTGGGTATGAGTTCCACTGCCGTTTCCTTGTCCATGCCCGCCGTTCCGCGACGTCGCAGGTCGCCCGAAGAGGTCGCTGCCGCGGCCCCGGTGACCGGAGAAAAGCGCGTCTTGCTCGCCGCTCCGCGAGGATATTGCGCCGGTGTGGATCGCGCCGTCATCGCCGTGGAAAAGGCCCTGGAGCATTACGGTGCGCCTGTTTACGTGCGCAAGCAGATTGTTCACAACGTGCATGTGGTTTCTTCCTTGGAAGCCCGCGGTGCCATCTTCGTGGAAGAAAATGAAGAAGTTCCCGAAGGCGCATTGGTCGTTTTCTCCGCACACGGTGTCTCCCCGGCTGTGGTTCAGTCGGCCGCCGACCGCGGGCTGCGCACCATTGATGCCACCTGCCCGCTGGTGACGAAGGTGCACAAGGAAGCCGTCAGGTTTGCCAAGGAACAAAACCATATTCTCCTCATCGGCCACGAAGGCCACGAAGAAGTGGAAGGCACCTACGGCGAAGCGCCGGAGAGCACCACGATCGTGAACAATCCGGAAGAGGCTCGCACCGTTCAGGTCGCTGATCCGGACCACCTGATCTGGCTCTCACAGACCACCCTTTCGGTCGATGAGACGATGGAGATCGTCGACATCCTGCGTGAGCGGTTCCCGAAGTTGCAGAACCCGCCCAGCGACGATATTTGCTACGCCACCACGAACCGCCAGTCGGCCATCAAGGAGATCGCCCCACAGGCGGACCTCGTGATTGTGGTTGGTTCGGCCAACTCTTCTAACTCAGTTCGTCTAGTGGAAGTTGCCCTGGAATACGGCGCGAAGGCCTCCTACCGGGTTGATTTTGCCCACGAGATTGACGAGACCTGGTTTGAAGGAGTCGCCAGTGTCGGCGTCACGAGTGGTGCCTCTGTGCCTGAAGTTCTGGTCCAGGATGTGCTGGCACTGCTGGACGAATACGGCTTCACGTCCGTGAATGAGGTAGTCACCGCCAAGGAAGACATCCTGTTCTCGCTGCCCAAGGAATTGCGTGCAAAGCTCAAGGCTGCCGGAGATCCCGATTACAAGGGCGTCAAGAGCTCCAACCTCTTGTAGTGAGTTCCAGCAGTTAGCTCCTGTAGTTAACTCCATGAAGGATCGTTGAATTCCGGCGCAGTCAGGACCCGCGGCGTGACCTCGACGTGAACGGGGGATTCCAATGATTGCGGGTCAAGCGCATTGAGTTTTCGGGCCGTGGGCAGGACCCGGGCTTCCAGCGTCCCCACCAGCTTGTTGTAGCGGTCGACGCTTGTCTTCAGCGAGACACCCACGGCCGAAACCGCCTCACCCATAGTGCCAAGGCGCGTGTACAGCTGTGCCGACAGTTCAAAGAGCTCCTTGGCGCTTTCGGTCAGCACATCCTGTCGCCAGCTAAATGCCACGGACTTCAGGATTGCCATGAGCGAGATCGGGGAGGCGAGCACCACGTTCTTGGACATGGCGTAATCCAGCAGACCCGGATCGGCCATCAACGCAGCCGAAAGAATTGACTCAACCGGGACGAAGCAGATCACAAGTTCCGGGGAGTTCGTTGCCGACGCCCAGTAGGCCTTGCCGGCCAGAGCATCGATGTGGACCTTGACGGCTTTTGCGTGGCGCGCCAAGTGTTGCTGCGATTCCACGCCGTCCGGAGTGTCGGCGTCGTGCGCGTTAAGGAAAGAGGTCAGCGGCACCTTGGCGTCCAGAACCAGTTCCTTGCCGCCGGGCAGCCGCACCACCATGTCGGGGCGGTGCACGCCGTCGTCCGTTGCGGTGTGAACCTGCTCCTGGAAATCAACGTGGGACAGCATGCCGGCAGCTTCAACAACGCGGCGCAGCTGGACCTCCCCCCACTTTCCGCGGGCGCTGTTGGACCGCAGCGCGGAGGCAAGGGAAGAGGTGGTTGCCAATAATTTGGCGTCGGCTTCCTTGGCCTCACGGAGTTGTTCGGCGAGCTGGCCGTACTGCTCAACACGATCGCGCTCCAGCAAGGAAACCTGGCGCTGCACGGCATTGAGTTTCTCTGACACCGGGCCCAGCGCCTGAAGGACATTGGAATCGGTGCCCTGCCGTGCCGAGAGCGCATGGTTCTGCGAGGCGAGAAGCCTGCGTTCGGCATCCGCCGCGGCAAAATTGGCATTGAGCGCCGCCGCCCGCTCATGGGCCGCGTCAGCTTCCTCCGTTGCACCGCGCAGCCTTCGCAGCAGCACCCACGCCACCACGGCAGCACCCAGCACAGCGCCAACCAACAACATCAAGATGGCTACAAGCCAAGCGATTCCAGTCATGAAACCACCTTCGCATGAGGCTCCGACATTCTGGGGCGGGCGCTCAACGTGTGCTGGTGTTAATGGCAAAACAAGGTGTTCTAACTACCTCATTTGCGCCTAACACCAGCTCAAGTGTCCGCCGCGGTGGCAATGCCGGTAGAATCACTTACCGTGGCTCTTACTATTGGCATCGTCGGACTGCCCAACGTCGGCAAATCAACTCTTTTCAACGCACTGACGCGCAACAACGTGCTCGCAGCGAACTACCCGTTCGCAACGATCGAGCCCAACGTTGGCATCGTCAGCCTGCCCGATCCCCGCTTGGCAGAGCTTGCTAAGGTCTTCGGATCTCAGCGATTGCTCCCGGCAGTTGTGACCTTCGTGGACATCGCTGGCATCGTCAAGGGTGCTTCGGAAGGTGAAGGTCTGGGAAATAAGTTCCTGGCCACCATCCGCGAGGCTGAGGCCATCGCCCAGGTCATCCGTGTCTTTGATGACCCCGATGTAATTCACGTGGACGGCAAGGTGGATCCGCGCTCCGATATGGAGACCATCAACACCGAGCTGATCCTTGCCGATATGCAGACGGTTGAAAAGGCCATCCCGCGCATCGAAAAGGCCGTCAAGCTCAAGCAGCGCGATGCAGCCGAGCTGAAGGCCATCTTGGCAGCGCTTGCTGTCCTCGAACGAGGCGACACCATCTTCTCCTCCATCAAGAGCGACAAGCTTGAGCTGGAGCACCTGCAGGAGCTGAGCCTGCTGACGGCCAAGCCGTTTATCTACGTGTTCAACGTCGATGACGCTGTGCTGGGCAACCCGGAGCGTCAGGAAGAACTGCGCGCGCTCGTAGCTCCCGCCGACGCCATCTTCCTTGACGCCAAGCTCGAGGCTGACCTCGTTGAACTTGACGAAGAAGAAGCCCGTGAAATGCTGGAAATGAACGGGCAGGAAGAATCCGGTCTGGACCAGCTGGCTCGCGTTGGTTTCCACACCCTTGGCCTGCAGACTTACCTGACCGCTGGCCCCAAGGAAACGCGTGCCTGGACCATTCGCCAGGGCGATACCGCTCCGCAGGCTGCTGGCGTCATCCACACTGATTTCCAGCGTGGCTTCATCAAGGCTGAAGTTGTCCACTTCGATGACCTCATCGAGGCCGGCTCCATGGCCGAGGCAAAGGCCAAGGGCAAGGTCCGCATCGAAGGCAAGGAATACGTCATGCACGACGGCGACGTGGTGGAGTTCCGCTTCAACGTGTAATCATCAGTTCTTATGGAAAGGGCCAAGCTTGCGATTCGATGCAAACTTGGCCCTTTCCTCTTTGACGGAGATTCCCTAGTGGTCTTTGGAATCAGCGGAACCTTGAACTGTTTCGGATCACGAGGACGCGATGACTCGCCATCGGAACGTGACGTACGGCGCGGTGTAGGGGACGTCCGTGGTTTCCCTCCGCACGTCAACGATCTCAACGACGGCTAGTCGACCGTGTTCATTCATCAGCACAACGCTCTGGCCGGCGCTCGGAGTAACTGAGCGCCCTGGGACTAGATGTCGCTCCAGATCGGCATCGTCGGGCGTCCCGCCGCGAACGAGGCCCACAGCCGTCCCATAATCCTTGTAGACATATATAGAGTCATTGCTGTGTCCGCTGACAGTAAATGCGAAGTCAGAGTCCCCGAAGCCCCAGCGGAAGGTTTTCCCTGGTGCATCTTCATATGCGAAGCGAAACTCGCCCACCAAGTCTGGGTTCCGCCACTGCGAGGGCTCTTCACGCACGGCTTGTTGTTCCAAGCGCGTAGAGCGCTCCCGAAGCGTAGCGATCGGAGTCGCGCTGTCGCGGTTGGTCGGGAGCCCGGCGATCCAACGCCAGAGGTCTTCGACCTGTTCGGCTCCGGGGAACTGCTGAAGGCTGCCAGATGAGTGGTTGAAATCGAAGCCCTTCGGCATGGTATCGCCTAGCCACGAAGGCAACCTGCAACCGGGGTTATTGACGAACAGAGCTGACATCCAGTTGGCCTCATGGTCGCCATGCACCTCCGAGATCCAGCGGCTCTCCTTGCCGACGCCCGAATCTGGCATCGTGTCAGCCCTGTTGACGTAGTTCTGGTCGACAACGAGTAGCACGCGCTTGGAATCGTCCACGCGGCGCATGAAGCCGTTGAGGTCATTGCCATAATCGACATCGGCATCGATGAGCACGTCGAATCCGAGCGCCTTGAGCTGGGCTGCGAGTAGGCGTACCCACTCTCTGTGCTGGTCTGAAGTCCAGGCATACGAGATGAACAGATCCGCGCCCACAGGACTCCCTTTGTGAAATACTGCGGGCCCTGTGCGTGTAGGCACGGGCCTCGTCTGAGAAGTCTACAACGTGCTTCTCGCTGGACCAGGGTATGGGTGTTTTGGTGAGGTACCCCAAGCTACCCCGGCACCTGCCGGAGTATCTTGGGGTCGACCCCTCGAAAATGCGTCTGAGATCAGTGGCGTCGAGGAAGTCTCTGGTCACAGTCGAAGAAGTGCGAGGTCTCTCATCGGTTGGCGCTTTATCAGGGGAGCTGCACCATCAGCGCGCGGTCCTGGGCCGCTTCTAATCGAGGTCGCTGTACAGCTGGAATCGTTGAGCCGTCCATCTCACACGTCCGATGGAGTCGTTTCGGCGGTCTCGTTCGAAAGATCCACTACGAGTCCGTTGGGTCCGTGCCAACGTACCTCTCCGGAGGAGTAGTTAACCTTGCCGATCAGGCGAGAACTGAAGTGCCATTCGGTGAGGTCGGGCTCGTTGTATCCCTCCTCGGGTTTGAATCCCCAGGGGCGTCGTTCATCCCGGCGTACATTCGGCGCGGAGAAATGCGGCGGCACCGGGTAGTCCCCGCTGACGGAACACAGGGATCGCCGAACATACTCGATGTAGTTCAGCAGGTCACTGGCGTCGCGCCGCCGCAGGTCCTCGGAACGTTCAGGTTGCTCTGACTGATTGAAGCGGACTAGCCACGTCAGCGCATCCCATCGCGCGCGCAGTTCAGCCGGCAGTGCGTGTGAGTGGCTTGAACCCGATTGCAGTAGCACCGAGGCGCGACCGTTTCGTTCGCTATGAACGTCCGCTGTCGCCGCGAGTCGCACGAAGGACGCTGAGAGGTCCCTGTCGTCCCGCTTGACGGTCGTAAAGTCCGCGAGTGCCGCAATCAACTGATCGGCTGCGAAGGATCGCCGCCGATCCTCATCGGCGATCTGCGCTTCCCGCCTCTCTGTCGCTGCTAGTTCTGTCTCATGCTTCAAAACCTTGATGGTTTGTCGTGAGCCCACCCAAGCGGAGAGGACACCGCCAACGATCGCGCCTAAAAGGGCCGCCAGCATCTCAGTCATGCTGATGAGTATAGATTCCGGCACCGACAATGCTCAAGCGCAGTCGTTCTCCCGCTTCACGATCCGGTAGGGGGCGACCCGCTAGATACCGGGCATCTCGACGGCATCCTCGGCGCTGTCGCGAGAAGACTTGACGGGTTACCGGCTAACCTGGGCCGTGCTGAGCAACCTCTTGTCGATCTGGGTTTATATAGAGGAACGCTGCGACACTCTCCAGGCAGATACGTACGTTAACGAGATCAGGGAAGCGATTGCGCGCATCGCCGACAACCCCTCGCCGTGGTCGTGTCGTGGCAGTGAAGAGGTTGATATGTACCGGAACGTGGTTGAATTTAGATTTAATCTATAACCGCGTTCCGTCACTCATAGAACGTTTAGGGCGATTGAGCCCGTAGTTGCTCTCGCTAGGAGACGTTGTGGACTCAAACGCATGGTTAGGTTGGGCTGCGCTCCTTGTCGCAGCAACCGCGGTTCCGATAACGGTCTGGGCAACTCGCAGATGGGGAAATCGGAACGCGCGCCTCGAGCTCACTATAAAGGCGGCACCGATTCTGCCCAGAGGTGCTCGCCCAGGAGTCCTTGCTGTCACTTACCGCGAGTTTCCCATCGGGGATCCACATCTTGTGACCGTGGTTCTAAAGAACTCGGGGACGCGTGACTTGACGTCCGGGCATTTCGATGCCGGGCAGCCCGTGGTTGTGCGCTTCGATCGAACGTTCTATGGAATCACATACGTCTCTGGACATCCGCGAATTGTTTCTCCGAGTATTGGGGCTTCGGGAAACGAGGCCACCGTCTACATTGACCCGAGCTTACTAAAACGTGGCCACTCGTGGTCGTTTAGCGCGGTCGTGGAGGGACCAGCCGAGGTATCGGTGGAAGCACCGTTAATAGATACCGATATCAAGAGCATCGACAGCCTACCTGGGACAGCGTTGACAGTGCGATTGTCGCTCCGTGGAGTTTCGATAGACGCGCCGTTGCGACGTGGTTCTGACGAGTAAATTGTCAAGATTCTGCTCTGCTGTCGCGCGACTCATCTATGCGTGTCGGTGCCCGCCTGTAGAGTTCAACCAGCCTCACGATGAGCGTGAGTGCAAGAAAGGTTCTTGATGTCAACGCTGGCCAGCAACACGCGTAGGAAATGTTTCATCTCATATCATCACGCTAATGAAGCTGAAGTGCAGAGTTTCATCCAGGCCTTTGATCATGATCAGGATGTTCTGATTGCGCGAGGAATCGGCGCTAGCATGTCTGGTGACATTATCAATAGCGCGAACACCGATTACATTAAGGCTCAAATACGAGCAAAGTACTTCCGCGACACGACAGTGACAATCGTCCTAGTCGGACGTGAAACATGGGGGCGTAAATTCGTGGACTGGGAGGTGGGGGCATCATTGCGCAGTACCGCCACATCTTCGGCGAGCGGGTTACTTGCAATCACGCTTCCTTCGGCCGCAAATCAAACTGGTAGGCAGTTGCCCGCGAGGGTCAGCGATAACGTCAATGGTGAGATGGGGTATGCGCGTTGGTGGAAGTACCCGACTAGTGCTGCAAGCCTGGCAGAACTGATCGAGGAAGCCTACGTCGCAAGAACTTCGCGTGCGAATCTTCGAAACAACTCCCGCGACCTTCGTTCCCGAAACTCGTGACCGGGGAAGAACTGATTCTCTCGGATGCTGATCTGCCGGGAGTGTGGCGGGACGCTGACAGTTCATCTGCGCAAGGTCAACGATGGGCACTGATCCTTACTAGTGCAAAGGTGGGCGGGGGAGTGTTGGCTGCTCTGGGCGGTATTTTCGCGCTTCAGGATGGCGGAATTGGATTGGCACCATGGGTAGTGCTTATCGGGTTTGTTCTCGCACTCGTGAGTGAGATTGCCTCGTGGGTGTTCCAACCAGAGAAGAATTGGTACGACGGACGTGCCGTAGCCGAATCTGCGAAAACTCTCGCCTGGCGTTATGCCGTGGGAGCTGACCCGTTTCCGGCATCGATGGCCCGTGCTGTGGCAGAGGACCTATTCAGAGAGCGTATGTCTTCGGTAGCTGATCAGGTGTCAGATCGGATCGTGTTTGAGAGTGCGCATGCAGTGATTACGCCTCGGATGGATGAGCTCCGCCAAAGTTCATTCGAGGATCGCCGGGTGGTCTATGTCGAGGGAAGAACTCTAGACCAGCATCGCTGGTACTCCCGTAAGGCCCGAGAGAACCGTCATCGTGCGAATATCTGGCGGTTTCTCCTAATCGTTGCGGAGGTAGCAGCGGTATCGCTCGCCATTGGCCAAGTGTTCGGCGCGTGGGATGTCGATTTGGCCGGACTATTGGCTGCGGTCATCGGTGCTGGGACTGCATGGGTTGCTGTGAAGCAGTTCTCACCTCTCGCTTCCGCGTACTCAGTCGCGACGAAAGAACTGGCGTTGCAGGAGGTTAAGCTGCGAACAGTTTCAGAGGAACTATGGCCGCTCATGGCAGCTGATGCCGAGGAGGCAATCAGCCGTGAACACACAACTTGGGTCGCCTCCCGGACCGGACGCGCGACCTCACGTGGCTGAAGAACACAAAGGAGCAGGATATGGCTGGCATTTTCTTGTCGCACAGGTCAAGTTCTGAGAGGCGCGTGAAGGAGTTCGTTGGGCACTTTCTGGTCCGAACCTGTGGAGTCGATCCGTGGCATGTGTTCACCACATTCCAAGGAACCGAGGTTCCTCCGGGATCGATGACATACCCTCGAATAATGGGTGCGCTCATGGATGCACCCATTATCGTATTGTGGGCCGACCAGGAGTACTTCAAAAGCCTTAACTGCCTCGCAGAACTCGGTGCATCGATCGCAGCAAGAGGTGAGGTCTACTGTCTTTTGTCGCCGGAAATATCGATCGACCAGGTCCCAGCAGAGTTTCAATGGATGAGCTGGCGCTATGCGCACGATCCTGACCTCCTCGAAGGTCTGAGATCATCGATCGAAGGATCACCGGATATTGACCGGGCGCTGCATCTCCAGGAAGCGGACCGCCCATGCTGGTACGAGGGCATCGACGGACAGGCCGCAATGCACCTCGAGGAGTTTCAGCGGGCCTGGCCAAAACTTGTTGAGCATCGGCCGTTTCACTTTTCGGCCGGTCGGAAGAACGCGGCATTCGGTCTGTCAGTGTGGATTCTCGCCGACCAGCGAGTCGTTCCGGTTGTGTATGCGGACCGCGATCAAATCAGCGTGCTCAACTCTGACGCGTTGGTTGCGTATTTGAAGCAGAAGTACTCGGTCCCAGAAATCTATGCGCTCTGGCCCGAAGAGGAAACAGGGGTTAGTGCGCATGCGGGCGATGGCAGGATGCGACAACACGTTCAGCATGAACTGATCGCAATGGGAATTCCTCTGCCTCAAACGTCTCCCGTTGCGGAGCTCCGAACAGAGAAGAACTACTGGGCGCCGGGGTGGTTCGTGGCTTGGGCGGACACGGCCAGCACTTAGAGTCGCACAGGAGAGAGCCTCTGCTTGTCGGGTTGCGCTTTACGCGCGGCAATCCGGAGAGAGCCCGGACGGCATGGACCGTCAGAACCTTCGGCTAGCTACGCTCGCACAACTGGGCGGTTGGACGGTGGTCGGTAACTACACCGACAACGATGTATCGGTTTCCAAAGTCCGCTGTCGGAGCACCTGCAGGGGCAGATGCTTGCAGACACAAACACAGATGCAGGCAAAATCAATGCCGTTCTTGTAACCGACTTAGACCGGCTGATGCGCAGTGCCCGTCAGTTGAATGTCCTATCGACCTGTCCACAGCCGAGGGCGAGTTCCGTGCCACCGTGCCGCTGGCATTGCTTGGTTCGAGATACGTAGTAGGAGTGAGCACCAAACACAGGCCTACGAGCAGCCCGCCGTTCAGGGAAAAGTACCCAAGCGTATGCGTCCGCTGTGGTACGCCACCAACGGTGAAGAGATCGCGCACGGGGCAGCGGCGCTCCGTGATATCGATAGGTTGCTCTCCATTGCTGGCGCACCCTCGTTGGTCGCCAGCGGCACTGGTCTTTCCGGCAGGCCTGGTAAGCGCATCATCGTGACATTGCCACGATTGCCCAAGCACAGACATACGGTGGTACTCGAGCGAAACACTGAGCGTGTGGCTCAAGCACTGTAGCTCAAAACAGTTCCTGCGGGCGGGCACTGGAGTACGTCAACCGTCTGCGGTGTCTTGCGCAATCCTTGCTACGCCGGCTATTCGCTCTACACCGACCGGACTTACAGTTTCGAGGACAGCCTGCGCTCGCAGTTGTACGGGCAGATTCAGCGTGGTGGGCATGGGCAACCAGTGCGAGGCCAGGGGGTGCCAAGCATCAACGAGTTCCTCAGGCACGCAGTCTAGGATCGTTCGAACGACCGGTCGGAGGTTGTGTACCGTAGCGGCAACTTCAAATGCGGGCACTTGGGGTCCGAGCTGTACCTCTGTAGCGTTTGCGATGCCCGGCACCGGGTTGCTCACGGTCGCGGCGTTCGCTGCTGACGCGAGCGATTTGTTCGGTGTCGAGGTTGATGTGGTGACCGACGGCGGCTTGGATGCCGGTCATGAGATATTGGCGACGGCTGTCGCGGTATGAACAAGTGCGATGATGCGGCCTGACGGAGATCGTCCGGCTGTGTGGCGTCGGCGCGAATTTCGTGGCAGGCAGAGACGAGTGGTATCTCGGTGCCCCAGACGACGTTCCGGGTCTGGCGCCAGAGTTACTGATCAACAGGATTGGCGAGAATGTGGCTCGTCTAAGCTACGCCACGACCGACCCGCATTCCGACGTGTCTTGGTCCTTGATCAAGCGGATGCGGGAGCACCTGGCGCATCCCTAAGAGGGCGCCGACTACGGTACGGTTTGGGACACGCTGATCGTTGACCTGCCGGAGTCAGCAGATACATCCAGTCGCTGTCAGCAGAGTGAGATCGCGAGACCCGTCGGAGTAAATGTTGCTCCGTGCCGGAACGCAGTTGCATTTAGGTTCAATTTGTAGGTCCCGACATCCTTGAAACCTTTTGCGTATGGCCGCTAAGAACACGTGTTCTTAGCGGCCATACGTTTTTCCGAGCGGTTACCAAGTCGAAATGATGGCGTCCGCAGAGGACGAATCAACGCAGCTCAGCCAGCGAAGCCCGTAAGCGTCATTCCCTTAGAACAGCGGCCAGGGGACCGCAGGCATCTCACCGCTCGGAGGCGGAAACTGTCTTGCCAAGCGCAACCGGGCGCAGCGCGCAGCGAGGGAGTCGATTTCATCGGTGCTGAGCAAGTCCGCTAGATTTTGGCCCAGTTCACCGTGCAGTCCTTCGCTGACACGGTCGATGCCGTCGAGTTCCTCCTCAGATAAGGCGTCTCCCAGCCATCCCCATAGCACCGTGCGCAGCTTGGGGTCATGGTGAAAGGTGAGCCCATGATCCACGCCATGCCGGTGTCCGCCAGGCATGGCAAGAATATGGTCGCCTTTGCGGTCGGCGTTGTTAACGACGATGTCGAACACGGCCATGCGTCGGAGCGCTTTCGAGTCTTCGTGAACGAGGGCGACCATCCGGCCGTTCTCATCTTGTCCCTCGAGAACGTGTTTCCAGCCCGTCTCCGGCACCTGGTCCGCCGCAACGAGGTCGACGGCGTTTTGGGTGGGGTCTTGCTCCTGCCAGAGCTGCACCATTCCTTCGCCCATCGGACCATCGCGCAGCCAGGTGCGCGGCACCACGTCCCAGCCGAAGACCTGCGAGACCAGGTAGGCAGCCACCTCCCGGTGAGCCAGGGCCCCGTCGGGAAAATCCCACAACGGACTTTCGCCTGCAATAGGCTTATAGACGACCATTGCGTCGCCGATGCTCCCCAGAAACGTAGCGTTTGAAGCCGTTGTGATGCGGCCGGTGAGCGTCAGCTCGTCGGTCACTAGGTCCGGCGTCGACATCAGACCTCTGGAAGGGTGCAGATGTGCCCGTCCGCGTCTATGGGGTAACCGCAGAGAGGGCACGTCGGACGCCCAGCGCCCACAATCTCGCGGGTGCGTTTGGCGAATGCGCGGGCGGTGCCTACTGGCATTCGCACCAGCAGCATTTCGATCTCGTTGGTGCCGTCTTCATCAAGCGATTCGTCGTCTTCAGCATCGGTATCGGTGATGGGGTGGGCCTCAATGACGACCTGGGCAGTGGTTGGATCCCAGCCTAGGCTCATGACGCCAGCGCGAAACTGCTCCTGGACGGCCTCGAGCTGGTCATTGTCGACAAGTTCGATGGGAGTGCTCGTGGGAACGCTGAAGCGGTTGCCCTCGACGGTCATGAGCTGGTCGAGAATTTCGTCGATATTCTCCGCGAGCAGAGCCGACTGTTGCTTCTCCAGGGCAATACTCACGATCTGCTTCCCTGTGCGCACCTGCAGATAGAACGTGCGTGCCCCCGGAAGGCCAATGGTGCCAACGACGACCCGATCGGGCCATGAAAACTCGTGAATAAGTGTAGGCATGTCAATATTCTAGGCGCATGAGCTTCATGGCGTCTTTGTCCCTGCACCGCCACCCACGGGCGCATCGCCAGAGTGGATGTGGCTCGACAGCCACGCGAGATCACCCGCGTCGGTGTTGGTCGCGTAGACGCTCGGCCGACTGGGGCCGTAGCGCACGATCGATACGGAGGCGGGGCCCACGTTAATGCGCTGGAACAGGTCAAGGTGCATGCCGAGTGCGTCGGCGAGGATTGCCTTGATGATGTCTCCGTGACTCACGGCCGCCCATACGGCCCCAGTCCCGTGCTCGGCTTCGAAGGCTGCATCGTGGCGTCGAATTGCTGCCACTGACCGAGCCTGCATCGCTGCCATGGATTCTCCGCCGGGAAAGACGACGGCGGATGGTTGGGACTGCACGACGGGCCACAATTCCTCGGTCGCGAGATCACTGAGCGTCCGGCCCTGCCACTGGCCGTAATCGCACTCGGTGAGATCAGCTTCGATCGGCGCGTAGGGCGCGCCCGTCTGGCGATCGAGGATGAACTGGGCGGTCTGCTGACAGCGCTCAAGGGGGCTCGAGACCACCCCGACTAACGGCACGGCCGCGAGTCGGTCTCCGGTCAGAGCCGCCTGGTCCCGCCCGATCTGGTCCAGAGTGACGCCGACGGCGCGACCGGCCAGCAGTCCAGTGGCATTTGCTGTGGTGCGGCCGTGCCGCACGAGAATAACTGTCGCCATCCACACAGCCTAGCCACCCGGCGTCGACGAACCCATCCGGGAAGCCGAGTGTCACCAACATGATGACCAATCAGAGCTAACCGGTTCAGGTGAAGCCCTTGATCTCGTAACGCGTTCGCGCACTGATCGAGGCGGTTTCTGGTCACCTGCCTTCAAAGTGATTGCAGTTGGAAATCACTCTGGACTAGGGTTCCAGTAATTCCAGATTTCAACTACCCAGGGAGTTGCCATGGTTCGGACGCGGGTACACAGCTTGTTCGTTTCTTCGGATGGATTTGCTGCAGGTGATTATGTGACGCTCGAAAAGCCGATCGGTGAAGCTGGAGCGCTTTTCAGTAAGTTCGACGGACGCGTCATCCATGGCATGGACGATCCGGTGACTGTGGATCGGGCCATGTTCAGCATGTGGGGCCAGGGTATCGGGGCGGAGATCATGGGCCGCCGTAAGTTTGGCCCGCAGTCTGGCGAATGGCCCGACGACGGCTGGGAAGGGTGGTGGGGCGACGAACCGCCCTTCCTCACTCCGGTGTTCATCCTGACTCACTATCCTCGTAAGTCACTCGAGTTTGCCAACGGCACGAGCTTCCACTTCGTGGATGAGTCGCCGGAGAAGGCCCTCCGTCTGGCGCAGGATGCGGCTGGCGGCTTGGACGTTCGGATTGGTGGCGGACCGTCGACAGTGAGCGAATTCCTCCAGTCTGATCTCATCGATTTCATGCATGTGGTGATCGTTCCGGTCGTGCTCGGCGCCGGTGTCCGGATCTGGGATCATTTGGCTGGCTTGGAAGACCGGTTCAGCGTCGAATCGATCAGCACCTCCAGCGGACTGACGCATCAGCTGTGGAACAGGAAGGACCGGGTGTGAAGTTTCGCTTCAACTTCGGCCCGGCCACGTTCTGCGGGAACTAGAACGCACAGACCCCTAGCGGGCCTCATTTGGAGGCCCACGAGGGGTCTGTTTTTGTGGGGCTCGGCCGCACATCTCGGCGGCAACCGAGTCCCTATGGACGGATGAGAACTTTCAGTGCTTCGCGGGAGTCCATCAGGCGGTAGCCCTCGGCGATGTCGTCGAGAGATAGCTCGCGATCGAACACCCTGCCTGGGTTGATGGTGCCGTCGATAACCTGCGGGATGGCGGCTTCCAGATACGCGCGAATAGTGGCGGGTCCACCGGTGAGGGTGGCGTTCTTGCCAAACAGCGACATGAATCCGACTGCTGCGTCTTCGTATTGGGGAACACCAACGCGGGAGATCACACCGCCGGGGCGGACAATGCCGTAGGCCTGTTCGTAAGCTGGCATGTGTCCCACGGCTTCGAGAACTACATGCACGCCTTCGCCGTCGGTCAGTGCCAGAACGTTTGCCACGCCCTCTTGGCCACGTTCGGCGACGACGTCAGTGGCGCCGAATTCGCGACCGAGGTCTGTGCGGGCGGTGTGGCGGCCCATCAGAATGATCTTTTCGGCGCCCAGCTGCTTAGCGGCCAGAACGGCGGAAAGTCCGACGGCGCCGTCGCCGATCACTGCCACTGTCTTGCCCGGCTCCACACCACCGCGAATAGCGGCGTGGTACCCGGTGAGGTACACATCCGAGAGGGTGAGCAGAGACGGCATGAGTGCTTCGTCGGTGCCAGCGGGGATGGCCACAGCGGTGCCATCTGCATACGGGATACGGAGCTTCTCGGCCTGGGTAGCTGAAGGCGCGGCGTCGAAGAAGCCACCGTGCACACAGGATGTGGTGATCCCGTCGAGGCAGAACGCACAGGTGCCGTCGGACCACGCGAATGGCACGATCACCGTGTCGCCGATAGCGAGAGTGCTGACCTCGTCACCGATTTGTTCGACGACGCCGATGGCCTCGTGACCCATGTGGCGTCCCTCGGGGGTATCTCTGAGATCATGGTACGGGTGCAGGTCAGAGCCGCAGACGCAGGCATAGGTGACGCGAATGATTGCGTCCGTCGGGGCTTCGATCGTGGGTTCAGGAATGTCGACGACGCGAACGTCGCCGGCACCGTACATAAGTGCTGCGCGCATGAAAATTTCTCTTTCAGGTAGGGACGGTAGTTCTCGGTGGGAGCCGTATATTGCGAGCTCTTCGATGCAGTGTTTAGCGCACCCGGGTCCAGGAGCCGTGCAGCTGCACGAATTCTCCGCCGATTACTGAGGACGCCATGCAGGCGCCGTTGGTGTAGTCCTCGATGTGGGTTACGTGGTCAAGGGAATCCGGTTCGGTCCACCGGACTACAAAAAGTCCGTCGCGAAGTTCAGTGGTGGTGTAGTCCATCGTCTCGGTGCGGCCCTTGATGGCGCCGCCGGTGACCAGGAATGACACGCGGGTGGCCGTTTCGAAAGTGATCTCTACGGTGAAGTGGCCCATCGGGGTGTCTGGTCCGAGGTCAGCGAGCCAGGTCTGTCCAACGCTGGGAAGTGTGGCAGTGGGATTCATGATGTTTCCTTAGTCGTTAGGGGTTGGGTTTAGTTGGCGCGGGTGACGTTGATGTTGAAATCAAACGTCCCGAATGCGTTGTAAAGGGTGAAAAAGAGGCGGGCGTACATCTCTACGCCGCGGGCACCGGTAATGTCGCCCAGATCGATGATCGAGCTAGCCGGCCAGCCGAACTCGCTGAGCAGACGTTCCACAGTGCGTTTCGCATCGAGATCGTTCCCGGCCACGAAAATGCTGTGCGGGCCAGGTACCCGGCTTGGGTCGATCATGACTTGGTAGTAAACGGAGTTCAGCGACTTCACCACCCGAGACTTCGGGTAGGCGCGTTGGATCTGCTCGCCGAGGCTGTCAGCGTTGGCGATCGTGAGAGTGGGCGGAAAGCCCTGGGATAGATCCAGCGGGAGCGCCAAATCTAGTAACACCTTTCCTGCGAGCGCTTCCGCGCCAACTCCTGCGAGTGCATCGAGCGCGTTCTGCCCGTTCGCGGCGTTGAGAACCACGTCTCCGTGCGTTCCGGCTTCGCGCAGAGTCAACAAGCGAACGGAGAGATTCTCCTCTTGCCACTGCGCATACGGGGGTGTGCCCATGTTGTCGGTCTCGGTGCGGGCAAGGGTATCGGCGATGTTGCGTGTACCGATAACAACATCATGACCGAGCTCGGACAGACGTCCGGCGAGGCCGCGACCCACCATCCCGGTGCCGATGACTGCGATCTTCATAGTGGTGCTCTTTTCGTGGCTTATGCGTTGGGGCTAACAGGACCGTTATGGGCCGAAATCCATGTTGCTCCGGTTCTCGTGCGGGTACCAGTCCCTGATAGGGACCCTCAACGGCGGAATACCCAAGGTAGTCTCAGAACATGCAGATTGAGCACGAGATCAGGGACTTTCTGATGAGCCGGCGGGCGCGGATTACCCCCGCGCAGGCTGGGCTGCCATACGTCAGTGGTATGCGACGCGTGCCAGGACTGCGCCGCGAGGAAGTCGCGATGCTGGCCGGACTCAGCGTCGAGTACTACACGCGAATAGAGCGCGGCACGGTCGGTGGGGCTTCAGAGAGTGTGCTTGACGCGATCGCCCGAACCTTGCAACTGAGTGCGGACGAGAGAAGACATCTAGAGAACCTTTCGAGCAACCTGACTCCTAGCCCACGCCAGAAGAGATCGATAGGCAGCCAACCGATCACGGCCTCGGTCCAGCAGGTTTTGGATTCCATGGCTGTGCCCGCGGTTGTCCAGAACGAACGCCTCGACGTCCTTGCGGCAAATCCCCTTGGACGCGCGCTGTACGAGCCACTGTTCTCCGGCCAACTTCAGCCAAACTTCGCCCGGTTTGCATTCCTTGATAGCCGGGCCGGGGACTTTTACGTGAATCTCGACGACGCTCGGGAACTGTGCGTGGCCGTCCTGCGCGCGACAGCCGGTGGTGATCCGAAGGATCAGAAAACAACAGAGCTCATCGATGACCTCTCGCTCCGAAGTATTGACTTCCGGGAGCGGTGGGCCAAGCACAACGTGCACCGCCACCTGCGTGGACGGAAAGTCATCAATCACCCCATCGCAGGTCTCCTGGACGTCACCTACAACGACTTCGCCCTGCCTGGGGACCCGAGTGTTTCGATCACCACATACACGGCGGATCCCGGCACCCCAAGTGCAGACAATCTCACCCTGCTTGATGCCTTGGTAGCCGCCCGGACACGATCGTCTGCTCTTGCCGTATTAGCGTAGCTGGAGCTCGATGAGCGGGTGATCCGCGAAGATTTCTAGTATGAGCTCGAAGTACGTCTTCCCGAGTCCGTTCCGCAGCTCGTCAAGATCCGACTGGATGCGTTGCTGGTTGAAGGAATTCGGTTGTGACAACTTGTTCGCCAGCCACCGCTGCGTCTCCTCGAATCCGAGCGCGTCACGGCTGTGGGCATGGTCGATCCAGACGAACGTAGCAGGATCACCCTCGCGGATCTCACCATCAACCCGGTAGAGAATGTCGTTGAACCCATCCAGGCTCTGACCGAGGCGCCAGTGTTCGTCCGCCATCAGCTCTCGGTTGAACTGCTCGTAGAGGTCGGAGATGCCGTGCACCTCGGCACCGTCGATTCGGTACTGCTTCATGGCCTAGGTTCCTTCCGCGTATCTGTCCCCTTATCTGTTCACGACAATAATCCACGATACGTACTTGCCGCTTAAGCCACATCGAAAGACCAAGTCCCCGCATTGCGGATGGAGGTATCCTGAGCAAAATGCATTGTTGCGCGGCCGAGAGGAACTCCCTTGCCCTTACGTGTTCCCGAACCCCTGATTCCGGTGTTCCTTCGAGTGACCCGCGCCAACCGTGCGTTTGTGAGCGAGGCGGGCGCACATCAGCGTATTCGCGAACGCGCTTTGCGTCCTGAACCCTACGGTCCGCCGACGCGTCTGGAAGGTGTGCGTGTTGACCGCCGGTTGCCGAATCCACTCGGGTGGCCCGTGTATGACGTGGTGCCGGTGGACGGAGCCCCAAATCGCGCGGGGCGTACATCCGTAGTCGTGTACGTCCATGGCGGAGGTTGGGTCAATGAAATTCGGCTCCAGCACTGGCAACTGACCGCTCGCGTGGCGCGAGAATCAGGGCAACGCGTCGTGGTGCCCATCTATCCACTCGTGCCCTTTGGCACGGCGCGCGAGGTGAGCGACGGCGTCGTCGAACTTGTCAGGGCAGAGCTCGACGCCGGCAATGAGGTGCGGCTGGCAGGTGACTCGGCCGGTGGCCAGATTGCGCTCTCGGTGGCCCTGAAGCTTCGCGATCAAGGGATCGTGCTTCCCTCCACCACCTTGCTTTCGCCTGCCTTGGACCTCAGCTGGAAGAACCCGCGGATCGATGCCGTGCAGCCTAGCGACCCGTGGCTGGGGCGCCCCGGGGGACGTGTGCTGGCGGAGGCTTGGCGGGGTGCCGATCCAATTGAAGACCCCGTGGTCAGTCCGCTGTTCGGGGACATGTCCGGGCTTGGTCCGCTGACCGTCCTCACCGGCACGCGCGACGTCCTGAACCCAGACGCACAACTCTTGCGGGAGAAGGTGCGTGCGGCGGGAGGCCAGATGGCGTGGCACGAGGCCGAAGGGCAATTGCATGTGTATGCGCTTCTTCCCACCGAGACCGGGGAACAGGGCATGCGAACCATTGTCGAAAGCCTGCAGCCCGCGGATGGCATGCTCGGTGCCACCATATGAGGACTCAGCTAAAGAAAGATGATGCCTTAGCGCGCTGGAGCCCAACCTAGGGCAGGGCCCAGCTTGGTCGCGATATTGGTGAGGATCTGGACATAGTCTTCATGGTCGAAGCTGAAGGGCAGCGCGAACGCAACCTCATCGACCTCCTGGAAGCCTGCGTGTGCATAAAGCTGCTCGGCAATCTGATCGCTGGAACCGATGAGATCACGGGCAAACAGCATCCGCCGTGGCCCTTGCGGTGTGAGAGTTCGGGGCGTGCGCTCGTCGACGTACCGCTGGTACTTTTCCCGTTGCTTCGGTGTCGCCGAATCCGTGGGGATTACCACCAGGCCTTGGGAAACCCGTGCTGGTCGATCAGCTCCAGAGGATGCCGCGGCTTCACGGAAAGCACGGATCTGAGATTGTTGGATGTCAGCAAACGATGGTTCCTGATCTGATTCTGGGAAGATCACGCTGCTGGAGAGCAGATTGAACCCATTAGTCCCGGCCCAGATAGCCGATTTTGCGCTGGCCGCCCCGTACCAAAGCCGTTGTCGCAGCCCGGCGGAGTGCGGCTCTACGCGGTTGGAAAACTCCTCAACAACGCCCTGCTTGCCCGAAAATTCCCGAACAGGTTCTCCCGCAATCAAACGGGCCAAGCGGTCCACGCGTGCGTAGCTGAAATCTTCCTGCTCGGCAGAATCAGGGTACAACTCATGCTTCACGGTGTCGTAGTGCATTGGTTCGCCTACGCTCAGGCCCGGGTTGATTCGCCCACCAGCCAGTAGATCCACTGTGGCCAGATCCTCGGCCAGGCGCAACGGGTTTTCCCAGCCCATCGGGGTCACCGCGGTGCCAAGCTCGATGCGGGAGGTGCGCTGGCTGGCCGCAGCCATGATCGCTATAGGGGAGGAGATCCCGAACTGCAGATGTCGGTGGCGCAGCCAGGCGCTGTCGAAGCCAAGCTGCTCGCCCAGTTCGATGACCTGCAACGTTGACTCGTGCCCCGCTGCTGGATCTGCCGGGTCAAACAAGCCAATAGTGAGGAATCCGAGCTTGCGCAAAGGCTGCGAGGAGAGTGGCATGAGCTACTTTCATGAAGAAGGGCGGTAACTGTTCCTCATATTAGGTGCGGGCGCTACAGGGGCAACCCTAAGGAGTCGAAACATTACCTTTCGGCTACACCGCATAGGATGTTTTCTGCCTAGTTTTTTTATACGCCACAACCGCAAGACCCAAGGAGTGCACCATGTCTGTTGGCTTGCTCGCCATCGTTGATGACATTCTGACCGCCGCGTTGAAGGCGTCTGCCAAATCAGCTGGCGTGGTGATTGATGACGCCGCCGTCACCCCGCAGTATGTTGCAGGCCTGACGCCCACGCGTGAACTGCCCGTCGTGTTCAAGATCGCCCGCGGCTCGCTCATCAACAAATTCGCCATCATCATTCCGCTGGCCCTGCTGCTGACGCAGTTTGCGCCGTGGGTGCTGCCGTACCTGTTGATTGTCGGCGGCATCTACCTGTGCTTCGAGGGTGCTGAGAAGGTGACCGAGTGGTTTGGTCACGTCCATGCCCACAAGGAAGACGGGGCGCGCGATGAGAAGGCACTCGTTGCCGGTGCTGTGCGCACCGACTTGATTCTTTCCACCGAGATCATGCTTATCTCACTGTCCAACCTTGACCCGGAGATGGGCTTCTGGCCGCGGCTCGGTTCGCTTGTGGTGATCGCGCTGGTGATGACTGCGCTGGTTTATGGTGCGGTTGCGCTGCTGGTCAAGCTCGACGACGTCGGCATCAAGATGGAGGGCAGCAAGATCGGCAGCACGCGCAGGATCGGTGCCGGAATCGTCCGTTCCATGCCGACTGTGTTCCGTGTGATCGGCATTATCGGCACCGTGGCAATGCTTTGGGTCGGTGGCCACCTGGCCATCCTCAACCTAGGTGAGGTGGGCTGGCACTTGCCCGTAGACCTGCTGCACACCGTGGAACATGCCCTTGAGCCCCTGGGTGCTGTCATCACCTGGTTCGGCGATACTCTGGTTTCCGCGGTGGCCGGATTGCTGATCGGCCTGATCGCCGTCGGTGTCATGCTCTTGCTCCAAAAGGTACGGCCGAAGCGCGACCACGCGGAAGCTTAGGCTCGCCCGGCTCAACTGAATAAAGCTCGACGTCGGCACCCTAGGTGGGTGCCGACGTCGAGCTTTATCGGGTTAAGGGGCCGTGGCGAATTACAGCTCGATGGCGACGTCCCACGAGGAGTGAATGGCGCCGTGGATGTAGTTGACCGCGCCGGCATCGCCAATGACGTCATGGCTGATGCCGGCGTCCTTGAGCTTGTCGGCGAGGGGAGCGGCCGCCGTCGTGCCGTCTGCGTAGACCACCATGGCCGCCGGGGCACTGAACGATTCAGCGCCCTCGGTCCACTCAACGGACTTGGGCGTGATGCGCGTGATGGCGACGTTGCGGTGAATCTTGACGCCGTGCGCCAGCGAATCCTTCACAGCGGTCCAGCGACGCGGCATGGCCAAGGGGAGGCCGAGCTGCTGCTTCTCATGCAGGAGCGTGACGTTGCGGCCGCGCTCCGCTAGGAACTCGGAGAGCTCCAGACCAACGAGCGATCCGCCGATGACGACGACATTCTTGCCCATGGGCAGCCAGTACTTCGTGAACTGGCGGACAAACTCCGGGCTCTTGGTCAGGCCCGAGAGACGCCCTACCTTGCCAAGGTTGCTGAGAACGAAACCAGCTTCCTGGGCGGTCGCCGTCCCTAGCATCATGGCACGCAGCGTGTCGCCGGTCTGCACGTTCGGCAGGTCTCCTCCGGGGAAGTCCGGCTTGGGGCGGACGGCTCCGGTAGCGACGATCACGTGATCGGCGTTCAGCGCCCGGATCGTCTCGACGGTGGCCGGCGTGTTCAGCTTGACCGCGATGCGCAGGCGCTTGATCTCGGCCTTGAACCAGCGCAGCAGGCGCTCATTGTCCGGGGTGGTCATGGTGGAGAACCACATGGTTCCACCCAAACGATCGGACTTGTCGATCACGGTGACGCGGTGGCCACGTTCCGTCAGGACGCGGGCGCTCTCCAAACCGGCGGGACCGGCGCCAACAACAACCACGTGCTTTGAGGCGGACGCCGGCTTCAGGGGGAGCAGCGCCTCGTTGCCTAGGGCAGGGTTGACCGCGCAGAACGGGGTGTCATCGAAGAAGTTCTCTGCGACGCACAAATAGCAGTTGATGCAGGGGCGCACCTGATCTGCCTTGCCCCCGCGGAGCTTGTTCGGCAATTCCGGGTCCGCGAGCAGCTGGCGTCCCATTGCGGCGAAGTCGATCTTGCCTTCGGCGATGGCCTTCTCGGAGATGTCCGGGAGCATCCGTCCCACGGCAATCACGGGGATGCCCACGTGCTTCTTGATCGTGGCCGCGTTCTCCAAGTAAGCGCCAACCTTGCTAGGCAGCGGGCCGTCAGTGAAGTTATCGAACGGGTTCCGCCCCCACCCGGTCACGTGGATGGCGTCGGCGCCAGCCTGCTCGAACAGCTTCGAGGCATCGATGGACTCCTCGAGCGAGAGTCCGCCTTCTTGCCCGTACTCCTCGCCGGAAACTCGAACCAGGATGGCCAGCTTGTCGCCGACCCGTTCCTTGACGGCCCTGATGACCTCGCAGGCCAGACGGGCCCGGTTGGCCAGCGGGCCGCCGTATTCGTCCGTACGCTTGTTGTCCCGCTGGTTCAGGAACACCCCAAGGATGTAGCCGTGCGCTACGTGGATCTCGATGGCGTCGCAGCCGGCCTTGGCGATGCGTTCGGCGGCGTCGGCCCAGTCGGAGATGAGCCCGGAAATATCATCGGCACTCATCTCTTTGTACGTTGCCTGCTTCCCGGCGGTGGCCGCACCCATTCGGCGGAGCTCATCCGGGGTGCTATCTGCCAGTGCCGACATGTTGTAGCTGTAGTCAGGCTTGTTGGGCGCCAAGACCGGGCGATCGTTGGCGACGTCAACGCGGGCCACCTTGCCGTGGTGTGTGGACTGGATGCACAGCTTGGAACCCGCTGCGTGGATTGCGTCTGCGAGTGCCTTGAGCCCCGGGATGAACTTGTCATCCGAGAGGCCCGGCTCCTTCAAGGAGGCTGCGCCAAACGGGAAAGCGATGGCGCAGGCGCCGGTGATGATCAAGCCGGCGCCACCCGCGGCGCGAGCCACGTAGTGATCAATCTCGGTCTGCTCAATTTCGCCGTGTTCGGAGACGTTCATGTCCATGGCAGGGAGAACAATACGGTTGGGTGTTTGCAGCCCGCCGATACGTCCGGGAGCCATCAGGTGGGGGTATGTCTTTGCGGTCATACAGCAAATATACTTGCCTCAGGACAGTAAATTGTTCTTCGGGCGGGAATCCGTGCCTAGGATCTCAGTGTTAGTGGCTACAGGGCGGCCTTTTCAGCCTCGGTCAATGACCGCAAGATACAGAACTCGTTGCCTTCCGGGTCTGCCATGACCACCCATGTGACGTCGCTGCCCTGGCCGATATCAACCCGGGTGGCGCCCAGAGATTCCAGACGAGCGATCTCGGCGACTTGGTCCGCTGGGCGCAGATCAAGATGTAAGCGGTTTTTGACAGCCTTGGTCTCCGGGACTCGCAGGAACAAGATGTCTGGGAGCACCCCGAATTCCGGGCTGCCGGGGGCTGGCTGCACGGCAATTTCATCGTCGTCGCCGTCTTCGGCAATCCTCCAGCCCAGCGCCTCTGCCCAGAACTGCGCGGTCTCAAACGGGGACGTGGAATCAATGGAGATGTTTTCGATGCGAAATGTCATGCCGCCATTCTGCCGTCTTGGCATCGCTTGCCGCTAGAGGCCGGGTTGAATCGGGAGCTCAGAGTCCCTCAAAGAGATCACGGAGTAGTGGCTGCCCGGCGGCGCGCGGCGGCCACACCAGGACCGATGGCTCACGGGAGACCACACGTTCCCAGTGGTCCACACTTGAGCCCGGATCGATCAGGACATCACGCTGGCTGCGGTGCTCCATCAGTCCGGCAACAATGCGTGAACTTACCGCTGAGGTATCGACCTCAATGCCGATTTGCTCGTCGGGGACAGGACGGAGATGGTATTCCATGGTGGGGTTCCACCCCGGCAGCCCAGCCTGTTGGCGTGCCACATTCCAGCGTTCAAAGGTGGAAGCGCGCAGTGCCCCGTGGACCAGCCGGCGCAGGCCCGGTCCGGGTGTGTGCCGGGCACGCTCAAACGCCTCGTCGGTGGCGCGGCCAATCATGATGTGGTCGCGGTGCCCGGTGATCCCATCCGGCCCAAAGGTGGCAACCACCTGGGGCCGCTCGGTCAGTAGGATTTCCAACACGCGCTGCACCAATTCCTCGAATCCCACCTGCGGCAACCGCCCGTCGTCGTAGCCGAGCCATTCGTGGCGCACCGGAATCGTTCCGTGCGCGCGCCATGCATTGGCGCTCTCCACCCGGCGGTAGGCGCCAAGTGTTTCGGGGGTGGCCGGAATCCCGGCGGAAATCTGGCCGGCGGCCCCATCGGTGGCCAATACCAAAACAAAGCGGAACCCGGGATCGTGCTCATGCAGGGCGATTGATCCGGCGCACCCATAGGCATCATCGTCGGGATGAGCGACGATGACAGCGATGGAATGCGGCTCATTCATGGGCATATTTTACTCCCAAGGGCTGCCACACAGTAGGGGCCCAAGGCCAGAACTAGAGACTCGATAGCGTGCAACACACCAAGACGGCAGCACTGTCATGGCGATGAGTACTTGTGGAATGGTAGTGCCATGGACCTCATCAACGACCGCACCCCTGAAGTGCCTGACGCCCGCACTGGCCCGCCGTTCATGGCGGGGGAGCGGGAGTCGCTGGAGGCATGGCTGGAGTTTTACCGGATCACCTTGCCCATCAAGGTTGGCGGACTCACGCCGGAGCAGCTTTGCCGGCCGGCAGTGCCGCCCTCGAAGCTGACGGTGGTGGGGATTGTCCGGCACCTGTCCGACGTCGAACGGTATTGGTTTTCAAATGTGGTGGCCGGCAGCACCCAGGCTGCCCGGTATAAGGCGGTAGATCCCGACGCGGACTTCACCGGATACACCGAAGACGGCGCCCTTGCAGACGTTGCCGCTTATGGGGAAGAGCTCGTGCACGCCAGAGAGTTGGCGGCGGCGGTCACCGATCTGGACGCGCCGTTGCCCGGGCTCCGGCGCGGACAGGAGCTGAATCTGCGCTGGGTGTACACGCATATGATCGAGGAATACGCCCGCCACTTGGGGCACCTGGACCTGCTGCGCGAGTGTGTTGACGGCACCACCGGATATTAATGTTCGACGCCGGGCACCAGTCCACAGCGCACGCTCAAACTGCTGCGGTAATCTAACAAGCAGGCTTATTCCCGGGACTGGCGCTTGCCAACGAATTCCCGGACGGACCATATTGAAGCGAAGAACCTGGAGGTGGAATGCGGCCCGGACGCATTTCCAAAGTACTGGCTGCGGCCGCGGTAGTGGCGTTGGCCCTGGCGGCATGCACACCCACGCCACCGACCCCCACTGAAACTACCGCGTCTGCCACAGCGGTCGACGGCGGAAACCTCACCGTTTTGGAGGGCGCAGCCTTCACCTCGTTTAACCCAACAAGCGTCACCGGCAATACCGTGACCAATACGCGCATTGACTCGGCCACGCATTCGGGGTTCAACTCCGTAGACAGCGCCTTGAACATCGTCAAGAATGAGCAGTTTGGCAAGTATGAGAAGGTCAAGGATGATCCGCTGACCATCAAATACACCATCAATAGCGGTGTTCAATGGTCAGACGGTGCCCCGGTGACGGCCGACGACCTGCTCCTTGAATGGGCGGCAGCCTCGGGCTATTTCAATGATGCAACTCTGGATGCGAACTTTGCCGTCAAAACCGGTACGGCCTATTTCCATACGGCAGGGGATAACTCAGGACTCGAGCACACGGCGCTTCCCGTGGTGAGCGACGATGGTGCGTCCCTCACGCTGACCTACACCACGGCGTTCTCCGACTGGGAGACGGCACTTGGCTCCACCGTCAGCATTCCGGCCCACATTGTGGCAGTTCGGGCCGGGCTCAAGGACGCCAAGGCGCTCACCGCACTGTTGAAAAGTGTTGGCAAGGGTGATCCGGCCAAACCCGTCGCGGTCAACCCAACGCTGCGCAAGGTTGCAGATTTCTGGAACACCGGCTTCGACACCAAGAGCATGCCCGATCCAACTTTGGCCCTGTCCAACGGCCCCTACCTGGTCAAGGACATCACGGCGGACAAAGAACTGGTCCTGACCCGCAATGCCGATTACGCATGGGGTGCTGCTCCAAAACTGGATACCCTCACGGTTCATTATGAGAACGATCCTGACCAGCAGATCGCGGCGCTGGAAGCGCAAACAGCGGACGTGATCTCACCAGCTGTGACGCCGGAGCGCCTCACGAAGCTCACCGCATTGCACGAGACCGGTGTTGCTCTGCAGCAAGGCCAAGGCCTGGGCTTCGATCAGGTGGTGCTCAACTTCAAGGGTGTCCTCGCCGATCCGGATCTACGCGCGGCTTTCCTCCATACCGTGCCTCGCCAAGAGATTGTGGATCAGGTGGCCAAGCCACTTGATCCCAAGGCAGAGGTCCTGAATTCCTTCGTTTTCCGCCCTTCACAAATTCCCTACAAGGAATCGGCACGGAGCAACGGCGTGGCCAGCTTCTCGGCTCCAGCCGTGGAGGCCACCGCAACTCCGTCGCCTGACAAGGCCAAGGAACTGCTCGACGGCGCCAAGCCCACCGTGCGCATCCTCTACAACTCGAGCGATCCTGAGCGGGCCTTGGAATACTCCTTGATTGCCGCCGCCGCAACGAAGGCCGGTTTTGTTGTCACAGATGCCGGCAAGAGTGCCGATCAGTGGCTTTCCGCGCTCAAGGGTGGTGCCTTTGATGTTGCGCTGTACGGGTGGACAAGTAATCCCACAGGCTCGGCCCAGGTGCCGCAGGTGTTCAAGACCGGCGGGATATCTAACCTGAACAACTTCTCCAACACCGTGGTGGACCAGCTCACGGAGCAGCTGGCTCTCAACCCGGACGCGGCCAAGCAGAACGCCCTGAAGATGCAGATCGATCAGCTCGTCATGGAGGCCGGCTACGGATTGCCGCTCTTCCAACGCACAGCCCTGAGTGCCAGTGGCCCGCACGCCACAGGAGTGACATACTCGCCGCTGGCCATCGGCCCGTGGCAAAGCGTTGCGCAGTGGGCCTACGTCAAGTAGGAGGATAGCGAGACCAGCCACTTAGCCGTTTATCCGATGGAATAGATCAGACCCATGCGCCTGGCCGCTAACTCGGCGGTGAAATACGCTGCATCTGCCACATAATATTCAACGCTGTCGCGGCGTCCGTCCATGATTGCAGCCCAATCGGGGGAGTGCTGCGGCAGGCAATCTTGATAGAGCTTGCGTATGTCCGCCTGCGCTAGATCGCTCGCAATCAAGGCAACTTGCGCGGGATCAAGGACACGGTCAAAGGGGTGGATATCCATGCCAAAACACTGTATTTGACCTCGGACCAATTCATAGGCTGGCCGTGGAGGGTCTTGCCCGTTTGGGTCGAAGAGGTCCTGCATATCTCTCCACGCCTTGTCCAGAAACAAAGTTTCGGGGTGTCGCCGCGAGGACTCCCAGACCCGCCAAAAATGCGCATCGTGCAGAAAGGCACCCGGATTGATCTGCGCAATGGCGACCAGGCCGGGCGGCACTGGGCGTGCAAAGTATCTGATTCCCATGAAGCAATTCTTCCAGCCCTCCGCCGTTACTGCTTGAAGTTATCCACAGCCCCCTCGGTGCTGTCCCGTCACCTCGCGCCCGCGTGTTCCTGAAGCACGACGACGTCAGGTGACTTTCATCACGAAAACCTAGCTGGCGCCGTCGTACCTTTTGGGCGGAAAACCGCTGCCGTGGCCGGACTGGGTGTCCAAGGTACGCCTTGGATGGCAAAAAAATGGGGAATCATGAGCTAAAGTGGCTAGGCCGTATTTGTCTGTGCGACTAGAATGGTGTTATCTGCCGATTCTTCACGGCCAATCATCAATGTGACTTTCTGCTTTAGCCCTACCGGGCCTGCAGCCGGGCCCAACTGAAATGAGTCTTAACGTATGAGCGATCTTTCCCTCAATACTGCCTCGCGCAACGACCTGCGCAACGTCGCCATTGTGGCGCACGTTGACCATGGAAAGACCACACTGGTCGATGCCATGCTTCAGCAGACGCACGCATTCGCTGCTCACGGCGATGTTACCGAGCGCGTTATGGACTCCGGTGACTTGGAGCGCGAAAAGGGCATCACCATCTTGGCTAAGAACACCACCGTTGCTTACAACGGTCCTTCGGCTAACGGTGTCGCCATGACCATCAACGTTATTGACACCCCGGGTCACGCTGACTTCGGTGGCGAAGTTGAGCGCGGCCTGTCCATGGTTGACGGCGTTGTTCTGCTCGTAGACGCTTCTGAAGGCCCGCTGCCGCAGACCCGCTTCGTGCTGCGTAAGGCACTGGCTGCAAAGCTCCCCGTAATCCTTTTGGTCAACAAGACCGACCGTCCCGATGCTCGCATCGACGAGGTTGTTGCCGAGTCCATGGACCTGCTCCTGGGCCTCGCCTCCGATATGGCCGACGAAGTTCCGGACCTGGACCTCGACGCCGTTTTGAACGTTCCGGTTGTTTACGCATCCGGCCGATTGGGCCGCGCTTCTTTGACGCAGCCCGATAACGGTGCCGCCCCGGACAACGAAGATCTTGAGCCGCTGTTCAAGGTCATCATCGACCACATCCCGGCCCCCACCTACAACCCGGATGGTGTCCTGCAGGCGCACGTCACCAACCTGGATGCTTCACCGTTCCTGGGCCGTTTGGCTCTGCTGCGTATCTTCAACGGCACCCTGACCAAGGGTCAGACCGTTGCCTGGTGCCGTGCCGATGGCACCGTCAAGCCTGTCAAGATCACCGAACTGCTCGCCACGAAGGCACTGACCCGTGTTCCGGCCGAGTCCGCTGGCCCCGGTGAAATTGTTGCTGTTGCCGGTATCGAGGACATCACCATTGGTGAGACCCTGACCGACTTGGAAAACCCGCAGCCGTTGCCGCTGATCACGGTTGACCCGCCGGCCATCTCCATGACCATCGGTATCAACACCTCCCCGATCGCCGGCCGCATCAAGGGCCACAAGGTCACCGCACGCCAGGTCAAGGATCGCCTGGACAAGGAACTCGTTGGTAACGTTTCCTTGAACGTTCTCCCCACCGAGCGTCCCGACGCTTGGGAAGTTCAGGGCCGTGGCGAATTGGCTCTGTCTATCCTCGTTGAGCAGATGCGTCGCGAAGGCTTCGAGCTGACCGTTGGCAAGCCGCAGGTTGTTACCAAGCTGGTTGACGGCAAGGTTCACGAGCCGATGGAACACATGACCATCGACGTACCCGAGGAATACTTGGGCTCCGTGACTCAGCTGATGGCCGCACGCAAGGGCCGTATGACCAACATGGCCAACCATGGCACCGGCTGGTGCCGCATGGAATTCGTTGTTCCGGCCCGTGGCCTGATCGGTTTCCGTACCCGCTTCCTCACCGACACCCGCGGTGCCGGTATCGCAGCCTCGCTGGCCGAAGGCTACGAGCCGTGGGCCGGTCCCATCGAGTACCGCACCAACGGTTCCATCGTTGCTGACCGCTCTGGCGTTGTCACCCCGTTTGCGATGATCAAGCTTCAGGAACGCATGAACTTCTTCGTGCAGCCCACCTCCGAGGTTTACGAGGGCATGATCGTTGGCGAGAACTCACGCGCCGATGACATGGACGTGAACATCACCAGGGAAAAGCAGCTCACCAACATGCGTGCAGCTTCCTCGGACACCTTCGAGAACATGACCCCGCCGCGCAACCTCACCTTGGAAGAGTCCCTCGAATTCGCTCGCGAAGACGAGTGCGTTGAGGTGACCCCGGAGGCCGTGCGTATCCGTAAGTTGATCTTGAACGCCGGAGACCGCGCCAAGCAGTACCGCTCACGCGCCAAGAACTAATACGTTCCACAAAAGCCCGTCCCAGCACATGCTGGGGCGGGTTTTTTGTCGTTTGAGCCAGGGCAAACCGGGACAAGAATTGTGGTTTAGGTCTCATCTCGATAAAGATCCTGCCAGAATGTGGCCTTGTTTACTTGCAGGTAACATATTGCGGATACGCTCATTGAGTATGAGTTGAAACACTGCCCGCCCAACAAGGAGCCGGGAAATCTGGGGTTTTGCTCGCGTCCATATCATAAACAAGGAGGCGGAATGCGTTTCTCACGCACTTCCAAAGCATTGGGTCTGGCTGCAGTTGTTGCCTTGTCCCTGTCGGCGTGTGGTGGCGGTACTGGTGGAGAAACCACCGCAACCGGCGACACAACCAAGGTCATCACCGCTAATGGCACCGAGCCCGAAAACGGCCTGCTGCCCGCGGACACCAACGAAGTTGGTGGCGGTCGCGTCATGGACCTCATCTTCAGCGGCTTGGTCAGCTACGACGCAGACGGCAAGCCCGTCAACGAGGTTGCCGATTCTATCGAATCAAGCGACTCCGTCAACTACACCATCAAGCTGAAGGCCGGTAAGACCTTCAGCGATGGCACCCCCGTCACGGCTAAGAGCTTCGTTGACGCGTGGAACTTCGGTGCGGCCGCTAAGAATGCACAGAAGAACTCCTACTTCTTCGAGTCCATCAAGGGCTACGCTGCGGTTTCCGCAGAAGGCGCCACTGTTGACACCATGGAAGGTCTGAAGGTTGTCGATGACACCACCTTCACCGTGGAACTGGCCCAGGCCGAGTCCGACTTCCCGTTGCGCCTTGGCTACACGGCGTTCTTCCCGCTGCCCGAGGCGGCTTTCGCTGACCCGAAGGCATTCGGCCAGAACCCCATCGGTAACGGCCCGTACACGATCGCAGCCGATGGCTGGAAGCACGATGTTTCCATCGAACTGGTTCCGAACGCGAAGTACGAAGGCCCGAGCAAGGCACAGAACGGTGGCGTGACCTTCACGCTGTACGCCTCCTTCGATGCCGCTTACACGGATGTTCAGTCGGACAACTTGGATGTTCTGGATCAGGTGCCGCCGAGCAACCTGCAGAACTTCGCCACCGACTTCGAAGGTCGCAACATCAACCAGGCTTACGCCGGTAACGCCACCATGACTCTCCCGAGCTACATGGAAGAGTTCAAGGGTGAGGCTGGCACACTGCGTCGCCAGGCGATCTCGATGTCCATCGATCGCCAGCAGATCATCGACAAGATCTTCTTCGGCAACAAGAAGGTCGCCACAGAATTCACGTCACCGGTCATTGATGGTTACGAAGCAGCCCTGCCCGGCTCCGATGTCCTGAAGTTCAATGCCGAAAAGGCAAAGGAACTCTGGGCCAAGGCTGAAGCCATCAGCCCGTGGCCTGCCGGCAAGACCCTCACCATCTCCTCCAACATTGATGGTGCCGGCAACAAGGAATACATCACGGCCATGGCCAACCAGATCTCCACCACCCTGGGGATCAAGGCCGAGCTGAACCCGATCGCCACCTTCAAGGAGATGCGCGCACTGGTCAACTCCAAGAAGCTCACCGGTGCATCACGCGCCGGCTGGCAGGCTGACTACCCGTCGCTGTACAACTTCCTGGGCCCGCTGTACGGCACCGGCGCAGGTTCCAACGACGGCGACTACTCCAGCCCCGAGTTCGATGCCAAGCTGAAGTCCGGCCTGGCAGCAACCAGCGTTGAAGAAGGCAACAAGATCTTCAACGAAGCTCAGGAAATCCTGCTCAAGGACCTGCCGGTTGTACCCCTGTGGTACCAGGCAGTCCAGGGTGTCTGGAGCAACAACGTCACCAACGTGAAGTTTGGTTGGAACGGCGTCCCGATTTACAGTGAAATTACCGCTAAGTAAGTAGTTTTTCTTACTGCCGTGGATTTATAGGGGGAACTCGGCCTACGAGCCGGGTTCCCTCTTTTTCGCGGTTTACACAAGTTTTTTTGCTATATTCCGTACGGACATCTGCGGTGGATCCCGTCAGCTGCCAGTACCGACAACTATTGAACAGGTAATTTCATGAACGCATTGCGATCGGAAGCCTGGCGAAAGGGGACACCGCAATGTTGATGTTCGCTTTTCGCCGCTTCCTGCAGCTGATTCCCGTATTTTTCGGGGCAACGCTGTTGGTTTATTTTTTGGTCTTCGCCACTCCTGGAGACCCCATTTCCGCCCTTTCAGGTGGCAAGCCGATGGCCCCCGCCGTCGAAGCCGCGCTCAGGGCCCAGTACAAC
The DNA here is from genome assembly GCF_049897845.1 of Arthrobacter sp. TWP1-1. Lineage (NCBI taxonomy): Bacteria > Bacillati > Actinomycetota > Actinomycetes > Micrococcales > Micrococcaceae > Arthrobacter > Arthrobacter sp. TWP1-1. The sequence goes on from NZ_JAFCXC010000001.1 coordinate 444,243, forward strand.
CTAGATCAGCCTTTCTGGGTCCAGTACGGTTTGTACCTGAAAAACTTGGTCACCTTGAACCTCGGCCAAACTTTCTCAGGCCAGGAAGTCTCGGCAGTTATTGCCCGGGCCTACCCTGTAACGGCCCGCCTAGCCATCATGGCCTTGGCCATTGAAGCCATCTTTGGCGTCTTCTTCGGAGTCATTGCCGGCCTGCGCAAAGGCAAACTCTTTGACAGCACCGTTCTGGTTGCGTCCTTGATTGTCATCGCCGTCCCCACATTCGTTCTGGGCTTCGTCCTCCAGCTTGTTGTTGGCGTGAAGCTCGGATGGGCCCGCCCCACCGTCAGCGGTGGAGCGCCCTGGAATGAACTTCTACTGCCCGCCATTGTCCTTGGCCTGGTCTCGCTGGCGTACGTCATTCGACTTACCCGCACCTCCATCGCCGAGAACATGAACGCCGACTATGTGCGCACCGCAACGGCAAAGGGCCTGAGCCGACGCCGCGTAGTGGTGGTGCACATTCTGCGCAACTCATTGATCCCCGTGATCACTTTCCTCGGTGCCGACTTGGGGGCCCTGATGGGTGGCGCCATCGTCACGGAGGGAATTTTCAACGTTCCCGGTGTGGGCAATCTGCTCTACAAGGCCATTCTTAAGGGCGAGAGCGCCACCGTTGTGGCCGTCGTCAGCATCTTGGTCATTGTCTTCGTGGTAGCCAACCTCGTTGTGGACTTGTTGTACGCGTGGCTCGACCCAAGGATTCGCTATGTCTGAGAACTTCACACCCGAAAATGACCTGACCAAGCCGGCGACCCCGGCTGCCCGTCAGGGAAAAGTCTCCACGCGTGTCATCGAGCACTATGTGGCACCTCTGGAAGAGACACCGCTGGCAGCCGTCGACAAGGTCGATGTAACAGCGGCACCGTTGAGCCTCTGGGCCGATGCCTGGAAGAACCTGCGCAAGCAGCCCTTGTTCATCATCTCGGCGTTGTTGATCGTCCTCGTCGTTGTGGTGGCTGCGTTCCCGCAGTTGTTTGCCAACGTTGAACCCACCAGTTGCACCTTGGATGATTCTGGTGAGGGGGCCCGTGCGGGCCATCCGCTGGGCTTCACCCTGCAAGGCTGTGACGTCTACGCACGCGTCATCTACGGCACACGCGCATCCCTCATGGTTGGCATCTTCACCACCATCGGCGTTGTTGTCTTGGGTGGCATCATGGGTGCACTCGCCGGCTACTACGGTGGCTGGCTCGATGCGATTCTGGCCCGCTTGGGCGATATCTTCTTCGCTCTGCCCCTGATCCTTGGTGCCATCATCATCATGCAGTTGCCCGCATTCCGCGACAACCGCAGCGTCTGGACAGTCATTGTGACCCTCGTGGCGTTTGGTTGGCCGCAGATTGCGCGCATCACCCGTGGTGCCGTCATTGAGAACCGCAATGCAGACTTCGTCACGGCCTCCAAGGCCCTGGGTTTGTCTTCATTCCGGGCTCTGGTCAAGCACGTCATCCCCAACTCGATGGCGCCTGTCATCGTTGTGGCAAGCATTTCCCTGGGTACCTTCATTGTCGCCGAGGCAACCCTGTCCTTCCTTGGACTTGGTCTGCCGCAATCTGTCATGTCATGGGGCAACGACATCTCCGATGCGCAACCTCAGGTACGTAATAACCCGGCAGTGCTGCTCTGGCCCGCTGTGGCGCTCTCCATCACTGTGCTGAGCTTCATCATGCTCGGTGATGCACTGCGTGATGCGCTGGATCCCAAAGCAAGGAAGCGGTGACGGACATGTCAGTCAATGAAAGAAATTCCTCCATGAAAGCCGCCGCTACACGTGACGCCGATACTCCGTTGTTGGAAATCCGCGATCTGGCCATCACCTTCGACACCGCCAACGGGCCGGTCAACGCGGTGCGCAATGCGCACCTGACCATCATGCCCGGCGAGACGGTTGCCATCGTTGGCGAATCTGGCTCCGGTAAATCAACCACTGCTCTCGCCGCGATTGGCCTGCTCCCGTCCAATGGTCGGGTCAGCGGCGGCCAGATCATTTTTGATGGCGAGGACATCACCAACGTCAGCGAAAAGCGCATCATTGAGCTGCGAGGCAACTCGATCGGCATGGTTCCCCAGGATCCCATGTCCAACCTGAACCCGGTCTGGAAGATCGGTTTCCAGGTGAAGGAAACGCTCAAGGCCAACGGCCTGGCCGGATCAAACTCCAAGGAACGCGTGGCGGAGGTGCTGGCTGAAGCAGGTTTGCCTGATGCCGCAGCCCGTGCCAAGCAGTATCCGCACGAGTTCTCCGGTGGTATGCGCCAGCGTGCGTTGATCGCCATCGGCCTGGCCTGCCGGCCGCGCCTGTTGATCGCCGATGAGCCCACGTCTGCGTTGGACGTCACCGTCCAGCGTCAGATTCTGGACCACCTGGACACCATGACGACCGAGCTGGGCACGGCCGTGCTGCTCATTACGCACGATCTTGGCCTTGCTGCTGAGCGTGCCGAAAAGGTTGTTGTCATGTACAAGGGGCAGGTGGTTGAATCGGGTCCCGCACTGGAGATCCTGCGCAACCCGCAGCACCCGTACACGCAGCGTCTGGTGAACTCGGCGCCGTCGTTGGCTTCACGCCGCTTGCAGTCTGCCAAGTCCCAGGTGGCCTCAACGGAGGTCACCGAGACGGCACCTGTTTTGGTACCCAAGCCTGTTGCTGCCAACGCCGATGATCACATCCTGCAGATCAAGAACCTGAGCAAGGTCTTCAAGATCCGTGGCGCCCTGGGCAAGGCCGCCAACTTCAAGGCAGTGGATGACGTTTCCATCAACGTGCCCCGTGGTACCACCACGGCAGTTGTGGGCGAGTCCGGCTCGGGCAAGTCGACGGTGGCACAGATGGCGTTGAGCCTGTTGGCGCCCACCGAGGGAAGCATCCTCTTCGATGGTGTGGAAGTTAACACCCTCAAGGGGAAGGCGCTCTTTGACTTCCGCCGCCGGGTACAGCCCATCTTCCAGGACCCTTACGGTTCCCTGGATCCGATGTTCAACATCTTCCGAACCATTGAAGAACCGTTGAAGATCCACAAGATCGGCGATGCCAAGTCCCGTGAGAAGAAGGTGCGCGAATTGTTGGACCAGGTCTCCATGCCTGCGGCCACCATGCACCGCTACCCGAACGAGCTCTCCGGTGGCCAGCGCCAGCGTATCGCCATTGCGCGTGCCTTGGCACTGAACCCGGATCTGATCATTTGTGATGAGGCCGTCTCGGCTCTGGACGTTCTGGTGCAGGCGCAGGTTCTGAACCTGTTGGCTGAACTTCAAGAAGACCTGGGCCTGACATACCTTTTCATCACTCATGACCTCGCCGTTGTTCGCCAGATCGCGGACACCGTGTGCGTCATGCAGAAGGGTCGCGTTGTTGAGTCGGGTACCACCGATGAGATTTTCGCGAACCCCACGCAGAAATACACCCAGGATCTGCTCAATGCCATCCCGGGAGCAACGCTCCTGGCCTAAGGCATCTGCACGATCTGCACAGCATAGGCCGGTTCGCCTCGAAGGAAACTTCAGGGCGAACCGGCCTTTGCTGTCTCTGGCGGTAGATTGGACTTCATGGAAATACCTGCTTTGCTGCCCGGAACCGGACCGGATGCCACCGTGCTTTTTGTGCACGCCCACCCAGACGATGAAACCATCGTCACTGGCGCTACCATGGCAGCTTCGGCGTCAGCTGGAGCCAACGTTGTTCTGGTTACGTGCACTCGAGGCGAGCTTGGCGAGGTCATCCCGCCGGAGTTGGCGCACCTTGAAGTGAAATCCTCCGACCTCGTTGCCGACGCTTCTGGCGCTTCCGAGCTTGGAGCTGGGCTGGCGTTGGAACGGGAACGGGAGCTGGCTGCCGCCCTGCGCGCACTCGGCGTGGACCGGCACATCTGGCTGGGCCAGGACCTGACCGCACCGGCTGGCGGCCCCGTTGTCTTCCGCGACTCGGGCATGCAGTGGGGGCCCGATGGCCGAGCCATGGCCGCCTCCACGATTCTGCCCGGCTCATTCTCCCGGGCCCCACTGTCGGAAACGGCGGCGTTGTTGGCCGCAGCCATCCGTGCCCTGCGTCCCGCCGTCGTAGTGACGTACGCGGCCGACGGCGGTTACGGTCACCCCGATCACGTGCGGGCCCATGAACTCACCCTGGCTGCCCTGCGGCAAGCCGCCGGGCCTGAAGGAGTCGGGCCTGAAGCCGCCGATGCCTGGGTTGTTCCGCAACTTTACACGATCGTCAGTGACCGGCCGGACCGTCCCCTGGAGGAAGGCGTACCGCGGCTGGCTATCGAAGGGGATCTGGCTGCCAAGACAGCCGCCATGCGGGCCCACCGTACGCAAATTACGGTGGACGGGGCGCGCTATGCACTCTCCGATGATGTCTGGAAGGACATCTCGGCCGTAGAAGAGTTTGTGACCCTGGACCCCCAGACTGTTTATGGGACACCATGACAAGGTCCCAGACTGAACGCAGGACCTCCACACCGAAACGCTGGGCCGTGCTGGCAGCCGCCGTAGGCGCGGGCGTTGGCGCAGGATTGTTAGGCACGTCGCTGCACGGGCACGCGTGGTACCCGGGCGGGGCAGAAAGCGCCATTCCTTATGGTTCGGCGCTGGCCCTGCTGCTATTGGCCGCCGTGAGCATGTTTGTTGGCCTGTGGAGTAAAAGTTCCTGGATTTCGGTGTGGTGCGGGGCCGCTGCCTACGCCACCGCCGGCCTACTGTCCCTGCAGCTGGGCACCTACGGCCTGATCTTCGACAACACCCAAGGCAGGGTGTGGCTTTACGGCATCGCCTTCATCACGCCGCTGGTGGCCCTAATTGTGTGGCGTCTGCTCCTGCCCAAAAAGTAGCTCGCCTCTCACACTCAACCCTCCTGCAGTTGTGGGGTGTTTTTCACCAACGCTCCTGCAGACGTAGGGGTCCCTCTGGGACGAACGCCCCGGATGTGACTGAGCGTTGGGAGAGGGGCAGCTGCACGGCCCACCATGCGGCCCGAATTAGGGCTGCAGGCGTCGCTCGCGCCGCGCGGGAGGCGGGGGAACAGGCTTGGCCAGCTGGACGTCGTCGTACATTATGGTGACCGGACCCAGGCGGGTGGTGATGGTGCAGCCGTGGCTGTCGCGGGCCGTAAGATCGCCGAGGGCGTCGGTCAGACCGCCGTCAATCCGGTAGCGGACAACCATGCGGGTGCCTAGGGGAAGTTCGGCGAGTCGGTCAAGTGCACTGTTCACCACTTCATACTAAGTCTCGCCAACGTGCGCGGGGCGGTGGCGGTGGGGGATAATGGGAGCGCCGGTGACGATTTGTGCCGGAATGAGACTTTGAAGGAAGGTTGGGGTTCGTGACGTACGTAATTGCGCAGCCGTGCGTGGATGTCAAGGACAAGGCATGCGTTGAGGAGTGCCCTGTTGACTGTATCTACGAGGGTGAACGCTCGCTCTACATCCACCCCGACGAATGCGTTGACTGTGGTGCCTGTGAACCCGTATGCCCGGTAGAGGCCATCTACTACGAGGATGACACTCCGGACGAGTGGGCCGAATACTACAAGGCCAATGTGGAGTTCTTTGACGTTCTCGGCTCGCCGGGTGGTGCTGCCAAGGTTGGCAACACGCACACCGATCACCCGTTCGTCGCGGCCCTTCCGCCGCAGAACCAGGACTGATTCCAGCACCATGACCTCAGCACCGCGCACGTTTGGCTTGCAGCTTCCCGACTACCCGTGGGACGCGTTGGCGCCTTATCACGCAATCGCCGCCGCACACCCTGACGGGTTGGTGAACCTTTCCATCGGCACGCCCGTGGATTCCACCCCTGCCTTGATTCAGGACGCTTTGGTTGCCGCGGCTGACGCTCCCGGCTATCCCACCACCCACGGCACGCTGGCCCTGCGCCAGGCGGTTGTGGACTGGTTCGCGCGGCGCCGCAACGTGCTGGGGCTCGATGCTGCCGATGTCATGCCAACGGTTGGCTCGAAGGAATTGGTGGCCTGGCTGCCGCTGCTGCTGGGCCTTGGTGCCGGCGATGTCATTGTGCGGCCCACCGTGGCCTACCCCACCTATGACATGGGTGCGGTCTTCGCCGGTGCTACCTCTGTGGCGGCGGATTCCCTTGACGAGCTCGACGCCGAAACTCGCGCCAAGGTGCGTCTGGTGTGGGTTAACTCGCCGGGCAACCCCACCGGGATTGTGCGTGGCGTTGAGGAACTGGCTGCTTTGGTGGCTGCGGCACGGGAGATTGGCGCCGTCGTCGCTTCCGACGAATGCTACGGGGAGCTTGGCTGGGGCGAGTGGGATCCGGAACGTGGCGGGGAAGCGGTTCCCAGCGTGCTTGATCCGCGCGTCTGCGGCGACTCTCATGAGAACTTGCTGGCCATCTATTCCCTGAGTAAGCAGTCCAACGTTGCGGGCTACCGGGCAGCATTCGTTGCCGGCGACAGCGCCATCGTGGCGAACTTGGTCAACAGCCGCAAGCACGCGGGCATGATTGTGCCTTATCCGGTGCAGGAAGCCATGCGTGTGGCGCTGGGGGATGACGCCCACGTCAGCGCCCAGAAGGCCCTCTACAGGGCACGCCGCGAGCAACTGGTGGGTGCGCTGGAGTCATTCGGTCTCACCATTCACCATTCCGAGGCCGGCCTGTACCTGTGGTGCACCGCAGATGAGGACACCTGGGTCACCATTGGGCGCCTGGCTGAACTGGGGATTGTTGCCGGTCCTGGCACGTTCTACGGCGATGCTGGTGCAGGTTTTATCCGTGTCGCCCTGACCGGAACAGACGAACGCATCGGTGCCGCAGTGGAACGACTCAACGCAAAATCATAGCGTTTTGGCGGAAACCGCCGACTTTTCGCCCTCAGGATTAGTGTTGAGGGCCTACTAAGCGGTAGTTTCGTAGATAGCCGTCTCGGCTACCGGACGCTTTTTGTGCTGTGTTTTTCTTGGGTATTACCTCCACGGGCGCGGGCGCCCGTGGATTTATAGAAAACAAGCATTGAACCAACCAAAGCCTTTCGAAGGCTACCTCATGAAGGGGACTCCATGTCTGATTCCACGAGCGCATCACTGCGCTACGACGGCGGAGAACTTGAACTTCCGCGCATTGAAGCGGTAGAAGGCAACGCCGGCTTCGACGTGTCCAAGCTTCTGGCCACCACTGGCGCTGTCACCTATGACCCCGGCTTTGTGAACACCGCGGCAACATCCTCGGCCATCACCTTCATCGACGGTGACAAGGGTATCCTGCGCTACCGCGGATACCCCATCGAAGAGCTGGCTGAGCACTCCAACTTCCTCGAAGTTTCCTTCCTGTTGATCTACGGGAACCTGCCCACGCCGGCAGAACTGGAAGCCTTCGATCAGCGCATCCGCCGTCACACCATGCTGCACGAAGACCTCAAGGGCTTCTTCAGCGGCTTCCCGCGCGACGCGCACCCCATGCCGGTGTTGTCCTCTGCCGTTTCGGCGCTGTCCACGTTCTACCAGGACTCCTTGGACCCGTTCGACGACGAGCAGGTTGAGATGGCAACCATCCGCCTGATGGCCAAGATGCCCGTCATCGCCGCCTACGCGTACAAGAAGTCCATTGGTCAGCCCATGCTGTACCCGGACAACTCCATGAACCTTGTGGAGAACTACCTGCGCCTGAGCTTCGGCCTGCCGGCCGAGCCCTACGAAATGGACCCGGTAGTTGTCAAGGCTCTTGACCTGCTCCTGATCCTGCACGCAGACCACGAGCAGAACTGCTCCACGTCAACGGTCCGCCTTGTTGGCAGCGCCAACGCCAACCTGTTCGCCTCCGTTTCCGCTGGCATCAACGCACTTTTCGGCCCGCTGCACGGTGGCGCCAACGAGGCAGTGTTGAACATGCTCCGCCAGATCCAGGAGAGCGGCGAGCCTGTCGAGAAGTTCGTCGAGCGCGTCAAGAACAAGGAAGACGGCGTGAAGCTCATGGGCTTCGGACACCGCGTCTACAAGAACTACGATCCGCGCGCCACCATTGTTAAGGCAACGGCTCACGAGATCCTGCAGAAGCTCGGCGGCAACGACGAGCTCCTTGACATCGCCATGCGTCTGGAAGAGGTCGCGCTGACGGATGAATACTTCATCTCCCGCCGCCTGTACCCGAACGTGGACTTCTACACCGGCCTGATCTACAAGGCCATGGGCTTCCCCGAGAAGATGTTCACGGTTCTGTTCGCGATCGGCCGCCTGCCGGGCTGGATTGCCCAGTGGCGCGAAATGATGAAGGACCCGGCCACCAAGATCGGCCGTCCGCGTCAGCTGTACACAGGCGAACCGGAACGCATGTACCCCTCGCGTTAATTTTTTAGGCACGACGGCGGCGGGAGACTTTTCCTTGGAAGAGTCACCCGCCGCTTTTCTTTTGCGTAACCTGGGATGAAAGTAAAAAATATGAAAATGTCGACACTTCTGCTGCACACCTTCTCCATGGCCTTCCCGATTGTTGTGCTGGTTCTGGGCATCATGGTGCTGGTTGGCAAGAGCGTTTTCCTGCCGTTCTTTATCGCCGCCCTGGTCATCATGCTGGCTCTGCTGGTGTTGATGCACCTGGACAAGAAGAAGAACCGCGCCGCCGGCAACTGAACGGGTCCTTCCGTCCTGTCGCGGCGCTGATTGAAGAATCATGAAACATCTGTGCTAAAAAAGATGTGTGCCTAAAATTGTTGATGCCGACGACCGCCGCGAGCTGGTTGCCAATGCTGTTTATGAAGTCATTGCCGAGCATGGGCTGACACAAGCCTCGCTACGTAATGTGGCCAAGGAGGCGGGCCTGGCGCTGGGCTCGGTGCGGCACTACTTCGACAACCAGGCCGAGCTCATGGAATTTGCCTTTCGGGTAAATTCCGAGCGGATCCACCTGCGTGCGCTGGAATCCCTGGAGGCGTTGGAGCAGGACCCGCTTCCCGAGGACCGTAGCGGACTGCTGGATAAGTGCGGAGCGGTTCTAGAGGAACTGCTGCCTCTGGATATCGCACGCCGGGCAGACGCCGTGGTGCACATGGAATTCATGCTCGACGCCAGGACCAACACCGGCCTCCAAGAGGCCGCGCAGGATGATTATCGCGCCACCGGAGCCGTTGTTGGCCGAGTCCTGCTCCAACTTATGGAAAGCCCGCTGGCAGCCGAGTCGCTGGTTCCCGTGGATGAGGCCGAACGGCTCATTGGCCTGTTGGACGGATTGAGCCTTCGCCTGGTCCTTCAGCCAGCCTGGGCTGCTCCTGAACAGGGCCGAGCAACGCTCCGCCGCCACCTGGAATCCCTCCTGGCCCCCGCCTAATTCAAACGCCGCACCACCTTACGGGGTTTAAACCGTTTCGCTCCCTCAGTCGTATGCACAGAGTGAGGGAGCGAAACGGTTTAAACCCCCGAAAGTGATGGGGCGTCTGGAGAGTGGGGGCACCTGAAGAGGGGGGAGTGCCGGAGGTCTGGCTTCGGAGTAATCTTGTCTTCAGGGATTGCTGCGCTCACAGTGCAGCAGGCTGGAGGCAGAAACTATGCATCATACCGGTGGCCCAGGCTGGCGGATCACCATGGACACGTGCACGCCCATGCTGATGGCACTGTATTTACGCGACGTAGCCGGGCTCGTTGGCGCCGGTACCCCGGCACTGTCGAACGTTGTGCCGTCGATCAGGGCGGCAGATCATTCCATGCTCACCTCCGGAGTCGGAGGAAAAGATGCCCTGCGCGATCAATGGGAAGTCTGGTGGGCCCGGTTGCTGCGCAGCCTCCCCGACGGCCCGTACGACCTCACGCCTCCTGAATTTCCGGAATTGGCCGGGATGCCTGCGCTCCAAAGGGTGGCTCACGCACACTATGGCGCTGCGTTGAGCTGGTCCCGGGAACAAGCGCAGCTGTATTCCATCATGACGGCTGAGCGGGAAACGCTGGGCGGGCACAAGATTCTCGCGGATCTGGTGCAAAACCGAGAGATGGAATTGGGTCGCAACGCCAGGGATTTCACGCTGACCATTGTGGAGGTTCCCTTGGCGGAACAGCGTGCCTGGTTCATTGAACCTGACCGCCTCATCATGAGTTCACACCTGCTAGCCGACCAAGAGGCCTTTCGCAGCTTTGTCCAGCCGGTCGTTGAAATGTTGGTCTAAGACTCAGCCCGCGGCAGGTGCTGCGGGCAGCAGGATGGAAACCTGGCCGCCGGTTGTTGCCTCGCTTGCCTGCCAACCCACGTTGTGACCATCCACATTGGCGTTCCTGTTCCAGACCTTGCCGTCGTAGCCGACTTCGGTAATGCCGTACTGATTGGCGTTGGCAAGAGCCCAGTGAGCCAGCATCCAGCCGTAGGCGTCAGTGACCTCAAGATGGACTGTTGTGCCAGCCTCCGCAGCGGACGTCGTTGCGGTTGTTGTAGTTAGTTGGCCGATTGCGGTCTGCGCTCCCGCTATGACGAGATCGGGGGTGCTGGCAGTTGTTGCCGGTGCGAGGGTGCAATTCAAGCCCTCTGGAGACTGTCCGGTCATGGCCGAGGCGAAGGCGCGGGAAAGTGATTCATGCTGGGCATAGGCGTGCGGGAACCCGGAGCGCTGGACGATCTGGGCTGCGTCGTTGATGGGCAGGTCCACGTAGTTTGGTACCTCGGCCAGGACGTCGTAAAACGCGTTGGTTGAGTACACCGGATCCATGATTTCTTCCACTGTGCCCCAGTCTTGGGACGGGCGTTGTTGGAAGAGCCCCACGGAATCCAGATCACCGTAATCGATATTGCGAAGCTTGGACTCCTGCAGGCCCGTGGCCAGTGCAATGGTGGCGGCACGTGCAGGCATACCCCGCTGTATGGCGATTGTGGAGATGAGCGCGGCGTTCTCACTCTGGTCCAATGCCAGTGAATATTCGGCATCTGCGACTGTGGCAGTACAACCAAGCGATAGTCCAGGGGCAAACGTGCCCTTGACTGTGTTGACTACCCAGATGCCGCCACCGATCAGGGCAGCAGCAGCGACGGCTAGAACCACTAGCCAACCGAGGGTGGCACGGCTTTTCATCGCCGGCCACCCTCTGGGTATGCAACTGCGGTAAGCAGGTGATTAGTTAGCATGCAGGCTTTCGTTCAGGGCAACGGTGGTGCCGAGGCGAGGAAGCACCTCTACCTCACCCGTTGTGGAGTTGCGGCGGAACAAAAGGTTCGCCACTCCGGAGAGTTCGCTGGCCTTGACGATCACGGTGGTGTCGTCGCCGTCGTCGTTCTTGGGGCCCAAAACCCGCACCCGGGTGCCGGCTGTGACGTACAGGCCAGCCTCGACCACGGAGTCGTCGCCGATGCTGATGCCGACGCCGGAGTTGGCGCCGAGCAGTACACGCTCGCCCAGGGTGATTCGCTGCGTGCCGCCGCCGGACAGGGTGCCCATGATGGAGGCGCCGCCACCAACATCGGTGCCGTTGCCTACAACAACTCCGGCGGAGATGCGGCCCTCAACCATGGAGGTGCCGAGGGTTCCGGCATTAAAGTTCACGAAGCCCTCGTGCATGACGGTGGTGCCCTCGGCCAGGTGCGCGCCGAGGCGGACGCGGTCGGCGTCGGCAACACGCACGCCGGCGGGGATGACGTAGTCGACCATGCGCGGGAACTTGTCGACGGAGTAGACGGTCACCGGACCGCGCGCACGGAGCTTGGCGCGAGTGAGTTCAAAACCTTCGACGGCGGCCGGACCGAAGTTGGTCCAGACGACGTTACTGAGCTTGCCGAAGACGCCGTCCAGATTGATGCTGTTGGGGGCAACCAAGCGGTGTGAGAGCAGGTGCAGGCGAAGGTAGGCGTCGACGGCGTCGGCGGGTTCGGCGTCGAGGTTAATCTGGGCAAAGACAACGCTCTGGTGCACGCCACGGGCGGCGTCGGTGCCGGATTCGGCCAGTGCGGTCAGTTCAGGGCTGGCCTCGGGAGCCTTGCCCAAGGCGTCAGCGGCGACGCCCAGAGAGGGTGCGGGGAACCAGACGTCCAGCACGGTGCCGGAATCTGTGATGGTGGCAAGGCCAAAGCCATGGGCGGAACGGTCGGTCAACGTCGCAGATTCAGTCATGGCCCCAGTCTATCGAGGCAGCCCCGGGTCCCCAACATCTGCTACCAGCGCTGGACACAGTTTAGGTGACCGTGAAGTTGATGGAGTGCCAACCGGTGGAACCGTCCGGCTCCGGGGGTGCCTGATCCTCAATCTGAAGCTCACCAGCGGTGTCGTAGGCGCGTACACGCACCTTGTGGTTGCCGGCAGGAGCGTCGTTCCAGATGTAAGACCACTGGCGCCACGTGTCCACCGAGGCTTCGGCGGCCAGCGTGGCCTGCTGCCAAGCGCCGTCGTCCAGCTGGATCTCCACTTTAGAGATGCCTTTGGTCTGGGCCCAGGCACTGCCGCCGATGGATACCTTTCCGGCCGGGATCCGGCCGAATGCGCGAGGCACCTCAACCCGGGAGGCTGTCTTAATCGGTCCGTGCGAGGACCACCCGCGGGACGTCCAGTAACCGGCCTTCTCCGCAAAGGTTGTGACCTCCAGATCGACGACCCACTTGGTTGCCGAAACAAAACCGTACAGTCCGGGGACCACCATTCGGACAGGAAAACCGTGTTCCAGCGGCAGCGGTTCGCCGTTCATGCCGATCGCCAACATGGCGTCCCGGTCGTCTTGGAGGACGGGTAGGGGAGTTGAGGCACTGAACCCGTCGCTGCTCGTGGAGAGGACCATGTCGGCACCGTCTTTTGGCTTCGCACGGGCCAAAACCTCCCGCAAGGGGAATCCTAGCCATTTGGCGTTGCCGGCTAGATTTCCGCCCACAACATTGGAAACACAGGTCAGGGTTACATGAGATTCAATCAGCTCCGATTTCAAGAGTTCATCGAAGGTGATGCTGAATTCTTCTTCCACCATGCCGTGGACCCGCAGTTCCCAGGACTCCGGATCGATCTCCGGCACGATCAAGGCCGTATCGATGCGGTAGAAGTCCTCGTTGGGGGTAACGAACGGGGTCACGCCGTCCACGGGCGCTTGTACGCCGGCTGGCAGGGCGGCCGCCCTGACCTTCGGTGTGGGAAGTTTTAAGGCCTCTCGAAAGGCCCTGGCCGTGTTCCGTGTTGCGGAAAGTACGCTGCCACCAAGACCGGCCACTACGGCCACTCCGGCCAAGGTTGCCGACTTGATGAGGAAGATCCGGCGGCTAGGGGCGACGGGGTGCGAGGACCGGGCCTCATCGGTGATATTGGCTTCTTCCGCCTTTGATTCCGTGGAGCTGAGGAAACGCAGGGCCCACAATCCGGCGGCCGTTCCAAGCAGGAGGGGCAAGAGATCGAAGGGTCCGGCGCCTGAGCGGGTAATGATGCAGGCCGCCATGACTATGGCGAAGGCGAGGACCATGCCCATGGCGGTACGGAGGGATTTCCGTGCCACTATTCCGGCGACGGCCGAAAGCGCGGCGGCCGCAATCCCCATGGAGAGCAACAGCACCATTTTGTCATTCGTGCCGAAGGTGGCGATCGCAAAGTTTTTCAGCCAGCCAGGCGTGAAGTCGATGAATGTTGAACCAACGGACGTCAGCGGTGAAGCCACCGGCCCAAAGAACGCCGCAACCAGTTCGGCTATGGCGAAGAGGACTCCTGCAGAAATGACCCCGGTCAGGGCTCCAATGCCTAGGCCGCGCCAGTCCTGCTTTTTGAACTCGGTGCTTCGCTTGCCCATGGGAGGCTCCTTTGAACTCTTTATTGGCTACCGCAGAATAGCCGGTAGAAGTACTTGTTGGTACTTCGGAGCCAAACACCCTCCGGATTGCTCCGGAGGGTGAAGGATTCTAGATTTCCTGTACCAAGATCGGTGTTGTGGTGGGTTTCTCCGAACCGCCGGCTGGCTCCACCGTGATGCCAACGTGGGTTGCCCCGCCCATTTCACCGTTGAGAAGTTGCATTGCGGGTGCTGTGGGGCTGTCCATCAATCCTGCTGGCACGGCGCCGGCGGCCGAGATGAACCAGAGTTCGTAGGTCTTGCCATCTGGCAGTGGCGGCATGTCGTTGACCATGACGGCAGCTTTGTTGGCCTTGCCCGAGGAGGCAACTGTCACCGTTCCGCCATCGGAGAGCGGAGTGGTTGCGATTTGGGCGTCAGGGGAACTCATGATCGCCAGCATGGCTTCCTGTTGTGCCTGTGAGGCGACCAGTTGCTCCTTGATGTCCTGTTCTGAGGAGTTTTGGCCAGCTACCCAACCGCCGACGCCAACGCCAGCAAAGATTGCCAGTGCTGCCGCGACGCTGAGAGCGGGGACCCAACGACGGCGCTCTGAAGCCCCACCCTGAGATCTCGCCTTTGCGCTGCGGGCCGAGGAGATATCCCGCACCACCGAACTTGCAGGGAGCTGGCGGGTATTGCGGATCGCTGCCATGACATCAGCCTTCAAAGCCGGTGGCGGGGTTTCCTCGAGTGTTCCGTAGGCCAGGAGGGCAGCCGTCTCGCTGAGACTGCGCACCTCCTCCAATGTTTGTGGATCGGTGAGGGCATGTCGTTCAAAGTCGCTACGCTCACCATTGGTGAGGGAGTTCAAGGCGTAGGAGCCGGTCAGTAAATGCAATTGTTTTTCCATCACGCCACCCCTAACTTGTCCCTGAGCCTGATCATGCCGTCTCGAATTCTTGTTTTTACAGTTCCGACCGGGATTTTGAGTAGCTCTGCCACTTCTTGATGTGTGTATCCACCGTAGTAGGCCAGGCTGATAGCTTCCCGTTGCGGGTCTGTGAGAGTCTCGAGAGCCTTTCGGACTCGTTCGCCTTCCATCTGTGTTTCCACGGTGTCGGCGACGTCGTCGTAACTCTCTTGAAACTCCTTGATGCCTTGTCGCAGGTCCCGGTCTGCGCTGGCTTGGCTGGCCCGGACTCTGTCAACGGCCCGTCGATGGGCTATAACAAGAATCCACGACATGGCCTTGCCTCTATCCGCATCAAAGCGCGAAGCTTGTGTCCAGACGTCGACGAAGACTTCTTGTGTGACTTCCTGGCTCTGGGCCGGGTCTCTAACTACGCGTCGCACCAGTCCGTAGACCCGTGGTGCCACTGCATCGTAGAGTTCTTCGAAGGCCGCCTCGTCGCCAAGGGCGACGAGGCGGATCAGGTCCTCATGGGTTGGTGGTGCCAAAGGCTCCACGGACCGCATCCAAGGTAAACGCATGGTGTCTACCTTGCCACGGTCCGTGCCCATGAGCCCATTCCTTCTCAGTTGTGTTGCTTATTATTTGTTGTCGCCGAGTGTTACTTCTTGGCCGGCGGCATCAGCACGGTGTCGATGAGGTAGACCGTGGCGTTGGCGGTCTTGACGCCACCGCAGATGACCTTAGCGCCGTTGACCATCAGGTCGTCTCCGCTTCCGGTGACTTCAAGGTTGCTTCCCTGAGCCGTTGGGTGCTCACCGGCAACATCGCTCGGTGCCAACTGGCCGGGGACCACATGGTAGGTCAGGATGGAGGTCAGCGTGTCGGAGTCGGTCTTCAGACCCTCGATGGTTTCTGCCGGGATCTTGGCGAAGGCATCGTCAACAGGTGCGAAGACTGTGAAGTCGCCGGAGTTCAGCGTGTCAACCAAGTTGACATCCTTGTTCAACTGGCCTGACACGGCTGCCGTCAGGGTCTTCAACAGCGGGTTGTTTGAAGCTGCTGT
This sequence comes from Arthrobacter sp. TWP1-1, assembly GCF_049897845.1. Taxonomy (NCBI): domain Bacteria; kingdom Bacillati; phylum Actinomycetota; class Actinomycetes; order Micrococcales; family Micrococcaceae; genus Arthrobacter; species Arthrobacter sp. TWP1-1. The sequence continues at coordinate 459,919 of NZ_JAFCXC010000001.1, forward strand.
GGCAACGGGATCGGCGGCCATGCCGGCAACCGAGCCTGCACCGTCGGGAACGGCTGCTGCGTAAGCTGCACAGCCCGAGCCAACCAGATCTGACGCCGGGGCCATGGCTGCGCTGGTTGCCGGGGCCGGAGCCGAGGTAGCCATCGGTGCCTCAGAGGAAGCGCTGGGAGTTGTCGCTGAGCTACAGGACGTCAAGCCCAAGGCTGCGACGGCCAAGAGGCCAAGTCCCATGGTGATGCTCTTACGGGTTCCAAACTTCTGGGTAACGTTCATGATGATTCTCCGTAGTGTGAAGGCGGAAGGATTCCGTGGTGCTTCTCCCGTGTCGCTTCTCAAATGCTGATCTGCAACGGTGGGCTGTCAGGTAGTACTTCGGAGCCCCTAGGGAAGCGGATTGGAATGTCTTTGAGAAATCTTTTGACGTTTTCAAACGCCGGTAAACTGACCCAATGACCAACTCCACCAGTGCCGCCGCCCAACCCAAGCCCCAGCCACGTGAGTCAGGTGCCCTCAGGGGAGCCGCCGCCGTCGTTCTTGATTTGACGCAAGATGTGGCGCTTTTGACGGCGGCCCTGATGGACATCGAGAGTGTCTCCGCCAATGAGCAGGCCATAGCCGACGCCGTTGAGGTGGCCCTGCGTGCCCTGCCGCACTTGTCCGTCACCCGCAATGGGGATTCGATCGTGGCCCGGACCGAGCTGGGCCGAGCCGAGCGCGTGATTCTGGCGGGGCACCTAGACACGGTGCCGCTGCCCACCACGCCCGGATCGCGGGGCACGGTCCCGAGTAGCTGGGACGGTGAGGTTCTCTACGGCCGCGGCGCCACGGACATGAAGGGCGGCGTCGCAGTGCAGCTGGCCCTAGCCGCCACGATGACCGAACCCACCAAGGACATCACCTTTATCTTTTACGATCACGAGGAAGTTGCCGCGGTCAAGAGTGGATTGGGACGCCTGGTGCGGGAGAACCGGGAGCTGCTCGACGCCGATTTCGGCATTCTGCTGGAGCCCACCAACGGCACGGTTGAGGGCGGTTGCAATGGCACCATCCGTTTTGAGGCCACCACCCGCGGGAAGGCGGCGCATTCGGCCCGTGCGTGGATGGGGGAGAACGCCATCCACGCAGCCGCCCCGATCCTGGCTCGACTTGCCGCCTATGAACCGGCCACGATCAACGTTGACGGACTGGACTACCGCGAATCGTTGAACGCGGTCAAGGTCCATGGCGGCACCGCCGGAAACGTGATTCCGGATCTGTGTGTTGTGGAAATCAACTACCGCTTCGCCCCGGATAAGAGTCCGGATCAGGCCGAGGCGCACGTTCGTGAGTTGCTGGACGGTTTTGACCTGGTGCGCACGGATTTCTCGGCGGGCGCACGTCCTGGGTTGAACGCTCCTGCCGCGGCGTCGTTTGTTGCCGCCGTGGGCCGCGAACCCCTGCCCAAGTACGGCTGGACAGACGTTGCCCGCCTCAGTGAGATGGGTATTCCGGCCGTTAACTTTGGGCCCGGCGATGCACTCTTGGCGCACAGCGACAACGAACACGTCCACGCTGACGCCATCCGTGAGTGCCTGGCTGCCCTGACCCGCTGGCTCGCCTAAGGCGCGTTAAAAGGACGACGGCGGGAGGTTACCTTTTCGATGAAAAGGTAACCTCCCGCCGTCGTACTGGCGGGAAGCTGGAATCAGCCGGCGATGCCAGCCTTGGCCTTGACGACCTTCACGCGGGAAGACATCTTGTATTCGGTGTACTTGGCAATTCCGGAGAGGATCAAGCACAAACCGACGTAGATGACTGCCGCGACCATGAGTGCCGGGACCACTGGCGAACCGTACTGACCCTGGGATCCCAGGAAGTTCGCGTAGTACAGGATCTCGTTGTAGGTGATCAGGAAGCCAAGCGCGGTGTCTTTCATGATGACCACGAGCTGGGCAATAATGACCGGAAGCATAGCGCGGACTGCCTGCGGCAGCAGGATGGTTCGCAGTACCTGGCCGTTGGACAACCCGATGGCCAGACCGGCCTCACGTTGTCCCTTGGGCAACGACTCAATGCCGGCGCGGAATACTTCCGCCAGCACGGATCCGTTGTACAGGATCAAGCCAACCACCACGGCGATAAAGGGTGTGATGCCCTTGACCCCGGCCGAAGGGAGACCGTAGTACATGATCATCATCAGGATTAGCAGTGGTACGGCACGGAAGAGTTCCGTGAACCAGTAGCACGGGATCCGGACCCATTTGGTGTCGGCAAGCCGGCCGAAGGCCAGAATAATGCCGAGCACCAGGCTGCCCACAGCCGCCACGGCGAAAGCCTTCAGCGTGGCGCCGATGACCGTCAAGAACATTTCCTGAACGCGTGGGAAGGTGAAGATCTCCCACTTCTTGGCCGTAAATTGCCCCGATTCATTGAACCGGAACAGGATGAAGGCAATGACGCCGACAACGACAATGACTGTGACGATGTTCAGGTAGACGTTGCGGGTGCGGGCCTTGGGGCCGGGCACGTCAAAAAGTACAGCACTCATCGCGCCACCTTCCACTTCTTCTCAAGGTAGCGTTGCAGCGGTGACAAAATGCCCAAAACAAGCACCACAAAGATCAGGGCAACCCACAACAAACCGGGCAACAGCGGTTCGCCGAGGTCGCTGAGGGTGGCCCGGATGGCGCCTGCTTCCAAGACCGAGAATCCGGCGGCAACCGTGGTGTTCTTCAACAACGCGATGAACACGCTGAACAGCGGCGGCACTACCGAGCGGAATGCCTGGGGCAGCACTATCAGGCTCAACGTCTGCATAAAGGGAAGGCCGATGGCCCGAGCAGCCTCGGACTGGCCCACTGACACCGTGTTGATGCCGGAACGGATGGCCTCGGATACGTACGTGGCGGTGTAGAGCGAAAGGCCGATGATGGCGGCATTCATGAAATCGATGTGCGGCAGTCCCAGCTTTGGGTAGCCCAAGGCAAAGAACGCCAGGATAAGTGTCAGTGGCGTGTTGCGGACGGCGTTGACATATAAGGTGCCAGCTGCCCGCATGGCAGGGGCAGGGGAGACCCTCATGCCCGCCACAATGGTGCCAAGGATCAGGGAAAAGATCGCCGAAAAAATGAACAGGATTCCGGTGTTCTTGAACCCGTTGAGAAACAGCTCGCTGTTATCAGTAATTACATTCACAGGCCAGTGTCGCTTTCAGTGAATTAGAGAGGACGAAGTGGTGGTGTTGTGCCTGCCATGGGCTGGCGCAACACCACCACTGGCGGGTTTTAGTACTGGTCGACCGCGGGCTGCTCAACCTTGGTGCCCGAGAGGCCCAAGGTTGCATCGTAGATCTTGGTCCACGTTGCGCCACCATCGGTGAGCGTCTTGTTCAGGAACGTACGCAGAGCCGTATCGCCCAACTTCATGCCAACGCCGTACTTCTCAACTGTGAACGGCTCACCAACAACCTTCAACTTGTCCGGGTTCTGGGAAGCGAAGCCCAACAGGATGGCCTGGTCGGTAGTGACCGTATCGACAGTGCCGCTCGTGAGTGCCTCAACACACTTGGAGTAAATGTCGAAGCTGATCGGGTCTGCCTTCGGGAAGTTTTCCTTGATATTTTGGAAGGGTGTGGAGCCCGTGGCGGAGCAAACCTTCTTGCCGTCCAGATCCTTCTCACTCGTGATGGTGGTATTGTCCTTGGCCACCAAAAGGCCCTGACCGGTGATGAAGTACGGGCCGGCGAAGTCGACGAGCTTCTTGCGCTTGTCGTTGATGGAGTAGGTACCTACGTAGAGGTCAACGTCGCCATTGGCCAGTGCGGTCTCGCGGTTGGCTGACGGGATTGCCTTGAATTCAATCTTGTCTGCGGCTACGCCCAAGGAGGCTGCCATCCAGGTTGCGATCTGAATATCGAAGCCTGTGCGCTCACCCGTTGCGGCATCGAGGTAGCCCAAGCCGGGCTGGTCTTCCTTGACACCGATCCGGATTTTCCCGGAGGACTTGATTGCGTCAAAGGTGGGGCTGCCTGTCAGGGCAACATCCTTCGCTACCTCAAATGCGGGGGCGTCTCCGCCGGCGGACTCGCCGCCAGTGGTGTCGCCACCACCACAACCGGTCATGGCTAGGGCCGATGCCGTCAGTAGTGCGGCGAAGCCGAGAGTTGTCTTGCTAAAGAACTTTTTCAAGGGAGGTTCCTTTCATAATCGGCCAGATACGGCCGGTGTAATGAGTGGCTGGAATAGCCGGAATTCTGTGAGGGGTGACTATCCGTTGGTCAGGATCTTCGAGAGGAAGTCCTTGGCGCGCGGCGTCTGCGGATTGGTGAAGAATTCCTCCGGAGTGGCTTCTTCAACAATCTGACCGTCCGCCATGAAGATGACCCGATCGGCAGCCTTGCGGGCAAAGCCCATCTCGTGGGTGACAACCACCATGGTCATGCCTTCCTTGGCCAACTCGACCATGACATCCAGGACCTCATTGATCATTTCGGGGTCAAGGGCGCTGGTGGGCTCATCGAACAGCATGACCTTTGGCTTCATTGCCAAGGCCCGTGCAATTGCGACGCGCTGTTGCTGCCCACCGGAAAGCTGGGCGGGCAGCTTGGCTGCCTGGTGCCCAACACCCACTCGTTCCAACAGGCTCAAGGCGAGCTTGTCGGCGTCGGTCTTGCTCATGCCCTTGACCTTGATGGGGCCGAGGGTGACATTTTCCAGGATGGTCTTGTGTGCAAACAGGTTAAAGGACTGGAACACCATGCCGACGTCGGCGCGCAGGTTTGCAAGCTGCTTGCCTTCCTTGGGGAGTTCCTTGCCATCAATGGTGATGGACCCGGTATCGATGGTCTCCAGCCGATTGATGGTGCGGCACAGTGTTGATTTGCCGGAGCCGGAAGGACCAATGACAACCAGAACTTCGCCCTTGGCGACCTCTAAGTTAATTTCTTGAAGCACATGGAGGGAGCCGTAGTGTTTATTGACAGCTTTTAGCTCCACGAGCGCAGGAGCATGTGCGGGATTTGTCATGGATCGAATCTATCGACATTTCCGAGGGACAGTAAAGGTTTCGGCCATGTCGGTGTGGATCGTAACGGTAACGAGATGTTGTGACACTGGACACGGCGGTTGATCGCGTACCCTTGGGGGCATGAGTGCACCTACAGGATCCAGCGGCCCCGCCAATTCCCCGATTAAGGGCTTTGGTGCGTGGCGAAAAAATGGTGCTATCCATGAGACCGCAGACGCAAGGCTCCTTGAGACACCGCGCAGCAGCGACTTCACCCACACCGACCCGTGGCGAGTGATGCGCATCCAAAGCGAATTCGTCCAGGGTTTTCAGGCCCTCGCCGAGGTCGGCCCGGCCATCAGCGTCTTTGGCTCTGCCCGCACCAAGCCCGAATCCCCGTACTACGCCACCGGCATGGAGGTGGGCCGGCGTTTGGTGGAAGCCGGCGTTGCCGTCATTACCGGCGGCGGCCCAGGTTCAATGGAGGCTGCCAACCGCGGCGCCGCGGAGGCCGGGGGACTGTCCATTGGCTTGGGCATCGAGCTCCCCTTTGAACAGGGCATGAACGAATGGGTCGGCCTAGGCGTCGACTTCCGCTACTTCTTCGCCCGCAAGACCATGTTCGTCAAATACGCCCAAGGTTTTATTGTGTTGCCCGGCGGACTTGGAACCCTCGATGAGTTGTTTGAAGCCATGGTCCTGGTGCAGACAAGCAAGGTGGTCCAGTTCCCCATAGTCCTCGTCGACAGGACGTTCTGGGGACCCTTGCTCGACTGGATCCGAGACGTCATGGTCGCCGAGGGGCTGGTTTCGCCGGGAGATCTAAACATCATCTCCCTAGCCGACACGGCCGAAGAAGCCGTGGAACTTGTCATGTCCGGCAAGGCCGGGGACAGGGTCGCCGCGCAGGAGGGATGAGTGCATAACACGCCAAGCCGCTGCGCATCTGGCACCATGTACCTGTGACCTATTTCCTGATCTTTCTTGCCGTGATACTGGCCGCAGTGGCCGCGTTTTACGTGGTGGGGCTCAACAAGCCAGCCGCTGACGCTTCCACGCGCGCTCCTGTGTATGACGACGCCCTGGCACCTCCGGTGGCGAACCTCCCACCGGTGCTGTTGCCGGGTGCGCCAGTGCCCGCCGATGTTGACCGGTTGCGTTTTTCGTTGGGCTTGCGCGGCTACCGGATGGATCAGGTGGACGAGGTCCTCGACGGGTTGCGCGATGAGCTGGCTGCCAAGAACCTGCGCATTGCTGAGTTGGAAGCTTTGGCCGCCGTCACGCCCGCGTCTGTCACGCCCGCCGCCGGAACGCACGACGTCGGAGACCTCCGTGAGCAGTGATGGCAAGATCCGCTGCGCCTGGCCCGGACTTGAAAACGATGAGCTGTACCAGCGATACCACGACACCGAATGGGGCCGTCCGGTAACCGGCGAGGCCGAACTGTTTGAACGGCTGAGCCTTGAAGCTTTCCAATCCGGGCTTAGCTGGATCACCATCTTGCGCAAGCGAGAGTCTTTTAGGGCAGCTTTCTCCAACTTTGACCCCGCGGCCGTTGCCGAGTTTGGGCCAGAGGATTTTGACCGGCTCATGGCCGATGCCTCGATTGTGCGCAACCGCCTGAAGATCAATGCCACGATCGGCAATGCCAAGGCCATGTTGGCGCTTCCGGACGGCGTAACTCTTGGTTCCTTGATTGCCGGCCACGCCCCGGCGGCCAGGCTGGCGGGTGAACCGGTTCCGGCTCAAACGGTCGAGTCCAAAGCCCTTGCCAAGACCCTGAAGAAGTATGGCTTCGCGTTCGTGGGGCCGACAACTGCCTACGCCATGATGCAGGCCATCGGCATCGTCAACGATCACCAGCACGACTGTTGGCTGGCTGGCGGCACGGAACCGCGTTGACGGTGAGCGGCGATAACACGGGGGATTCCTTAGCGGGGCGGGCTGCCAGCGGCACCATCAACGATGCGTTGTACGCGGCTGTGCGCCGGCTGCTGGCACCCCTGCGCCGGGCTCCGTGGTGGCTGAAGGTAACCCTGCTGTATGTCGGGGCGCGAATCGTCAGCTTTGCCATCTTGCTGGGTGCTGCATGGCATGCCGAGGAGTCGCCCTGGGGTGGACGGCAGCCCGACTACCTGACGTTCATCGACCGCTGGGATGCCGGCTGGTACGAGAGAATTTTCGACGGCGGCTACCCCACCTCCATTCCGCGGAACGAGAATGGCACGGCCCAAGCTAACCAGTGGGCGTTCTACCCGGTGTTCCCGTTGTTGGCCCGCGGGTTGAGTGCCGTCACGGGGCTCGGCTGGCCGGCCGCCGGTGCCATTGTTGCCACGACAGCAGGGTTGGGCGCGGCGTTGATGATCTACGTCCTGTTCAGAAACTTTGCCTCCCCCGGGACAGTGTTGTGGGGAGTGGCCTTCTTCGCCATGTTCCCCATTTCGCCCATATTGCAGGTTCCCTATGCGGAATCGCTGGGCGTCCTCTTCCTTGCGGCGGCGCTGCACCTGCTCGTCAGGGGCAAGTACTGGGCGGCGTTGCCCATGGTGGTGCTGCTGTGCCTTTCGCGACCGGCAGGAGTGCCGTTTGCCGCCGTCGTTCTTGTTCATCTAGTGCTGCGGTGGCGGAGGCGCGATCCTTTCCCGCGGCGGGACCTAGTAGCCGGTGCGGTGCTGCTGGTCGCCAGCGGGATCATGGCCTTCGCATGGATGCTGATTGCGTGGTGGGTGACGGGTGAACGTACCGCCTACACCGACACTGAAACCGCCTGGCGCGGCTCGAAACTGGTGCTTTTCAAGCCCTGGTTCGACGCCGGTGTTGACTTGGTGGGACCACTGTGGGGACCGGTGCTGCCCGTGCTGTTTGTTGTGCTGGTGGCACTGTACCTGAACTCGAAGGCGGTGCGGCGGATCGGCCTTGAGTTGCGGATCTGGTGCGCCATGTACCTGCTGTATTTGCTGGCCGTGCTGCATCCGCAATCGAGCACGTTCCGTATGCTGCTTCCGCTGTTCCCGCTGGCGTTGGCGGCCGCCTTCATTTCACGGTCACGGGCGTACCGTTGGACTGTCTTGGTGATGTTCTCTACCCTGCAGATTGTGTGGGTTGTCTGGCTCTGGCAGTTTTCCGCCATTAGCACCGGTCAGGCGTGGCCACCCTAAGGGACGGGCCTAAGAGACAGGTGAGGTTACCAATCGGTAGCTAGATGTCAAAAAACGTGCTCCGGTGACTCGTCGAAGAACGCGCCGATTAGCACCCGGGCCCTCACATACGGAATAATAGGCTGTGAGCAAGACAACATCAAACGCCGCGATGAGGAAAACTCAGGCGCGGCGTGAATGCACTACGAAAAGGGGAACTCCTGATGGCAGCCATGAAACCGAGGACCGGCGACGGTCCAATGGAAGTGACTAAAGAAGGTCGGAGCCTGATCCTTCGACTGCCATTGGAAGGTGGCGGACGGCTCGTAGTCGAGATGAATGCAGATGAGGCAGCAAGCCTCAAGGAGTGCTTGGTAGGCGTGACCGAATAAGGTCCGCACTTTAGCCTTAAACAAAGAACCGGCGGAACAGCTCAAGCTGTCCCGCCGGTTCTTTTGCTTGGCGTGGCGTTAGTTGGCTCAGCGCTTGACGGCCAGCAGCAGGCCATCGCCGGTCGGCAGCATGGCGCTGACCATTGACTCGTTCTCGCGGATCATCTTGCCAACCCGGCGCAGCACCACGGTGCTGCTTTCGCGGATGGCCGGGTCGGAAACACGGTCCTTGTCCAGTGCGTCGTTGATGATCAACAGGCCACCGGACTTCAGCAACCTGATGCCCTGCTCAACATATTCAGGGAAGCTGGGCTTGTCGGCGTCGATGAATACCAGATCGTAAGCTTCATCGGTCAGACGAGGGAGGACATCCTGCCCGCGGCCGGAAATGGTGCGGGTGCGGTTGGCGGGGGAGCCCGATTCCGTAAACGCCTCGCGAGCGGCCCGCAAATGGTCGATGTCCGGATCGATGGTTGTGAGCACTGCGCGCGGGCCCAAACCGCGCAGGAGGGCGACGCCGGACACGCCAGCACCGGTGCCGACCTCCACGGCTGTTTGTGCCTTGGACGTGGCAGCAAGGACCGTCAGCGTTGCCGCGACTCCCGGGCTCACGGCGAACAGGCCCAGCTCGTGTGAACGTTCGCGGGCACGTCGCAGGACACTATCTTCCACGGGTAGGCCCTCTGTATAGGACCAGCTGGTGGATTTATCGGCGCTCATGGGTGGTATTTCCTAAACTGTTGCGGTGACTAGCTCTAGCCTACTGCCTGCACGCCGGGAGACCCCGCCGTAACCGTTCAGCAAAATGTCAGCTTTGTTTGGCACACTGAGTGGACTCAAGGGATGTATTCCTGTGTATTACCAGTCACTGGATTTCCCGCCACTGTATGTCCCGTCAAGGGGAAGAGTAGAAGCGAGGTGCAGCGATGAACCCAGCCGTCGGCTCCGCGTTTCGTCCTGCTGAAGCAGCCCAAGGTCAGGCCACCGCGTCCACAGAGTGGGTCACGCCGTCGTGGGATGAGGTTGTCACCAACCATTCGGCAAAGGTTTTCAGGCTCGCGTTTCGCTTGACGGGCAATAGGTACGACGCCGAGGACCTCACCCAAGAGGTATTTGTGCGCGTCTTCAAGTCCCTCGCCAACTTCAAGCCGGGCACCCTTGACGGCTGGCTGCACCGCATCACCACGAATCTGTTCCTGGACCAGGCGCGACGCAAGCAGCGGATCCGCTTTGATGCTCTCTCCGAAGACGCCGCCGCACGCCTTCCCGGAAACGATCCGGGCCCCGAGCGCACCTTCGAATTCAACAACCTTGACCGGGACATTGCCGCCGCCTTGGAAGCGTTGCCACCAGACTTCCGTGCCGCCGTGGTGCTGTGCGATATGGAAGGCCTCTCCTACGACGAGGTGGCGCATGCCCTGAACATCAAGCTCGGCACGGTGCGTTCTCGCATTCACCGCGGGCGTGCCATGTTGCGCGAATCACTGGCCGACAGGGCGCCTGGCCGGGAGTTGGGCAAGGGTTCGGGCAGGGGATCCGGCAAGGCAAAAGAACTGCGCCCTGCGCGAAAGCCGTTGCTGTCTCTGCCACGAATCGCCGGCGCACGCTAGACTTTTGCTCTGGCTGCCAACGTTCTCGAAACTGCCAGGTCGTCGTGTCCGCGTCAATAAGCTAAATACTTTCGAGCGTTACCGCTAGGAATCGTTGCTTTGAGTGTTGAGAGGGTAATCTTCCTAACGTGTTTGGTATCAATACCCCTGAGCTGATCCTCATTGTCATATTGGCAGTCTTGGTCATTGGCCCCACCCGGCTCCCGGGCTACCTGGAGAAGCTGAAGAACCTCATCCGCGAGGTGCGCAAGATGGCTTCCGGCGCGCGCGAAACCATTAAGGAAGAGGCCGGGGTTGATATCGATGACATCGATTGGAAGAAGTACGACCCCCGCCAATACGATCCCCGCCGCATCATTCGCGAGGCGTTGCTGGATGACGATGACGTCGAAAAGCTGAACTCACTTAAGATGGCCCCGGGCGCGGCTATTGCCTCCATGATGGGCAAGGAAGAGCTCAAGGCCAAGGAACTTAATGCGAACGGCGAGTCCGTTCCGGCAGCACCCGAGATTGAACGTCTGGCCGAAGGTCAGCGCGCCCCGTTCGACGTCGAAGCCACGTAACTAGTTCCCACCCCTTTTCTCAACGCCGCATCACTTTACGGCGTATTTTCACGAACGCCGCATCACCTGCTGATGCGGCGTTCGTGTTTTAAGGCCGTAAAGTGGTGCGGCGTTTTTGTGCGGGGTGCTGCTAGCGAGGGGTGACGCCCAGCTTCATGCCGGCCAGGCCTCGCGGACGAACGGCGAGCTTTCCGGCAATACTAATCAACGCCTGCGCAGCCGGTGATTCCGGTGCGGATAGCACTATAGGCAGTCCGGCGTCGCCGCCTTCACGCAGGGCCACGTCCAAGGGAATCTGACCCAGCAGTTCCACCTCCGCGTTGACGGTTTGGCTCAGGCGCTTGGAGAGGATGTCCCCACCGCCGGATCCAAACACCTCCATGGTGCTGCCATCGGGCAACGTCAAAAATGACATGTTCTCGATGACTCCGGCAACCTTCTGCCCGGTCTGGACGGCAATGGCTCCGGCCCGTTCGGCCACATCGGCAGCGGCCGCCTGCGGGGTGGTCACCACCAGAATCTCGGCCTTGGGCAGGAGTTGCGCCACCGAAATGGCGATGTCTCCGGTGCCAGGCGGCAAATCGAGGAGTAAGATGTCCAGATCGCCAAAGTACACGTCACCGAGGAACTGCTCAAGCGCTCGGTGCAGCATGGGCCCGCGCCAGGCAACAGGTTGGTTGCCCGCAACGAACATGCCAATGGAAATGACTTTTACGTCGTGGGCAACGGGAGGCAAAATCATCTCATCCACCCGGGTGGGGGTCTGCGTAATACCCATGAGCCCGGGCACGGAGAAACCGTAAATGTCGGCATCAACAATGCCAACTCGTAGACCCTTCGCTGCGAGGGCGCAGGCAAGATTCACCGTCACGCTTGACTTACCGACGCCACCCTTGCCGCTGGCCACGGCGTAAACCCGGGTCAGTGAATCCTCGGCGTTGAACGGGATGCCGCGATCGGCGGCACCGCCCTTCAAACGATCCTTGAGCTCCGCGCGTTGCGCGGCCGTCATAACGGTGAGATCCACGGTGACGTCCGTGACGCCGTCGAGCTTGGCCAGGGCAGCCGTAGCATCCCGGGTAATGGTCTCGTGCAGGGGGCAGCCGGCGATGGTGAGCCGGACGACGGCGGTGACGTGGCCGGCGTCGTTCATGCCAACCGATTCAACCATGCCCAAATCCGTGATGGGCCGGCGCAGCTCGGGGTCGATAACCGTGGCGAGGGCGGCGAGCAGTACGGGCTGGGCGATCATGGGGTGCAGGCCTTAGGAATTGGTGGGTCGCTTTGATTTGCCGTTTTTGCCGGAGACGGACTTGATGGAGGAGGTGGGAGGATTGCGGACGTTGTCCCGGGGATCCCTGGCATCGTCGTCATCCTGGATCGCAATTAATTCCTCGAGGAGGCTGCGCAGCTCTGAGCGGACAAAGTCACGGGTGGCCACTTCGCGCAGGGAGATGCGCAGGGCTGCCACCTCACGCGTCAGATACTCGGTGTCGGCAAGGTTGCGCTCATTGCGGGATCGGTCCTGTTCAATCTGGACACGGTCACGGTCATCCTGACGGTTCTGGGCAAGCAGAATCAAGGGTGCCGCGTAGGAGGCCTGGGTGGAGAAAAACAAGTTGAGCAAGATGAATGGGTACGGGTCCCATCTCAATCCGAACAGGCCAATGACGTTGAGGGCGATCCAAATGACCACAAAAACGGTCATGTAGAGCAGGAAGTTTGCCGTGCCCATGTAGCGGGCAAAACGTTCGGCGAAGCGGCCAAAGAAGTCCGGATCGCTGGCGAGGTTGGGTAGGAGCCGAGACTTCAACTCCATGGGGGTATCGAGACCGCCACCTTTTGCATGATGCCGCTCAGCCAATGCGTCCTCCTAGCTTCCTGAACGGTGCGCCATCTTCGTGGGTGCGCCAGTCGTCAGGCAAGAGATGATCCAGCAAGTCATCGACGGTGACCGCACCAACGAGCCGGCCCTCCTTGTTGACTACCGGGAGTGAGTTCAAGTTATAGGAAGCCATGATGTGGCTGACAGTGCTGATGTCATCCTGATCCGAGGCGGGCTTCAAGTTTCTGTCCACAATGGTACCCAGTTGTTCCGGGGGAGCGCTGCGGAGTAATTGCTGGATATGCACAACACCCAAAAAACGGCCCGTTGGAGTTTCCAGCGGAGGACGGCAAATGAAAATCGCCGAGGCCAGGGCCGGGGAAAGGTCCTCGCTACGAACGTGGGCCAGTGCCTCTGCCACCGTGGCTTCCGGTGGCAGGATGACCGGGACGGGCGTCATGAGCGCACCGGCGGTACCTTCTTCATACTGCAGGAGCCGGCGGACGTCCTTGGCTTCCTCGGGTTCCATGAGGAGGAGAAGCTCTTCTGCTTTGGCCTGGGGAAGATCGGCCAGGAGGTCGGCGGCGTCGTCGGGATCCATCTCTTCCAGGACATCTGCGGCACGTTCATTGTCCAGGGCGCTCAGCAGCGTGACCTGGTCGTCCTCGGGGAGCTCGGACATGATGTCTGCCAGACGCTCATCCTGGAGCTCACTGGCGACTTCAACGCGCCGTTTATCGCTCATTTCCTGCAGGGCGTCTGCGAAGTCGGCCGCCTTGAGGTCCTCATGCGTGGCAACAAAGTGTGTGGCGCTTTGCGGTTCTGCGGCGGATTCGGTGTGTGCCTCGGACCAGTTGATCAGGATTGTGTGGCCACGGCGCAGACCACGCAGCCTCGATGTGGAGGAACCGCGGCGGACAAAAAGCTTGGTGATCAGCCAGTCGCCATTTCGCTGCTGATCCATGGCGATGTCTTCGATGACGGCAATGCTGCCGTCGTCGACAAGGGTGACCTTGCGGTCAAAGATACCGCCGACCACCAGCTGCTCGGCGCCACGCTGCTCGAAGCGGCGCAAATTGACCAAACCAGTGCAGATGATTTGGGACTGATCCATGGACGTCAAACGGGTCATAGGCACAAAAACGCGCTTCTTGCCGGGCACCTCCACCACAATGCCGACGGCGTGCGGGGCGGTGTTCGCTCGGCGTCCCAGGACCACAACATCCCGCAATTTTCCAAGCCTGTCGCCCCTGGGGTCAAAGACGTCCAGGCCTAAAAGTCGTGCGACAAAAATGCGCGTAGGTTGAGTGCTCACAGATACAGGCTACTTCCCCTATATGGCAATATCCCAAACAATGCCACTGGGTGATCTTGTGGCTGTGGCGCACTCTTCGTTTCACTCCCAGCGATACTCCAGCCAACGTGCAGGAACATGGTGAACAATGGGGGTATGGCAAACCTCTTTGGACGCACCCGACCCCTGGACGAGGCTCGCCTTGTCCCCACGGGCGAAACAATCGGTTCCTACATTTCCTACCTTGATGCTCAGAAGGCGGTTGATTACCTGGCGGACGAGAAGTTCCCCGTCCGCCACGTTTCTATTGTGGGCAACGACCTGAAAATTGTGGAGCGCGTGACCGGCAAGCTCAGCTACCCCCGGGTGGCTCTGACCGGTGCCATGACGGGTGCCTGGTTTGGTTTGTTCATCGGCGTCATGCTCTCGTTCTTCGATTCGACCAGTAACGCCGGCGCCCCCTACGTGAACGTTTTCACGGCTGTCCTGCTGGGCGCTGCCCTGTGGATGTTGTTCGCCATCATTGGCTACGCCGCCCAGCGTGGCAAGCGTGATTTCACATCCACGAATCAGGTTTTGGCCTCCAGCTACGACGTCATAGTCACCGCTGATGTGGCTGGGGAGGCCCGCCGACTGCTGGCACAACTGCCCATGAACTCCAACGCCCCGCGCCCCGTGCAAGGCCAGGCAGCGCAGGGTCAGGGTTACCGGCCGCCAGTTCAGCCGCCTGCTGCCTCTGGCCCGGCGCCAACGCGTCCGGAAGGCTGGCACGATCCATACGCCGCCGCAGGTCCCGGCTCGGACGCCACCGCTGCAGCCGAGGATACCGACCGTCCGGGTCAGGCGCCGTTGGACGGTCCCCGCCGCGGGCAGTTCCCTGATTTGCCGGACGGCCGCCCGCAGTACGGCATCCGCGTAGAGTCGCCGGAGTCGAAGGCGCCCAGCGATCCAGAAGTGCCCGCTGCACCCAGCACCCCGGAGAATCCGGAAAAGTAGTTCTCGGCCCAGAAATGCCGCCGTTCCTGACAATTGCCGCCGTTGTAACTGCGGCAATTGTCAGGAACGGCGGCATTTTTTGATTGGGGCGCTGACGGAAGCAGGGTACCCGTTATTGACTTTCCACTATGGAAAGTCATTGACTTTCCGCTATGGAAAACGAATTAGCGCAAGATGCACGCGAGGCATTGGCTACTGTGGCGGACGCCCGGGCCAATGCGGCCGACCGGCTCGTGACACCGTGGTGGTACCACCCAGTTCTAGGACTGCTTGTCGCGGTGTTCGTGGTCGCCATCACGATCGGCAACATCGCGGTCATGATCAGCGTCACCGTGGTGTATTTCGTAGGCATTGGCATCCTGGTGAGGGCCTACAAGAAGAAGACTGGACTGTGGATCAATGGCCTCACGGCGGGTAAGGCCAGCTGGTGGACGGTGCCGCTGATGGTGGCCATGATTGCCAGCATGGGCGGCGCCTACTATTTTCACGCCGAGAAGGGTCTTGACTGGCCCGCATGGGTGGCCGGGGCCATCGTTTTTGTGGCCGTGAATATATTCGGGCGGCTCTTCGACGGCGCCTTGCGGACACAGCTGCGGACCGCCCCATGACACCCGCACTGAACGAGGTGATCCACGCGCCGAACAGGCTGCGGATCTGCGCTTTTCTCAGCACAGTGGAACAGGCCGAATTTGGCGTCATCCGAGACATGCTGGAGGTGGCCGATTCCGTGGCCAGCAAGCAACTCAAGGTGCTGGAAGAAGCCGGGTACGTGACGCTGAGCAAGCCCACGGGACGGGGCAGGGTCAAGACATGGGTGGCGCTGACGGCCCATGGAAAGGCGGCGTACCAGGAACACGTCGCGGCGCTCAAGGCACTCATCGAGGGGTAGGCGAGTGCCGCCGTCGTCCTTAACGAACTGTGTCGCACTTATTACACGAAAAACACCCTTTCCGGGTGAAATCGGTGCAACAAGTGCGACACAGATACCAGGGGGCTAGGCGGAGAGCTTAGCCATCCAGGCTTCCACTTCCTCCGGCTTGCGGGGGAGTGCGGCGCTCAAGTTGACGGGGCCGTTGGCGGTGATGAGGATATCGTCCTCGATGCGCACGCCGTTGCCGCGGAACTCGGCCGGAATGGCCAGGTCCTCGTCCTTGAAGTACAGGCCGGGCTCGATCGTGAAGACCATGCCCTCGGTGATGACGCCATCGAGGTACAGCTCGGCGCGGGCCTGGGCGCAATCGTGCACGTCAAGGCCGAGGTGGTGGCTGGTGCCGTGCGGCATCCAGCGGCGGTGCTGCTGGCCCTCGGGGGAGAGCGCAACGGATGCCGTGACGGGCAGCAGGCCCCAAGCAGCCAGACGGTCAGCCAAAACCTCCATGGCGGCAGTGTGCACCTCGCGGAACTTGCGGCCCGGGACGGCCACGGCAAACGCGGCGTCGGCTGCGTCCAAGACCGCCTGGTAGATCTTGCGCTGAACATCCGAGTACGTTCCCTTGACCGGAATCGTGCGGGTGATGTCAGCCGTGTAGAGGGAATCGGCCTCAACGCCGGCGTCCACGAGCAGCAATTCGCCCTCATTGACGGTTCCGGTGTTGCGGTTCCAATGCAGCACGGTGGCGTTGTTACCGCCGGCGGCAATGGTGTCGTAGCCGAGTTCGTTGCCGTCTTCGCGAGCACGGGCAAAGAACGCACCCTCAACAACGCGTTCGCCGCGCTTGTGGGCAACCGCGCGCGGCAGGGCCTTCACGATGTCTTCGAAGCCGCTGATGGTGGCCGCAACGGCAACCTTCATCTGCTCGATTTCCCAGGCGTCCTTGATCAGGCGCAGCTCGGAAAGCGCTTCGGCCAACTTGCCGTCCAGATCATCCAAGGCGCCGAAGTCCACGGCGTCAGGGTTCTTGGCCGTGTTGTAGCGGGCCGTATCCACGAGAGCGTCGATGTTCTCGTCGACCTTACGCACCAAACGGATGGACGTGCCACCCACGGACGTCTCGCCAACGTTCTTGGTGATGGCCACCTCAAGGTCGGTGACATCGGCGGTGGGCAGGCCAAGCTGGGCCTGGAATTCTGCCAAGGTGGGGCGGCGGCCAATCCAGAACTCGCCGCTGCGGGCATCGGCGTAAAACGCCTTCGTGTCGCGGCCGGCCATGGGACGGAAGTAGAGAGTGGCGCGGTGATGGCCGCCGTCGTCCCCTTCACCTTCGGCAACGGGGTCCATGACGAGCACGGCGTCGGGCTCGTGGTCAACGCCCAGCCCGGTTAGGTGCGCGAAGCCGGAGTGGGGGCGGAAGCGGTAATCGCAGTCGTTGGAGCGGACCTTCAACGGGCCCGCCGGGATGACAAGGCGTTCGGTCTTGAACTGCTCGGAAATCGCACGACGGCGGCGGGCGGCATGGTCTGCCACCTCGGCTCGGGCGGGGAGTTCAGTGGACGACGGCGCCCAGCTGGAAGCCATGAAGGTCCGGAAAGCGTCAGAGTCGGGGCGCTGCGAACGGTTGTTCACGCGCTCCTCGAGGGGCTGATCGCTTGAGTGGTCGGGGTGCGCGGAGGATTGCTCAGTCTGGTTCACCCCTTAAGTCTCCCACCGAGGGCGCAAAGGGACAAAGAAGCGCCGCGGCCCGGTGATTCAGCCACGTGGGCGCAAGCGACGTACGCTTGGAATGTGAGAATCGATTTGCACGCCCACTCAAATATTTCCGACGGCACGCAGCCCCCGGCAGAACTGCTCGCGGCCGCAGCGAAGGCTCGTCTGGACGTTGTGGCGCTGACCGATCACGACACCACCGACGGCTGGACCGAGGCGCTCACGGCTGCGCGGCAGCACGGCGTCGGCCTGGTTCCAGGCATGGAAATCTCCTGCAAAACCTCACAGGGCATCAGCGTCCACCTACTCTGCTACCTCCACGACCCTAGTCATGACAGCCTCTTGGATGAGATCACCAAGGCAAAGGACGCGCGGCTAACCCGTGCCGAACGCATGGTGGAACGCCTGGCCGAGGACTACCCGCTGAGCTGGGACGACGTCAGCGCCCATGTAGCCCCTGGCGCCACAATTGGCCGCCCGCACATTGCCGACGCCCTGGTCGCCGCGGGCATCGTGGGGGACCGGAACGAGGCCTTCGCCAGCATCCTCACATCCCATTCACGCTATTTCGTCAGCCACTACGCCCCGGATCCGGTGCACGCCGTGGAACTGGTCCGCGCGGCAGGTGGCGTCCCCGTTTTTGCGCACCCGCTGGCCTCGGCTAGAGGACGGGTTGTTGCGCCGGAAATCTTCCATGACATGATCGACGCCGGACTGCTGGGTTTGGAGGTCGAACACCGGGACAATCCGCCCGAGGGGCGTGCCTGGCTGCGTCGGCTTGCGCTGGAAACCGGCCTTTTCATGACCGGGTCCTCCGATTATCACGGGGCCGGCAAACCGAATCTGCTGGGCGAAAATCTCACAACACCTGAGGCGCTGGAGCGCATCCTGGCCCAGGGAACGGGCACCGCGCCGTTCCTGCCCTAAAACAAAACAAACCCGCAGTAGTGGTTGAAAATATCCGCGAATTCGCGTTTTTTCGACCACTACTGCGGGTTAGCTGTTAAGAGGGTTACTCTCCGGTTTGAGGTGCTGCTGCTGCATCGCCGGTGCGACGGCGGGTACGGGTCCGGCGTGCACGCGGTGCTGCGGCCTCGGCCGACGCTGCCACGGGGGCGCTGTTCTCTGCCGGTGCGGCACTTGCGGAAGACGGACGACGGCGGCTCCGGCCACCCTCGCGCTTCTCGCCTGTGCTGGTGGGGGCTGTGCTGCTGGAATCGCGGGTGGTTGCTTCGCGGCTGCCACCGTCGCGGCCGGACTCCTCGCGGCGCTTTTCACCGTGGCGGGCACCTGTATGGTTGCCGCCGCGGTTTGCGCCGCGGGCGCCGCCACGAGGTGAATCCTGCTTGGGGGAGTTGCGCTTGCCCGTCTCGCCCAAATCCTCCAGTACCTCGGCGTCAATGCCAGCGTGCGTGCGCTTGTCGCGCGGCAGGCGGCCCTTGGTGCCGGCCGGAATATCCAGGTCCGTGTAAAGGTGCGGGGAAGATGAGTAGGTCTCGATGGGTTCGGGGACGCTCAGGCCCAGAGCCTTGTTGATGAGTCCCCAGCGAGGCATGTCATCCCAGTCAACGAAGGTCACGGCCGTGCCCTTGTTGCCTGCGCGGCCGGTGCGGCCCACACGGTGCAGGTAGATCTTCTCGTCTTCAACACACTGGTAGTTGACCACGTGCGTTACGTCATCGACGTCGATACCGCGGGCGGCGACGTCGGTCGCCACAAGAACGTCAACCTTGTTGTTGCGGAAAGCACGCAGTGCCTGCTCGCGGGCGCCCTGGCCCAGGTCACCGTGGATGGCTGCCGCGGCGAATCCGCGGTCAACGAGTTCCTCGGAGACCTTGGCTGCGGTGCGCTTGGTCTTCGTGAAGATGATGGAGCGGCCGCGACCCTTGGCCTGCAGGATACGGGCCAAAACCTCGATCTTGTCCAAGTTGTGGGCGCGGTAGATCAGCTGGCGAATGTCGCGCTTGGTCAGACCCTCATCATCGGGATCTGCGGCACGGATGTGCGTGGGCTGCGTCATGTAGCGGCGTGCCATGGCAACAACCGGGCCGGGCATGGTTGCCGAGAA
Source organism: Arthrobacter sp. TWP1-1 (assembly GCF_049897845.1). NCBI lineage: Bacteria > Bacillati > Actinomycetota > Actinomycetes > Micrococcales > Micrococcaceae > Arthrobacter > Arthrobacter sp. TWP1-1. The sequence continues at coordinate 479,371 of NZ_JAFCXC010000001.1, forward strand.
CAGCAGGGTCTGGCGAACCGCAGGAGTCCCGGCGATCAGGGTCTCAACATCGGGCAGGAAGCCCAGGTCCAGCATTTCATCGGCCTCATCGAGGATCACCATGCGAACGTGCTTGACGTTCAGGTGACCCTGCTTGAGCAGGTCGATCAGGCGGCCGGGCGTACCAACAATGAGTTCAACACCCTTTTTTAGGGCATCGACCTGGGGCTCGTAAGCGCGTCCACCGTAGATCGTGGCGATGCGGATGCCGCGGTGCTTGGAGGCGGTGGTGAGGTCTCCGGCTACCTGCACGGCCAGTTCACGCGTGGGAACAATAACCATGGCCTGGGGAGCGCCCGGGGCTGCGAGCTTCTCAAAGCCCTCATCCTTGGGGGCAACAATGCGGTTCAGCGCCGGGATGCCGAAGCCGAGCGTCTTACCCGTTCCGGTCTTGGCCTGACCGATGATGTCGTGGCCCGTCAATGCGATGGGCAGCGTCATGGCCTGGATGGGGAAGGGGTGGAGGATACCGGCCTCGGTCAGGGAGGAAACGATCTCGTGGTGCACGCCAAAGCTGGCGAACGTTTCCTTTTCTTCGTGGCGGGCAGGCTCGTCGCTGCTCAGGGACCCGTCAATTTCAACGATCTCGCTGCTGTCTTCTGCCTGCAGTAGTGAATCTGCTTCAATGCTCAAATGCTTACCATTCAATTCGTCTATACAAGGTGTCGTCAGCCGGGCTCAACGCGGGCACTTGGGAGGCCTCACGGAACGCAGGACGGCGGCACTATCTAGGGAAGCCGATCGCGGGCTAACAAAAACTTAGCCCTCCCTGCGTTGCGAATAACGGGTTCGGGAGGAGCTGAAAAGACGCGCGTTGGGGCGGGTTTGTTGAATCAATACTTTTTAATCAACGACCGGGCATCCATGTCTACATCATCAGTCTAGCCGTACACCCTAGCTTTGCGCTGACGGCACGAAGGTTACGCTTCGCTTCGCAATATCGACCGCGGCAAGCTTCACCCGCACCACCGTTCCGGGCGTCAGCTCGCCTTCGCAATAGCCCGTCACCGCCGGGACGCTGATCTGAATGGAACTGCGCGGGGTTGAGGACTTGGAATTGTGCCCGTTGCTCCGCGGCCCGGCAAGTACGACGGCGTCAAACTCGCCTCCAACTTGGTGGCTTAGCAGGGCGGCCTCAACGGTGTCGATAGCTGCCCTGTCTACCTTGCTGGCCAGTTGGTTTGAGGCGCTCATGATGTCAGGGAGTTCCGCAAGTGCCTCGATTGCCCACGCCGGAACCTCTTCATTGGCGCTTAATGCCGCGCAAATCGCCAGCACAAACCGGTCCACAAGCCTACGCAGCGGTGCCGTGGTGTGGGCGTAGGGGGCGGCGACGGCTGCCTGCAAGACGTCCTCGGGCACCGTGCCGTTGAATGGGGTGTAGCCGGCGCCCCTGAACAGGGTCGTTGCGGCGTGCATCAGCGCCAGGTGTTTGGGATCGTCGGTGTTAAGGCTGCGCAGATATTCCCCATAGGCGATGTCCTTGGTCCACGGGGTTCCCAGCGCCACGGTTTGCAGGCGGTAGGTGGCAATCGATTCTTCATCGGGGGCAGGCATGGTGCGCAGGATGCCAACCTTCCCTTCGATCATGATCGCGGCGGCGGCCATGCCGGTCAGGAGTGAGATCTGTGCGTTCCAGTCCTCGATGGGCAGGTTGGGGCGGAAACTCAGCACGTAGCGGCCGTCAACAAATTCCACCTCCTGGGCGGGAACGTTCAGGCTGGCGCCGCCTCGGGCGCGCTCCAGCTCGATCCGCTTGGTCCCAATCTCGGCCAACAGCGCCAAGGTTTCGGCGAAGGCGTCAGGTGCGGTCCCGGCGTCGTACATTGTTTGGGCTTCCTCATAGCCAAGCTTTGCGACGCTCTGCACGGTGGCCCGGCGGACGGTTGCCGTGGTCTGAGTACCGTCAGCGGCCAGATGGATCTCCCAGACATAGGCGGATCGGGGATCGTTCGCGAAGAGGCTCGCGGCACCCTCGCTCATGGGAGCCGGGTGCAGTGGAATGCGCTGGCCGGGTGTGTAAATGGTCTGGCCTCGGCGGCGGGTTTCGGCATCGAGGGGACCGCCGGCGGGAACGAATGCGGGGACGTCGGCGATGGCGTAGTGGACAACATACCCGTCGTCATTGCGCTCAAGGTGCATGGCCTGATCGAGGTCCTGCGAGGTGGGCGGATCGATAGTGATGAAGGGCAGCGCTGTCAGGTCCGGCGCGGGCAGCTGATGGGCGGCGATGACCTGATCGACCTCCGCCAGGACCTCAGGGGAGAAAATGCCAGGGAGCTTGAATTCCTCGTTGAGGGCGCTCAAGGCTTGGGTAAGGGACTTTTCTGCGGCGCTGCTTCCGACGCCAATGTGAGAGTACGGCACGGTTTCAGCGTAAACGAATCTTGGGCGGGAGCAAGGGCGGCGCGGCACGGACTACGCTGGTGAGTATGAGTATTTCAGCTTCCGACGCCGATGATTCCGTTTCCGCAGGTGAACTGAGCGCCCGCTACGACAATTTTGTGGTGGACCTGTTGGGCAGCATCGCCTACGGGGAGCTCTCCGCGTTCGAGCGTTTGGCGACAGATGCGCGGCATTCGCCGTCCCTGGCCGACAGGGCGGTGCTGGGGAAGATGGCAGTGGCGGAGTACGGCCACTACGAATCCATGTGCGCACGGCTCAACGCCATGGGCATGGATCCGGAGCTGGCCATGGCGCCCTATCAGCGCATGGTCGATGCCTTCCACGAGCGCACCCGCCCAGCCGATTGGCACGAGTCCCTCATGAAGGCCTATGTGGTCGAGGCAATTACGGAAGAGTTTTATGCCGCCATTGCCGAGCACTTGGATGAGCCAACGCGTGTGGCGATTGCCCAGGTGCGCACCAGCGATGAGCAGGTTGAGGTGTTGACGGCATTGCTGGCGAAGATGCTTGACGAGGATCCGCGGCTCTCCTCCCGCCTGGCCCTGTGGGGTCGGCGCATGGTGGGGGAGGCTCTGACGCAGGTGCAGCGCATTGGTGCCAAACACAGCTTCCTCGTGGGCTTGAGTCCGGATGCCACCCACGAACAGGCGGCCGCCGAGGTGTCCGCGATCCTGAGCATGCTGACCCGCAACCACTCCAAGCGCATGAGCAAGCTGGGGTTGACGGCTTAGGCCGCTACTTAGATGCGTTGCGGACATCGTTGAGGATGCGCGCCACCGTTTCGGCCAATGGTTCCTCTGCTGTGATCCGCTCCTGATCGATTCCGTCCAGTGGATCCCAGCCGTGGTACCAGCCGCGCATGGCTTTCTCGCCGAAGTCGGCCTGCTTGTCGGCGCGTGTGGCGTGCCTGGACAACGTCTCCTCAAGCGTGAGGTCATAGGCGTAAAACAGGCTCGGCCCGGAATGCCCTGCACGCAGCGCCTTGAAGGGTTCACTGTAAATGTTGGCGTTGAACACCCCGTCGGCAATAACCGTTCGGCCGTGGCGGAGCGCCAGCGCTGCCGATTGCGCAATCAATTCCACCGTCAGTAGCGAATAGTTTCCGCTTTCACCCAGAACTGTCCGGCGGAAGTAGTCCTGTTCTATCCACACCCCGGCCAGTTCCTGCTGCAGCGCACGGGCCACGGTGCTCTTGCCGGAGCCGGAATTGCCACGCACCACAATGAGCAGGGACATGTATTTATCCAAGCACGTTGAGACGCGCTTGCCACCTGCCCCGATGCGCTAGCTCCTTAATAACCGACTCGTAACCGCCGCTTGGTGCGGCTTGACGCCGCTTACACGAGCGGAACGACGTGGGAGTTTCGGATGTTTTCGTACACCACAGATGTCCGCACATCGGCCACCTCAGGACGCTGCGTGAGCTTGTCAATCACGAAAGCGTAGAGGCTGTTGTTGTCCGGGACGGCTACATGGATGATGAAATCTTCGTTGCCGGTGGTCACGAACACGCCCAGCGTCTCCGGCATGGAGGTGGCCCAATCCCGAAATGCCTCGATGACTTTTCGCGACGGCGGACGGATTCGAATGGCGATCAAGGCCTGGACAGGTCTGCCGATCGACGCCAGATCGACGTCGAGCAGGGCGCCCTTGATGATGCCTTTCTCCCGCAGTGCCCGCGTGCGGTCCAGCGCCGTCGTGGCGGAGATGCCCACCGCTGCCGCCACATCGCGATTACTCATCCGTGCATCCGACTGCAATTCCCGCAGGATTGCCTTATCTATGACGTCCATAGACGCCAGTTTAGTGGAATTGCCTTATTTAGTCCGAAATCTTCAGATCAACACCGAATAAGCGCATAGTCTTTCTGGAAATAGCCCGGGTAGATGACAAAGGAATAGACATGACAGGCGCCATCGGTTTTGCCCCGGAAGAGATAGACACCAGCGCACCGACCCGAGCAGCAAAACTTAAATGGGTCGTCGTGGTCAATGAAGACCTCCCACCGGGACTCGCGGCGAATGCCGCCATTTGCACCGCCGCAGCGACGGCGCCGAACATCGCCGGAATTCTGGGTGAGGGTGCCGAAGACGCCGACGGATTCCTCCATCCCGGACTGCCCTGGGCCGGCTGCACGGTCCTGGTCGCCAATGCCCAGACACTCCGAACCATTCGGGCCAAGGCAGCTGCCCACGAGCAAACGTTCGTGGCCGATATGCCAGCGGCCGCCCAGCAGACTCGCGTCTATGACGAATACCGTGCGTCGGTGGCGCTATCCCGCGCCGACGAGATTGAATACTATGCCGTGAGTCTGGTTGGCCCGCGCAACCGGGTGGACAGGATCATTGGGCATCTTCCCCTGCTGTCCTGATCACCCTGTCCTGAGTGGACGTAATGTGTCACACGGTCTCGGCTTGGCTAGGCTTAGGCGGTGATTGTGAGAAGTACGACGACGACCGGCAGCAGTTCCTTCAGCCGAGCCTTGGCGCTTTTGGTCGCCGGGACATATTTCATGGAGATCCTGGACGGCACCATTATTGCCACGGCCGCGCCCGCCATTGCCGCCGATCTGCAGGTCCGGCCGGTGGACATCAACCTTGCCATGACCTCGTACCTGATCACGCTGGCCGTGGGTATCCCGATCAGCGGCTGGCTGGCCGAACGCTTTGGTGCCCGGCGCGTCTTTACGGCAGCTATTGCCGTCTTCACCATCGCCTCATTGCTGTGCGCGCTCAGCCCCAACCTTGCCGTCCTCTGTGGTGCTCGCATGCTGCAGGGACTCGGAGGGGCCATGATGGTGCCGGTTGGCAGGCTGGTGGTCCTGCGTGATGCGGATAGGAAAGAGTTCTTGGAAGCCATTGCCTACCTGACGTGGCCGGCGCTGATTGCCCCCGTACTTGCGCCCGTCTTGGGCGGTCTCTTGGTTAGCTATGCGAGTTGGCACTGGATATTCCTTATCAATGTCCCACTGGGCATCATCGCTTTTGTTGTAGCGCTCAAGGTTGTTCCTGACATCCGCGCTCGCAGGGTGCCGCCGCCGGACTGGATAGGGTTCATCCTGTGTGGAGTGGCACTGGCCGCGCTGGTGATTGGCATGGAAACGGTGGGCTCGGCACCTACGCCGTGGACCGTCGTCGTACTGTGGCTGGTGCTTGCCGCGGCGAGCACGGCCGGGGCACTGTGGTGGTTTAAGCGCTCAAGGCATCCCTTGCTGGACCTGCGCGCTCTGCGCATCCAAACCTTCCGGGTGGGCAACGCCGGTGGTGGAATGTACCGGCTGATCATCAACGCCGTACCGTTCCTGCTGCCCTTGATGTTCATGGTGGGATTTGGTTGGAGCGCGTTTCAGGCAGGTTTGATGACCATGGCAGTTTTTGCCGGCAACGTGCTCATCAAACCGGCCACCTCGCCGCTCATCCGAAGCATGGGATTTAGGAACGTGCTGCTGTTGAGTAACATCGGCGGTGCCGTGGTGCTGGGGGCTTGCGCCTTCCTCAGCCCGCAAACGCCGTTGGTGGTGATCGCCGTGGTGCTCTTTGTCAGCGGCGTGCTGCGTTCCATCGGATTCAGTGCCTACAACACGCTGCAGTTTGCGGACGTTCCCAAGGCCCGAATGGCCGGAGCCAACACCTTGTCATCCACGATCGCCCAGATTGCCACCGGGTTGGGCGTTGCCGTTGGTGCGTTGATTTTGCGGGCAGCGCAGGGCTTGCTGGAGGGAGCGGCGGTAACGGACGCCGTGGCCGCTTACCAGTGGACGTTTGCCGTGCTGGCAATCATCATGCTCTACCCCGTGGTCGAGGCGATCCTGATGCACCGAAGTGGCGGCGATCAGGTCCGCACCCGCTAGCGTCCTGGCCTAGCTGGATTCTGCCTGGATTCTCTTAAGCAGCTCCTGCGGGTGCGGACGGATATCTTAATTTCATTAAGCAGCTCCAGTGGGTGTTTGAGCCGGAAACGCGCATGTGCTGCTTAAAAGAATTCTCGATTTCGCAGCTACCCGCAGGAGCTGCTTAAACGATTCGGGCAGTGCTCTGATCTGAGCTAGCTACTACGTTCTCGGCTAGTCATAACTGGCCGCCCCGGAAGCAGAATCACGGCCGCAACTGCTGCGAGTACTGCCAACACCGTCAGAACCCCGGCCATGGCGCTCCAGCCAAATTGTTGGAACACCAGGCCCGAGCTCCAACCAACCACGCTGGAGCCGGCGTAGTAGCTGAGGTTGTAGAGCGAGGCGGCCTGAGCCCGCCCTGTCGTGGCCAGGGCGCCCGTCCACCCGGAAGCGATGCTGTGCGCTCCGAAGAACCCCGCCGTGAACAGCACCAGGCCCACCAAGATCAAGGCCACGGGACTCCCCAATGTCATGGCTAAGCCGGCCACCATGGTGCCCGTGCATACCAAGAGCACGGTCCGGCGGCCCCAGCGACTGGCAAGGCTGGCCACCGCCTTTGATGAAACCGTGCCCGCCAGATAGGCAAGGAACAGCAAGGCCACTGCCGACGCCGGGAACAGGTACGGCGGGGCCTCCAGTCTGAAGCCGAGGTAGTTGTAGACGCTGACGAACGCTCCCATTAAAAGAAATGCTTGCGCGTACAGGGCCATGAGCTTTGCATTGCGCAGTTGAGGGAGCAGCTTGCCAAGAACTGCGCCGAAGCCCTCGGCCCGCGACGGCACAAAACCGAGTGGTTTCGGTGCCAATACGAGGAAAGCCGCAGCCGCGGCGGCAGCACAAAGGGACACCGTCAGCGTTCCCATTCGCCAGCCGGCGACGTCGGCCACCGGGCCGGCCAGCAACCGGCCGAACAAGCCGCCCAGTGTGGTCCCGGCAACGTATGCCCCTGCTGCGGCGGCCGCGTTGCGGGGGCTGACCTCTTCCGTTAGATAGACAATGGCCAGGGCTGGGATTCCGCCCAGGGCGGCGCCCTCTAAGACCCGCAAAATCAGCAGGGCCTCAAAGGTGGGAGATAGCGGAACGAGGAGGCCAAGAATTGTTGCCAGAATAACGGCCAGCCCCATGGTTCGTACACGCCCCCAGCGGTCGGCGACAAATGACCACGGCAGAACAGCGACGGCAAGCCCCACGGTGGCCGCCGAGATGCTGAGAGAGGTCTGCGCAGCTGTGACATTGAGGTCTCGCGAGATGAGGGGCAGGATGCCCTGCAGTGAATACAGCTGCGCAAAAGTTGCAACTCCTGCGCATGCCAGTGCAGCCAGAACCCTGCGGTAACCGGGGCTGCCGTGGAGATGCCCGACCCACGGCTTGCCTGGGTTTAGCGGAGGTATGGCTGTGCTATCCAACTTCAACACTGTTCACTTCGATCTCAGATTGCCTCGACGAGCAGATTTGACGAGCAGAGTGGCTCGATCACTCGTTCAACCGTAGATCGCACGAATCAATGCGTCTAATGCATTGAAAATGACTTATTTATCCATATTTGGATGATTTGTGGGCCCTGCCCGTGGTTCCATGAAGCATGGACAATGACAACCGGGACCTGGCAAAACTGTTGCCGGCCCTTCCCATACTCGTGGAGCTCGGGGCCAGCCGCCACGTAACTGCAACGGCCGAGGCACTGGGGATTCCGCAGTCAACCGTGAGCCGGGCGCTGGCCAGGGCGGCGGAGGTGGTGGGTACACCACTGGTGCTGCGTAAGGGGAGGGGCGTGGAACTGACGCCAGCGGCCCTTGCTCTGATCCCGAGGGCTGCTGAGGCGATGGACCAGGTTCGCGCTGGCTTGGCTTTGGCGCGGCAGGAATCCGGGAAACAATTTGGCCGCATCCAAGTGGCTTTTCAGCATACTTTTGGCGAGGTGGCATTACCGATTCTTATTAGGGCGTTCATGCAGGAGCATCCGGGGGTTACCTTTGATCTGCAGCAGGGGAGCCGGGCCTTTTGTTTGGATCTGCTGACGACCGGATCTGCCGATCTTGCACTGGTGGCGCCGCCGCCAGTGCCAAGTAGAACTATCGGGGCGGAGGTGCTGTATTCGGAGCCATTGAAGTTGGTGGTGCCCGCCGGCCACCCTCTGGCCAGCTCGGGCGGAATCAAGCTCGACGCCGTACGGGACGAGCCATTTGTCATGCTCGAACCCGGATACGGCATGCATTCCATTGTTCAATCACTGTGTAAGCGCGCTGGTTTCCGCCCCCGTGTGGCGTTTCAAGGCCAAGACCTGCATACCGTCCGGGGACTTGTTTCGGCGGGACTAGGTATAGCTGTCGCGCCTCCGGAGAGATTTGAAACCCAAATGTTGAACACGGGCGGCCTGGGCTGGTGCGAGGTGGACATTATTTGGCCCACCGCTCATCGAGACGTGGGCCTTGTCTGGCGGAACCGTTCGGATGGTTCTGCCCAAGCCACCCGGTTCAGGGACATGGTGCTGGCGGAGGGGAAGGACCTGTTGGGCGCGGCCAATGGAGCGGGCTAGCGCAGGACTACAGTCCGGTTCCCCGACAGAATGATTCGGCCTTCGGCATGCCAACGCACGGCATTGGTAAGTGCCTTGCACTCTGCATCCTTGCCGACAGCCACGAGATCCTCCGGGCTGTATGTGTGGTCCACATCGATGACCTGTTGGGCGATGATCGGGCCCTCGTCCAATTCGGCATTCACGTAGTGGGCCGTGGCGCCTACCGTCTTGACGCCACGATCGTAGGCCTGGTGATACGGTTTGGCGCCCTTGAAGCTTGGCAGGAAGGAATGATGGATGTTGATGGCCCGTCCGGAGAGCACAGACGTCAGGTTGTCACTGAAAACCTGCATGTAGCGTGCCAGAACAACCAGCTCAACCTTGTACTCCTCGACCAGCGTCAGCAACTCTGCTTCGGCGGCCGGCTTCGTTTCAGGCGTCACGGGGATGTGGTGGAACGGAATTCCGTGCCAGTCAACCAGGTCCTTGTGGGTCTCGTGATTGGACACGACGGCAACAATTTCCACCGGCAATTCACCGGTTCGGGCGCGAAAAAGCAGGTCGTTGAGGCAATGGCCAAACTTCGAGACCATGACCATGATGCGTTCCTTGCGGCCCTGCGGTTCAAGACGCCAATTCATGCCCCATTGCTGGGCCACGGGCGCGAATTCCCGCCGGAGGTCTTCAGGACTTGGCCCATCAACGCCGGCTATGAAATGAACTCTCATGAAGAAGTGTCGCACCTGCTGGTCACCGAATTGCTTGATGTCCACGATGTAGCATCCGTGGTTCAGCAGGTACTGCGCTACGGCATGCACGATGCCAGGGGATTCGGAGCAATCGAGGGTGAGGATGAATGCCCCACCCGCCTGGGGATTCGCAGGATCAATGGCCGACGGCGTCAGTGGACCCGTGCTCATTTTCCTGCCGAGCTCTCTGCTCCTAGTGACCCCTGCGCGGGCGGTCCCTGCGCGGTAACTCGTTCAGATTCAAGGTCTTCCTTGAACTTCGCGTAGCGGGCCCGGTGACTAGGGGTCTTGCCAACCAAGTACCAGACCACGGCCAGCACAATGAACCAGATGGGTGTTACCAGCAGGGCAATCAGCGTATCTACCTGAGTGGTCAGGGCCCACAGGACAAAGGCAAAGAAGGCGAAAACAACATAGACCATGGGAATGCCGCCAGGCATTTTGAACTTCGAGGATTCATGCAGTTCAGGGCGGCGCCGACGGAAGGCGAGGTAGCTGGCCAGAATGATGGACCAAACAAAGACGAAGCAGACAGCGGCCACGGTTGTGACCATTTCAAAGGCCTTGCTGACGTCCTCGCCGACGTACAGCAAGACGATGCTTGAGAGGAGCAATACGCAGGAGAGAAACAGCGCATTATTGGGGACCTTGCGCTTGGACAACTTGGAAAACCGGAAAGGGGCATCGCCCTCTTGCGCTAGGCCATAGACCATGCGGGAGGTGGAGTAGATGCCGGAGTTGGCTGAGGACATCGCGGACGTGAGCACCACGAGATTGATGATGGTGGCAGCCGCACCGAGTCCCGCCATGGAGAACATGGCGATAAAAGGGCTTTGGCCCGCGGCGAACTGCGTCCAGGGAATGACCGACATCAGGATGACCAGGGCACCTACATAGAAAAGCAGGACGCGGATGGGAATGGAGTTGATGGCCTTGGGTAGGTTCTTTTCCGGATCCTTGGCCTCGGCTGCGGTGGTTCCCACGAGCTCAATGCCCACGAAGGCAAAGACGGCGATCTGGAATCCGGCGACAAAGCCCATGAATTCATTGGGGAAAAGTCCGCCGTGGCTCCACAAGTTCGTGAAGCTGGCCGTTCCGGTGTCAGATTGGAAACGGCTAAAGATCATGAACAAGCCCACGCCGATCAAGGCGACAATGGCAACGATCTTGACGAGCGCAAACCAAAATTCCGTTTCGCCAAAGGCCTTCACGGTGGTCAAGTTCAGGACTAACAAGATCCCGATGGTGACTACTCCGGGGACCCACAGCTCGATCCCCGGTATGAGGACCTCCGAGTAGGCTGCAATGGCGATGACATCGGCGATGCCGGTGATGACCCAGCAAAACCAGTACGTCCAGCCGGTAAAGAATCCGGCCCAGGGGCCCAAAAGATCCGCGGCAAAATCGCTAAAAGATTTGTAATGGAGGTTGCTCAACAGCAGCTCACCCATGGCGCGCATGACGAAGAACAGCATGAAGCCGATGATCATGTACACAAATATCACTGACGGGCCGGCTGCGGAGATGGTCTTTCCGGAGCCCATGAACAGGCCGGTTCCGATGGCGCCGCCGATGGCGATGAGCTGGATATGCCTGTTACTCAGCTGCCGCTCAAGGTGGGGCTCGGCATCGGGTGTGGTGGTGGATTGGTGAATCGTCAAGGAAGGCCCTTCGTTGAGGTGGCAGGGTGCACCACGAAGATTTGCTTCCTCCCCACTCTGTCTTGGACCTGAGAGTTTCCGCGTTTCCTTAGAAATCAAGGGGACGCTTGCACCGTCGGTGAGCCCGGATGTTTGGGCTACTTTCCAGAGTTGCCTCGCCACGGCGGTACATGGGCCTGAGAGATTCCCGGGGAGGGTTTGCTCCTTCGGCGCCCACTGAATGTCTGCGCTTCGCACAGATGTACCGGCGGAACTCTCCCGCCGCGGATCATAGGCACTTCATAACAACTTTATTTGGTGACGCGAGTCACAGATTATCCTGAGCTGTGACCGTGCGCAAGATGCGTTCAGAATGTGGCCGGGCGTTCGAGGTGATGTCCGGCAAAATCAGTTAGCGGGCCGGACAATTTTTGGACGGAGGTTGGACGGGCATCATCTATCGTGTAATGTGTGGTTCGAATCACCCAAATCTTAATACGCCTTTCGAACCGTGGCGGGAGAGTCCTCCCAGCAATGTGGCGGCGCCGTAGGAGCAAATCCTCCCCAGGAATCTCTCAGGCCCCCGTACCGTCATGGTGAGGCAACTCTGGAAAGCAGCTACGGGAAACCGCAGCTCACCGACGGTGCAAAGTGGATGACAAATCCACGGAATCTCTCAGGTCCAAGACAGAGCGGGGAGGAACCCACCCATGCCGCACCCTCTGGTTCGGCCGTAACTTGGAGTTCCTCATGACGATTCAGTCCAGTCCAACGGCGTTTGTAGACCGACACATTGGCGCCCGCAAGCAGTCCCACATCGAGACCATGCTCAAGGCCATCGGCTATGACAGCGTCGATTCCCTTGTAGACACGGCTGTTCCCGATTCCATCCGTCAGGCCAAGCCCTTGGAGCTCCGCTCTGCGTTGAGCGAAGTGGAGGTGCTGGCCGAACTCCGCGCCATCGCAGCCAAGAACAAGATGGCAGTCCAGCTGATCGGTCAGGGCTACTACGACACCGTGACCCCGCCGGTGATCATGCGCAACATCCTTGAAGCCCCGGCCTGGTACACGGCCTACACGCCCTACCAGCCCGAAATTTCCCAGGGCCGCCTCGAGGCGCTCCTGAACTTCCAGACCATGGTCAGCGACCTGACCGGACTGCCCGTTGCAAACGCCTCCTTGCTCGATGAAGCAACAGCTGTAGCCGAGGCAGTGCTGCTCATGCGCCGCGCCAACAAGTCAAAGACCGCCGCAAACGGCAAGACCGTTCTTGACGCGGACCTCCTGCCGCAGACCATCGCCATCGTCAAGGGCCGCGCCGAAGCCCTTGGCTTCGAGGTAGAAGTCGCCGATCTCGCCCAGGGCCTGCCCGAAGGCGACATCAACGGCGTCGTTCTCCAGCAGCCGGGCGTATCCGGACGCGTCTTCAACCACGCCCCCGTGATTGCCGCAGCGAAGGAGCGCGGTGCACTTGTCACCGTTGCAGCCGATCTGCTGGCCCTGACCTTGATCACCCCTCCCGGTGAACAGGGTGCCGACATTGCCGTTGGAACTGCCCAGCGCTTCGGTGTTCCGCTGTTCTTTGGTGGACCGCACGCAGCGTACATGGCGGTCCGCAATGGCATGGAGCGCACCTTGCCCGGACGCATCGTTGGCGTCTCCACCGACAACACCGGCCTGTCCGCCTACCGTCTGGCCCTGCAAACCCGCGAGCAGCACATCCGCCGCGAGAAGGCCACCTCCAACATCTGTACGGCACAGGCGCTGTTGGCGATTGTCGCCTCGATGTACGCCGTTTACCACGGTCCCTCCGGGCTGAAGGCCATTGCCGATACGGTCAACGGCCACGCCCGCACCTTGGCAGCGGCACTGCAGGCATCCGGCGTCGAACTGCTTCACACCTCCTTCTTTGACACCCTCACGGTGCGCGTTCCGGGCCGCGCCAACGCACTTGTGGCGCTGGCTGAGAAGGATGGCATCAACCTACGTCCCATCGACGCCGACCACGTTGGCATCTCCGTGGATGAAACCACGACGGCGGACATCGTGGCTCGCGTAGCCGCCGTGTTTGGTGCCGCACCGGCAGGAGACGGTACGGACCAGGGCAGCAGCTCAGAATTCGGCTTTGCGGCAGACACCTTGCGCGGCTCGGACTTCCTGACCCACCCCGTGTTCAACACCCACCGTTCCGAAACCCAGATGCTGCGTTACATCCGCCGCCTCAGCGACCGCGACCTGGCACTTGACCGCACCATGATCCCGCTGGGCTCCTGCACCATGAAGCTCAATGCCACGGCCGAGATGGAAGCCATGTCCTGGCCCGGATTCGCCTCCATCCACCCGTTCGCTCCGGATTCGCAGACCGAAGGCTGGCGTGAACTGATCGGTGAACTGGAAGCCGATCTGGCCGAGATCACCGGGTACGACCAGGTCTCCATCCAGCCCAACGCCGGCTCACAGGGCGAACTTGCGGGCCTGCTGGCCATCCGCGGCTACCACCTCTCACGCGGAGACGTACAGCGCACCATCTGCCTCATCCCGCAGTCAGCCCACGGCACCAACGCTGCCTCAGCCGTGCTGGCCGGCATGAAGGTTGTGGTCGTGGCCACGGCGCCCGACGGCACCATCGATCACGCGGACCTGACGGCCAAGATCGAAACCCACAAGGATCAGCTCTCGGCCATCATGATCACCTACCCGTCCACGCACGGCGTTTACGACGCCGATGTTCGCGAGGTGTGCGACGCCATTCACGCAGCGGGAGGCCAGGTCTACGTTGACGGCGCCAACCTGAACGCGCTTGTTGGCCTTGCCCAACCGGGTAAGTTTGGCGGCGACGTCAGCCACCTGAACCTGCACAAAACCTTCTGCATCCCGCACGGCGGTGGCGGCCCCGGCGTGGGCCCCGTTGCAGCCAAGGCCCACCTGGCTCCGTTCATGCCCGGCGATGCCAACGCGGCGTCTCACGACGGTACCGGCGTCCCGATCTCGGCTACACGCTTTGGCTCGGCCGGCGTTCTGCCCATCTCTTACGCTTACGTAAAGCTCATGGGCGGCAAGGGGTTGACGGAAGCCACGAAGTCGGCATTGTTGGCAGCGAACTACATCGCCTCGCGGCTCAACGAGCACTACCCGGTCTTGTACACGGGCGCCGGTGACCTGGTTGCCCACGAATGCATCCTGGATCTGCGCGATCTGACGGCCAAGACCGGTGTCACGGCAGAAGATGTGGCCAAGCGCCTCATCGACTACGGCTTCCACGCACCCACCCTGTCCTTCCCGGTTTCCGGCACCTTGATGGTTGAGCCGACCGAGTCCGAGGACTTGGGCGAAATTGACCGCTTCATCGACGCCATGATCAGCATCCGTGCGGAGATCGATCAGGTCGCCGACGGTGCGTTCACCTTGCTGGACAGCCCGCTGCGCAACGCACCCCACACGGCCGCCGCCGTCGTGGATTCCAACTGGGACCGCGGCTACTCGCGCGAACAGGCCGTGTTCCCCCTGCCCGCCCTGCGCCAGGACAAGTACTTCCCGCCCGTTGGCCGCATTGATGGTGCAGCCGGAGACCGCAACCTGGTCTGCTCCTGCCCTCCGATCGAAGACTTCGAAGAAAACTGAAGCGTTCACTAACCACCACCGCGAAGGAATTCCCATGACTGAGAACCACACAGCCCTTTACGGCGAGCACGAGAAGGCCGGCGCGTCATTCACCGACTTTGGTGGCTGGCAGATGCCGTTGAAGTACTCCTCCGAGTTGGCTGAGCACCACGCTGTCCGTACCGCCGCCGGCCTCTTTGACCTCTCCCACATGGGTGAAGTTTGGGTGACCGGCCCGGACGCTGCGGCGTTCCTTGACTACGCCCTTGCTGGCAAGTTGTCAGCCGTTGCCGTCGGCAAGGCCAAATACTCGCTGATCTGCAACGCCGACGGGGGCATCATCGATGACCTCATCTCCTACCGCCTCGCGGACGAGAAGTTCCTCGTTGTCCCGAACGCCGGCAATGCCGTGACGGTGGCCGGGCTCCTGGCAGAGCGCGCGGCGGGCTTCGATGTTGTTGTTGAGGACGCCTCCGCGGAGACCTCGTTGATAGCAGTTCAGGGTCCCAACGCCGTGGCCATCTTGTTGACCCTGGTGCCTGCCGAGCAGCATGCCCTCGTGACCGAGATGAAGTACTACGCAGCCTCGGAAGTAACCATCAACGGCCAGGATCTGCTGCTGGCTCGCACTGGTTACACCGGCGAGGATGGTTTCGAGATCTACGTGCCCAACGCCGACGCAGCCGGCCTCTGGCAGGTTCTGTTGGAAAACGGTGCTGATCAGGGTCTGATCCCGGCGGGCCTTGCCTGCCGCGACTCCCTCCGTCTGGAAGCCGGAATGCCGCTGTACGGCAACGAGCTTTCTGTCACCGGGCACGCGTACTCCGCTGGACTTGGTCCCGTGGTCTCGCTGGCCAAGGAAAGCGACTTTGTTGGTAAGGCCGCCTTGGCTGCCATCAAGGAAGCGGGCGACGGCGTCACGGCTGGCCGTAAGTTGGTCGGCCTTAAGGGCACGGGCCGTCGCGCGGCACGTGGCCATTACTCCGTGCTCAAGGATGGCGTCACGATTGGTGAAGTCACCTCGGGTCAGCCCAGCCCCACCCTTGGCTACCCCGTGGCCATGGCCTACGTAGACGTTGCGTTCTCCGAGGTTGGCACGCAGATCGATGTAGATCTCCGTGGCAAGGCCGAGCCGTTTGAAGTTGTTGCTCTGCCGTTCTACAAGCGCCAAAAGTAGTTTCTGCCCGGACCCCGGGCCGGTGCTTTCGCGAGGTGGAGGCTGGTGCCCGCACCGCGCCACACACGACTTCGTCGGTGTGTCCGCGGCGGCGCCCACCACGCCGCCAGCCCCCACCTCGCTGCACACCGGTCGAACTCGGGACACACCGGCTCCGTCGCCTCATCTCGAGCGTCACCAACACATTTCTTAGACAAGGATCATCATGAGCAAAGTAGTAGCAGAACTGAAGTACTCCGTTGAACACGAGTGGATTGCCCGCGACGGCGCGGGTCCCTCCACCATCGGCGTCTCCGCCGTGGCCGCCGACGCACTCGGCGACATTGTCTATGTGGACCTGCCTGAGACCGGGGCAACCGTCACTGCAGGTGAAACTTGCGGCGAGATCGAGTCAACGAAGTCCGTCTCGGACCTGTATTCCCCGGTAACCGGCGTTGTCACCGAAGTGAACTCCGCCGTCGTCGATGATCCGGCCTTGGTCAATGCAGACCCCTACGGAGCCGGCTGGCTCTTCAAGGTTGAGGTTGAATCCGAAGGCCCGCTGCTCAGCGCTGAAGAGTACGCAGCGGCCAATGGCGGCGAGCTGTGAGCGGCGTCGGTGCCACCGTGGACTTTGTCCCGGTAACCTCGCCAAGCCTCGATGCCCAGCTTTCGGAATTGGATCCGGAAGTAGCTGTTGCGATCGACGCCGAGCTGGCCCGCCAGCGTACCGGCCTGGAAATGATTGCCTCGGAAAACCACACCGCAGCTGCCGTCATGGCAGCCCAGGGTTCGGTGCTGACCAACAAGTACGCAGAGGGCTACCCGGGCCGCCGTTACTACGGCGGTTGCGAACACGTTGACGTGATCGAGCAGTTGGCAATTGATCGTGTCAAGGCTTTGTTCGGCGCCGAGTACGCCAACGTGCAGCCTCACTCCGGTGCACAGGCTAACGCCTCGGTCATGCACGCGTTGATCAAGCCAGGCGACACCATCATGGGCCTGAACTTGGCCCACGGCGGACACTTGACGCACGGCATGAAGATCAACTTCTCGGGCAAGCTGTACAACGTGGTCCCGTACCAGGTTCGCGAAGATACGCACCAGGTGGACATGGCCGAGGTTGAGCGTCTGGCGCTCGAACACAAGCCGGCCCTGATCGTTGCCGGTTGGTCGGCCTACGCCCGCCAGTTGGACTTCGCCGAATTCCGCCGCATTGCCGATCTGGTGGGTGCCTACCTCATGGTGGACATGGCACACTTTGCCGGTCTCGTGGCCGCGGGCCTGCACCCTTCACCGGTGCAGCACGCCCATGTCACCACGTCCACGACGCACAAGACACTGGCCGGCCCGCGCGGCGGCATCATCTTGAGCAACGACGCCGACATCGCCAAGAAGATTAACTCGGCTGTCTTCCCCGGCCAGCAGGGTGGTCCACTGGAGCACGTGATCGCCGGCAAGGCCGTGGCCTTCAAGATTGCCGCTTCACCGGAGTTCAAGGAGCGTCAGGAACGCGTCTTGGCCGGTGCACGGATTCTGGCCGAGCGCCTCATCCAGCCCGACGTCGCCGCCAAGGGAATCTCCGTGATTTCCGGCGGAACCGATGTGCACCTGGTCCTGGTTGATCTGCGTAATTGCGAGCTCAACGGTCAGGAAGCCGAAGACCGCTTGGCAGCGATTGACATCACCGTCAACCGCAACGCTGTGCCGTTCGATCCCCGTCCGCCCATGGTGACCTCGGGTCTGCGCATTGGTACGCCAGCCCTGGCCACCCGCGGATTCGGCGAGGATGCCTTTGCCGAAGTGGCAAACATCATTGCCGAGGCACTCATCACGGACGCCACGGCAGATCTCTCGGGATTGCGCGCCCGCGCGCAGGCCCTGGCCGCTGCCCACCCGTTGTACCCGTCGGTAGGGAATCTCTCCTAGCGATACAGTTGCTCACTGCGGTGGATGCCTTGGAGGGTGCCCACCGCAGTGACCGGCCTTGCTTGCACCGACGTGGTGCGCCCGGCCCTCCGTCTGGTTTTCTTGACGGAGTAGTATTTGCCCTTGAGTGAGGTACTCACATGTCTGTTGGCGTTTTTGACTTGTTTTCCGTGGGGATTGGCCCGTCCAGTTCCCATACTGTGGGGCCCATGCGTGCTGCCGCAGCGTTCGTCCGCGAGCTTGCCGCGAAGGGCTTGCTGGAAAGCGTGGCAAGTGTTCGCGTGGATCTTTACGGATCCCTGGCTGCCACCGGCCGCGGCCACGGGACCATGACGGCTGTTCTTCTGGGCCTTGAGGGCCGCGAACCAGAACTGATTCTTCCCGCCGAGGTGGAATCCCGCCTAGCCGCCTTTGCCACCGGGGAACCGCTGCTGCTCGGCGGCAGCGTTGCCCTTACTTATGGTGCCGACGACATCATCCTGCACCCCTTGACCATCTTGCCCCGGCACACCAATGGCGTGAAGTTCAGTGTGAGCGATGAAGCGCAGACTGTCCTGCATGAAGCCACCTACTTCTCCGTGGGCGGTGGATTCATCATTCGTGAAGGCGCCGTCGATGAAGCCGTTGCCGAGCTGGAATTCTCCAAGGCCCTGCTGCCTCACCCCTTCCGGACCGCCGCCGAATTGTTGGCGCATTGCACAACAATTGGTGGCAACTTCAGTGACGTCATGCTCGCCAACGAACTTGTCGAACGCAGCGAAGACGAGGTTGCCAGCGGCTTGCTGCACATTCGCGACGTCATGGAAGAGTGCAAAGATGCCTCGCTGACCCGTGAAGGTTTGCTCCCCGGTGGCTTGGGTGTTCGACGGCGTGCCCCGGGTTGGCATAAGCGCCTGCGCGAGGAGGATACCGACCGGGATCCAAAGTTTTGGCAGGAGTGGGTCAACCTCGTGGCGCTGGCCGTCAATGAGGAAAACGCGTCAGGCGGGCGCGTCGTTACGGCCCCCACCAACGGTGCGGCCGGCATCATCCCGGCCGTCATGTTCTATGCGACCCACTACACCGACGGCATGCGGAACGCCTCGCAAGAGGCGATTGACGCCGTCGTGGTTAAATTCCTGCTGGCTGCCGGCGCCGTAGGGGTGCTGTACAAGGAACAGGCATCCATTTCCGGCGCCGAGGTTGGCTGCCAGGGCGAGGTTGGATCGGCGTCGTCCATGGCTGCAGCGGGCCTGGCTGAAGTCATGGGCGGCACTCCGCAACAGGTGGAGAATGCGGCCGAAATCGCCATGGAACACAACCTGGGACTGACGTGCGATCCCATTGGCGGGCTGGTGCAGGTTCCGTGCATCGAGCGCAATGCGATTGCCGCCGCGAAGGCCATCAACGCCGCGAAAATGGCGCTGTGGGGCGACGGCCAGCACCGTGTGTCCCTCGATGAAGTCATTATCACCATGCGTGAAACGGGACGCGATATGTCCTCCAAGTACAAAGAAACAGCCATGGGCGGACTCGCCGTCAACGTGGTGGAATGCTAGACCGAACAGCAGGCCGGGCACCTTTCGTGCCGGGCGAAGGAGTTTTCTCATGACGTTGGCGCCTGAGGGTCGTAAGTTGTTGCGTATTGAGCAGCGTAATGCTGCTGTTCCGGTGGAGCGTAAGCCGGAGTGGATGAAGGCCAAGGTCGAGATGGGCCCGGAGTTCATCGCGATGAAGAACCTGGTCAAGGGCGAGGGCTTGCACACGGTGTGTGAAGAGGCTGGCTGCCCGAATATTTTTGAGTGCTGGGAAGACCGTGAGGCAACGTTTCTCATTGGTGGTTCCGAGTGCACCCGCCGCTGTGACTTCTGCCAGATTGACACGGGCAAGCCGTCCCCGATCGACAGGTTCGAACCCACGAAGGTCGCCCGCTCGGTCGTGAAGATGAACCTGCGCTACGCCACCGTCACCGGTGTGGCTCGTGATGATCTCGCTGATGAGGGTGTCTGGCTCTACGCCGAGACGGTGCGGAAGATTCACGAGTTGAACCCGAACACGGGTGTCGAGTTGTTGATCCCTGATTTCTCCGGCAAGCCCGAGCACATCACCGCGATTTGTGAGTCCAAGCCCGAGGTGTTCGCGCACAATGTGGAGACCGTGCCGCGGATCTTCAAGCGCATCCGTCCGGCGTTCCGGTACGAGCGCTCCCTGGATGTCATTAGCCAGGGCCGTGACCACGGGATGGTGACGAAGTCCAACCTGATTCTGGGTATGGGTGAGACGCGTGAGGAAATCTCTCAGGCCCTGCAGGATTTGCATGACGCCGGGACGGACTTGATCACGATCACCCAGTACCTGCGTCCTTCCGAGCGGCATCTGCCGGTGGATCGTTGGGTCAAGCCGCAGGAATTCCTTGAACTCTCGGCCGAGGCTGAGGAGATGGGCTTCCTGGGTGTCATGAGTGGACCGTTGGTGCGTTCTTCGTACCGGGCCGGGCGTTTGTGGGCCACGGCCATGCGGAAAAAGGGCCTCGACATCCCCGAACACCTCGCACACATCGCTGAAGGCATCGAAGATTCCGGCCATACCCGCCAGGAAGCCGCCTCCCTGATCGCAAGCCACTAACCATGGCAGCAGATCTGGGTGAGCTGAAGGCCGGGCAGGAAGTTCTTCCCTCACGGGTGGAAATCATTCCCACGTCCGGGATTGTGGCTGCGGTGGTTGCCCAACTTCCCGCTGGTGCAATGGTCACGGTCACGTGCCTGCCGCACCACGGCATTGAGCGAACCATGGCTGCTTCGCTGGAGCTGGCCGGCCACGGGTACCGCGTTGTCCCGCACCTTGCTGCGCGATCCATTGGATCGCGCGAACAACTTGCATCCATTGTCCGTGATTGCATCGCGGCAGGGATCGTTGAGGTGTTCGCCATTGGGGGCGACAAGGCGCAGACGGCGGGACCTTACGAATCCAGTGAGGCCCTCATTCGGGACATCGCGGATCTGGGCGGCGGCACCTTACGAATCGGCGTGGCCGGATATCCCGAGGGGCACCCTGCCATCAGCGAGCAGCAATTATTGGACTCCCTGCGGGCGAAGGCTGAACTTGCCGACTGCATCGTGACCCAAATGTGCTTTTCGGCAGAACTGATAGACAGCTATGTGGCCATGCTTCGGCACGAAGGGATCATGCTGCCGGTGTGGGCTGGAGTGGCGGGTTCGGTTCCGCGCACCAAGTTGATCTCCTTGGCCACGAAAATTGGCGTGGGCAGTTCGCTGCGTTTCATCAGCGGCAAGGGTGCGCTGGGGCTGCGCCTGCTCGGCGGAGGCCGCTACAATCCCGATGACCTCGTGTCGGAACTGACAGTCCTGACCCCGTCACTGGCAGGCATCCACCACTACAGCTTCAACAACCTGGACAGCTTCGCACCGCTGCCCGCCTGAGAGTCTGGCCGCATTGGGGGAGTGGTAAGCTGGGCTTCTTCGAATCTTTGTACTAGGCGGTGATGGCGTGTTTGGCATGGACCCGACTCCCAGAAGGCCGCCCGGTTCAGAAGCCAGCGGGTTTCCCTCGCCTGCTCGCGACTACTTTGATGGCGGGATCGATCTCAACCGGCATCTGATCCGCGACCGCACCAGTACATTCGTTATGCGGGTGGCCGGCGATTCCATGGCAGGTGCGGGAATTGCCGATGGCGATGAAGTCATTGTGGACCGGGCCCTGACGCCGCGCAATGGCTCGGTGGTGGTGGCCGTCGTCGAGGGTGAACTCTTGATCCGCCGCATATTTATGAACGACGGCGTGACCTCCCTGGCTACCCAGCCCACCCTCCTGCCGTCCCCGGAAGATGTGGGCGAGGTGGCGGGCGAGGTCACCGTCTGGGGCGTCGTCACGCGCTGCCTGCACTACGTGTTGTAGCTGCTTTTCCGTTAAATGCGAATTATCAGCCGCCAAATGGGTTGTTAATGCCATTCTGGACCTAAGTTCGACGAATGAAAAGGGCGAAAAGCTCTAGACAAGGCCAAAAAATTCCCGTGTAATGCATGAATAATGCATTAGACGGGAGGGAATTGTGGTCATATCTGGTGTTCCGCCGGGCTTCGCCTCGTTGTCTCTCCGTCCCGGAATCTCATTCCTCAATGAGAAGGAAGCGGTTTTCGCTGCCATGGTTGAGGGTTGGCAGATGCGTCAACGAGGCGGGCGAAATCTCAAGGAATCGTCTGTTCGGAGCACCGTGGGGCAGATTCTGAAGTTTCAAACTTTCACGAATGAGTGGCCCTGGACGTGGACTGCCGGTGACTTCGATGAATGGATGCTGCATCTTGTGGCGGTCAAAAAATTTGCGCCGACCACCATCCGGATGTATCAATACTCAATCAAGGCATTCTGTAGCTACCTTTGTTCGGAGCACTATGGCTGGGTTGAAGAATGCATGTCGCGGTTCGGTACGCACCCGGTACAGGTTTGCCACGAATGGAACACTGTTGCCCATTTGCAGGATTACGAGGGACGGCCCGGCCGCCGGCCAATGTCCCGGGAGGAGATCCAGAAAGTCCTGGACCGCGCGGATCGGATCGTTGAAGACTGCCTGAGCGCACATCGCAAGGGAGCGCTGCCTGCTTATCGGGACGCCACCATGCTCAAGGTGATCTACGGCTGGGGGCTTCGTATCAACGAGGCCGTTCACCTGGATGAAACGGACTTCTTTGCGAATCCACATGCCCCAGCATTCGGTCGATTTGGCGTCTTGCAAGTGCGCTATGGAAAATCTTCCGCCGGGTCGGCGCCGAAACGTCGCTCGGTCATGTCCCTTCACCCCTGGGCCGTGGACGCCGTCCGGGACTATGTGGAAAACGTGTGGCCACAAGTACGCGCGAAGAATTCCAACGCACTTTGGGTCACCGAACGAGGCACACGAACAGGCACTCAAGAGTTACGCAAAACTTTTGGAGAACTCAGAGACAGTCTTGGCCTGGAGCATTCCCTATCGCCACATTCACTGCGCCACAGCTACGTGACGCATCTGGTCGAATCAGGGGTGGACCCTGTCTTCATCCAGCAACAGGTCGGCCACGCTTACCAATCCACGACAGCAATTTACACGGCCGTTAGCGGGGACTTCGCGAACAAGATGATGCACGACGCTCTTGCCAAGCTACTGCCGAACCCCAACACAGAAAGTGGTGCAGAATGAAAATCATCGGTTACGAATGGCGGCTCCGGGAAATCATGGCCGCTGCAGGAATGTTCACCACCTCAAAGCTGATCCATGAACTGAATGAACGTGGCATTAGTCTTTCATCGAGCCAGGTCTATCGCCTCGCTGCCGAGAAGCCTGAGCGGCTAAACCTTCACGTCCTCGTGGCACTCATGGACATATTCGACTGTACAGCTGACGACCTCGTCCAGCGCGTTGAGCTAAGCCATGCAGCCGTTATTACCGGGACGGACGATCAAGTGTTAGAAGCAAACGCCGAGTTCCTCCGAGCATCTGGGTTTCGCCCCAAACGCGCCCGTATAGTTCCCGGTCATGAATCGTGACGATGCGCTTGATGCTATAGCCGGTATCATCCAGCGCGTAGAGCCTGGACTTGAGGCGAGCATCATTCGCCAGGCTGTTGCAGGATCCGTCACTTTGAAGCCGATGGCCCTAGAACTCCTGGCGGTTCTGCAGGAGGACAAAAGTCTCCTGACCTCTGGGAGCGATACGATGCCCCCGAGCTTGGGCAGCATCATCGATCAGCTCCTATTAGATGGTGCAACCAGAATCAAACGCACTCGATGCTATCGCTGTCTCGAGGAACGGAAGCTGTGGACCCGGGTGGGTGTTCATGGCATCTGCGCTTCTTGCTATGCGCGAGGCCGCCGCGTTCGGATCGAGTGTTCCACTTGTGGAAAATGGCGCTGCCGGCGCGCCTTTGTGGTCGGTCTGGAATGGTGCGGGACCTGTTGGGATGGCCAATTGGCGAACGTCGACAATGTGCTCAGAACAGCAGTTATCGGCAGCGAAATCGACGTTACCGCCAGCCAGCTTGATGCCGTGGAGAATGCCCTGAAGCGCACATGGAAAGCGGGCACTATCCTGAGGGTTGCCATGGAATTGGAGGTTCATTCGCTGCAGTGGTTCGACCGTCCCGCAGCGGGATCCGCTCTTTTCCTCAAGCTTCATGCCGCAATGAAGGAGGCCGGCGTGATTCTGAATCCGGTGGTGTGTGGGCGTTGCGGTCGGGAGGCCCTCCTACCCAACATCATCGAGGGCTTGCATTGTTGCGCCAGATGCTACGGCGAAAGCAAACGAAAAATCTGTTCTCAATGTGGGCGATTCCAGATCCTGGTGTTGCACGCTGGGGACGGCTCAGGGATGTGCCAGACGTGTATGAAGAAGCTGCCGGAACGCATGGCCGCATGCATCGAGTGTGGGCAACAGCGCTTTGTTTCGTGGAACGGGCCCGACGGGCCCGTCTGTAGCAGATGTAGGCCGAAACAGCTCATTGACTATTGTCCCGGCTGCAAACGACGGAAGCCGTGCCTTTTTGCAGGAACTCCTATGGCGCAATGCCACGACTGCTCACGCCGTAAGGAACCCTGTGCTGTCTGCGGAGCAGTCAATCGGGCCAATACCCGTGACACTGAGGGAAGAGCCATATGCGGTCGTTGCTCGCGCAAGCCAGAAGATTGCTCCAAGTGCGGGCGGTATCGGATCGTCGTTAGCCGGGCCAACGGAAAACCACTATGCGACTATTGCTATCGGAGGGACCCAGCATCGTTTCGTGATTGCGACCGCTGTGGACGGTACGAAAAGCTCCATGCCGCCGGTCTGTGTGAGCGTTGCGCAGCCAACGATTCGATTGAACTTCTACTTCCCGTGAAGTTGCGCAATGACAATGCAGTAGCCGGAGCCGTTTTTGAGGTGTTAAGAACGGCCTCACCAAGCATCCAACTTCTCGCCTCAAGGAAATCATCCATGAGATTGCTTGCCACCATCATGGAGTTGAAGGTGTCTCCTAGCCATGAATACCTAGACCAGGCTGGAACCGATCAGGAAACGCGTGCCGTTCGTGCTTTGCTCGTGGACGCGGGGCTGCTTCCTCGCAGAGACGATCACATTGCTCGGTTTGAGAAATGGATCGTGGCCAGTGCAGAAAGGATTCTAGAGCCGAAGATAAAAGTGGCGTTTATCCAGTTCGCTCGATGGCGCCATCTCAGACGGCTGTTGAGGCAGCCGACACCGATCCCGGGCAGTCTAGCCGTGAGTTGCCGTCGCGAGCTCCGCCTCGTCATCGAGCTCTTGGAATGGATTCAATCCTGCAAACGGACACTTGAGACCCTCACGCAGTCCGATGTTGACTGCTGGCGCTCCACAGGTTCGGCTGAAAAATTCCGGGTCAAGGAATTCCTCCGATGGGCCCACACTAATCAGCTGGTACGCCAAATCGAAATACGCCGGCCACCACGAACGCCACTCGGAGTTACCGGAACCACCGCAAATGAACGCCACCGACTGCTGAGCTACATCTTGGATCCGGAATGTCCCTTGCCAGCAGCGATCCGATTCAGCGCCTCCCTCGTGCTTCTCTTCGGTGCACGGCCACAGCAAATTGCAGCATTGAAGCTTGTAGATATTGTCGTCTCTGGCGGTTCGGTCCACCTTCGCTTGGGAACGGAACCGGTGCTACTCCCCAAAGCGATCGTGGAATTGGCCATGGCCACCCATGAAAACCGCAGAGCACCTCGAATCTTCGCACCAACCACAGACAACATCTGGCTCATACCGGGATCCCGCTCCGGATATCCCATTGCCGCCGTTACATTGGCCAAACGACTGAGGCTAATCGGCATTTCGCCATCAAAGGGGAGGACCGGAGCGATGGCGTCTTTGGCACAGGAACTGCCACCAACAATTCTGGCCCGGCTAACGGGCGTTGACCCGAGCACAGCGATCAGGTGGGCCAACGCCGTTTCAGCCTCGAATGCCAGATATGCCGGGCTTGTTATCCAACCTGTCACTTAGAGAAACGAATGGAATCCTGGGGCGGTGCGACGCAATCGTCAGTATTTGGGCCTGAGGAGGAGCAGTAGGGAAAGTCACGCTAAGGATCTATGAGGGGTCGTCGGCGCGCTTGATGGCGCGGTAGACGGTGGAACGGGCTACTCCGAAGAGTTCGGCAATCTCAACGGTGGTGTGTGTTCCCGCCCGGTGAACAGAGACCAGGTGTGTTTCCTGTGCTTTGGAGAGCTTGGGCTGTTTTCCGCGCAGCTTGCCCTTTGCCTTGGCGACGGCCATGCCCTCACGGGTTCGCGCACGGATCAGGTCTGCCTCAAATTCGGCCACCATGGCCAGAACATTGAAAAGGAGCCTGCCCACGGGATCGGTGGGGTCATGGACGGAACCACCGATACTGAGCTTGACCTCGCGACGGGTGAGTTCATCAACTATGTCCTTGGCATCGCGCAGCGACCGGGCCAGACGGTCGAGCTTGGTCACCACGAGGGTATCCCCGCCCCGGCAGGCTGCCAGTGCTTGCCCGAGCCCAGGACGAGCCCTGTTGGCACCGGTGAGGCCCTGGTCGGTGAAAGTTTGCTCTTGTGACACCCCGAGGGCAAGCAAGGCATTCTTTTGGGCGGTGAGGTCTTGGTCATTGGTGGATACGCGCGCGTATCCAATCAGGAGTCCAGTCATGGTTTTTGAGTGTAGCGTTTAGCCCCCCATCACCGGGTATTAAGTCGGGCACCCTATACGGGAATCTGGCTGCTGCGGAACAATGCTGTTTCGAAAATTTCAGAAGTCGTCTGCACATGCCCCGGTGAAGGACCGGCTTGCGGGACAGTTCCAAATTGATATTCGGACATACCCCTTGCGGGACGGTGCAAGCGTGGCAGGCAACAGAATTGTTGTGGACGTTCCCTACAAACGGGGCATATCTGGGCTGGCTTTTCGTGAAATTCTGCGCATAACAAGCCTGGCAAGTATTTCTAGTGAACGCGACTAGATCTTTTTCCTATTCCTCTGGAAATAGCATGATCGTTGGAATAAGGTCAAGATCAGTGACCACGAAAGGCTGAGCACACACTCGTTATAGCTAGCAAGTCAGGAAGCGGCGACTGTGGAACAGATACGAGCGGCGACTGTGAAACTGGTACGTGGACCGACCGACGAAGCGTGGGCAAATGCCGACTGGCTGACAGTACTCGTAGTTGCAGCACTTTTCGTTGCGGCCTTGGTGATTACTCAAATTGTACTTAGGAAGCTATTCAACCGCCGAAAAATCAAGAGAAGCGAAATAAGTCCTCCTGCACACGATGACACAAGCCAATGACGAGCAGCGCCATGGGCCGCCCAGAGATTAAGCTGGATTCCGCTAGGTTACCTAGGTTTCTTGACGAACGTCTTCAAGGTCGCCAAGGCGCCTCTTTAGATTGGAGTCAGGATGTTCCCCAAAAAAGGGCAAGTCTGGACGTATAAAGAAAGAGGCAGACTCTGGGGTCTCGTCTTAGGAATCGCAGCTATTGTGTCGTGGATATTTGCGGTTTTCGTATTTGTCACAACGTCTAATTGGCTCATACTTTTGCTCGCCGTCGTCATGACAGGCTGTGCAATCGTATACGCCATTAGCAACGAACGGCGCTATCGCGGTGAGCCCTAGCCTCATGAGCAGTATCTTCACTAGGAAGTTTGGGCTGACGCTTCCCTTGAACCGTTCCGAAGCTAAAACTTTGCTCATATTCGGCATCAGTCCTATCCTGCTTCTCAGCGTTACATTTCCTGGGAATGGACGATCCCCTTCGGACATTAGCGAAACTTGTTCCGCTAATGGTTCGGCTTGCAGGAACGTCATGCGTGCAGAGTGCCATTTCGCGTCCACACTGCGGGCAGCTGGGCAGAAGGTAACCAGCCGGTCACAGCGGTTCTGTTGGGTCATAGTTCCCGACCCCGCCGATCCCAATCATCTCTCGTGGCGTCCTCCGCATCCCAGAAATGTCCGTCGTGATGACGAACATACAAAAGGAACCCCAATGCCACCACGCCTAGGATTACTGCTGCGACGAACAGGTAATCCGAAAGTGCCCAGACAGGTTCAAAGACCACCTTCATGACTACGATGACTAATTGCAGCGCTGTCCAAATTGACCACCAAATGAACTGTACGCGGAAGCCGCCCCGGGTCATTTTCGGTTGTAGTCTTTTGGGCACTTCATCCTCGGCCATGAGCTGAGGCTACTAGCCGCTTCAATGCCTGGGAAGGGGCCGACCCGCGCTTGATTCCCCGTGGCCTCACTATCGTCTCCCATCGCTTCAACTGAATCGCTAGTGGTATTCACAATCTCCAAAGTCATATTGCGACCGGTCAAGGTTCCGCTGCGGACAGCACCATCGGCCTTGCTACTACTCTTGTTTTGAGCGATCCCGCCGACCGGAGCTGGACCGACTTACGGGACACAAGGCACGGCCGTTCTGGCGACAAATACGTGCTCATCCTGAGCGGCTACAAAAACGCGAGCTTGGACCGCCTAAGAATGCTCCATTTTTAAGGTGTCCCTGAGATGATAATGGCGTGCCCCTGCTGGGGCGGACATATGCGGAGGAACGAGCATGTTGAAGAATTTCCTGCACCTGAATGAACGGGCTCTAAGTGATTATCTGAGTGCGCTCGAAGGAGATCTTGGCTATCTATCGTTGATCGAGGCTCCAGTGTGTGGCGCGGCCACCGTTGTCACAGCGGCACTTAATGTTCTACGTCCTGAATCAGGCCGGATGCCGTCGTGAGCAACAAATGGTCTTGGATATTCGGCATTCTTACCGCGGCGGCCTTCATCTTTGGGCTTGTCTTTTTCGCAGTAACTCAGGAATTGACCGGACGCGACTGGGCAGTGCTTGGAATCGGCGTCCTTCTTGGAGCAACAGCTACGGCTCTAATTGCGACCTTCATTTTCCATTCAAACGGACGCGCAAAGAAACTCGGCGTGGAAACATCGCGTCGGCAGCTGGCTGCCGATTCTGAGTCGACGAGGCTGGACAAAGAGTCCGAGGCGAGACTCGAATTAGAACGACTGAGTGCGGATGCTGAGAAAGACCGTCTAGACAAGATAGCAATCGCTAAAATGGCTTTCATCCAGCAGCGCACTGCGCTGCTGGATGCGCTACCGACGCGAAGCGAGCGTCTTGATGAGTTGGAAGACAAGGCCGTCGAACTTCGCATCAGCATCAAAGAAGCTGACGGAAGCTTTAAGACTGGGATGGCCCAGGCGTTGGAAGCTTCCAATCACGGTTTTCAAGACATGGCCTTGGAGAGTCAATCTGACGCGGACATTTGGAAGATCAGAAAAGCGCACTTTGAGACTCAGCTAGAGGCGGCCGAAGCGGACGTCGAACGGTTGAAGAAGAATACCGACGAGGAATACCTCGATGAGCAAAAGCGCCTGCGAGGGTTGGACTAGGTTCCTCGACGTCGGGCTCGACTGGGAGAGTTTTAAGGCCGTAGAGCAAACGGCATTTCACCACTATTGCGCGTGCCTGAGTGTGCCCGCTGAGGGTTCCCCTGCGAGACTCTGTGGCTGTGGCGAACATGGAAAAATTATTGTCGTGGCGGCTTCCTCAGCGTGGGCGACGATCGAATGTGGCTATTGAATAGACACTCATAACGATGAGAGCGGCAGCAAGGATCGTGAGTGGTATGGAATGGAGATAGATTCCTCCAACTAGTGCGACAAGACCACATGACAGTGCAATGACGGCTGCCCATCGTCCTTTGCGCATGATTGGTTCACACCCCTTTATGCATTGTCCGGTGGCAAGAGTTTGACCTAAAGCGAACCATACGCATGCTTAAGGGCGGTGTCCATGGCTTCCCGAAGACAGTTCAATGAGGCAACGGGCCGCCAAGAGTGCAGGCCCCTCGACGCGAGTGCATGTGGTGTCCCGCTGAGCGTTCCGCTTCCGGGCGCGCCTCTAGAGGACCCCCTTACGGAACACCGCAGCATCTCTTTCCGGACAACCCCCTTACGGGATGCGGCTCAGCGTGATTTGCTGTGACTTTCCGTCTTTCGGCTTTGGATCCGTTCGAGTGCGAAGGTGCGGTAAAGCTGTTGGGTGCTTGGCGCCGCCGGTAGCTGCTCGCGTTGGGACTGTAGTGCCTCGATCGATAATGCGGCAACCCGTCGCCAGGCCTCAGGTGCGCTTTTGCGAGTCGCATTGACGACGCCCGCGATCGCTAGGAGCAGTAGCGCCACGTCTTGGTGGACGAAGTCCGGGCGCAGGCGACCGGTGGCCTGCGCTCGCTCGACAAGCTGGGGCAGCAGCCGACTTGCTCGTCTTTGTTCGGCCATGAATTCCGGAGCTTCAGGAACACTCATAGTGAGCACGTCAGTGAACGCGCAGTTCTCGGCCTGAATCTCGAATGCCGTTTCCAGATAGGAACGAAACCCGCGCCACGCATCGGGATCGTCCAAAGCACTGTCGATCGCATTCACGTATGCTGCGACTTTCTCTGTGAACACTGCCGCTAGCAGCTGACCCCTCGTGGGAAAACGGCGGAACAAAGTCGCGATGCTGACTCCGGATCGACGGGCAATCTCGTTCATCGACGCCGAAGATCCGTCCTCCGCGAAAACCTGCCGGGCGGCGACCAGGATAGCTTCACGGTTGCGTTCGGCGTCGGCTCGAAGTGCCGGCGCGGTTTCAGATTGTTTGATGCTCATTTCTCTAGGATACCAAAACGTAGCGCCCACTACGCTTGTCTGCTAAGGTTATCTAAGTGCAGCACCCACTACACTTCTGAATCGAAGTCGATTGTGTCGTTCTGATTTTTCGATATCCCGCACCACCGTCATGGCCACAGCCCTCACCTCACCAAATCCGTAAGGACAGTAGAATGTTTCCCCAGAACCCGCATCCCGATTCCCTGAAGAAGCGTTCGCGCGACGAGCTGCTCTCCCCGGAAACCAGCATGGGCGCAGTCGAACTCCTGGTCCGCGACCTCGACCCGATGCTCGCCTACTACTCCGAAGCGGTAACCCTTGATGTGCTTGAACACACCGGCCACACCGCAGTGCTCGGCAAACAAGGCCGGACGATCATGACCCTGCGACAGGAAAAGGACCTCCCGGCGGCCGACCGCCGCCAGGCAGGTCTATTCCACACCGCGGTCCTGTTCGACACCGCCGAGGAACTGGCAGCATCCGTCGCCTCGACAGCCTCAAAGGCCCCGGGCACATTCACCGGCAGCACCGACCACCTCTTCAGCGAGGCCTTCTACTTCAATGACCCGGAAGGCAACGGCGTCGAACTCTACGCCGACCGCCCGCGCGACCAATGGATCCGCGAATCCTCCGGCTTGTACGCCCTAGCCTCTAACTACCTCGACCCGAACGCCTTCCTCGGCAAGCACCTGCCCCAGGCTCCCGCATCCCCGCGAGCCACCCTTGGCCATGTACACCTGCAGGTCGGCGACATTGGCACGGCACGAGATTTCTATGCCGGGATCCTGGGCTTCGAAGTCACCGGGGAGATGGACGTCGCCCTATTCGTATCGGCCGGGGGTTACCACCACCACATAGGCATGAACACCTTCAACAGCCTCGGAGCCGAAGCGCGGGCAGCGTCCCTAGGCCTCGGCCGCGTCGACATCGACGTGCCCACGGTTGATGATCTGGAAGCCCTTCAATCCCGCCTCAAGGATCACCGGATCAGCACGCGCCACGACGGCCAGACGCTCTCCTTCGAGGACCCCTGGAACACCACCATCCACGTCAAGACCGGCGAGCCGCACACCAACTAAACCGCCAACTCAACCATCAGACCGAACATTTCCCTATAGGAGGCCCCATGTTCATTTCGGGCACCCCACCACGCCCAGGAGCAACGCCTTGGGGTCCGCACTGAGCGCATAGCTTCCGGTCGGTGGTGCGGTCAGAATTCCGGACCGCACCACGTGGGAATGCCGATGCGGGCGGCTGAAAGTAGGCGTCCCGGTGAGCGTTCCCTGCAGGACGGATTCAGAGGCCGGCTGATCTACGCCGCATTCGACCGGCATCTTCTGGCTCTCTAGCTATCTCCGAGCTATGGGCCTAGCGTGGCATCATGACATCCCCAGATCGTTTCATGAACGAAATCCCACAGCCTGAAGCCATCGTTACCCTGGTTGAAGAACTGACCCGGTACCCCTGGCCTAAGGATCAATCCGAAAAGGACGACTTGTTCAAGCGTCTGGGATGGGGCCACGGAAAGAAGTCTCCCGCGAACACTAACGATGTTCGTGACATCGCGGATCATTTCCACCTAGAAACTAGCGATGACGGTCCCCCCATTTTCGCAACGTCACGGGAACTTGACGGGCTCGTAGAATCGATACATTTACAGCTGCGACTGGATTCAGCACCGCCAGACGCTGAAGCAACCCAGTGTTTCGACGCCATTCTTAGCCGGCTGGCAGACCTCCACGGCGAGCCAACTATTCCATGGCACGGCCAGAGAGGCCTGCGGAAGATGTGGAACGTCAACGGCATCGACATTGACGTCACCTACAACGACAGCCGCAGCTCCCTCACGATCGGTATTCAGGACGAACGATTCTTTGCCGAAGTGGAAGCTTATGCCCGAGCCAACAGCGTGGAATGAGTTCCGCATCCTTCACCTAGTCACCGAGTGCCGCAGGCCGTCCCGCAGGAGGTTCCTCAAACGAGGGAGCTTTCTTAGAGGCGCAACACCTGACCAACCGCTACGACCGCAATGACAATGAGCGCTAGAGGAACCAGACGAAGCCACCACCGGCCGGACCATGGCCGTGGTCGATTGCGTGTGGCCTCTTCAGATTCTGTGATGCCTATGAAATCGGTGATTCGGCGCCAGCGCCGCGGTTCGGGTGACATATTGGAAAGTATTGCACTCGGCAGCCCGAGTGTGCGGCCGCTCACCCTTCTCAAACGGCCGGCTGCCCATTTGAGCGAAGGGGCTAGGTGGTTGGTTTTTTCGACTGATCTCGAAGTGCAAACCGTCGACACGCCGTGAGTTTGCCTGTGTTTTCTCGGCGTGTTGCTTACTTTTTGGCTTCGCCCCTCTGAAAAACACCAGCCTCCTAGGACCTCTCGCATTTCACTTGGGCGATGAGATTCAAGGTCCTGCGACTTCCCGGCTATTCATCTGCGGCGTGCGCGGAGGCTATCCAGCTACCGTCCCGCAGGTGGCTTCTCTTCGAGGACCGTCCGAACTCCCCAGCCTTGTCTTACCGCCAATTCTGAGGCGGCGAAGCCGTCTCTTTGATGAGTGAATACTGATCCGAAATGCCGCATGGGATGCCGCCTGCACGCCATGAATGTCAGTCCAGAGAACCCGGTTATGGCGCGCCCTTGGCCTGACGCTTTGTTGCCCTGAACCGTACCAAGATGACCGCCACAAAGACCAGAGCCACTATGCCAAATGGCAGCGCCAGCGCAACAAGAGTCAAGTTGCCGGCGACTGCAGCCACCAGACTGATGCAGCAAAGAACCACTCCCACAATGGCTGTCACGCGAAGGACGCGCTTCCAAGCCGCAACATCGCGCTCGGTCAGCGTCGCCATCGTGTACGCAGCTACCGCTTCCGGTTCAAACAACTGAGCAATGAAGACGCCTATGAAAAACGGGAACAGCGCCAGAGCCGGATTGCCGCCTGGACGATTAAAGAAGATAGCGACAACTGTGAAGACAACGACGATGCCAATGAGCAAGCCATACTTCCACCGACGGCGTGTCAGGACCATCCGCCCGGTGCGCGTCTTGCCCACCACAATCGTGACGCCGAGTACCAGGGCAACGGCAAACGCCACGCTAGCCAGGGTTCGGTACCAAGCCGCTGGCGGCTGGCTCCAAATCATGAGCAGGGAGACAACAGCAAGAACCATAATCAGTAGACCGCCTGTTATACGCAGTCTCGTCTCAACCCTCCGGGATGCCATGTGCCCATTGCACTCCACCAGCGAACCGGTGTCAATGATTCACCGCCTCGAACCCAGGGATGCTGTGGTGGCAACCATGGCTCCACGACGTGGATAGACCCCGCAGGTTTCACATACTTCTTGGAGGGCCCGGTAAGGGTTCCTTGGGTTCTTGCGGTGATTGCAACACTTAGTGAATGAGTGTTGCTATGGCGAAGTATTCAATCCTTTTCCGGCCGGATCTATTGCAGGTGTTTTGGGCTGGGATGCAGGCAGGTGATTTCATTACCGATGCTGTGATTCCCATCAATACCAGTAGGCGTACAGGGCACACTGTCTTGGCCGCTGCCGGTGGCGTCCGACCTCGCCGCGGCAGGAATTTGAAGGGCCGATGTCTGACTTTCGCTCAACGTGAAGAGATCGCGATTCTCCGCGCACAAGGTCAGTCCTTGAGGGCCATCGGGGAGGTTATTGGCCGATCTGCCTCGACGGTATCCCGAGAGTTGAACCGCAACACGAAACCCGGCACCGCCTACCGGGCAACGTCGGCCCACATGCTCGCCTATGAGCGTGCCAGCCGGCCGAAACCGGCCAAACTCCACACGAATATGGCCCTGCGTACAGTAGTGGAAGATGATCTTGCTAAGAAGTATTCACCGGAACAAATCGCAGGGCGACTGCGCGTCCAGTTCCCCGACCAGGAGGAGATGTGGGTGTCACCGGAGACGATTTACCAGTCCCTGTACGTCCAGTCGAGGGGCGCCTTGAATCGGGATCTGGCCGCGTGTTTACGCACCGGGCGGGCCGTGCGGCGCCCCTCTCGCAAGACAGGACAGCGTAAGAACCGGATCCCAGGAATGATCAACATTTCCCAGCGCCCACCGGAGGTAGAAGACCGTGCCGTGCCAGGGCACTGGGAAGGGGACCTCATCATTGGCAAGGGTAACCAGACGGCCATCGGAACCCTGGTGGAGCGCACTACCAACTACACGATGCTCGTTCACCTACCCGATGGCTACAAAGCCGAGCAGATGCGTGAAGCGTTGACCGCGAAGATCAAAACGCTCCCGCAAGCGCTGCGCCATTCGCTGACGTGGGACCAAGGTATCGAAATGCAGGACTGGAAAACGGTGAAGATGGATACCGGGATCGAGATCTACTTTTGCGACCCGCATTCGCCCTGGCAGCGTGGTATCAACGAGAACACAAATGGACTGCTGCGCCAGTATTTCCCCAAAGGCACTGATTTGAGCATCCATAGTGCCCAGGATCTTGACTGGGTCGCCGCCGAACTCAACGACAGACCACGCAAACGACTAGAGTTCAAGAAACCGATCGAACTGATCGAACCCCTCCTGTTGCAATAACCGCCAGAATCCGCCGTTCCCGTTCCGAGACGGTTCGATCTAAGCGTCCACGCTTTCGCTCCACCGATTTTCGCTTCGGCCCGCGCCCTTGCACGTTGCACTTCGCGGACGCCCAAATGCGAAACCCCATACGGAACGGTCCAACCTGATTCAAAGCCCGGCGGCGGCGTATCGCTCAGAAATTGTCCAAGCGACCCCCCCGATCTCTGTTCATATGAATTCCTGCAACGCGTGGTACTCCATCACTGGGACAGACAAGGCCGGCAAAGTCGCACGTCTCATTCCGTTTGGGAGAACGTGTCCCCACTGTCGTGAGGTGGAGGCCAGCAATGTCAGAGGCCGCAGATAGGCTGTCATCGTGATGTCAGTCCGCGCCAACGCCAGGGAATACCGTCAAACCAAATATCGTCGACTACCGGCATAAGGGCTGCTTTTGGTGGCCGAGCTCGTTACCCGCTGGTCGAGCTTGTCGAGACCTAGGTTGGGCTACGCGTCGAGGGGGAATCCAGGAAGTCCGTCGATGCTCCGCGCATTCCGTTCTGTGCGGTATGCGGACATGCCATCGGCGCCCTTCTTCTCGGCCTGCAAGCGGAGCAGATCCCGCTCCCCGGTCATCTCCATGATGGGGACACCCCAGCCGCACGAGTCACTGATGCGGGTGACGTCGACCGTAATGACGGCCCTCGTGCTCGGGTGGTCTGGGTGGAGGGACACCACTTTGTCGAATGTTGCATCGCCTGGGAGGAACACCGATCCGCGGCCGTGTAGGCGCACGATACGGGGACGGCTGCCAAATGAATTGAACATGAGGCACACTCGGCCATTTTCTCGGATGTGCGCGATGGTCTCAACGCCGCTGCCGGTGTAGTCAACCCAGGCAACTCGGTGCGAGTCCAAGACAGAGAAGGAG
The DNA here is from genome assembly GCF_049897845.1 of Arthrobacter sp. TWP1-1. NCBI lineage: Bacteria > Bacillati > Actinomycetota > Actinomycetes > Micrococcales > Micrococcaceae > Arthrobacter > Arthrobacter sp. TWP1-1. The sequence goes on from NZ_JAFCXC010000001.1 coordinate 515,461, forward strand.
TCATGGCCGCGCGGGGACATGTTCACATGCCCGTCTGCTCCGAGCGGTGCAGTTGCGACGAACCACATGGGTTGTTCCTTGATCCATGATTGGAGCTCGTCATCAATGGAATCGAATATCTTAGCCACGGCCCGAGCCTAATGCATCGAAGCGTGGACCCCCTAGAGCTGGCCGCTTAGAAGGTGCAGCGTTGGTCGCCTATAGGGCTTGGTCTAGATTTGTTCGGCCTGGTAATCAAACGCGAGAGGTAGCAACTCGCTGGCAATAACACTCACGAGTCCTTCCGGCGACGGCATGATCACGCGCATCGCGGGATAGTGATCGGCGAAGATTTGCCGATCACGCCCGCAAGGGCTCTTCACTCCACGCCCGTGGTTGCCCACGGCCACGATGCACATAGGTTTAATGGCTCCCGCAGCGCGCGCAGCGCCGAGGGCTACAAGTTCTGCGCACGGTCCACCGGTGAAATGGTAGAGGTTGACTCCGGTGAACGTCTGCCCATCCGCGGTTCTCACGGCCGCACCCATGGTGTGAATGCCGTCCTCGCCTGGACCGGCGTCGGTGGTGGCGTTGATAGTTGCCTTTGCTTCCTCCACCAGCTCAAGTTCGAGCGCGGAAAGGGAGCGCGCGGATGAAGGAAGGAGAGGGCTCATACTGAGATCCTAGTGCGAGGGTGTCCTGGGCTCAGTTCGCCCCCAAAGCTCAGGACGCGATTCGGTCCATCTGCATCGTCATTGCTGGAGCTGCCCCGGATTCCTGCAGCCCAGGATTGATGCGAGACCAGACTTCGTCGAGCGACAGGCCAAGCACGGTGGCGATAGCCGCGATCGTGGAGAACGAGGGGGTGGCAATGCGGCCCGTTTCGATCTTGCGAAGCGTCTCTGGGGAGATATTTGCGGCCACCGCTACGTCGAACATTGAGCGATCTGTGCGTGCACGGCGCAGCAGTGCGCCCAAGAGTTGTCCGCGTTCAAGCTCTGCCGCAGTGAGGGGAAGTCTTACCATGAATCCAACTATAGTACCGGTATAGTCTTACCGGTATAGTTATTGGAAACGAGATGAGGAATTACACATGATCGAGATTTATGCTCCAGCTGATCTGGACCGGGCCAAGGCCAGCGGGCGATTCATCGGCACAACCCTTCAAGAGCTGAAGGGGCGCGTCAAAGTCGGCACGAACCTGCTGGAGATCGATCAATGGACCAAGGAGATGATTGCCCAAGCAGGCGCCGTTTCCTGCTACGTCGATTACGATCCGTCCTTCGGCGATGGGGCCTTCGGATACTACATCTGCACCTCCGTGAATGACGCTGTTCTGCATGGAAAGCCGCATGACTATGCCCTTAATGACGGCGATCTGCTCACCCTTGACCTCGCCGTGTCGCTCAATGGAATCGTGGCCGATGCGGCCATTAGTTTCACGGTTGGGGAATCTGCCGACCCTGCGGATGTAAAGATGATCGAAACGACAGAGCGAGCCCTTGCGGCAGGCATCGCCGTAGCCAAGCCTGGGGCGCGCATCGGTGACATCTCCCACGCCATCGGCACCGTGTTATCGGCTGCCGGTTATCCCATCAATACCGATTTTGGTGGCCACGGTGTTGGATCGACGATGCATCAAGATCCCCACATTGCCAACGACGGCCGCCCCGGACGAGGATATCAACTCCGCTCGGGACTGCTGTTGGCCATTGAACCGTGGATCATGGCGGGAACGGCGAAACTTGTTACCGATGCGGATGGTTGGACGCTGCGCAGCGCAACAGGAAGCCGCTCGGCGCACAGCGAACACACCATAGCCATTACCGACGACGGGCCCGTCATCCTCACGGCGGTGGACTGACTCGACAAGGAGCTGTCGTTTTCTATGGGGTGGGCCAGGGGAGAATATTCAGGGACGGCCAGACCTGACCCCACCGTTTGGTCTTCGCCTCATAAACCTCTCGGGGAGCCAGCACCGGGTTCGGCACCACCCTTCGACCGAATAGGTCATCAAATCCGTGCGGTGCGTAGATCTTTTGCGCCCCTGCCGCATCGGCGGTGACGGCAAAGCAGCAAGTCTCGGCGGCGAAATGATCAATGGCATCGGCCGTGCTCGTAAATGCGATGGCGGGGACGCCAAAGTGCTCCTCGTACCAAAGGTGGACGCGCGCCTCATTGCGGACCTCTACGTCCACCCCGAGATCGCTAAATAGTTCTTTGGCCCGCAGAATGACAGCGTTCTCAGCCTCGTAGGAGGTGTCTTCGTCGAAGTAGAAGAGGTCGTAGTCGCGAATGCCGGCCTGCGGATCCTTGCCTTCAAGGACATTCCATACTGTTTGGAATAACGCGCCGGCTGTCAACCACCAGTCCGTTACCCCGAGAAGGGGCGCCAACTGCAGTATCTGTCCGTTGACCGGATTCTGATGGATGTATGTCAGGAATTTCTGTTCGTCGTGGTGGGTCACGGCTCCATCCTGCCCGAATTTTGTGGTCACCGGGGTAAGCCGCTTGACTTGATGAATGAAGCCCCTATTTTCACTCCGATCCGCCACCGCCTCCGATGCCCTGTGGATCGCAGAGCTTCGTGCAGTGGTGCTCAAGGAAGACCTTGAACGATTGGGGCGTTACCATCCGGTGCGAGTGCGCCAGCGTTTCCTTGACGGATTCGACGCCGAACTTACGCAGATCATCCTTGTCGACGGCGAAGCCGTCGGTAGTATTGCCGTCCGTCCTGCCATCGATGGCCATTGGATCGAGCATTTCTATATTGATCCGGCGCAGCAAGGCAGGGGCCTGGGCGGCTCTGTTTTGACTGAAATCATGAGGCGAAACGCGGACTCTCGCGCCTTCCGCCTCAATGTACTTACCGGCAGCCCTGCGCAGCGGCTCTATCTGCGGCACGGTTTCACTGTCGAGTCACAGGACCCGGTCGACGTTTTCATGGTCTCGAGTGGCAGTGACGTCTAAGAACCTTAAGTCGGGCTTGCCGTAGACCCCAAGAGTTTGGGAACATAGATTCGAGTAGTATTCGGCAGATACACGACGCGACGAGGTGCAATGAATGAGTGAAAGAATTGCCCTGGTTCCGGCCAGTTACGTCATATTTCGCCGCGGCAGTTCCGTGCTTCTCCAATTGCGTCAGGGCACCGGCTACATGGACGGCCACTGGGCCACGGCTGCTGCCGGCCACGTTGAGGCTGGCGAATCTGCGGAGACGGCCGCCATACGTGAAGTGCAAGAAGAACTCGGTGTGGGGATTGCAGCCGAAGACTTGGTGCCGCTGACCGCCATGCACCGTTTTCAGCCACAGGGAACAGCCCTCGAACAACGAGTGGACTTCTTCTTCAGCACTGAACACTGGTCCGGTGAGCCGCGCATCATGGAACCGGATAAGGCTGCGGAGCTGCAATGGTTTGCTCTGGATGCGCTGCCCTCACCCTTGGTTCCGCACGAACGCTACGTTTTTGAACGTATGGCGACGGGGATTGCACCCATCATCAACCTTGAAACGTCATTGCCGGGGAACCCTTGAGCAACGCGCGAATCGCGCTCGTAGACGTGAACAATTTTTATGTCTCCTGCGAGCGCGTCTTTGACCCAAGGCTGGAAGGCCGTCCCGTCGTCGTACTGTCCAATAATGACGGTTGCGTGGTGGCGCGCTCCGCCGAAGCCAAGGAACTGGGCATCGCCACGGGGACTCCGTGGTTTCAGATTCAATCGCAGGCCAAGGCATGGGGTTTGGTGGCGCGCTCAAGCAACTATGAGCTTTACGGGGATATGAGCGCACGGGTCATGGAGGTTGTGGGCCGCTATGGCACCTGGCAGGAGGTGTACTCCATTGATGAATCGTTCGTTGGGCTGGTGGGGGACCCTGGTCAGCTGCAGGCCGCCGGGCGCGATATTCGTGCCGCCGTGATGAGTCATGTGGGGGTGCCCGTCTGCGTTGGTGTGGCCACCACCAAGACCCTGGCGAAGTTTGCCAACAGGATCGCGAAGCAGAACCCTGCCCTCGGCGGTGTGTGCGCACTCGAATCCATGCCCGATGAGCATGTGGCGGGCATTCAGCGAAGGGTGCCTGCGTCGGGTCTGTGGGGAGTGGGTGGCAGGACGGCCACACGGCTCAAGCTGATGGGTATTGAAAGCATCGCCGATCTCAAGGCGGCCGACCCCGCGCTCATTCGCAAGAAATTCTCCGTGGTGCTGCAGCGGACGGTCATGGAGCTCAACGGCACCGAGTGCATTCCCCACACGGAGGAGCGCGCCGACAAACAGCAAATCATGTTCTCCCGCAGCTTCTCCGCTCCCGTCACCACCGTTGAAGAGATGGAGCAGGTCATGACCGTCTATGCCCAGCGCGGTGCGGCAAAGCTCAATGAGGAAGGCCTGCGCACCTCATCCATGACTGTTACGGCAGGAACGAGCCGGTTTGCCGGCGGTGAAGGGAGCTTTCCGGCCGCCACGATCCGTTTCGCCGCACCGACCCAGGACCCCATTGTGCTGGTCCGGGCCGCTGTCGCTGCCATGCGGCAGAGCGCTGTTCCCGGAGCGTCCTACCTGCGCGCCGGCGTCATGTTCCACGGGCTCGAACCCATCTCCGGGCCGGACATGCTGGACGTTTTCGGTGCCGGGGAGCAAGCCCCGGACGTGGGTGGAGTGCTGGGAGATGTACGCAGCAAATTCGGCAGCACAGCCATCGGCATCGGAATTGGCGGCATGGCGCAGGCCCCGCAGTGGTCCATGAAACGCGAGCATTCCTCTCCGCGCTACACCACGGAATGGAAGGAACTGCCCGTTGTGCGGGCGTAAAACCGGCCAACAATGCCCCGCTAGACTCGAGCCCATGGCCCCATTCAAAGCACCCATGTCCCGGCGCACCGCACTGTTTATTGCCGCCATCGATGTTGTCATTCTGGGTCTGGTAATCCACTTTTTCGTTGCAGGCGACATCGCCAGCCTCATCGCCGACGCCCTCTATACGGTTCTCGTGTACCTGGTTCTGGCCTTCATGCTGCCCAAAGCCGGGCGCCACTGGATTGCGCTCGCAGCCTTTGCCTTCAGTGCCCTGATTGAGCTGGCCCAGCTGACGGGCGTCCCGGAACAGCTCGCGGTGAGCTTCCCGCCGTCGCGCCTTGTCTTTGGCACTACATTCTCCGCGCTGGATCTGGTGGCCTACGCCGTTGGGGCAGCAGCTGTCTTCCTTGCCGATACCGCACTGTCGCGGCGAGGCGGCACGTGGCGTCGAACACAAACGGAATAGGCCTCCTTCCCGACCTGTTTGACCACTATAGGAGGCAGCGATGCTTGATGTAGTGGTTATTGGTGCAGGTCAGGCCGGACTTTCGGCCGCGTATTACCTTGCCCGTCAGGGGCTCCGGCCCGAGGTGGATTTTGTGGTGCTGGATGCAAATCCGGCTCCCGGCGGAGCATGGCTGCACCGTTGGCCTTCGCTCACCTTGGGTGCCGCGCACGCTGTCCATGACCTGCCCGGCATGAAATTGCCGCAATCGGATCCGTCGGAGCCCGCATCAGAAATTGTGGGCCGTTACTACGGCGACTATGAAAAGACGTTTGGCTTGCCCGTCCACCGGCCCGTGAAGGTCCGCGCCGTGCGCTCGCTAGTGCCCGTTGTCCCCGCGAACGACGCCGGTGCAGCCGACGCCCGTGTTCCCGGTGCACCCCAGAACCTGACCGGCCAGCCTCTCGTAGTGGAGACGGACAAGGGTGACTTTGCCGCCCATCTGGTCATCAATGCCACGGGTACCTGGGACAAGCCGCACTGGCCGCACTATCCGGGCGTCGAGACTTTTACCGGCCGTCAGTTGCATACTCACGATTTCAACTCGGTCGCCGAGTTTGCCGGGCAACGGGTTCTGGTGGTTGGCGGTGGCACATCGGCCGTGCAGTTCCTCTTACAACTCGCCGAGGCCGGTGTTGAGACGGCCTGGTCTACAAGGCGTCCGCCGGAGTTCACCACACGCGCCTTCGATCCCGACTGGGGGCGGGACGTTGAGGCCCGCGTCAATGCGCGGACGGCCGCCGGACTCCCGCCGTTGAGCGTTGTGGGCGTGACCGGATTGCCATTAACGCAGCAGTACCAAAAAGGCATTGCAGCCGGCACACTGGTGTCCCGCGGACCGCTGGCGCAGCTAAACGCCGGGGGTGCCGTTTTTGAAGATGAGTCAACGTTTGCGGCCGATTCCATCCTCTGGGCCACAGGATTCCGTGCCGCAATGGATCATCTGGCTCCGCTTAAACTGCGTGAACCTGGTGGCGGCATCGTCATGGACGGAGTGAAGGTTGCCAGGGAACCACGCCTGATCATGGTGGGCTACGGAGCATCAGCTTCCACGCTTGGCGCCAATCGTGCTGGGCGGGCAGCGGCACTGGCAGCCCTGGATCGGCTAAACGTGCCCGTCGGTGTCTAGCGCGGACGTTTCGATGACCACCTTGGTGGGGACACCGTCGTCGTCCATCTCAAAACGAACACCCTTGGGAAGGTCTCCGGGGGAGGGGATGGGTGCCCGCTGGCGTGACTGCTCCTCGCGTTCGAGCTTCGCGTCTGCAGCCTGAGGGTTGAACACAGCATCCAGGCCCGCGATGGCTCCGCCCATTGCGCCCATGTTCCCGTGAGCGCCGGGTTTGGACATGCTGCGCTGGAACAACGTGATCGCCACGATGGCGACCACGATCATGCCAACCATGATGAGAGCCGTCCACAGCCATTCCATGTGACGAGTCTAAAGCTGCTGGGCGGAAATATCCCGGGGGACTTTGCGGTTGGCGCAAGAGAGACCACTTTGAAAGGCACCATCCATGACACTTCCACTTTCCATCCTTGACCTGGCCCACGTGGGCGATGACGGTATTGCCGAAAGCTTCCGGGCATCCGTAGAGCTGGCGCAGAAGGCTGAAGGATGGGGGTACTCGCGCATTTGGTTTGCCGAGCACCACAACATGCCTTCCATTGCTTCCTCCGCCACGAGCGTGCTGATTGCCCACGTTGCCGCACACACGAAGTCGATTCGCCTCGGCGCTGGCGGAATCATGCTGCCCAACCACTCGCCGCTGCAGATTGCCGAACAGTTCGGCACGCTGGAAACGCTTCATCCGGGTCGCATTGATCTGGGTCTTGGCCGTGCTCCGGGCAGCGACCAAAACACAATGCGGGCATTGCGCCGTGACCCAACGGCGGCGGACACGTTCCCGTCCGACGTGCAGGAATTGCAGGCCTATTTTGATGGCCAAACCCGTATCTCCGGCGTCAACGCCTACCCGGGCAAGGACACCAAGGTGCCGCTGTACATCCTCGGATCGTCACTATTTGGTGCCCGGCTGGCTGCGGCACTGGGGCTGCCGTACTCCTTCGCATCGCACTTCGCCCCGCAGGCGCTTGAAGACGCGGTGCGTATCTACCGCCGTGAGTTCAAGCCGTCGGCCGCGCTGGCCGAACCGTATGTGATTGCCGGCGTCAACGCCATCGTGGCCGATACCCAGGAAGAAGCCGACAAGCTGGCGCTGGATGCCCGACGTCGTCGGGTAGTTTCGCTGGTGGGTCGCGGCCAGAGCTTCACGGAAGCCGAAATGGACCTGTTGTTGGATTCCCCGGCCGGTCAACAGGTGAACACCATGTTCCGATACGCGGCCATCGGAACCCCGTCCGTGGCGCGCGCGTATCTGGACGAGTTCGCCACAACGGCCGACGCCGACGAGCTCATCGTTGCCACGCAGGTCACCGACCGCACCGCCTGGATTCGCAGCTTTGAATTGCTCGCAGGGGTTATGGAACTTGCCCCGTCCGTGTAGCGTTCAGGCATGGCGATTGCGCGGTTACCCGGAGTAGTTATTGACTGTCCCGAACCAGCCGAGTTGGCGGACTTTTACGGTTCGTTGCTCGGCTGGGAGGCCACGGCTGAAGACGGCTGGGTTGAGCTCCGGTCCGAGGATGGCAGCAGTTGGCTGGCCTTCCAGCAGGTGGACGCCGGCTATCAGGCGCCCGATTGGCCGGGACAGAAGAAGCCGCAACAGATGCATCTTGACTTTGTGGTTGATGATCTCGACGAAGGTGAAGCCGAGGCCATGAGGCTAGGTGCCAGGAAGCCCAAGTTTCAGCCGGGGACTTCGTTCCGGGTCTTCCTGGATCCGGCTGGCCACCCGTTCTGCCTCTGCGAGCCCTAGGACTTCTTAGGGGTTCTTAGGCAGGTGGTGACGATCGGCCAAGGAAATACTCAGGGCTGCAACCAATGTTCCGATCACGACGCCCACGAGGGTGTCGGCCACGCGGCTTAGCGCGGCATCCGGACTCAGGTGCGTGCCGAGTCCTGTCATGATCAGTGCCATGGGTGTCACCGCAATGGTAGTCAGTGTGTAATTCTTGAGGACCAGCAGTTCGGCCAAAACCTGGAACAGGATCACCAGGACCACCGACGGCCAGAATCCCAGCGACAGTGACAAGATGACCACTGCCACGGCCGCACCCAGGACATTGCCCACCAAGCGCTGAATGCTGCGCTGCACTGTGCTGGCATAGTTCAACCCTTGCAGTGCCGCAATGGCACCCATGGTTGCCCAGAGTGAATGCTCAAGGCCAAGCGCCACGGCTACCCAACCGGATAGCGCGGCTGCTATCGCCATGCGCAGAGCCTGATGAATGCTGCTCCGCGAGGTAAATTCGCCTCGAGCTGCCGACAAAAAACCTTGCGGTGAAGTACCACGGCTCGAGACGGCAGCGCTGTCATTCGCGGGGAGCTGCATCGAAACTGCTGGGATGCCGCGAACCTTGCGCAACCCTGATTCAAGCTGAGTCAGGCGGGCAAGTGCGTCCCCGTATGATCCGCTGGCTGGAATCTCGAACAGTGCCAGGGTCGCTTCGGCCTCATCAAGCAAGAGGTGAAGCTGCTCTGCGTCCTGGTGGAGACGACGCGAACGTGAGCTGTTTTCACGCAACGTTCCGGCGCTTATCGTCACCGACCCGCGCGCAGAGCGCAAGGCGGCGGCAGCAGCGGCGCGATGGGGACCGGCGTCGTCCGTTCCAAGGCTGACAACGGCCGCAATACCGCGCGCAACGGCCAGCCGCGAGGGGGCCAAGGGGACCCACAGGACAGGTGCCATGGCGGCGAACCAGCCGACCAGCACACCGATCACCATGGCCATGATGGGCAGGGCCATGTCGGCGAACGAGTGTGCGTAGCCCGAACCAGCACCGGCCGCGAACACGAGGATCACAGCGCCGGGGCCGGAGATGCGGAAGGCCGTGAAAACGTGCGATGCCAGGCCGGCCAGAAGCGAGAGGACCAAGATTTGAAGTGCAATTGGGACTCCCGTGGCGCCCATGAGCACCCCAATCGCCATGGCTACGATCATGCCCACGCCCACAATTCCCATCATGCGCCCGAGCCGGCGGTAGGGCTGGTAGCGACCAAAAGCGCTGGTCAACGCCCCGAGCGCGGCCATGCCGGCAAGCTGTGGTTGGCCCGCCAGTCCGCCCGCAATCAGCACCAGGGTGGCCGCGATTCCCACTTTGATAGCCGTTGTGAAAATGGCATCGGCCGGGCGCATGGAGAAAGCCCCGCGCCATGTTGCTGGTGCGAGCGAGTGGGCCAGGGCGGTGCCAGTGTGGCGGAATCGGGGGTTGGAGATCATTCACCTATCTTACAATCTATTTTACTAGTAAAATAGATACTGAGCATGTGAGTGGGATCTCTAGACTGGTGGGATGACGGTGAAAGTAAAGGATTTTGTGGACGACGCGCGGCTTGGGTGGGAGCGATCGCGCCCGGAGCTGGACGTCTCCAGTATTGAGGTGATGGCGCGGATTGGCCGCATCGGCGCACTTGCGGCGCAGCGCGCGGGGCGTGAACTACTGCCGGCGGAGGTGAGCCGTGCCGAATTCGATGTTCTCTGTACCTTGGCGCGCGGTGATGGTCCCATGCGAGCCAGCGAGGTGACCACCGCAACCATGCTCAGCGGAGCATCCACAACAAAGAACGCCGAACGTCTGGTCAGGCGCGGGCTCATTGAACGTCTGCCGTGGGAGCATGACGGCCGGGTGGTCCTGATGCAGCTGACGGCTCAAGGTGAAGAGTTGATTGACCGCGAATTTCCGCGCATGTTGGCCGGCGATCGGAAGATGCTCGCCGGGCTGACGGGGCGTGAACAGGCGCAGTTGGCCGCTCTGCTGCGCAAGCTCGCACTTACGGTTGAGGCGATCGACTAACTGAGAATGCGCTGGTTTCGGACCGGGAGTGCGTGGCGCTTGTGGGCCCGATGGGGAATAGTGGCAGGCATGGATGACAAAGCCGTACTTCTGAATTACCTGCAGCTTCGCCGAACAGATCTACTCGCAAAAATTGATGGCCTGAGCGACTACGACGCCCGCCGGCCCATGACGCCCACCGGAACAAGTCTCCTTGGCTTGATCAAGCATGTTGCCAGTGTTCAGCTCGGGTACTTTGGCGAGGTCTTCGGCCGGCCCAGCGAGACGAAATTGCCGTGGTTTGACGACGATGCACCTCTCGATGCGGACATGTGGGCCGGGCCGGATGAGAGCAGGGCCAGCATCGTTGAACTTCACGAACTGTCCGCCCGGCACAGCGATCAGACCATTGACATGTTGTCTATGGACGCCAAGGGCGAGGTGCCCTGGTGGCCGGGCGAACGCCGCCATGTCACGCTTCATCAAATCTTGGTCCACATGTGCGTCGAAACGGCCAGGCATGCAGGGCATGCCGACATTCTCCGTGAACTCATTGATGGGGCCATTGGCAATGGACCCAAAGACGGGAATGTCTCGCACCGAACTCCGGAGGAGTGGGCCACCTACAGGGACGAATTGGAGGCCGTGGCCCAGACCTTCCGTTAGGAAGGCCTAGCAGAAATTAGCCCAGCGCGGGCAGGTGCGAGAGCAATTCTTGGGCGGCCGCCGTCGGATCTTCCGCCTCGGTAATGGCTCGCACCACCACAATCCTCGAGGCCCCGGCAGCCACCACCTCGTCCACGTTGCTCAGATCCACCCCACCAATGGCGAACCACGGCTTGGTGGTTTCAAGGGACGCAGCATGCTCAACGAGGGAAAGCCCGACGGCGGCCCGGCCCGGCTTGGTGGGGGTGGCCCACAGCGGTCCAACACAGAAATAGTCGGCCTCGGGATCGGCAGCGGCAGCCGAAACCTGGGCAGGATCATGGCTGGAAAGACCCATCGAGACGTTCGTGCCAACCAAGGAACGCGCGGCTGGCAACGGCAAATCTTTTTGGCCGATATGGAACACCGGCGCACCGCTCAAGGAGGCGATATCGGCCCTGTCATTGACGGCCCACAGCTTGCCACTTTCCTGCGCAACGGAACGCAAAACGGCGAGCAGTTCGAGCTCTTCAGCGGCCTCGACGGACTTGTCGCGCAGCTGGATGATGTCCACCCCACCGGCATACGCGGCACGCAGGAAATCGGCAAAATCGCCCTGCTTGGCGCGTGCATCCGTGCACAAATACAGCCTGGCGCTTTCGAGCGAGGGGGTGGGAAGGATGGTCGCGGCGTCATGGATGAGAGAAGTTGTGCTCATGTCTCATAGACTAGTGCAGTACCGCGGGAGCCAGTGAAGCTGGCTGAGAGGGCGCCGACTGCGCCGACCGATTGACGTCCTGCAAGGACGTAAGAACCTGATCCGGATCATGCCGGCGTAGGGAAGGAGAACATTGTGGCGCCCGTTGTGCCTGAAATTGTGACCACCGAGGTGGCCGTTATCGGTGCCGGAATCATTGGTCTGGGCATCGCGTGGGAGGCCCAACGTGCCGGCCATACCGTCACCGTGATCGACCCCGCACCTGCGACAGGTGCCACCTTCGCGGCCGCCGGAATGTTGGCTCCCGTCAGTGAACTTCACTACCAGGAAGATGAGCTGCTGGAGCTGACGCTCGCCTCAGCGGCCCGCTGGCCAGAGTTCGTGGCATCCCTGCCAAAGGGCGCTCACACCGGATTCAACACCGCCCCAACATTGGTCTTGGGCGGGGATCCTGCCGACCGCACAGCACTGGCGGATCTGCGCGAAGTTCAGGCCAGCCACGGCTTGGCGGTGGCCCAACTGACCGTCCGCGAGGCCCGTACGTTGGAGCCCATGGTTGGCCCACAGATTTCTTGCGCCTACAAGGTTGAACAGGATCATCAAGTTGATCCACGCGCCATGGCTGCGGCATTGCGGGCAGCATTAGTGGAGGCCGGTGACGTTAGTTCGGCACCGACGTTCCTGAAGCAGTCCGCCACCGGGCTGTTGCATCAAGACCCCAGCGACACGCTTTCGCCGGTGACGGGCGTGCAGCTTGCCGATGGCAGCCAAGTGCACGCGAGGGAGGTCATCGTGGCCAACGCCTTGGGTGCAGCCAAACTCGAAGGGCTTCCCGAAGGGCTGAAGCTGCCAGTTCGTCCTGTGTATGGCGACATCCTGCGGCTGCGCGTCCCCGAACACCTGCGCCCGCTCATCACGGCCACAATCCGCGGCATGGTGCGTGGCCTGCCGGTGTACATCGTCCCGCGTGAGGATGGCACCGTGGTCATTGGCGCCAGCAGCCGAGAAGACGGCAACCCGGGCGTCAGCGCCGGGGGAGTGCACCAGCTTTTGCGGGACGCTCAAGTGCTGGTACCCGCCGTGGCGGAACTTGAACTGCTTGAAATGACGGCTCGTGCCAGGCCCGGAACCCCTGACAACGCGCCACTGCTGGGCCGGGTTGCGGGCATCAACGGAAAAGACATTCCCGGGCTCATTATCGCCACCGGGTTCTTCCGCCACGGTGTTCTATTGACCCCGATCGCTGCCCACATCACCCGGCAATTGCTGGGCAATATTACCGATCTGGCGTGGGAATGTTTCCGCCCGGACCGTTTCTCACCGGTGCTTCAACCAACCCTTCAGCCAACCCAGCCTTCCACCCGGCCCGCCGCCGGCCAACCCGCGCAGGAGCAACCATGAGCAGCATCAACATCAACGGGACGGCGCAGCCCCTCGCGGCCGGAACCACCGTTGCCGATTTGGTCACGTCCATCACCGGAAAGGCGCTGCTGGCCAATGGTCAAGCGGCCGACGGCGGACGGCTGGGAGTTGCCGTGGCCCGCAACTTTGACATCGTGCCGCGCAGTCAGTGGTCCGCAACGTCGGTGCAGGCCAACGATCAGCTCGAGATCGTCACAGCCGTCCAGGGCGGCTGAAACATGCGTCACCGCAAGGATTTATGCTTCACCTACCGCTCACTTCTTCGCTCCGAAAGTGCTTAGCCCATGACGCAAACATCCATCATCAACGACGCCCTGGTAAACGACGACCTGGTTATTGACGGCGTGGCACTGGGCTCGCGGCTCATCATGGGCACCGGCGGTGCGCCCAGCCTGTCCGGCTTGGGGGAGGCCCTCCTCGCCTCGGGCACCGAGCTGACCACCGTGGCGATGCGCCGTTACTCGGTGGACAGCAACGGGGATTCCGGCACCAACCTGTTCCGGCTCCTGCTGGAAAACAACATCCGCGTCCTGCCCAACACGGCCGGTTGCTTCACGGCGCGCGAAGCCGTCATGACGGCGGAACTTGCCCGTGAGGCGTTGGAAACTGACTGGGTGAAGCTGGAGGTGGTCGCCGATGAGCACACCCTGCTGCCCGACGCGCTGGAACTAGCCGACGCCACCGAGCAGCTGGTCAACCGCGGCTTCAAGGTTTTCGCCTACACCAATGACGATCCCGTTCTGGCCCTGCGCCTGGAGCAGCTCGGCGCGGTGGCCGTCATGCCGTTGGGCGCGCCCATCGGCACGGGACTGGGCATCCTGAACCCGCACAACATTGAGTTGATCGTCTCCCGCGCAGGTGTCCCCGTGGTGCTCGATGCCGGAATAGGAACGGCCTCCGACGCCGCCCTGGCCATGGAGCTGGGCTGCGACGCCGTATTGCTGGCCACCGCCGTCACCCGCGCCCAGAACCCTCTGATCATGGCGCAGGCCTTCAAACACGCCGTGATCGGTGGCAGACTGGCAGCACAGGGCGGCCGCATTCCCAAGCGTGCCCACGCATTGGCATCCTCGGCCATGGCAGGACGCCCCGACCTCTAACCGGAGCATTCCAAGGAGACAGTCATGGCCGCGAACGATGTCTTGACCCGAGAGAAGATCGACGCCGAGTTGGCCACGCTGCCGGGGTGGCGGTTCCGCTTAGGTGGGCTGGCGACGGTACTGAAGTGTCCGACGTCGGCCGCGGCACTTGAGCTGTTTGCCGCCATCGGGGAGTTGGCCCAGAAAGCCAACCACCACCCGGACGTTGACTGGCGCTACGACACCTTGTTTGTGGCCTTGACCTCGCACGATGCCGGGTCGAAGGTCACCGCGCGGGATGCGGCGTTGGCCAAGTCCATCTCGGCTGCCGGGCAAGACGTGGATGCGGTGGAGGTGCCGGAGCGGTTGAGAAGCCTTGAGATCGCGCTGGACACAGCCGATATTGCGGAGATAGCACCTGTCTGGGCTGCGGCTCTTGGGTTTGTTGCGGGCGAGCCTGATGAGTTGAAGGATCCGGCCGGCCGGCTGCCAACGCTGTGGTTTCAACAATCGCCCACGCCTAACGCCAACCGTTTCCACTTTGACATTCAAGTGCCCGCCAGCGAAGCGCAGAAGGTGCTCGCCGCGGTAGAAGCAGCCGGGGCCACCTTGGATCGCTCCAACGCTCCACAATTCGTTATCGCCACAGATGCCCAAGGGAACCGGCTGTGTATCTGTACCGAAGAAGGTCGAGGCGCTTAAACACGCTTAAACACGTAGGCGCAGGACTCAAAATGAGTCCTGCGCCTACGTGTTTAAGTAATGCGTGTTAGTGGATCTGTAGGATCGCGTTGGTGCGTGCCATGTGCTGGTGATGGCGGGTGCGTCCCACAAATCCGGCCGTGGCCCACGCAGCAGCGCCGCCAACCACGATGGAGAGAATCCACGGGATCCACGCGGTCGCCGGATCGTCATCCAGGCCAATGGCCATGGTGATGATCCATACGAGCAAGGATGCGGTCACCGCGGCACCTGCGGGCAATAGGGCGCCGAAGGTCTGGCGGTGCTTGTCCACGGCCCAGGCAATGGCGCCAAGGGCACCTGCGATCAGGGCGATGATGACCAATGCAACCATGAAGTGGAACCGTCTCTCTCAGGGGTTACTAGTGGGACTCGTGGGGGTTAGAGCGCGGCGAAGCCTACGCTGCGAGCCTTCTCGCCGCCCAGTTCAACGTAGCCCAAGGCATTACCGGGAACGATGACAACGCGGCCCTTTTCGTCCTTAAGGCTCAACGCGGTGCCCTTGGTCAGTGCCTCGGAGACCAAGGCGGCGACGTCGTCGGCCGTTTGATCGGATTCAAGGACAATTTCGCGGCCGATGTTCTGGATGCCGATCTTGATTTCCACAGTTGTCTCCTCGGTGCAAGCTACAAATAGATCTAAGTACAAACCACTTTAGGGGCAGGTGGTCAGGATTCCTTGGGGAAGCGGCTAATTCCGCGCCAAGCTAAACGGTAGACCAGATCGCTGGCCACCTCGATGTCCAGATCTCCGTTGGCCTCGAGCCAGTAGCGGGCGCTGACCTGTGCCATACCGGCCAAGGCGCGGCCCAAAAGGGTGGCCTCGACAGGGGGCAGTTTGGTGTCCTCGGCAATGACCTTGCCGATGGCGTCAGCATAGTTGGCGTTGAATTTTTCGAGCCGGGCGGCAACCTCGACGTCATTGACAAGATCCGATTCAAAGACCAGGCGGTGGGCCTGATCATCATTGGCCATGAAGAGGAAATAGGCCTTCATCGTCGCCTGGACGCGCAATTTGTTATCCGAGGTGGAGTTCAATGCCGCGACCAGCATCGTGGTCAGAGCCGCCAGATGGCTGTCCAATAGGGCCAAATACAGCTCGCGCTTGCTCGGGAAGTGCTGGTACAGCACGGGCTTGCTGACCTTGGCGGTCTCGGCAATCTCGTCCATGGCGGCGCCGTGGTAGCCGTGGTTGACGAACACTTCGAGCGCGGAGGCCAGCAACTGGGCCCGGCGTTCGTCTCGGGGCATGCGGGCCGGTGCCGTGCGTGCTGCGGGGCGCTCCTTGGCGGAGGGTTCCGAACTCATGGTGGCAGCCTTTCTCTGAGTTGCCCCGTGGTTACTGCTGGGCTGGTCTGTGACATTCTACCCGCCAGTAGACGGCAAACGGGGTACTGCAATTTGACGGCGACCCCCGTGGCCCACCGGCGGGACGGGGTGTGAAACTAGGACGCGGGGATGACAAGACCCTTGAACTCGGTGTTGACGAAGTCCTTCATCTCCTGCGAGGTGAGAATCTTGAAGAGTTTCTGTACGCGGGGATCGTCCTTCATGTCCGCCCTTACGGCCAGCACGTTATAGAAGTTACTGTCTTCTCCCTCCACCAAGAGCTGCTTGTCCGCGCTCAGGCCCGCCGGCAGGGCGAAGGCCAATGTGACGATCGCCGCGTCCTTGTCGTTGAGGGCTTGCGGGAGGCTGGCGTTCTCAATCTCCGTGAACTCGAAGTTCTTGGGGTTGGCGGTGATGTCCTTCAGCGTGATAGGGTTCTCCTTGACCTCAATCAGGCCCTTGGACGCCAACAGCAGCAGGGCGCGGCCTTCGTTGGTGGGGTCGTTCGGGATCGCGATGGACGCGCCCTCGGGCAGCTCGGCAAGTGTGGCTATCTCGTTGGAGTAGAGGGCCATCGGGGGCAGATACACCTTGCCGACGCTGACCAGGTCCTTGCCGGTGGCCTTGTTGTAGGTCTCCATGAAAGTGCTGTTCTGGAACAGATTGGCGTCGATGTCGCCGTCACTGAGGGCCGCATTGGGAGTGTTGTAGTCGCTAAATTCCTTGTAGTCGACCGTGAGCCCTTCCTTCGGGGCGAGCTCTTCGGCCACGTGCTTGAGCATGTCGCCGGCCGGGACCGCTAGTGCACCCACCTTGATGGTGTCAGCGGCGGAGGTCTCTGAGCCTGCACCGCAGGCGGTGAGCGCAAAGATGGCGGCTACACCGACGGCGGCGGCCTTGAAAATGGTGGAACGGATCATGGTGATTCTTTCGATAGAAGTGTCTGCGTGCGCGGATCGTTCCGCAGCATGACTAGGGGACATGCGGTGCTTAGCGGTGCGAGAGACGCCGCGCAGCAAAGTTGCCAAGGGACTGGAACAGCTGGACAAACAAGATCAAGATGATGACAACGGCAAACATATATTCCGGGCTGTAGCGCTGGTATCCGTAGCGGAAAGCGACATCTCCTAGCCCGCCGCCGCCCACGGCGCCGACCATGGCCGAATAGCCGATGAGCCCCACAATGGTCGTGGACAGGCCCAGTGCGAGGGCAGGAACAGCCTCAGCCACCATGACCTTGGCAAGGATCGTCCAGCGAGTTGCGCCCAACGATTCGGCGGCCTCGATGAGCCCAACAGGTACTTCACGGATACCGATCTCCACCAGCCGGGCGAAGAACGGATTGCCGGCAATAGTCAGGGGCACAATGGCTGCTGTTGGACCGATGAAGGATCCTACGAGCAGCCGCGTGAACGGAATCAGCAAGATCATCAGGATGATGAACGGAATGGATCGGCCTACGTTGACCAGAAGATCCAAGACCCTGTTGATGACGATGCCAAGTGCGCGGCTACCGAGGGGCTTAGCCAAGAGCCCGCCGGCTTCGGTGGTCACCAAGACAACACCGGCGGCAAGGCCAAAGATGATGGTGAAAAGCAGGCTAAAGCCAACCGTGTATAGCGTTTCGCCGGATCCCTGCAGGACGGTCTCGAAGAGATCGGACCAAAAGGATGGGTCATTGCGATCTAGCATCCGATTACCTCCACAAATAGTCCTTGACTGCGTAGATCGGCGATAGCCGCAGCGACGGTTTCTTGCGATCCGGGAAGTTCCAGCCGGGTTCTGCCCGTTTGGTGCCCATGAATGGTTTCGATGGCGGCCCCAAGGATGCCCACATCGATGCTGTAATTTCGAGCAAGCTGAGCGATGACGGGGCGGTCTGCAGTGACGCCATTGAAGGTGATCTCAATGATCGTGTTGCCGTTTTTGGGGATCTCGCCGAGCGGGAACAGCGCCTGTCCCAGAAGTGACTTCTCGGTGGTCAGCAAGCCCTCGACCGAGCCCTGTTCCAGAATCCTGCCCTGGCTCATGACAGCGGCGGAATCGCAGATACGCTTCACGACGTCCATCTCATGGGTGATCAGCAAGACAGTCAAGCCCAATTCCCTGCTGAGCTTGCGGATGAGATCTAGGATCTGCTGGGTAGTTTCTGGATCCAAGGCGGATGTTGCTTCATCGCTGAGGAGCACCGAGGGCTTGGATGCCAGCGCACGGGCTATGCCAACACGCTGCTTCTGTCCTCCGGAGAGCTGCGAGGGGTAGGCCGTGGCCTTGCCCTCCAGACCAACGAGCTCCAGGATTTCCGCTACACGCTTGCGCCGTGCGCCGCGGTCCATGCCGGTGATCTCCAGCGAGAGCTCCACATTGGACTGGACCGTCCGGCTGCTCAACAGGTTGAAGTGCTGGAAAATCATGCCGATGTTGTGGCGGGCCGATCGCAGCCCCGCGCCCTGCAGGAGGCTGATGTCCTGGCCGTCAACAGTGACAGTGCCACTGTCGGGCCGTTCTAAGGAATTGATGGTCCTGATCAAGGTGCTCTTGCCGGCACCGCTTTGGCCTACGACGCCGAAAATCTCGCCCTTGGCGATGGTCAGGGAAACATCGTCGAGTGCACGAACAACATTTTCCCCCGAACCATAGCTCTTGCTGATCCGATCAACTGAAATCATGTTGCTCCTGTCTCCGCTGATAATTCCGGCTTGTCCCACTGACTCGCACAGGCCATGCGGACCGCATAAAATTCTCTCAAATGGTGGAGTTGAAGAAAAATTAGAACTATTGCAAGCTCAGGGCCGAAATCGCGGCACGTTGTTCATTCAAAGTGCCAGCATTGTCGTGACCTGGGCCACTATGGTGAATAACGGCAGGGAAATCATCAGGGCCGCGGCCGCCGTCTGACGCTGAGAGCTTCCTCACAGGGCTCGGTGGCTGGTCACTAACGGGGGCACCGCCTAGATTTATAGTTATGGTTTCCTTGATCCAGCCGCTTGCCACCAAAGCACTCTCCCTGCCGCCGCTCGTTGAGCCCGGCCCGCCGCTGGCTAGGGAGGAATTGGAACGTTATTCGCGCCATGCGCTGATCCCGGAAATTGGTCTGGAGGGACAGCGGCGATTGCGCAATGCGCGTGTCCTGGTCATCGGCGCCGGTGGGCTTGGATCGCCCGCGCTGCTGTATCTGGCCGCGGCCGGCGTGGGCACGCTGGGCATCGTGGACGATGACACGGTTGAACTCAGTAACCTGCAGCGTCAGGTCATTCACGGTGTCGGCGATATTGGCCGTACCAAGCTGGAATCCGCCCGCGATTCGATTCTTGAACTGAACCCAGGTGTCAACGTGGTGCTGCATCCGCTCCGCCTCGATTCGAGCAACGCGCTGGAAATCTTCGCCGATTATGACGTCATCCTCGACGGCGCCGACAACTTCGCCACCCGCTACCTTGTTAACGACGCCGCGGCCCTGCAGGGTAAACCCTATGTATGGGGTTCGATCCTGCGCTTTGACGGTCAGGTCAGTGTCTTTTGGGACAAGTTCGGGCCCAATTATCGTGATCTCTACCCCGAGCCACCGGCCCCTGGAACCGTACCGTCCTGCGCCGAAGGCGGGGTTTTCGGCATGTTGTGCGCCTCGATTGGCGCCATGATGGTCACCGAAGCCGTCAAGCTCATCACCGGGATCGGAACCACCCTTCTGGGCCGCCTCCTGATCTTCGATGCGCTCTCAGCCCGCTGGCGTGAAATCCGCATCGCCAAGGATCCAGAGGCGCCGCCCATCACCGAGTTGGTTGACTATGAGATTTTCTGCGGCTTCACTCCCGCCGCCTCGGTGAAGGACGACGACGATCTCATCTCTGCTGAGCAACTCGCCGTACGCTTGGCGAGCCGGGAGCGGGGCGAGGACAACTTTGTCCTGGTTGACGTGCGGGAACCGGTGGAATTCGAGATCGCCCGGATCCCAGGATCGGTGCTGATTCCCTTGGCCGGAATCCGGGACGGCTCGGCCCTTGGCCAGGTTCCGCGCGGGGTGCCGCTGATCCTGCACTGCAAGGCTGGAACTCGCTCGGCCCAAGCGCTGGCGAGCCTGGTAGCGGAAGGTTATGACGACGTCGTGCATCTCGAGGGTGGGATCGACGCCTGGGCCAAGGCCAGCCGGCAGCACTAGCGGCGACAAGCGCGGGCCAGAGGAGTACATTTCGAACAAAGGGTTCCGCTCGCCAGCGAGCGGCTCATCGTCGTGGAAGAGGCCATCATGAATCGCGCGAATCATCAACCGACGCCGCAACGGCCGCTTGGATCTGGTTTTGGTCATGACAGCTCGGCAGTTTCCGTTGTCGACGGCATGGATCTTTCGGGATGCGCTGCCATAGTTACCGGTGGATACTCGGGTCTGGGGCTGGAGACGGTGCGGGCGCTGGCAAGTGTTGGCGTTGCCGTGAGTGTGCCGGCCCGCCGGGTCGAGCACGCCCGCGGCGTGCTGGCGGCGGCAGATCTAGGTAGCGTGGAAGTCTTCGACTTGGATCTTGGCGATCAAAACAGCGTGAAGAAGTTCGCCGCTGGGTACGTGGGATCTGGGCGAAGGCTGGACATCCTGATCAACAATGCCGCCATCATGGCTTGTCCGGAAACACGGGTGGGGCCAGGATGGGAGGCCCAATTTGCTACCAACCACCTTGGTCACTTCACCCTCGTCAACGAGTTGTGGCCCTTGCTGGCCGACGGCGGGGCGCGAGTAATATCGCTCTCGTCCACCGGACATAAGCGTTCGGGAATTCACTTTGATGATCCCCACTTCACGACAGGCTATGACAAGTGGGAGGCCTACGGCCAGGCGAAAACAGCCAACAGCCTCTTTGCCGTGGAACTCGATGCCCGGGGAGCCGACCATGGGGTGCGGGCCTTTGCCGTGAATCCGGGTGGCATCATGACCGGGCTGCAGCGTCACCTGAGCCAGGCGGAAATGGTGGCAGCCGGGTGGATGAACAAGGACGGGAAGCTCCGGGCAGGTTTCAAGACTCCGGAACAGGGAGCGGCAACGTCGGTCTGGACTGCGACAGCACCCCAACTGGACGGCAAAGGTGGAGTTTACTGCGAGGATTGCGACATTGCCCTGCCAACCGATCCGGAATCCGAGCTGGCGCGCTTTGCTGGCGTGGACGCCCACGCCGTGGACCCTGAAGGGGCCAAGCGTCTGTGGGAGTTGTCGGCGAAGCTGACAGGTATCAACGCGCTTGGCTAGCAGCTCCGCAAAGAACTGGACCGCGAACTAGACAGCTGTTTCGCCTTCGACGCGGCTCGTGATGGCCGTGCTGATGGTTTCCGGTGAGATCTTCAGCCCATACAGGACATCCAGTGCCGCAAGGTAGCTCTCGGCATCGCCGGCAGCAGCGATTTCCTTGGCCCGGACGGTGGGGACGTGCAGGAGCTGCTTGACCATGCGACGCATAGCGAACTCCACCTGATCGGCGGCAGCGGTGCAGCCATGTTGCTTGCGGACCTTGGCAATTTCGTCGTCAAGGACGGCCATGGTGTGCCGTCGCAGCGCAACGATGGCGTGGTCCAGTGAGCGGGAATTCTGGGACTGCTCAAAGCTTCGGGTGGCTTCGGCAACCATGGCCGAGGCCTCGGCCAGTGTGGATTCTTGTTCGGCCGGAGCCGCCTGCCGAACCGTCTCGAGTGTCAGCAGGTCGACGCCGGGAAGATCGGCGATGTCGGGGGCAAAATCGTGCGTCAAGGCCAGATCGATGGCGGTCAACTGCCGGGAGGGATCCCGACGCATCTCGCTCAGATCCGCACTAGAGAGCTGGTTGTCCGAGCCGCTGCAGCCAACGAGCAACGAGGCCTTGGCCACCGCTGCTGGCAAGGCCTGATCGTCAAGTGCCGTGCCGCCGCGGGAGGCAACGAACGTTTCCGCCCGTCCAGATGAGGAGTACACCGAAATGTCTGTACATCCGCGCTGGATCAGTTGAGCCATCGCGGCGCCGGCATAGGCGCCTGTGCCAAAGAGAACCGCTGATTTGCCGGCGAGGGGGCCGGAAAGTGATGCGGCGTTGGGCGAAACACCGCCGGAAAGTGATGCGGCGTCCTGAAGATCTGCGGCGAGGTCGAGGGCCACGGACACAATGGACATGCCGCGGCGGCCCAGCGCGGTCTGCGCGCCGACGTCCTTGGCCGTCTTGGCTGCGGCCTGGAACAGTCGGACCAGGGGAGGGGAGGTCACACCCTGTTCCTGTGCGGTGCTCAGGGCGCGGCGTACCTGGCCGGCGATCTCGCGCTCACCCACAACAGCGGATTCCAGGCCGGTGCTGACAGCGAAGAGGTGGCGGGGAACGGCGTCGGCATGCAGGGTCGCAAGAGCCTGTGAAACTTGAGGTTCGCTCAGGCCCGAATGCTTGCTGACGGTCTCGATGAGAGAGCTGCGCGCCGCCTCGACGTCGTCAGTACTGCGGGCATGGACATAGAGCTCAAAGCGGTTGCAAGTCGCGAGGGTGACCAGACCGGCCACAGCGTTGTCCTTCTCAATGACGTCAGCACTGACAGCCGCGGCCCCGGCACTTAGGCGGGCAACGGTTTCCAGATCAATGGATGAATGAGAGGCAACGAGCGAAAAGACAACCACAATTTCAATATGGTAGACCCCCAACCTGATGGTTTGCGGACAGGGAGGGCAAAAGCGTCACCAAGAATCTGTGATGCTGCTTACCTCAGCCGAGGCGCCGTGCCTTGCTGTGACCTACTACGCGCCTACCGCGGTGACAGTTTGTGCACAAAATAACCCCAGATTGGCTCTGTAGGGTGGTGCCATGACACTGAGCCCCAGCCACCCCTTGATGGATGGCCGCACCGCCAATTCCCCTCTGATCACGGCTTACCGGGGTGGAACCCCCAGCCGCCGTCCCGTCTGGTTCATGCGCCAGGCCGGCCGTTCGCTGCCTGAATACCGCGAACTGCGGGTAGGCACCACCATGCTGGAATCCTGCCTGAAGCCGGCAATGGCCGCCGAAATTACGCTTCAGCCCGTTCGTCGCCACGATGTTGACGCCGCCATTTTCTTCTCCGACATCGTCATTCCGCTCAAGCTTGCTGGCGTGGGCGTGGACATTGTTCCCGGTGTTGGGCCGGTACTGGAGAAGCCCATTCGCACGGCCGAGGATATCGCGAACCTGCCCGAGCTCACCGATGAGGCGCTGGATCCGATCCGCGAAGCCGTTGCCTTGACGGTTGCCGAATTGGGAAGCACCCCGCTCATCGGCTTTGCCGGAGCTCCTTTCACCGTTGCCGCCTACATGGTCGAAGGCAAGCCGTCCCGCGACCACCTCGGCCCGCGCACCATGATGCACGCACAGCCCGAACTCTGGGCCGGCCTCATGAACTGGGCGGCCGACGCGTCAGGCAAGTTCCTGCGCGCCCAGATCGAGGCCGGAGCCAGCGCGGCACAGCTTTTCGATTCCTGGGCAGGTTCGCTGGGCCTTGCCGATTACACCGAGCATGTTGCTCCGGCGTCGGCCAGGGCCTTGGACCACGTCCGCGATCTCGGTGTGCCCTTGATTCACTTCGGCACAGGCACCAGCGAACTCCTGCCGGCCATGTACGGCGTGGGCGTTGACGTCATGGGCGTCGATTACCGCCTTCCGCTGGATGAAGCCAACCGTCGCCTCGGTGGCACCGTGCCGCTGCAGGGCAACATTGACCCGGCCCTGCTGAGCGCTCCTTGGGAAGTCCTCGAGGCGCACGTCCGCGCCGTCGTGGCTGCAGGAGCGTCTGCGCCGTCTCATGTGGTGAACTTGGGTCATGGTGTGCCGCCCGAAACGGATCCGGCCATCCTGACCCGCGTTGTGGAACTGATTCACTCCATCTAGCACCACTCGCACCAGCCAGTACCAGGGCAGCGCAGCCCAGCACCAGACCTTTAGGGGACACCATGGAACACCGCAAACACGCAGCGAAGCCGCAGAGCCACTCGGTCACCAACCGGGCCGTGGTGGTGGGCGGTGGCGTCTCCGGACTGCTGGCCGCTAAGGATTTGCAGGCCGCCGGGTTCCAGGTGGCAATTTACGACGCCGCGGCCTCTTGGGGTGGCTGCGTCTCCAGCCACGAGGTGGCTGGGGTGGTGCTCGACGGCGGTGCGGAATCATTCGCGACCCGCACCACCGCGGTGGCCGATCTGGCCGAAGAACTCGGGCTGGCAGCAAAGATTGTGACGCCCAATCCTGCAGGCGCCTGGGTCTGGTTGCCGGATGGCCCGGTGCCGTTGCCGCGCACGGGAATCCTGGGCATCCCCGCTGATCTCAACGCCCCTGAGGTCCGTGCGGCCTTGGGTGCATCGGGCGTGCTGCGGGCGGCCCTTGATGCGAAGATGCCGGCCACCATCGGCACCACCGAGGCCGTATCCAGCGTGGCCGATCTCGTTCGTGCCCGGATGGGCAAGCGGGTCCTGGAGCGGCTCGTGGCGCCCGTCGTTGGCGGGGTGCACTCTGCCGATCCGGAACTGCTTGACGTGGACATGGTGGCTCCGGGCCTGCGCGCGGGGATCCGCGAACATGGCTCACTGGCGGCAGCCGTTGCGGCGCAGCGAGCCGGTGGCAGCAAGCCTGGTTCGGCTGTTGGTGGTTTGGTGGGTGGCATGCACACGCTGGTTACGGCGTTGGTGGAACACCTTCTTGCGGCCGGCGTTCAGATGCATGCCGGACATCGAATCAAGGCGATCTACCGCGGTGCCGCCGAGGCTGCGGAGGGGCAACGTCCAAGCGATCACGACGCCGCTGCCGCCCTGCCATGGCAGCTTGACTGGGAGCATGGCACCGAACGGGGCAGTGACACCGCACAGCTGCTGGTGGTTGCCACCGACGGACCCACCGCCGTCAAGCTGTTGGGCGCCGAGCTGCCGCAGCTGCTTCCCTTCGCCCCTGCGCTCGGACCCGACATCCGGCTTGTCACCTTGGTGGTAGACGTGCCCGAACTCGATTCGGCGCCGCGCGGAACAGGTGTGCTGGTTGCCCCAGGTGTCTCCGGCATCAAGGCCAAGGCCCTCACTCATGCCACCTCAAAGTGGGGCTGGCTGGCCGATTCCACAGGTCCAGGAACTCACGTCCTGCGGCTCTCCTACGGGCGTGCCGGCGTCAAGGCTTCAGATGCGGTGCGACTGACTTCCGCCACGCCAACCGAAGAAGACTTGGTGCCCACGGCCCTGGCTGACGCCTCAACGCTGCTGGGCATCGAGGTAACCGAAGATGATCTCTTGGGTGCGGACATTGTCCGGTGGAAGGGCGCCTTACCGTTTGCCGCCGTCGGGCATCAGGCAAAGATGGCAAAGGTTCGGGCCCTCGCAAGCGATGTGCCGGGGCTGGCCCTGGCCGGCGGCTGGTTGAGCGGCAACGGGCTGGCGGCCGTGGTGGGCGGGACGCGGGGAACTATCAGTGCACTGATCCAAGGTAGCGCCAAGGCGTGACATTGGGCACTTTCTACGCAATGTAGAGAACCCTGATTTAAGCTTTCGGGTCACTGGGGTGCAAACTTGAAACCATGAGCCACACAAACGCAGAATCTGTCACCAAAACCCCGAGTGAGACCCCGTTCACGCTGTGGACAGTCTTCAAGCGGACCGGATCCTTCACCGGCGCGGACGCCGCCATTACAGAATTTGATGACCTGGTGGCCGCCTTGGCCGCAGAAAGCATCACCCTGCGTGGAGCCTACGACGTCTCCGCCATGCGCAACGATGCCGACATCATGGTGTGGCTCGTCGGGGCCGACGCGGAAGGCCTGCAAAAGGCTGTTCGCTCCATCCGCCGCACCGAGCTGTTCGCCGCCACCGAGATCGCCTGGTCCGCCATGGGCGTGCACGTCGAGGCCGAATTCGCCAAGTCCCACGCCCCGTCCTACATGGGCCCCAACGCTCCCAAGGGCTGGGTCTGCGTCTACCCGTTTGTGCGCTCCTACGACTGGTACATCCTGCCTGCTGAGGATCGCTCCCGCATGCTGCGCGAACACGGCATGCTGGGCCGGGAATACCCGCAGGTCCAGGCCAACACCGTCTCCGCCTTCGCTCTAGGCGACTGGGAATGGCTGCTGGGACTGGAAGCTGACAACCTCATCGACCTGGTCGACATGATGCGCAGCCTGCGCTACTCCGATGCCCGCCTGCACGTGCGCGAAGAAGTTCCTTTCTACACGGGCCGCCGCGTCGCCAGTGCCGAGGTTGCCGAGGTTCTCCGATGAGCCCCGTTGCCGCCCCAGTCGCTGCCCCGGCAGAGTACGACGCGATCCTGCTCGCCTCCTTTGGCGGTCCCGAGGGTCAGGATGATGTCATTCCCTTCCTGCGCAACGTCACCCGGGGCCGCGGCATCCCGGACGAGCGCCTCGAAGAGGTCAGCCACCACTACCGCAAAAATGGCGGCATCAGCCCCATCAATGCTCAAAACCGTGCGCTGAAGGCGGCCCTCGAGGCCGAGCTGGCTAGCCGCAACATCGAGCTGCCCGTGCTCTGGGGTAACCGGAACTGGGACCCGTACATCCCCGCCGTTTTGCAGGACGCGTACGACGCCGGCCACCGCCGACTCTTGATGGTCACCACCAGCGCCTACTCCTCATACTCGAGCTGCCGCCAGTACCGCGAGGACATCGGCATGGCCCTGACCGAGTCAGGTCTGGACGGCAAGCTGGCCGTGGACAAGGTGCGCCAGTACTTTGACCACCCCGGTTTTGTTGAACCCTTCATCGAGGGAACAGCCGCATCCTTGGCCAAGGTTCGTGCCTTGTTGGCTGAGGCAGGAACTCCCGAGGCCCCGATTCACGTCATGTTCGCTACGCACTCCATCCCCATCAGGGATGCAGAGGCTTCGGGTCACTCCGAACTTGAACTGCGCGAATTTGCCGAGAATTCCGCCTACGTCGCGCAGCACCTTGCGGCGGCTGAGGCCATCATGGCCGCCGTTGACCCCGCGCAGGAATGGTCGCTGGTCTACCAGTCGCGTTCGGGTGCCCCGCATGTGCCGTGGCTTGAACCCGACATCAACGATGCCCTGGCGGAACAGGCCGCGGCCGGCACCAAGGGCGTTGTTGTGGTGCCGTTGGGCTTTGTCAGCGACCACATGGAAGTCCGTTGGGATCTTGACACTGAAGCAGCAGAAACGTGCGCCGAACTGGGTCTGGCCTTTGATCGTTCGCCCACTCCGGGAACGCACCAGAAGTTTGTCAGCGGCCTCGTGGACTTGATCTGCGAACGCACCATTGAGAACCACATTGAACAGCGCCCCGCCATGACGAAGCTCGGCCCGTGGTTCGATGTGTGCAACCCCGGTTGCTGCGCCAATTTCCGTGGCGAAAAGCCCGTCATTTCCGAGGTCGGCAGCACCATCGGGCTCCTCTCCGCTTCCACCCAGGCTGGTTCTTAATCCCCATGGCTGAAACAATGGCAACTGTGAAAATTGGAACCCGCGGGAGCAAGCTGGCGCTGAGTCAGACCGGACAAATTACGGAAAAGCTGAGTGCTGTGGGCGGCTTCATTGCCGAGATCGTGCCGGTCAAGACCGAGGGTGACATTCTGACCGGGCCGCTCTCCCAGATGGGTGGCACGGGAGTCTTCGCGGCAGCCCTGCGCGATACCCTCCTCAACGGTGGCGTTGATGTGGCCGTGCACTCGCTCAAGGATCTGCCCACTACCGCGGTTCCCGGTCTGACTCTAGGAGCCATCCCGGTCCGGGCCGACGCCCGCGACGCCCTGTGCGCCCGGGACGGCCTGAAGCTGGCCGAGCTGCCCCAGGGTGCAAAGGTCGGCACAGGTTCACCGCGCCGTGCCGCCCAGCTCCTAGCTGCCCGCCCTGACCTGACCATCGTCGATATCCGCGGCAACGTCGATACCCGCCTGGGCCGCGTACCCGGGCTGCCCGGAAACCCCGAGGCCGAGCCGGTGCTCGGCAAGGTAGGCGACCTCGACGCCGTCGTACTCGCCGCCTCAGGTCTTGGCCGCATTGACCGGCTGGACACGGTGACCGAGTTCCTCGACACCGACGTGATGCTGCCGGCTCCGGGCCAAGGCGCACTTGCCCTGGAATGCCGCACGGCCGACGCCAGTCTCACGACGGTCCTGGGACAGTCACTTTCCGCCATTGACGATCAGGACACGCGCCTGGCCGTCACCGCTGAGCGCGCGCTGCTGGCCCGCCTCGAGGCCGGCTGCAGCGCACCCGTAGGGGCCTTGGCGCATCGCAAGGGTTCCATGCTGTATCTGGAAACCGTGGTCTGCTCGCTCGACGGCACCCGTTCGATGCGCCTCAAGAAGGCAACCGACGGGCTCACCTCCGTTGGTGCCACACTCCTTGGCATCGAACTAGCCGAGGAACTGCTTGCCGGCGGCGCAGGAGACCTGGCCGATCTGGCCGGCCTCGCCTAATGACGCAAATCCCGCCGGTCGAGCTTGGGCCTCCGCTGGTCGAGCTTGTCGAGACCAAGGCGCCGCTTGCGGGTCTCCGCGTGGCTGTGACCCGCAGCGTTGACCGGGCTGGTGGCCTGCTCGCTGCGCTCGAGGCGGCCGGGGCAGAACCGGTGCTGGTGCCCGTTATCGATTTTGAGGTTGGCGATCAGGACGTCCTGAGTGCCGCGATGAGACGTTTGGCTGCGGGGGAGTACGCCTGGCTCGTGGTCAGCTCCATCACCACGGTGCGGGCCATGAAACAGTGGTGCGAAGCCGCTGGAACTACGCTGGCAGAGCTCATTCCAGCCGCCACCGCTGTGGCCACGATCGGCCCCACCTCGGTAGCTGTCCTGGCTGCCGAGGGCATCCATGCAACGCTGGCACCCGCGGACATTCAGTCTGCGGCCGGGCTCGTGGAGCTGTGGCCGGACTATGCTCCGGCCGACGGCGGATCCTCTCGAGTTCTTTTGCCGCAGTCGAACCTTGCCGAGCCCACCCTGGTGGCTGGGCTCACGGCCAAGGGCTGGGACCCGGAGATAGTCACGGCCTACCGGACTGTCGATTACCCGGCCGATCCAAACCGCAGGCTGACCGCCACACTGGCGGGCCGGTCCCCGGATCTCGACAAGATCGATCAACAGGGCGGCGCCGATCAACGGAGCAGCGCCCCACCGGTACTCACCCCAGCCGAAGCGGCACGGGAGATTCAAGCGGGCGCGATCAACGCCGTCGTACTTGCCTCCGGAAGTGCCGCCCGTCGGGTTGCAGCAACCATGGCGCCGCTGCCGAACGGTTGCCTTTTGGTAGCGATCGGCCAACCAACTAGGGCTGAGGCGGAGCGGCTCGGCATGCACGTGGCCGCCACCGCCGAACATCCAACGCCGGAGGGCATCGTGGCAGCATTGGCACGGGCCCACAATAATTTACAAACCCAGTAATTTACGGAGTCATCATGAGTTTCCCCCAGCACCGTCCCCGCCGCCTGCGCACCACCAACGCCATGCGCCGTCTGGTCAGCGAATACTCCGTGGCGCCGGCAGACCTGATTCTGCCGGTGTTCATCCGGGAAGACCTCACCGAACCCAAGCCCATCAGCTCCATGCCGGGCGTAGTGCAGCATACGACGGCGTCGCTCGTCGAAGCTGCCCGCGAAGCCGTGGCGCTGGGGCTCGGTGGCATCATGCTTTTCGGCATTCCGGCCGAACGCGATGCAACGGGCACGGCCGGTGTTGATCCCTTTGGCGTGCTGAATAAGGCCATCAGGGACGTGCGCGCAGCTGTGGGCGATGACCTCGTGATCATGAGCGATCTCTGCCTAGATGAATTCACGGACCACGGTCACTGCGGAGTTTTGGATGCCGCCGGCCAGGTCGACAACGACGCCACCTTGGAAATTTACGCCAAGATGGCCGTGGCCCAGGCTGCTGCGGGAGCGCACATCGTGGCGCCCTCCGGCATGATGGACGGCCAGGTTGCCGTGATCCGTGAGGCACTGGATTCCGCCGGTTTCACCACGGTGTCAGTGCTGGCTTATGCGGCCAAGTACGCTTCGGCATTCTATGGCCCGTTCCGCGAAGCCGTCGATTCCCAGCTCGACGGCGACCGCAGCACCTACCAAATGGACCCCGGGAACCGCAGCGAGGCCCTCCATGAGGTGGAACTGGATCTCGCCGAAGGCGCCGACATCGTCATGGTCAAGCCCGCCATGAGCTACCTGGACATCCTGGCTGACGTAGCCGCCATGAGCCCCGTGCCGGTGGCCGCCTACCAAATCTCCGGTGAGTACGCCATGATCGAGGCAGCCGCCGCGAATGGCTGGATCAACCGCCGTGCAGCCATCGAGGAATCGGTACTGAGCATCAAGCGGGCCGGTGCCACCATGATCCTGACGTACTGGGCGGCCGAACTAGCCGGCTGGCTCCGCGAAAACTAACGCTTACTTCCCTTTTCAGATCCCCTTTAGCCAAGGACTTTTCATGACCAGCTCGCAGGAACTTTTTGACCGCGCCAAGACCCTCATGCCCGGTGGGGTGAACTCGCCCGTTCGCGCCTTTGGCTCCGTCGGCGGAACACCGCGCTTCATGGTCAACGCAAAGGGCGCCTATCTCACCGACGCCGACGGTCGCGAATACGTTGACCTCGTCTGCTCGTGGGGTCCGGCCTTGCTGGGCCACGCCCACCCCGACGTCATCGCGGCCGTTCACGAGGCAGTGGACCACGGCCTGAGCTTTGGCGCCTCCACCCCTGCCGAAAGCGAACTGGCCGCTCTGGTCCAGGGGCGCGTGTCCGGCGTCGAACGCCTGCGCATGGTGTCCACCGGCACCGAGGCAACCATGACGGCCGTGCGTTTGGCTCGCGGCTTCACCGGCCGTGATCTGATCATCAAGTTTGCTGGCTGCTACCACGGCCACCTGGACTCCCTATTGGCCGCTGCCGGCTCCGGCCTTGCCACTCTGGCGCTGCCCGGTTCCGCCGGTGTCACCGCCGCTACGGCTGCCGAAACGTTAGTCCTGCCGTACAACGATCTGGCAGCCGTGGAGGCAGCGTTTGCCACGCACGGTGACCGGATTGCCGCCGTCATCACCGAGGCCGCTCCGGCCAACATGGGTGTTGTGACGCCCGGCGAAGGCTTTAACGCTGGCCTGTCTCGCATCACTACCGCCCACGGTGCACTGCTGATCTTTGA
The DNA here is from genome assembly GCF_049897845.1 of Arthrobacter sp. TWP1-1. Taxonomy (NCBI): domain Bacteria; kingdom Bacillati; phylum Actinomycetota; class Actinomycetes; order Micrococcales; family Micrococcaceae; genus Arthrobacter; species Arthrobacter sp. TWP1-1. The sequence goes on from NZ_JAFCXC010000001.1 coordinate 546,660, forward strand.
CGAAGTCCTCACCGGATTCCGTACCGGTCCTGCCGGCTACTGGGGCCTCACCGGCGCATCAGAGGGTTGGACTCCTGATCTGTTCACGTTCGGCAAGGTCATTGGTGGCGGCCTTCCGACGGCGGCTCTCGGCGGCCGTGCGGAGGTCATGGACTACCTGGCTCCGTTGGGCCCGGTGTACCAGGCCGGCACACTGTCTGGTAACCCGGTTGCCATGGCTGCCGGTGTCGCCACGCTGACGGCTGCCACCTCGGCCGTCTACGCAACGGTGGATGCCCGCTCGCTGGAACTGTCCGCAGCCCTGTCCTCGGCGCTGTCTGCCGAGGGTGTTGACCACTCGATCCAGCGCGCCGGCAGCCTGTTCTCGGTGGCGTTCGGCACCTCGGCGAATGGCGTTCACAACTACGACGACGCGCAGGCGCAGGAAGTCTTCCGCCACGCACCGTTCTTCCACTCCATGCTGGATTCTGGTGTGTACCTGCCGCCGAGCGTGTTCGAGGCCTGGTTCCTCTCCGCAGCTCACGACGACGCAGCCATGAACCGCATCTTCGAGGCACTGCCCGCCGCGGCGAAGGCTGCAGCAGCCGCCTAATCTGACGCGAAAACGGGGCCAAGCTCGGCCCGGACTCGGCGCATGCTGGCAGCGGCAGGCGGGGTACCGCCGTCGTACTTCCGGATGGGCCGCATGAGGCACTTGAGCGTGTTTAAAGACAGCGACCCCGAAAGACTCAGATGAGTTTTTCGGGGTCGCTGTCTTTAAACGCTAGAGGACGTCCGAGAGGAAGCCCTTCAAACGGTCCGTCTTTGGCTCGGAGAAGAGCTGATCCGGAGATCCGGTCTCCACCACGACGCCGGCATCCATGAAGGTCACGGTGTCGGAAACGTTGCGTGAGAAGCCCATCTCGTGGGTCACCACCACCATGGTCATACCGCCCTTGGCCAGATCGGTCATAAGCGCCAGGACGCCCTTGACCAACTCGGGGTCCAGAGCACTGGTGGCCTCGTCAAAGAACATGACCTCGGGCTCCATGGCCAGCGCACGGGCAATTGCCACACGCTGCTGCTGCCCGCCGGAAAGGTTCCCGGGGCGAGCATCTGCCTTGTGCGCCAAGCCCACAAGTTCAAGCTGCTCGAGGGCCTTGGCGCGAGCCTGATCCTTGGGCAGCTTCTTGATCTTGTGAAGGGCCAGAGACACGTTGTCCAGGACCGTCTTGTGCGGGAACAGGTTGAACTGTTGGAAAACCATACCAATACGACGGCGCAGCTCGTCCGGGTTGTCCTGCAAGACGGAGCGTCCATCGAGCTGGATATCGCCCTGATCCGGCTCGATCAGCCGGTTCATGACACGCAGCAGGGTCGACTTTCCAGAACCCGAGGGGCCGATGACCGAAGCCGTGGTTCCTTGAGGAACGTGGAGATCGATGCCGCGCAGCACCTTGTTGGCACCGAAGGCCAAGTGAATATTGGTGGCTGTCAGGGAACCTGAATTAAAGTCACTCATGTCTAGGCGCCCTTTCCAACGACGGCGGCAGCATCATCGGGTTCAATTTTCTGTGCCCGGCCTTCACGCATTCGCTTATCAATGAAGTTGACGAGGTGAGTCAGTGGAATCGTCATGCAGAGGTACAACAGACCGGCTGCAATCAAGGGAGACATATTTCCCGAGTTTGCCGCCGCGTCGTTGCCCACACGATAGATTTCGCGCTGGCTGGAGAGCAGCCCCAACATGTAGATCAAGGAAGAATCCTTGATCAGGTGGATCAGCTGGTTCACCAGGGCCGGCAGAACCCGACGGATACCCTGCGGGATAACCACCAGCATCATGGCCGATGTGTAGCTGAAACCCAAGGCCCGGGATGCTTCCAGCTGCCCCTTATCAACACTCTGAATGCCCGAACGGAAGATTTCGCCCATGTAGGCGGCAGCCATCAACGTCAGTGCGAAAATCCCCAACGGGAACGGGTTGTTGATGCCCATGGTCTGGCGCAAGATGGGGCCCAGCCCGATACCGATGATCACGATGACCAAGATGGCCGGAAGCCCACGGAGGATGTCCGTGTAAATCCGCGCTATCCACCTTAAGAACGGGTTGCGTGAGATGCCCATGATGGCCAGAACGAGGCCAAGAATGGATCCCAGGATGCCCGAGGAAATGGCCAGGATGAGCGTGTTGGGCAGGCCGACAGTGAGCATGTTGGGAATAACTTCCCCCATGGCCTGCCAGTCAAAGAATGTTTTAAGGAACTGCTGAAATGCGTCCACGAGTTAAGTCCCTTAGGAGATCTTTGCGGCCTTGGACCCCGGGGTCCAATCAGCGGGCGTAACGCGCTCCGGGTACCATTCCTTGGTCAGTTTGGCCCAGGTGCCGTCGGTGATGACTGCGTCGAGTGCGGAGTTCAATGCATCGATCAGAGGCTTGTTCTCAGAGTTCACTGCATAAGCGGTGAAGTTCTGAGTGTTGACCACGGACTCGGCGATGACAGTGCCGTCGCCGTCCTTGACCTGACCGGTTGCCTGCTGTGAAGGAGCAACCCAGGCGTCAACCTGGCCGTTCTTCAAGTTGGCGTAGGCGGTGTTGTAGTCGGAGAAACGAACCGGCTCGAGCTTGAGCGTGTTGGTGACGTAGTCATCCTGAACGGTGCCCTGAACAACGGCGATGCGGGTGTCGGCGCTCAAGTTGGCGAAGCCCTTCACAGCGGAGTCAGTCTTGGCAACAACTGCCATGTAGCCGAAGTCGTAACCGTTGGTGAAGCCAACGGTCTCACGGCGCTTGTCAGTCGTGGAGATCGAGGAGGATCCGACGTCGAACTGCTTGTTCTGAACCTGGGAAAGCAGGGCGGAGAAGTCAGTGGACTTGAATTCAACCTTCAGGCCCAGCTTCTCGCCCATGGCGCGCAACAGTTCGTTGTCGTAACCGGTGAACTTGCCGTCTTTGTCGATGTAGATGTTCGGCGGGGCATCGGACAAGGTGCCGACCGTGATGGTGCCGGGAACGATCAGGCCAAGGGCAGCGGTATCAATCTTGTCCAGCGCGGTGACATCGGCGGTGGTGTACTTATCCAGCGAGACCTGGTCGCTGCCGGCAAGGGCATCCGTAGGCTTGGCCGAGCTGTTTGCATCGGTGCCGCCGCCGCAAGCTGCGAGGGAGAAAGCCAGGGCAACGGCAATCGGAGCGGCTGCGAACCACTTCAGGGCTGTTTTCTTCATCGATCTATCACTTTCATTGCAGGTGCCCAGCCCGAAGGACAGCTCGGGAGGGGAATAAGCTTGGCGTGGGAGACGGGCTAAAGCTCACAGGAGCTTCTTAGCAGAACTCAACCAACAAAACTAAATTATGTCACCCACACTAAAAATGTGGCCGATATGAACTTATGCGTGCTTAATGGGGCACTTTGCCAAAGATGATGCGATCATGCGGTCAGGGGCACCTGCGCTGACCGAGCGCGGCGCTTCAGTCCCGCACGACTGACGCGCCACTATTTGTGCAATTGAAATTGATTGCCAGTGTGATTTGAGTCACCAGCCCTAGGGGTTGCCAGACGTTATGGACCTTAGGGCAGGACAGGCCAGTCACCTTCAATGACGGCCGCGGGGTCCTTCATTCGGCGCAAATATTGTTGGAAATCGGCGGCCTGCTCGCGCGCCCACACCACCTGCGCGGCATGCAAATCCTTCAGTTCTACCCGCAGCGCGCTGTATTTTGCGGCAAGGGCATCCGCCAGGCGAAGCGTGGCTTCAGCGTCGGCGGCCGAGGTGTGAGCGTCGTCGAGCTTAATGCCGTATTCCTCACACAAGGCGACCAGGGTGCGGCTGCCCTTGCGGAATTTGTCGACCTGCTTGTTGCAGATAAAGGGATCGATCACGGGAGCAGCGGTGATTTGCGGAAGCTCGTGCCGGCGGGCCTCGTTGGCCAGGACGGTGAAGTCGTAGCTGGCGTTGAAGGCGATGACGGGGATGTTGTTGGCGAAGAGGGTAGCCAATACGGCGCCTACCTCTGCGGTAACCTCATCGGACGGGCGGCCGTTTTCGCGTGCGTGTTCGGTGGAGATGCCGTGGATGGCGGCGGCTTCCTCAGGGATTTCGACGCCAGGATCGGCGAGCCACTCGTACGTTTCCGCCACAGCGCCGGCCTCGTCAACCATCACGATCGACGCGGTCACGATCCGGGCCGTTCGCGGATCCTTGCCCGTTGTTTCCAAGTCAAATGCGGCACGGGGGTGCATGCTCCAGCTAGTCATTCCCCAACGCTACCTGCTGGCATGGACAAAGACGCATCCGCGGCGCGTTTGCCGACGGCGGCGAACTACGCTTGAGGCATGCGTGAGCAGTATCTTGAAGCGGTTTTGGCGGTGGCGGACTTGATTCCGCCTGCGCGGGTTCTTTCCTACGGCGACATTGCGGCCCTGTTGGAGAGTGGCGGGCCGCGGCAGGTTGGCGCTGTCATGGCCGCGCAGGGTAGCGCCGCGCCGTGGTGGCGGGTAGTCCGTGCCAGCGGTCAGGCGCCCCAGGGCCACGAAAATCAGGCGTTGGAGCATTACCGTCACGAGCAGACGGTCCTGCGTGGCGATACGGCGACCTCGTGGCGTGTTGATATGAGGGCTGCACGCTGGAATCCCACGGACGCCGATTTTGACCTCATCGACGTCATTGCCGCGGGTCTGCATGAAATGGACGACGTCGGATCGGGTGCGGCAGGTGCCGCTGCCGCTGGTCCAAAAATGTCAGTGCCTCATGATGGAATACAGGCATGAGCACGCAAGCAGAGCAGCCGTATTCAGAACAGTCAGCGAAGCAGGACAGGTTTGCCGTGCCCAAGCTGGCCCTCGTGCCGCCCGTGGACAGCGTTCGGTCTGCCCCGCGGCTCAGTGCCGACCAGCAAGTTGTTGTCGACTTGGCACCCGGCTCGGGTCCGGTTTTGGTGTGGGGCGCGCCGGGCACCGGAAAATCGACAGTCTTGATCGAGGCATCCGTCAAACGGATGGACCATCACGGGATTGATCCGGCGGGCGCCCTTCTGCTGGCACCATCGCGTTTGGCTGCCGCCCGCCTTCGCGATGGCTTTAGCGCAAGGCTCAGCAGAAGTTTGAGTACCTCACCGGCGCGAACCTGGTCTTCTTACGCCTTCGATCTGCTGCGCCGGGCCAAGGTTGAGGGGCGTATGCCGCACCTCGACGGCCCTCCGCGCCTCATGAGTGGTCCGGAACAGGACTTGATCATCAGGGACTTGCTGGCCGGGCATCGGATGGGCTTGGGCTCCGACCCGCACTGGCCTGCCGAACTGGCCGACGCTATTGAGACCCGCGGCTTCCGCCAGGAAATTCGCCAACTTTTTGACCGCGTCATCGAATACGGGCTGGCCCCGGAAGAACTGGCCGAGTTGGGTGCGGCAAACCAGCGGCCGGATTGGGTTGCCGCAGCATCGCTGTACCAGGAGTACCGCGATGTTGTGGATTGGGGAAAGTCGGGCTCCTTTGACCCGGCGGGCATCATCACGGCGGCCACAACACTTTTGCAACTGGACGCGGAGTTCCTAGCCCAGGAACGCAACCGGTTGACCCTGATTGTGGTCGATGACATCCAGGAAGCCAATAAGTCGGTGCACGAGCTCCTGCGTCTGGTGGGCCGCGGCAAGGACGTCCTCGTGGCTGCCTCGCCGGACACCGTGGTGCAGGGCTTCCGCGGCGCCCGCCCGGATCTGGTGGCCTCGCTGGCGGACACCCTGTCCACGCCCGAGCATCCAATGCAACATTTTTCGCTGTCCACCTCGCACCGCATGGGCCAGCCCCTAGCGGCGGCATGGCAGGGCGTGGCCGAGCGCATCTTCCAGATCCGCGGCGGCCACAAGGCCCGCGAACTATCCTGGCCGGACGGACAGAGCGAGCCAGCAGTAGAAGGCGAGGTGGACGCAACGGCCGGGGACCCGGCGTCGTCCGCCCCCGCGAATTCCTATGTGAGCGCGCACGTGGTGGCCTCCGAGGTGCACGAACTTCGTCTGGTGGCCGAGCGCATCCTGCACCTGCAGCACCTCGGCGGGCGCGGCCTGAATGAGATCGCCGTGATTGTGCGCACCGGTTCGGCATTGGCCGCGCTGCAGCGGTATCTGAGCGCGCAGGGGATCGCCGTCAAGGTGCCCGTTGCCGAGAATCCCGTCCGCGATGAGCCCGCCGTGCGCCCACTATTGGAGGCGTTTGGCATAGCGCTGGCCCCGGAGAAGCTCGACGCCGAGGCGTGCGTTGCGCTGTTGACCTCGCGTCTGGGACGCTCAACGGCGCTGCACCTGCGCCGGCTCCGGCAGGCGTTGCGGCAGCAGGAACTGCATGCGGGCGGTGGCCGGGCCAGCGACGAATTGCTCGTCGAGGCCCTGTTGAATCCTGAAAAACTTGAGCCGCTGGGCTGGGAAGCCGCCAACGCTCGGCGCATCGCCGCCATGTTGGCGGCTGGCCGAGTCGCCGTGGTTGAGGCCGGGGCCAACGCCGAGACCGTGCTGTGGGCGCTGTGGGATGCGTGCGACAGCTCCAGGACGTGGGAGACGCAGGCGCTGCGTGGTGGGCCAACGGGCATCCGTGCCGACAGGGATCTTGATGCCGTCATGGCGCTGTTCCAGACGGCCGAACGCTATGTTGACCAGCTGCCCGGTTCCAGCCCACAGCAGTTCCTTGATTATTTGATGAGCCAGGAACTACCCATGGACACCCTGGCTGCCCGCGCCCAACGCACGGACGCCGTGGAAATTCTTACCCCCGCCAGCGCTGCCGGACGGGAATGGCCGGTGGTCATTGTGGCCGGATTGCAGGAGGGCGTCTGGCCCAACACGCGGCTGCGCGGGGAAATGCTGGGAAGCCAGCTTCTCGTGGATGTGTTGGAAAACGGGGCACAGGCGGCCAGACAAATCGAACCAGCGGCCAGGCTGCGGGATATCCGGTACGACGAGCTGCGCAGTTTTGCCGCCGCCATCTCCCGCGCAAGCGAGATTCTCATCCTCACGGCCGCTGCGGGGCACGATCTTCAGCCCTCTCAGTTCCTTGACCTGGCCGCACCCTTCATTCCCGTCACCGATTCCGGCGGCGAATCCCAATACCCTGTCCGGCCCGTGGAACAGGTGCCCCGGCCCATGACCCTGCGCTCCCTGGTAGCCGAGCTGCGGCAGGAATCGGAGATGCATGCCGAGCCCGAGGCGGCCCGGATGCTGTCCGTGCTGGCCGAAAACTCCGTTCCCGGAGCCCATCCGCAGCAGTGGTGGGGGCTGCTGCCGCTGAGTACCGACGCCGCGATTGTGGCGCCGGGGGAGCCGGTGGTGGTCTCGCCGTCGAAGGTTGAAGAGGTGCTGAAATCGCCGCTGAACTGGTTCATCCGGGCGGCCGGCGGGGAAGCAACCACCGATTTTGCCCGCAGCCTTGGCACGCTCATTCACGGCATCGCTCAGGACATTCCCAACGGGGCCGGGCACGAATACCTTGCCGAGTTGGAGAAACGCTGGCCGTCCCTTGGCTTGCCCGAATCGTGGGAAACGGACGTTGACTTTGGGCGTGCCCAGGAGATGCTGGGCAAGCTGGCGCAGTACGTGATCGAGGCTAGGCAACAGGGCCGCACCCTGCTGGGTGTGGAGGAGAACTTCACGATTGATCTGGGCGAGTTGCCGGACAGCGACCATCCGGACGATGATCACCCGAACAATGGACTTCCGAACAATGGCCACGTGGTCCGCCTTCGTGGCCAGGTGGACCGGCTCGAGGCTGACGCAGATGGAAATCTGATCGTGGTTGACATCAAGACCGGGCGCACCAAGCCCACCAAAGATCAGGTGGCCGAGCACCCACAGCTCGGTGCCTATCAGGTGGCCGTAAGCGCGGGAGGTTTCGCCGAGCAGGCCGCCGCCGCCGGGCTTGTCGGCGCAGTATCGGGCGGGGCCGCACTGCTCCCGCTGGGCGATGGCACCAAGACCGTGAAGACGCAGGACCAGGCAGCCATGGTCTCCGGCAGCGAGAATGATCCAACGCGCAAAGTCATGGAGGCTGCCCTACTCATGGCTCAGGCCGTGTTCCCGGCCCGTCATGGCGCCGACTGGTCCGAACGCAACGGCTGCCCGCTGCCCACCATCTGCCCGCTGTGCCCGGAAGGGAAACAAATCACCGAATGAGTACTTCTGAACTCCAAAGCCCCGCGGCACCTGACGAGCTGCAGGCCCCGACCGAGAGCCGCCCAGTGCTGAGTCCCTACGAGCTGGCCGAGCTTCTGGAACAGCGCCCGCCCACGGAGGAGCAGGCCGCCATCATCTGCTCGCCCTTGGAACCGCTGCTGGTCATTGCTGGCGCCGGCTCCGGCAAGACCACCACCATGGCTGACCGGGTCGTCTGGCTCGTGGCCAACGGGCTGGTCCTGCCCGAGGAGATTTTGGGCGTCACGTTTACCCGCAAGGCCGCCGGAGAACTGGCGTCGCGGATTCGCGGGCAGTTGGCCAAACTCGGCACGCTCGCCCGCTCAGGATTGGTGGAATTGGCTCCGGCCGCGGCCGCCCGGGACGCCCTTGAACCGAAGGTGTCCACCTACCATTCCTATGCCAGCGGCATCGTCACCGATTACGGTCTGCGCCTTGGTATTGAACGTGACGCCGTGGTGATGGGGGCTGCCGACGCCTGGCAACTGGCCAGCGACGTTGTCGAAGCACACGATGGCGGCCACGAGCACTTCACGGCTGCCAAATCCACGCTGATCCAGTCCGTCATGGATCTGGCCGGCGAATGTGCCGAGCACCTGCAGGACCCCGAGCAGGTCATGGCTACTATCGAGTCCTATCTGGCCAGTTTTGAGGCCCTTCCATACATCGCCGAGACGGCTAAGCAACGCACGGCCGTGGTCAGCAAGCAGCTGAATGTCCTGCGGACCCGCGCTTCCGTGGCCGCTTTGGTGCAGAAGTACGCTGAGGCAAAGCGCCGCCGGAACGTGCTGGACTACGGGGACCTGGTGGCGTTGGCCGCCCGGATCGCCCGCGATGTCCCGCATGCCGCCGAGATGGAGCGCCAGCGTTTCAAGGTGGTGCTCCTAGATGAATTTCAGGACACCTCCCACGCCCAGCTGCAGCTGTTCGCCCAGCTTTATGGTGACGGGCACCCGGTCACGGCCGTGGGCGATCCGCACCAGTCCATCTACGGGTTCCGGGGAGCATCTGCCGGCCAGCTTTTCCGATTCCCCGAGATTTTCCTCAAGAACGACGGCGGGTACGCACCAACAGCCGAACTCACCATCGCTTGGCGCAACTCCGCTCACATTCTGGCCGCTGCCAATGTGATGTCGGCCGAGCTAACGACGGCCCAAACCCGCAAGGCCAATGCCAGGTTGGCTGCGGGGCTGACGGAGGCAGAAAGGGCAGCGGCCGGTCCGCGCGTGGTGGTTTCACCACTGCGCGAAAAGCCCAACGCCCCGGACGGAGAAGTTTTGCTGGCCCGGTACGAAACGGAACTCGATGAGGCCGAAGCCCTGGCCGCTGAGATCCTGGACCGCAAGGGCGATTTCACCCACCGCGGTGGCGCCCAAGGTGCCATGACAGTGGCTGTGTTGTGCCGGCGTCGTGCGCAGTTTTCAAGGCTTCAATCGGTGTTTGAGGCACGAGGCATACCCTATGAGATTGTGGGGTTGAGCGGGCTTCTGGGCACCCCGGAGATTGTTGACCTCGTGGCTACGCTGCGGGTTATTGCCGATCCCGGGCGCTCGGATGCATTAATGCGCCTGCTGACGGGAGCCCGATGGCGCATTGGCCCTGCAGATCTCATGGCTTTTGCCGATTGGGCCAGGCATTTGGCACGTCGTCGCGCTTGGGCGGCCAAACACAGGGTGGACTTTGATGCCGCCGCCCTGCAAGGTGAGGGCGGGCTGTCGGAGAGTTCTGCTGATGGTCCGGGCCTTACTGCTCCAGAAACTACCGTGGTGACGGCCGATCTCGTGGATGCCTCGTCCCTCATCGAGGCCTTGGACTACTTGAGCCCCGACTACTGGCCCGAGGGGTGCCGGCCGCTGAGCGACGTTGCCCGAGCTCGGCTGTTGGCCCTGCGGGACGAGCTGCGGGTGTTGCGGACGTTTGTGGGGGAAGATTTGGCCAACCTGCTCGGAGTGGTGGAGAAGACCATGCTTCTTGACATCGAGCTGGCCGCCAAGCCGGGATCCAGCATCCACCACGCACGGCGTCACCTTGATGCCTTTGCCGATGCTGCGGCCACCTTCATGCAGGCCGCCCAACGCGTCGATCTGGATGCGTTCCTTGGCTGGCTGGAAACGGCAGAATCGGAGGAAGGCGGGCTCGAGATGACGCCTGTTGAAAGCAACCCCGATGCAGTTGCGCTGCTGACCGTGCACGCCTCCAAAGGGCTTGAATGGGACGTGGTGTTTGTGCCAGGGATGAACGCCGGCGCGTTTCCTAGCGCCCGCGCCGACCGTTGGAGCACGGGGGCCAAGTCGCTGCCCTGGCCCCTGCGTGGGGACAGCGGTGACCTGCCCGAGTGGGACACGAATGTGCCGGACCTGAAAACCTTGATGGAGAACGAGAAGCTCTTTGCCGACGACGTTCTGCTCCATGCTGAGGAAGAGGAGCGCAGGCTGGCCTATGTGGCCTTTACCCGCGCCCGCGACTTCCTCATGTGCTCCACCACCGTCTGGGGTAGCGGCAAGAAGCCGCTGTCGCCGTCGCCCTTCCTTGACGAACTGCTGCCTCTGACGGAGGGCACTCGGCAGGCCGCTGCCCGTGGGCCGTGGTTGGACGATCCGGAAGAAGACGCGGTCAACCCTGTTAGTGCAGGCGCCGAAAGTGCGCTCTGGCCCTACGATCCGCTCAACGGGCCGGACATTGAGGGCCGTGCCGGAGTGGCGGCAAGGACGGGCCGTCGGGAGAATTCTGAACGGTCTGCCGCCGCTGTCCTCGCCTCCCTCGATGAGATCGGAGATCACGGCGTCCCGACGGGAACTCCCGAGTTCCTTTCACGGAACCCGCGATGGGGCAAGGAAGCCTCGGTGCTGTTGGCTCAGGACAAACTCGAATCCGACCAGCTACGCGTGGAACTGCCCCCGCACATCTCCGCCTCGCGCTTGGTTGCGTTGGGGGAGGACCCGGAAAAAGTCACCCGGGCCATGCGCAGACCTGTGCCCACCAAACCTGGAATGGCGGCCCGCAAGGGAACAGCGTTCCACGCCTGGATCGAGGATTTCTTCGCCACCACCGGGCAACTCGAGTTCGACGAAGAACCGGGCGCCGATGCCTATGTCGACGAGGCATATGGGCTTGGCGACATGCAGGAGACGTTCAAGAACTCCGAGTGGGCCACCAGAATTCCGGCGGATCTCGAGGTGCCCATCGAAACCCGGGTGGCTGAGGTTGTGGTGCGTGGCCGCATCGATGCTGTCTTCCGCGATGCCGACGGCGTCTGGGACCTGATCGACTGGAAGACCGGAAAGGTGCCAAGCAAGGGTCAGCTCGCCGTGCGCGGCGTGCAATTGGCCGTGTACAGGCTGGCGTGGTCACGTCTCAAGGGGGTCCCGCTGGATCAAGTTCGAGCAGCGTTTTACTACGTGGGTCAGGACAAGCTGATTCGGCCCGTGGATTTGGCCGGGCAAGACGAGCTGGAAGCTATCGTGAGGAACGCCTACACGGTGTGAATGGTGGTCGGGGCGCCGGATCCGGCGCCCCGAGCTAGGTCAGTCTGCCTTCAGCGGGATGACCTTCATGGCACTGGTTTCGACGTTCTCGGTCGTTGTCGTGGCTTCAGCAGGTGTGGCGCCTTCTTCGGCGGCGGGAGCAACGGCGTCGTCCGCTTCTTTGAGTTCAGCAGCCGGCACAACCGAGATTGCCGCGGTGTCGTCGGAAGCAGGAGCATCAGGAACGGGAGTAACGGAAACGGAGGCGCTTGTCGCGGCTTCGCCGGTCGAGATGGGAGCCGCAGGAGCAACAGCAGGTGTGGCCGGAACAACGGTCGGAACCACGGTGGGTTCGACGCTGATGGGCTGGCCGCCGTGCTCGGCAATATCGGCTTCCAATGCCTTAAGCATGGACTCGGCGTCCTCGACCATCCGGGCGCTGTCCGCGGCATAACCCTTGACGAGCCACTGGGCCAGCGCAAATTCAGCACTGAGAGCGGCACGGCGGAGCAGGTGCGGATCGGGGGTCTCGTTGCGGGCTGCGGCGTAGGCCTGCATGACCGTGTCAACGAACTCGGCGTCGTTGACTGCTACGAGCCAGGCGAAATCATCGGCCGGGTCGCCAACGCGCAGATCCGTCCAGCCAATGACGGCGGTGACCTTGTCGTTCTCGAGCAGGATGTTGTCCTCATGGAGATCGCCGTGGACAACGCAGGCGTTGAAGCGCCACAAGGCCACATCTTCCATGGCATGTTCCCAGCGACGCAGCAGGGACGGTGGAATCTTGCCGGTAGTGGCCGACTGGTCAAGCTCATTGAGCTTGCGCTGGCGAAACTCATTGGCTGTGTAGCTGGGCAGATCGGAATTCGTGACGAGTTCCTGCGGCAAATCGTGGATGGCGGCTATCGCGGCGCCAATCTCCAACGCGAGCGCGGCGGTGCCCGAGGCGAGTCGCTCCACGGTTTCGGCCTTGCCAGCGATGTGCGAGTAAACAAAAGTGATGAGTTCCCCCTGGCGCACGGTTCCGGCCACGGAAGGCAGCAGGAACGGCAACTCAGCACGGATTGCGGGGGAGAAGGCGCGCAAAACCTGACGTTCAGTCTCGAGCCGGGTGCTGGCTTCGGGATGCCGCGGCGAACGTACCCGCCAGCGCCGATTCTCAGCGTCAACGAGCATGGCCGAGCAGAAATCGGCCGTATCATCAGGCTCTGGCCCAAACGCTGTGACATTAAGTCCGGGCACGGCGGCGCTGGCGATCGCGGCCAATTCGATTGCTGTCATTCGTCTCACCCCTCCACCGTAGAACGCGAACGCGCCAACGCCGCGCCGTTGGGGCGGCGAGTCGCGAGAAGTCGTTCGGCGGGATGCCTGACACTCGATCCTCAATAAATGGTCGTGGACCCCGTCAGGACGCCGAAGTTGTCCACAATCACGCCTGCAGGAATGTAAATATTCGTCACCGATGCGTACGGTAGAAACATGACCAATTCCAACCCGTCCCCCGAAACCCTGCTCGATCGCCAGTGCGAACAGCGCAGTGAGCCCGGGTATCTGGAGACGGTGCTGGAATCCGGCACCCGCCGCGTCGTGATTTTCCACCGCGGCAAGGCCCTCATGAACGGTAGTTCGTTGGGCTACTTTGCCCCGGCAACGCTTCCGTCGGAGCCGCCCGCCGGCACCACATATGTTTATCTCGCCAAGGCGCTCGCCGGTCATGGCCTGCCCGTGGGCACCGACCTTGTGCTCCAAGTTCTCCCGTACGACGCCGGAGATCTCACCTGGGTGCCTGCCGGAACCGAATTTGCCGGGTACCGGGACGTCGCCAGTGCGTTGACTGCCGGAGATGTTGAGGTGTTTGTTGAGGCGCAAGCCGTGGCCAACTGGCACGCAACGCATACGCATTGCCCGCGATGTGGCACGCTCACGGAGTCCCTCAGCTCGGGCTGGATGCGTCGTTGCGGCCAGGACGGTTCCGAACATTTCCCGCGCACTGACCCGGCCGTCATTGTGGCGATCGTTGGCCCGGACGACCGGATCTTGTTGGCCAACAACTTCGCGTGGGCTGAAAATAAGTACTCCACCGTGGCCGGTTTTGTTGAGGCTGGCGAGAGCAGCGAGCAGGCGGCTGTCCGTGAAATTGCCGAAGAGGTGGGGGTTGTTCTTGATTCCCTGAGTTATGTGGGCTCGCAGGCCTGGCCGTTCCCGCGTTCCTTGATGCTTGGATTCATGGGTTACACCAATTCGAGCGTATCCACTCCCGATAACGTTGAGGTCAGGGCTACCCGCTGGTTCAGCCGCGAAGAACTGCAGGCCGAAGTTCTCAGCGGCAGCGCTGGGATTCCGGGCAGGCTCTCCATTGCACGCGAACTGGTGGAGCGTTGGTACGGCGGACGCATCACGGAACCCGGTGACGTGGTGGAACCAGCTGAACTTGTGGCTCCCGGTGCTGCCGTATGAGTTTTGACCCGCTGCAGTCAGGACTTCCGGTCATGGATGAGCGCACGGCCGAGGAACGCATCCTTGCCGGTCTAGATGACGAACAACGCACGGTGGCAACCACCCTGAACGGCCCCTTGTGTGTTTTGGCTGGCGCCGGAACCGGTAAAACCCGGGCCATCACGCACCGCATTGCCTACGGCGTGCATACGGGTGTTTACAACCCCAATCGTTTGTTAGCGGTCACCTTTACCGCACGGGCGGCTGCCGAAATGCGTACCCGGCTGCGTGATCTTGGTGTGGGCACCGTCCAGGCCCGGACCTTCCACGCCGCGGCGTTGCGGCAGCTGCAGTATTTCTGGCCCCACGCAGTCGGCGGCCAGTTGCCTGGCTTGCTCGATTACAAGGCACAGATCATTGCCGAGGCCGCACGTCGTCTGCGGCTGCCCACCGACCGGGCGGCCATCCGCGATCTTGCCGCCGAAATCGAGTGGGCCAAGGTCTCCATGCTGACGCCTGAAACTTACCTCCTCAAGGCCGAGGACCGTGGTGAGCCCGGCGGCCTGGACAAGGTCGCCGTTGGCCGGTTGTTTCAGGCATATGAGGACGTCAAGGCTGATCGAAACCTCATCGACTTTGAGGACGTCTTGCTCATTACGGTGGGCATCTTGCAGGAGGACCCACGCGTTGCCGCCACGGTGCGTGACCAATACCGGCACTTTGTGGTTGATGAGTACCAGGATGTTTCCCCGCTCCAGCAACGCATGCTTGATTTGTGGCTGGGCGGGCGTGATGAACTCTGTGTTGTGGGTGACGCGAGCCAGACCATTTACTCCTTCACGGGTGCAACTCCGCGGCACCTGCTGGACTTTCCCAAGCGTTTCCCCGACGCCAACGTTGTGAAGCTCGTGCGGGATTACCGTTCCACGCCGCAGGTGGTTGGACTGGCCAATTCACTGCTGGGCAACCGCCGCAGTGGCGGGCTAAGCGCGGATGCCCTGTGGTCAAAGCCCCTGGAGTTGGTAGCCCAGCGCCCCGGCGGGCCGGCGGCCGAGTTCCTTGAATGCAGCGATGATGAGGCCGAGGCCGCAGCCGTTGCCACCCGGATCAAGGCGCTGATTGCCAATGGCACCAAGGCCAGTGAAATAGCTGTGCTCTTCAGAACCAATGGACAGTCCGAGGCCTACGAACAGGCCCTGACCTCAGCCAATGTTGGTTACCAGCTGCGCGGTGGTGAACGCTTCTTTGCCCGCAAGGAAGTCCGCGATTCCATGTTGCAATTGCGGGCGGCCTCAAGGGCGGCCGAAGATGAACCGTTGGGCCAGCTGGTTCGGGACGTGTTGAACAACCTCGGCTACCAGGAGGAAGCGCCAAAGACAGGCGGCGCAGTGCGTGAACGGTGGGAGTCACTTGCTGCCATTGTCGCCCTGGCGGATGAATTGGTGGTTTCACGGAGCACGCCGGAGCACACCTTCACGCTCATTGATTTTGTCGCCGAACTTCAAGATCGTGCCACGGCCCAGCATGCGCCAACGGTCCAGGGCGTTACTCTTGCTTCCTTGCACTCTGCCAAGGGTCTCGAATGGGACGCCGTGTTCCTTGTGGGGTTGAGCGAGGGGCTCATGCCCATTTCCTTTGCCGACACTCCCGAGACTGTGGATGAAGAGCGCAGATTGCTTTATGTGGGGATCACCCGTGCTAGGGAATTCCTGAATTTTTCCTGGTCAACCGCCCGCACACCCGGCGGTCGCGCCAACCGCCGGCCGTCACGATTCCTTGATGGACTGCGCCCCAATACAACGGCCAGCGCACCCGCGTCGGACCGGGTGCCCGGCGCCCGGAAATCACGCAAAGCCGTTGGACCGTCCGTGTGCAGGGTCTGCGGGAAGATCCTCAACACGGGTGCTGAACGTAAGGTTGGCCGTTGCCCCGACTGTCCACCCGGCTACGACGAAGCTGTTTTTGAGCAGCTTCGTGAGTGGCGGCTGGGCGAGTCCACCAGCGCGTCGGTCCCTGCTTTCGTGGTGTTCACCGATGCAACCCTGATGGCCATTGCCGAGGCGTCCCCGCAGGATCTGGATGAACTTGCGGCGCTGCCTGGGGTGGGTCCGTCAAAGCTCGAACGCTATGGCGAGGCTGTGCTGGATATCTTGGCGAACGGCTGATTCTGCCACTGGCAGCCGCAACCCGGATGCGGGGCAAATTCCTGCCGCGACCAGCGGCCGTTACCGGGGTGAAAGGTCATAACCGCCGAGTAGGAACCGGGCTGGTTGACGGCGTCCAAGAACAGCAGGGCATGTGTTGCCGCCATGCCGGCCAATGTTGTCGCCAAGGCGACGTTTTCCAAAAATCCTGAATAGCGCCCCGACACAGCCGGCGGGAGCTGCGCATCCTGCCATCCGGGGTTATGCACGCCGCGATGGCGTTCAACGCACTCGGCGCACGCCGTTTCTCCCGGGACAACGAGCGGTCCCAGAGTTCCGTCCTGCTCTCGAAGCAAAACGAAAATGTGCGGCCGTTCGGCAGTCAGAAAGCGGGCAGCGGTATCGGCGGGGACAATATCGTGGTCTGTCACAACGGCAAGGTCAAGGCAACGGGCATCGGGGCCTCCGGTCCCGCCGTCGTGCACTATGTGGGCATGGGCACCGGGGTCGATGCGCAGCAGGCGGCGGCGGACGGCCACCGAACGGGCAAGGCCCAGATCGCTGAGCTTGAACGAGCCTGGCCCAACGTCGCTGGGGACTACCGGTAGGTCATCTTCAAGCAAGAGGGTGCCCACCCCGGCACCCACGAGAACACCAGCCAGGGCAGCGCCCGTGCGGCCCAAGCCCACGAGATGCACCACGGCATGCTCGCGCCTGGCCATCAAGGGTTTACAAGACTTCTGGTGGATTCCCAGCAGGGCAACGTGCTCGGGCAATAGCCGCTCGCCGCGGAAACCTTCGACATGCAGCTCGGCGTCGCTGAAAAGGTGGGTGGCCAGCTTGTTGCAAATTTCCGTGGCCCGCCGTTCTTCCACGCCCAGTGCATCTGCGCGGTCCAAGACCTCCGAATCGGGGATTCCTTGACCGAGCGCATCCAGGAATGCGAGTTCACAATCCTGGAGCCCTGCCAAGATCATGCCCCCTGAGCCAAGGCCGATCTGGACGCTGGTGGCGGAGAGGCGAACCATCCGGAGGCCCGGATTGATGGTGGTCATGGCACCCTCCTGCAACAAAAGCCTTCGTGGGTTGTGCTTCTGTTCTGATCTTGGCACTTAAGACCAGAATGCGTGCGGAGTTATCCACAGGTCCACGTTATCCACAGAGGGCGTCGAGAAGATTCGAAACCACGGGCTTGAGGTTGTACCGTCGAGGTATGGCAGCACGAACAGCATCGCGTCCCAAAACCATCGGCCGGGGAACCCCCGGCCCATTGGGTGATTCAGTTTCTGCCCACAAGCTAAGCAATGGCGAACAGGTTGTTGTCAGGCGGACCGCCCGGCGGAAAACGGGTTTGTCGGCATTCTTCGAAAGCGGACAGGCAGTCATAGCCGTCCCGGCACGCTTGAGCGTTGAAGATGAAAGCTACTGGGTGCCGCTCATGGTGGCTCGGCTGGAACAAGGTGCCGAGCAGCGCGGCGGACGCCGTGGAATCCCCGCCAGCAATGACGTGCTCATGCAACGTGCCTTGATGCTGTCAAAAACATTTCTGGGCTCACGCGCCATCCCGGTATCTGTGCGTTGGGTGACCAACCAAAATAGCCGCTGGGGATCCGCGACCCCTGCCCGCAAGTCCATCCGAATCTCTCACCACGTGGAAGGCATGCCTGATTGGGTGCTGGACTATGTACTCCTTCACGAGTTGTCCCACCTGATTCATGCGGACCACAGTCCCGCGTTCTGGGCCCAAATGGATGGCTACCCCCATCTTGAACGCGCCAAGGCGTTCCTCGATGGCGCCTCGTTTGCGGCGGCAAGGAACATCAGCGGCGCCAATGGTGTCGAGGACATCGACCAGGCCTAGTTCGCTAAAGAAAAACGGCGGTCGATTCGGCCATTCGCAGGCGGTGGGAACCACCAGCGAACAAGCAAATCGACCGCCGAAGCGTAAAACGTGAAACTACCGTGAGATGGGGAACTACTTCAAGGGATCTTCCGGCCCTGCGCTGAGGTCAGTGCCGTCCTCTGTACCGTCGGCCGTGCCATCCTCCTGCTCTAAGTTCTCCTGCGCTAAGTCCTCGAAGCCGCCGTCGAGCAGCTTGGCCAGGGCCGCGTCGACATCCGATTCGGAAGCGTCTTCGGCGCTGCGCCGGGCGCTGAAGCCCGCTGCGTCGTCGAGGTCGGCAGAGGTGGGAAGCAGATCCGGGTGGGCCCAGATGGCGTCACGGCTGGCAATGCCGCGCTGCTCCTTCAAGGATGCCCATAGTGCCGCTGCCTCGCGAAGCCTGCGCGGGCGCAGCTCCAAGCCGACAAGGGAGCCAAAGGCGTGCTCTGCGGGACCGCCCGTTGCCCGGCGGCGGCGGATGGTTTCACGGATGGCTGCGGCGGCCGGCAGATTGGCGGCCGCCTCAAACGTCAGCTCGTCAACCCAGCCTTCAACCAGCGCCAAGGCAGTTTCCAGTTTGGCCAGTGCCGCGTCCTGCTCAGGGGTGCGGGCCGGCATGAAAACACCCTCGGAGAGGGCCGCCTGCATGGATTCGGGATTGGCAGGATCAAGGTTGTGGGCAAGATCCTCGATCCGTGACATGTCGATGTGGATGCCGCGGGCATACGATTCGATGGCACCGAGTAGATGACCGCGCAACCACGGAACCTGTACAAAGAGGCGGGCGTGTGCGGCCTCTCGCAGGGCAAGGAACAACCGGATTTCCTGTTCGGGAACCTCAAGGCCCTCACCGAATTCCTTGATGTTGGTGGGCAGCAGCGCCATCTGAAGATCAGCCAGCGGGATGCCGATGTCGGTTGACCCAACAACTTCCTTGGCCAGTGCGCCAACGGCCTGGCCCAGCTGCAGACCGAACAGCGCGCCACCCATGTTCGTCATCATGTTGGCGGCATCGCCCACCATGTTCTTCATTTCCTCGGGCAACTGCTCATTCATGGCCTTGGAGATGGCAAAGGCGATGCTGTTCGCTACCGGTTCGGTCAAACGCTGCCAGGTACCGAGAGTTTCCTCAACCCACTCGGCGCGCGACCAGGCCCGGCCGATGATGCCGGTCGGGGCCAGGTCCGTGAGGGGATCCAGCCACAGTTCGGCAAGGCGCAGCGCTTCATCGATGGCCTGCTGCTGTGCCTGCGTGACCGAGGGATCGTCTCCGGCTGCCGCCTTGCGGGCGGCATCGCGGGCAAGCTCCCAGTTCACCGGAGTGTCAGAAGAACCGCTCATCATGGCCTGAACCTGGGAAAACATCTGGGCCAGCACGTTTGGATCTGAGGGAAGGCCGGCGGCCTTGGCCAGCTCGGCAGGGTCAAAGCCTTCCATGCCCTGGCCACCCAAAAGGTTCGCCAGCATTTCCTGCAGCGGATCCTTCGGGGTGTCGTCGTCGTCGTTATTGGCTGGTGTGGATGACATGATGGCCCGTTCCTTGGCATTGATGCTGAATGACTTCACGTTACCGCCGTCCTTCGGCGTTGTCGCCCCATGGGCGCCCCCTGTTCGCTATAGGCAAAGGGGCTCGCAACCGCGCCGGGCCAAGGCCGGGAAACTGCCTCGATTCATTGTCAACTCTCAGTGCTGGCACACACGGGGCACACAATCACAGCGTAGGCTTAGGGTTCGGTGCCCGTTTTTGCGTGGGATGCCGGTGAGGTCCGGGAAAACTTGGAAAGGTCACAGCGTTGAGCCAGGAGATTTTAGAGACGGCGGCACAGCCAGAGACTTTCCGTGATCGCAGAATCACCATGATGATGGTTTCCGGGGTCATTGCCGTGGTGCTGGCCGTTGCCGCGATGACGCTGCCCGTGCCGTATGTTGTTGAATCCCCGGGACCGGCCATCAACACGATCGGCAAGCTCAACGGACATCCCATTATTACTGTGACGGGCCGCGAGAGTTTCCCTGCCAGCACCGGCAGCCTCGATCTCACCACGGTCCACTTGAATGGTGGCTTGCCCGACAGTCAGATTAACTTCTTCGAGGCGCTCACCTCTTGGCTCACGCCGTCGAACACGGTTTACCCTGCCGAGATGATCTACGCGCCCGGCGTCAGCCAGGACGCTGTCAACAGCGAGAATTCGGCAGCCATGACAGGCTCACAGGAAAATGCCACCGCTGCCGCACTGAAAGCTCTCGGGATCGACTTCGAGGCGAACCTTGCGGTTGCTTCCATCCCCGACGACGGGGCCTCGGCCGGAATCCTTAAGCCCGACGACGTCCTTCTCACCATCGGCGCCCAGCAAGTGAGCGACCTTTCGGTCATCCAAACCGTACTCGCCGACGGCAAAGGCGCCCCGGTGGAACTCAAGGTTCGCCGTGATGGGAACGAGAAGACGCTGACGGTGACGCCCAAGTTGGGCAGTGAAGGTAAATACTTGCTGGGAATTGCCCTGCAAAACACGTTCAAGTTCCCCTTCGACGTGAAGATCTCCCTTGAAAATATTGGTGGTCCAAGTGCCGGCATGATCTTTGCCCTTGGCATCATGGACAACCTCACCGAAGGCGAGCTCACCGGCGGCAAGGAGTTTGCCGGGACCGGAACCATCGATCCGGAGGGAAACGTTGGTGCCATCGGCGGAATCGCCCAGAAGATGATCGGTGCACGCGAGAACGGGGCCGACTACTTCCTGGCCCCCGGCGCCAACTGTGGCGACGTCGTCGACCATATCCCCAAAGGTCTCCAGGTCATCAAGGTCGATACCTTGACCGAAGCCTATGACGCGGTCTCCCTGATTGGTTCGGGCCAAGACGGCTCGGCCCTGGCGGGCTGCAAGTAACAATTGAGCATCACACGGAACTTTGGCCGCGAACCATTCGTGGCACAACTATAGAAGTAACCGGCATGAACGTTTATGCCCCCAGTTGAATAACCAGTTGAGTAAGAGGTAGAGAGTGACATCCCGACCATCCCCATCGCCCAGCAGGCCGGTCAGGCCTAAACGCCGCAGCGCGCTCATGCCCACCATCATCGTGGTGGCCGCATTGGTGGTGGCCCTGCTGATCTTCTCGGGGGCCTATACCGAGCTGCTGTGGTTCAATCAGGTTGGCTTCACTGAAGTCTTCTGGACAGAACGCATTGCAAAATTGCTGATCTTCCTTGCAGCGTTCCTGGTCATGGGGGTCGGAGTTTATTTCTCGATCCGTGTGGCCTACAAGGCCCGTCCCGTCTACGCCCCCGACAGTGCGCGTGAGGACAACCTCAACCGCTACCAACTGCAGCTTGAGCCCGTGCGTCGCGTGGTCATGATTGGTATTCCCATTGTCTTTGGCCTGTTCGCCGGAACTGCCGCTATGGCCCAATGGGAAAAGGTCATGCTTTTCCTGTACCGAGTGCCCTTTGGCTCCACCGACCCGGAGTTTGGCCTTGACATCGGCTTTTACACGAACACCTTGCCTTTCCTTGGTTTCGTGACCGGCATGCTCATCAGCGCCACCGTGATTGCCTTTATTGCCGGGCTGCTCACGCACTACCTTTACGGCGCCATCCGGCTGACCGAACGCGGTGTCTTCGCCTCGCGCGCTGCCCAGATTCACATTTCGATTCTGGCTGGATTCTTCCTGCTGCTGCTGGGTGCGAACTTCTGGCTTGGCCGTTTTGAGACCCTGCAGGACAACGGCGGCTACCGTGCCGGTGCAATGTTCACAGACGTCAACGCCGTGATCCCCACCAAGGCCATCCTGGCTGCGGCTGCCATTATCGTGGCCATCCTGTTCATCGTTGCGGCCTTCATTGGCAAGTGGAAACTTCCGCTGATTGGCACCGGCGTGCTCGTTGTCACGGCCATCGTGGCTGGCGGCATCTACCCGTGGGCTGTCCAGGAATGGCAGGTGAAACCTTCACAGGGATCCAAGGAAGCGGCGTTCATTGACCGCAATATTGAAATGACTCGGGACGCCTATGGCCTGACAGACATGGAAGTCACCCCCTACAATGCAACGGTTGACGTGGAAGCCGGAGCACTGCGGCAGGATGCCGACACGGCAGCCAATATCCGGCTTCTGGACCCCAACCTGCTCTCGGCCACCTTCCGTGAGCTGGAGCAGTACCGCCCGTACTACGAGTTCCCCAAGACTCTCAACGTTGACAGATACACCATCGACGGCAAGGTCCAAGACGCCGTTCTGGCCGTGCGTGAACTCAACCCCCAGGGATTGAACCCCGCGCAACAGAACTGGTACAACCAGCACCTCGTCTACACACACGGTTACGGTGTTGTGGCAGCTTATGGCAACACCGTCACCTCGGACGGCAAGCCGGAATTCATGCAGAAGGGTGTGCCTTCCGAGGGCGTTCTGGGCACCGACAGCAGCTACCAGCCACGCATTTACTTCGGTCAGTCCATGACCGATTATTCCTTGGTGGGTGCCCCGGAAGGCACCGCTCCCATTGAGCTGGACCGCCCGCAGGGCACGACGGCGGCTGAAGTCAAGGACGGTGCCGGTGCCGAATCATTGACAACGTTCGCTGGTGACGCTGGTCCGAACGTCGGCAACTGGTTCAACCGCATCATGTATGCGCTGAAGTTCCAGTCGACTGACTTGCTGCTGACAAATGGGGTCAACGAAAGTTCGCAGATCCTCTACGATCGCACCCCGGCGGAACGCGTGTCCAAGGTGGCACCGTACCTGACCCTTGACGGCAACCCGTACCCGGCCATCGTTGACGGCAAGGTCAAGTGGATTGTTGATGGTTACACCACCAGCTCCGCCTATCCGTACTCCCAGCAGCAGCAGCTGCAGGAAGCAACCACGGATTCCGTGACCGCAGCCGGCGGCCCCGCGGCACTTCCGAACGCATCCGTGAACTACATCCGCAACTCGGTCAAGGCCACGGTTGATGCCTATGACGGTTCGGTTGACCTCTTTGCTTGGGATACCGAAGATCCCATCCTGAAGACGTGGCAGAAAGTGTTCCCTACGAGCATCAAGCCGTTGACGGAAATGTCGGCAGATGTCATGTCGCACGTGCGCTACCCGGAAGACCTCTTCAAGGTCCAGCGTGAACTGCTTGGCCAGTACCATGTCACGGATCCGGACAAGTTCTTCGCGAACACTGAAGCGTGGTCCGTCCCCGATGACCCCACCACCAAGGCCGTTGACAAGCAGCCGCCGTACTACCTGTCGCTGAAAATGCCGGGCGCAGACAAGACCGCGTTCTCCCTGACAACTTCATTCATTCCGCAAGAGGTTGCTGGAAAGTCGCGCAACGTGTTGTACGGCTTCATGGCGGCCAACGGCGACGCCGGAAACACCAAGGGCGTCAAGAGCGCCGACTACGGGAAACTGCAGTTGCTCGAGCTGCCGGTGGATACCCAGGTTCCCGGACCGGGACAGGTGCAAAACAAGTTCCAGACCGACCCCACGGTCTCGAACGAGTTGAACGTGTTGACCCTTGGCCAATCCGAGGTCAAGAACGGCAACCTACTCACGCTGCCCGTGGGTGGCGGGCTCCTGTACGTACAGCCGGTGTATCTGCAGTCGACAGGTTCGACGTCGTACCCCACACTCCAGCGTGTGCTGGTGGCGTTCGGCAGTAAAATCGGCTTCGCAGCCACCCTGGATGAGGCCCTGGACCAGCTCTTCGAAGGTGACTCTGGTGTTGCAGCCGGGGACGCCGGAGTAGACAAGGCGCCAGATGCGGGAGGTGCTCCGTCAGGCGGGTCGACGCCACCAGCAGCCAGTGACAATGAGGCGCTGTCCAAGGCGCTCACTGACGCCAGTGCCGCTATCACGGAGGGTCAGGCCGCTTTGGCCAAGGGCGACTTCACCGCCTATGGGGCGGCGCAGAAGAAGCTCGAGGCAGCCATTGCGGCAGCCATCGCAGCCGAAGGTGCTGCACCGGCAACGGCTGCACCCACTGCGACAGCGACGCCGACCGCGGCACCCTAGTTCCGCCGTCGTGCTTGTGTAGCGTGCTTGAGTAGGAGGGGTCTGGCCATCACGGCTGGGCCCCTCTTGCTGTAGGAGATGAACGTCACGTGCCCTCAGTTTGTCCGCAGAGTTAATGGACGGTAAAGTAATAATCACATCGCGGGGTGGAGCAGTTCGGTAGCTCGCCGGGCTCATAACCCGGAGGTCACAGGTTCAAATCCTGTCCCCGCAACTCCACAAGAAAAGCTCCTAGTCTTCGGACTAGGAGCTTTTCTGTTTCTCCAGGCGCTCGCTCAAATCAGGGCCCGCTAAAGCTAAAACGGCCAGAACACGGGCACCAGGAACACGCCAACGGCCAGGTAGAGAACCATGATGACGCCGCCAAACTTCCAGTAGTCGCCAAATCTATAGCCAGCGGGGCGCATGATCATCATGTTGGCCGGTGTGGCAATGGGCGTCAGCAGTGCCGCCGCAGATGCCACGCTGACGCACATCAGCACCGTGAAAGGGGACAGCCCGGCCTCAGTTGCCACGGAAAGCGCGATCGGGATGATGATCAACGCCGTGGCCGTGTTGCTGATGAGTTGGCCCAAAACAGCTGTGACGAGGAAGATTCCGATCAGCAGCAGATAAGGGCTGCCTCCGCCAGTAAGAGTGATGATGCCATCGGCCAGCAGCGTGGCCGTGCCGGTCTTAGTGATGGCGGCTGAGAGTGGAATCATTCCCGCCACCAGAATGAGCGTCTGCCACGCCATGGACTTGTGCGCCTGGCCCATGGTGACAACGCGGCTCAGGACCATTGCCATGGCCGCCAATAGCGCAGCTACCGCCGCCGGAACAATGTTGCTTGTCATCAGGATCACCATGGCGAGAAGGATGATCAGGGCCGGTATGGCGCCGGGCCCCAGTGGGACGGTTTGGCGGCGGATCGCATCGGGTGAATCAACGAGCAGTACGTTATGGTCCAGCGTGTGCTTGTCCAAGGCCTGCCAGCTACCGTGCAACAGCAGCGTATCGCCGGCTTTAACGTGGTTGACCTCGGTTGCCGCCGATTTACCTGCACGTTGATGAGCGAGCACCACCAGCGAACCACTCTCGGTGATCATTCCCGGGAACACCTCAGTGCCAATCAGCTTCGAGCGCGGTGAGACCAGCACCTCCGCCACACCAAAGGACCTACTGACCAGCCCGCACGCAACCTCAGCGGAGCCGTTGGTTTCCGTCGCAAGTTCGTGCTCCATGGCGAAGTTTGCAATGTCCGACGCCGTTCCCCGAACCACCAAGTAGCTCCCGGCTTCCAAAGATTCCGCTGTAAGTGGTTTCCCGGCTGCGTTCTGAATACTCAGCAGGTGGACGGCGCCGCGGGTTGTGGGCAGGACTCCGGCAATGGCCTCGCCAACATGCGCTGAACCGGCCGGAACCTGCAGCCTGACCAACTCATGCGCATCGGGCCAATAGTGCTTGAGGATCACCCGGGGATGTTCGCCAAGATCCTTGGGTGTCATGTCCGGGACGCGAGCCGGTAACAGCTTCGGCCCCAGATAGACGGCGGCCAAGATGGTGCCGGCCAGCAACGGCAAGCCCACCAAGGCAAATTCAAAGAACCCAATGCCTTTGCCGGTGGCGTCGAGTGCAGCCTCAAGGATCAAGATATTCACCGGGGAGCCGGTCAGAACCAGGAGAGAGCCAGCGTGGGCGGCAAAGGCCATAGGCATCAATAACTGGCCGGGCTCGCGTTTGAGCCGCACGGCCAAAACCACCACCATCGGCAGGAGCGCGGCCACGGCGCCGTTGACGCTGATGACCGCGGTGAGCAAAGCGGTGAAAAGCATAATGAGGGCGATCAGCCGTGGGCGGCTGTCGCCGGCGAATCTCACTAACTGTCCGCCCATCCAGGTGGTGATGCCAGCCGCATCTATGGCTTCTGCCACCACAAAGAGTGCGGCGATCAGGATGACTGTTTGAGATCCAAAGCCTGAAAATGTTTCATTTACATCAACAATTCCTGTGGCGAAAAGAAGTAGAGCAACACCGAGTGCGACTATTTCTACGGGAATCTTATTCCACACGAATATGACAATCGTGATTGTCAGAATAAATAGCATTGCGGTGATATCGCTCATACGTATAGGCTAATGAACGGCGACTGTCAGGGCAATTATGTGGCACCGCTGGATATTCGGAAATTTGTCCATTTGGCTATATGCAAATGCTTTGTTGTGCTGCTACTGTGGCAAAACAATCACGCAAACGGGCATTTTGTGCTCCGTCGTGGAATTTATCGAGCCTTCGGGCATAAAAAAATATTGGGGAAAATAATGCAGTTCTTTGAAGTATTTTGGTCCATTACCGTAGCATTTTTGTTCCTTGCCTACCTCATCCTGCTCTTTCAAATTGTCGGCGACATTTTCCGGGACTCCAGCCTTTCCGGAGTGTTCAAAGCAATATGGATCTTCTTCCTGCTGGTCACACCCTATATTTCGGCGCTAATTTACATCGTTGTACGTGGAAATGGCATGACCGAACGCAACGTGAAAGCCGCTGCTTCTGCGCAGCAACAAGGAGAAGAATACCTGCGGCGCGTGGCTGGAACCCAGAGCCCGGCAGATCAGATACAGGCTGCCAAGTCACTGCTCGACGCAGGCACCATCAACGACACCGAGTATGCGCAGCTCAAGGCCAAGGCACTCGCCTAAGGGTTTATGGCTTCACCCTCACTTGTCATAAGCAAAACATCTTCGCCATTGGGGTATGCAGATCATGTCCAGAAAAGAATCAGCAATCAAGCCGCAAAAGAAGTCCGTTCTTGAGAAATTCCTGACGGGCGTTGAAGTGGTGGGGGACAAGGTTCCGCACCCCGCAGTCATCTTCCTTATTCTCATCGGCTTGGTCATGGTCTTGTCGGTGATTTTCTCCGTGGTTGGCGCCAGCGCAACGTTCCAAAGCGCAAATATAGTCACGGGCGAGATCGAAGACGTCACCACCAATGTGCGAAGTCTCCTCGACCCTGATGGCATCCGGTTCCTCTTCACCTCCATGGTCAACAACTTCACCAACTTTGGTGTTGTGGGAGTGATCCTTGTGGCCATGCTCGGTGTAGGCCTTGCCGAGGAAGCCGGGCTGATTTCGGCACTCATCCGCAAGCTGGTGCTCGTGACCCACCCGAGCATGATCACCTTTGTGATCGTGCTGCTGGGCGTTATCTCAAGCATCGCCACAGACGCCGGCTATATGGTCCTGATCCCACTTGGTGCGGCCATTTACCATTCACTGGGTAGACACCCCTTGGCCGGTTTGGCCGCTGCGTTCTCCGGTGTGGCCGCAGGATTCGGTGTGAACGTGCTGATCACTCCGCTGGACGGCATGCTCACCGAGGTCACGAATGAGGCCATCCACATGATGGACCCAGCCAGGAACCTCGATGTGACGGCCAATCTGTTCTTCAGCATCGCGTCCACCATTTTGGTGACGATCGTTTGTACTATCCTTACGGACAAATTCGTCGAGCCCCGCCTAGGCGTCTATGAGGGCGCCTCCGCCGGTCACGAGGATGGCGTCATCAGCCCGGAGGAAAAGAAGGGCCTGCGTTGGGCTCTGTTCACAGCGGTAGGCATTGCCGCCGTCGTGCTTTTCCTTTCGCTGCCATCCTGGGGCCCGCTGCGTAACCCGGAAACAGGCTCACTCATTGTGGGCGCACCCTTGCTGGACAGCATCATCTTCCTAGTCATGATCGTGTTCCTCGGCTGCGGAATCGCGTACGGCCGCGGCGCCGGCACCATCAAAAACAGCATGGACATCATCAACCCGATCGTGAAGACCTTCGCGAACCTAGCCAGCCTAATTTTCTTGCTACTCGTCATCGCCCAGTTCATCGCCTACTTTGCGTACACCAACCTGGCCACCGTGGGGGCTGTGGGTATGGCCGACTGGCTGGAAGAATCCGGCTTTGGCCCCATACCTCTGCTCATAGGCTTTGTCATCGTCGCATTGATCATCGACATCGTGATGCCCGGTGGCTTGCCAGCCTGGGCCATCTTGGCACCGATCTTCGTGCCACTGTTCATGCGTCTGGGCATTGAGCCCGAAGCTGTGTTGGCGGCCTATCGCGTAGGCGATTCACCCATGAACATCGTCACCCCACTCATGCCGTACTTCGCCATGATCGTGGTGTTCGCCCAGAAGTACCGCCCCAAGTCCGGCGTTGGCACCATCGTGGCCATGATGCTGCCCTACACCGTGGTTCTGATTGTGGTGTGGACCGCGTTCTTGGTGCTCTGGTTTGTCACCGGCATCCCGTGGGGTCCAGCTTCTTAACCGCATTTTCTTGAAAGGGTCTTTAATTCATGGCACATTCACCCATTAAATTGATTCCGGCCTCCTATGATCCGGCGCCTTCTCTGCACCTCGATCCGGAAGTCGCGGCAGCCGCAGCCCCCAGCGGCGGGGCATCCGCCGTCGGATATTTTGTATCCCTGGACGGGGAGGTTCCGGCCGAATTGAAGCTGAGCCGGGAGGCACTGGCCGGAGCCGGCTTCACCGGAGCCGCCGGTCAGGCCGTTTATGTTCCCCGTGAAGGTGCGACGGCGGTGGTTGCGGTGGGTGCCGGAAGCGGTGCCGCCCGCTCGGTGGATGAGTTGCGTGACGGGGCGGCCGCTTTTGCGCGCGCCGCGGCTCGGCATTCGGCACTCGCCCTGGTACTGCCTTCCGGACACGGTGCCGACGGGGCCCTGGCAGCACAGGCAGCCGTGGAGGGAGCGTTGCTGGCACGCTACCGGTTCAACGCCTTGAAGAATGATCCTGCGGACCTTGGCATTGAAAGCCTTGAGATCATCGGCGCCGGGGCGGGCGCCGAGGCCGGTGCCGCCCGCGGCAAGGTGTTGGCGCGTTCGGCTGCACTCGCCCGCGACCTCGCCAACAACCCGCCCGGTCATCTGACGGCCGTTGAGTATGCGGATTTTGCCGCGGAGCAGGGCCCGGCTTTTGGGCTCAGCGTGGAAACCTTTGACAAGGCTGCGCTCATCGAGATGGGTTGCGGAGGACTACTTGGCGTCAATGCGGGCAGCGACGAGGAGCCTCGGCTCATTGTGCTTCGCTACAAGCCTTCGGGTGACCCCACTGCGCATCTGGCGCTCGTGGGCAAGGGCATCATGTACGATTCCGGCGGCATTAGCCTCAAGCCTTCGGACCCCATGCACCTCGCCATGAAAATGGACATGGCCGGTTCGGCTGCCATCCTGTCAGCCATGACGGGGCTGCGTGATCTGGGTGCCACCGCCGAGGTCAGCGCTTGGCTGGTATGTACCGACAACATGCCTTCCGGGACGGCCACCAAGCTCGGCGATGTGCTGACTGCCCGTAACGGCACCACCGTGGAGGTCAAGAACACCGACGCCGAGGGTCGCCTGGTCATGATGGATGCGCTGTGCTTGGCCATGGAGGAAACGCCTGACGCCATTGTTGATGCCGCAACGCTGACGGGCGCTGCCATGGCAGCACTCGGAACGCTGGTGGGTGCCGTGATTGGCAACGACCAGCCGCTGGTGGAGCAGCTCAAGGTAGCCGGGGGCTCCTCGGGTGAGTCCATTTGGCAACTGCCGCTCGAACAGCGGTACCGCAAGCAGCTGGATTCGAATATTGCTGACATCTCCAACATGGGCGGACCCACTGCCGGAGCCATCACAGCGGCGTTGTTCCTCTCGGAGTTCGTCAAGGGCACCCCGTGGGCGCATCTGGATATTGCCGGGACCATGAAGAGCGATTCCGATGACTCCTGGCGTCCAACTGGTGCCACCGGCTACGGCACCCGACTGTTGAGTGAATTTCTCGTGGGATACACCAAGAATTCTTAACCGGTCTGGCCTAAACTTGCAAGAATCATGGTGGCGCAACGGCGGACTCCTCAGGGTCCGCCGTTGCTCACGCTTAATAGGGGGAGCGTAGTTCTTTGAGCATTCGCGAATGGTTCAGCGATGCCGACCATCTGACCTGGGTTCTCTTGGCACTCCACGTGATCCTCGGTGCCATTGCCGTGGCCTACATTTCGGCCCGGCGCCGCCCGGCCACCGCAATCGCCTGGATGCTGACCATCATTTTTATCCCCTATGTGGGCGTTGTGGCGTTCCTGCTCGTGGGTTTTTCGCGCCTGCCCAAGTCTCGGCGGGACAAACAACAGTTCGTCAACGAACTCATCCTCGAGCGCACCGAGGGATTCGACCAGCTCAGCCACAAAGATGAATGGCCCCAAGGCCTGGCCGGGCTCGTCACCCTCAACAGCACCCTGGGTGCGTTACCCATGGTGGGAGGCAACGACGTCGAACTTCTCCCGGACTACCATGGCTCCATTGCGGCGATGGCGGCGGAGATTGACCGAGCCGAGAACTACGTCCATGTGGAGTTTTACATTTTGGTGCACGACGACGTCACCCGGCCCTTCTTCGACGCGCTGGCCCGGGCGGTGGCTAGGGGAGTGAACGTCCGGGTGCTCTCGGACCATCTGGCCTCGCTCATGAATCCGGGGCGTAAGGAGACGCTCGCCCGGCTGAGCGACATGGGGGCTGAGTATCACGCCATGTTGCCGCTGCGGCCGTGGAAGGGGCGGTGGCAGCGCGTGGACCTGCGTAACCACCGCAAGCTCTTGGTAGTCGACGGGCAGGTGGGGTTCACGGGCTCGCAAAACCTGGTGCACGAGAGTTACAACAAAAAGAAAAACATTGCCCGCGGGCTGCGCTGGCATGAGCTGATGATGCGGATCCACGGGCCCGCTGTCAGGGAGCTCGACGCCGTATTCGTCACCGACTGGTTCAGCGAGACTGATGTGCTGCTGGAGCTGGATACCTCGGCGGTGGTTTTGGACCCGGCCTCGCATCGCGTAGATGCGCAGGTGGTTCCCAGTGGACCGAGCTTTGAAAATGACAATAATCTGAAGCTCTTCGTGGCCATGATTCATCAGGCCACTGAACGGGTCAGCATCACGAGCCCTTACTTTGTCCCCGAGGACTCGGTGTTGCTGGCCATCATTACGGCGGCCGGGCGGGGACTGTCGGTGGAGTTGTTCGTGTCCGAGATCGGCGATCAGGCCATGGTCTACCACGCACAGCGTTCCTACTACGAGGCGTTGCTGCGGGCGGGCGTGAAGATTTATTTGTACAAGGCACCCGAGGTGCTGCATTCGAAGCATTTCAGCATCGACTCCGACGTAGCCGTGATTGGCTCCTCCAACATGGACGTGCGCTCGTTCTCACTGAACATGGAGATTTCGGTGTTGATCCACAGCGAAATGTTCGTGCAGGAGCTGCGCGTCATCGAGGACGGCTACCGCGCCAACAGTCGTGAATTGGAGCTGGCCGATTGGGTCAAGCGCCCGGTCATGGAGAAGTTCTGGGACAGTGCGGCAAGGCTGACATCCAACCTGCAGTAACGCCCCCTCCAACGCGGCACCACTTTCCGGCGGGTTTTTGCCGACGCCGCATCACTTTCCGGCGGTTTTAGACCTAGCTGCCTTGGCCGCAGCACGCTGGGCTGCAAGCATCGTCTTGGACTCGGCAATGTCGCCGATGAACGGTCGAAGCCAGGCTGCTTGCGGGTGCGAATCCACCAGCAGCGCCCGGGCAAATAGCGAGAGCGGGACGGCCATCAGCGCGCCGAGCGGGCCCAGCAGGGCGGACCAGAAGATGACAGAGAGGAAGGTCAGTGTCATGTTCAGGTTGACAGTGCCGGAGACAAATTTGGGCTGGATGATCGACTGGATCAGGGAATTGATGACGCCGTAGAACGCCACGACCCCAATAAAGGTTGGCAGGCCACCGGCAAGCAGGGCCATGATGGCCGCCGGAACCAGCGAGATCCAGAAGCCGATGAACGGGATGAAGCCGCAGACAAACGAGAGCAACGCCCAAAGCCCGGCGCCAGGCACTCCCAAGACCAACAGGAGCGCCAGGTTGAGCGCGGCCACGATGGCTCCGAAGATGGTGGTCATGACCATGAATGAACGGGACAGTTTGGCGAAGTTGGACAGCGCCTCAACCACCGGCGCCCGCTTTTCCTTCACGACCGCCAGAATCGTGGGGAAGTAGGTGGCGTCGATGCTCATGAACATGATTAAGAGCAGTAAGAAGACCAGACCAGAGCCCACGTTCATGGCGCTGCCGAGTAGGTTGTAGGCCGTGCCGATGAGGACCCGAAGGTCCAAGGAGTCAACGACGGCCCGGACCTGCTCGTCTCCAATGCCAAGGGTGTCGTGAAGGAACACCCTCAGATCGTTACTCAGTTCGGTGATCTGCGGAGCGAATTGGGGCAATAACCGGGTGAGCTGGACGGCGGAGACCCACAGGGACGCCACTAGTGCCCCGATCATGGCGTACACAGCCACAATGGTGGAGAACGCGGCCAACGCAGCAGGGACTCCCCGGTTGATGAGTCGCTGCTTGAGCGGGTAAACGCAAATAGTCAGGACCAGCGCCAAAAAGACCGGGCCAACAATGGAAGAAATGCGGCTCAGCCCAAATAAGACAATCACGGCCGCCGCGAGGCTTATCAGGACCTTGCCGCCAGAAGACTGGGGGGCAGCTTCTGGCACCGATGAATCGTGCGAGGTGCTCATGGGATATCCGTTTCAATGCCACTAGAAAATGCCCCAATGGCATTGCAAGTATCCTAGCGGTCGACGGACCTTTTTGGCGGGAAAGTTCGGTCATGACCAGCTGCTAGTGTCAGTGCCAACGCATTGGAAGGAAGTCCCACATGAGTGAACAACCTGAAGCCTTCATCTACGACGCCGTCCGCACGCCCCGAGGGCGCGGCAAGAAGGGTGCCTTGCACGGTACCAAGCCCATCGATCTGGTGGTGGGCCTGATCCAGGCACTGCGGGAACGGAATCCCGGCCTAGATGAGTCACTCATCGACGATCTCATTCTCGGCGTCGTGTCACCCGTGGGAGACCAGGGCGCCGTCATCGCCCGCACCGCCGCCATTGCTGCCGGGCTGCCAGACACCGTGGGTGGCCTGCAGGTCAACCGCTTTTGCGCCTCGGGACTTGAGGCCGTCAATACCGCCGCCCAAAAAGTGCGCTCGGGCTGGGACCAGCTCATCATCGCCGGCGGCGTGGAGTCTATGTCCCGTGTGCCCATCGGGTCCGACGGCGGAGCCTGGGCCATGGATCCGGCCACGAATTACGACAGCTATTTTGTACCGCAGGGCATCGGCGCGGACCTGATTGCCACGATGGAAGGCTTTAGTAGGATCGACGTCGATGCCTACGCCGTGCGCTCGCAGCAACTGGCCGCTCAGGCCTGGAAAGAGGGCCGCTTCGCCAAGTCGGTCATCCCTGTAACGGACCAAAACGGCTTAGTGGTCCTGGATCATGACGAGCACATGCGTCCCGAATCAACTCCGGAATCGCAGGCGGGATTGCGCCCCGCTTTTGCCGTCATGGGGGAAGCGGGTGGCTTCGACGCCGTCGCGCTTCAAAAATTCCACGCAGTCGAGAAGATCGACCATGTCCACACGGCCGCAAATTCCTCGGGAATTGTCGACGGCGCCGCCCTGGTTTTGGTGGGCAGCGCGGAGGTTGGCGAGCAGCTGGGACTGACGCCGCGGGCCCGGATCGTGGCCACCGCAACGTCCGGCGCCGATCCCACCATCATGCTCACCGGTCCCACCCCGGCCACCGAAAAGCTGCTGGCACAGGCAGGTCTGGGAGTCGATGACATCGACCTCTTTGAAATCAACGAGGCCTTCGCCTCCGTCGTGTTGAAATACCAAAAGGATCTGGGCATCCCCGATGACAAGCTCAACGTCAACGGTGGCGCCATCGCCATGGGCCACCCGCTGGGGGCCACAGGAGCCATGATTCTTGGCACCGTGCTGGATGAACTTGAACGCATCGACAAACGCCGGGCCGTCATCACCTTGTGCATCGGCGGCGGCATGGGCGTAGCAACTTTGATTGAGAGGGTTTAGATCCGTGGGCGGAAAACGAGTGCGCAAGGCAAACACCATCCACTGGGAGCAGGACGCCGATGGCGTTGTCACCCTGACCATGGATGACCCGAATCAGGCAGCCAACACCATGAACGGCGATTACATCGCCTCCATGCAGATTGCCGTGGACCGACTCGCGGCAGAAAAGGAGAGTGTCACCGGCGTCATCCTGGCCTCGGCCAAGAAGTCCTTCTTCGCCGGCGGCGAGCTCAAGGACCTGATTGCCGCCACGCACGAGGATGCCGCGAAGATCTTTGAGCTTGGCCAAAAGGTCAAGGCCCAGCTGCGTACGTTGGAAACCCTCGGCAAGCCGGTGGTGGCGGCGATCAATGGTGCCGCGCTGGGTGGCGGACTGGAAATTGCCTTGGCCGCCCACCACCGCATAGCTGCCGACACGAGCGGATCGGTCATTGGTCTGCCCGAGGTCACGCTTGGGCTGCTGCCCGGAGGAGGCGGAATTGTTCGTACCGTTCGCCTCATGGGTATAGCCGACGCCACCATGAAGGTCCTGCTCCAGGGACAGAAATACAAGCCTCGCAAGGCGCTCGACGTCGGACTTGTCCACGAGGTAGTGGACACGGTGGAGGAGCTCATCCCGGCAGCCAAGGCTTGGATCGCCGCGAACCCCGAGGCAGTGCAGCCGTGGGACGTGCCCAAGTATCGGATCCCCGGGGGAACCCCCACCACTGCTGCCTTTGCCGCCAATCTGCCGGCGTTCCCGGCCAATCTCCGCAAGCAGCTCAAGGGCGCCAACTACCCGGCCCCGCGCGCCATCCTTGCGGCCGCCGTCGAAAGTTCCCAGGTTGACTTTGATACGGCGCTGGAGATTGAATCACGCTACTTCACGGAGGTGGTGACCGGTCAGGTTTCCACCAACATGATCAAGGCGTTCTTCTTCGACATGGGCCACATCAGCTCCGGTGGCAGCCGCCCGGCGGGCTTCGAGAAGTACACGGCTAAGAAGGTTGCCGTCCTCGGCGCTGGCATGATGGGGGCGGGCATCGCCTACGTGTGTGCCCGCGGCGGCATGGACGTTGTTCTCAAGGACGTCTCCCTCGAGGCGGCCGAGCGGGGCAAGAGCTATTCCACGACACTCACCGATAAGGCAGTGGCGCGCGGCCAACAAACTCAGGAGCAAGCAGACACCCTGCTGGCCAAGATTACGCCCACCGCACAGGCTGCCGATCTGGCCGGCTGTGATCTGGTGATCGAGGCGGTCTTTGAAAACGTCGAGGTCAAGCAAAAGGCCTTCGCGGAAATTCAGGACATCGTCGGATCCGGCGCGGTGCTGGGTTCCAACACCTCGAGCCTGCCCATTACCGCGCTCGCGGAAGGTGTGAAGGCGCAGGAGAACTTCATCGGCCTGCACTTCTTCTCGCCCGTTGACAAGATGCCGTTGCTGGAGATCATCGCCGGCAAGAACACCTCCGATGAGACCCTGGCCAAGGCCTTCGATATCGCCGTCCAGATCCGCAAGACCCCCATTGTTGTCAACGATTCCCGCGGCTTCTTCACCAGCCGCGTCATCGGCACGTTCATGAATGAGGCCATTGCCATGCTGGGCGAGGGGATCGCGGCGCCCTCCATCGAGCAGGCCGGGCTGCAGGCAGGGTACCCGGCCGCACCGCTGCAGCTGGCTGACGAGCTGAACCTGACTCTCATGGCCAAGATCCAGAAGGAGACCAAGGCTGGATTGGAGGCCGACGGTGGCGTGCAAAAGTACCAGCACCATGCCGCCTACGACATCGTCGAGAGGATGATCGAGGAGTTCTCACGCAAGGGCAAGTTGGCCGGAGCCGGCTTCTACAACTATGCCGACGGACACCGGACCGGGCTCTGGGAAGGGCTGAAGGAAACGTTTGGCGGCACCACCGAAATCCCGTTTGCGGACATGCAGGAACGCATGCTTTTTGCCGAGGCACTCGAGACCGTCAAATGCCTGGACGAGGGAGTGCTGCGCAGTGTGGAGGACGCCAACATTGGCTCCATCCTTGGCATCGGCTTCCCGGCCTGGACCGGCGGCGTGGTCCAGTACATGAACGGGTACGACGGCGGACTGGCCGGTTTTGTGGCCCGCTCCCGTGAGCTGGCGGCCAGCTATGGCGAGCACTTCCTGCCGCCGGCCTCGTTGGTAGCCAAGGCGGAAAAGGGAGAGCAGTTCTGATGGGCTGGACTGCTTTTGAGGTGAGCCAGGCGCCCCAGCCGGGTGTCGCCGTCGTACGTCTGGTGGGGCCGGGCCGCGGGAACATGATGGGGTTGGCCTTCTGGGCTGAACTGCCGCAGGTGTTCGCGGCGCTCGATGCCGATGACACGGTCCGGGCCGTGGTGCTCGCCGGTGCCGGTGCCAACTTCAGCACGGGCCTTGACGTCCAGGAGGTGCTGGGCGGCTGGCTGGGCAGGCTCGGATCCGGCACCCCGGCACAAGCGGCGCAGCGCACCGAATTGCTCGGCGTCATCAAGGACCTGCAGGACGGCGTCACTGCCGTGGCCAGCTGCAAGAAACCTGTCATCGCGGCCGTCTCCGGCTGGTGCATCGGCGGCGGTGTGGACCTCATCAGTGCGGCCGATGTTCGTCTGGCCTCGGCCGAAGCAACGTTCAGCATCCGGGAAGCGAGGCTTGCCATCGTGGCGGACGTCGGCAGCCTGCAACGGCTACGCGGGATTGTTGGCGAGGGGCATCTGCGGGAGCTGGCCTTCACGGCCAAGGACTTTTCGGCCCAGCATGCTGAAAAGATCGGCCTGGTCAATGACGTATATCCCGATCCGGAAACCCTGATGGCCGCCGCGTTGGAGATGGCGGCCGCGATGGCCGCGAATTCCCCACTGGCCGTTGCCGGTACCAAGATGGTTTTGAACGAGGGCAGGGAAGAAACCATTGCGCGCGGGCTGCGGCACGTGGCGTTGTGGAACAGCTCATTCCTGCATAGCGAGGACCTGCTGGAAGCGGTGGCGGCCATGGGGGAGCGCCGTCCGGGCGTGTTCACCGGCAAGTAGTGGGGCGGTTGACGCGTCGCGGAACCCATACGTGAAGGAGCGTTGGCCGAAACACCCCCAGAAGTGAAGGAGCGTTTGAAAGAGGAAAGCGCTAGAGGGGCTCGGGGTATTCCACCGGGTCCGTAAAGTCGCCTGAATCGCGCCGGAACCGAGCCAAGATCGCGGTCATCAACGTCAGATCGGAAGCGGGGATGCCGGGGGTGGCGAACACATCGGCGTTCAAAACAGTTGTAGCGTCCTCCGCCAACCGGCGCCCGGCGTCGGTCAACACCACCAGGGTGGCTCGTCCATCGGAAGGGTGGGCCTCCCGGCGGACCAGGGCGTCCTTTTCCAAGCGGTGCACCACACTTGTCACGGATGTGGGATGCACCTGGAGGCGGGCGCTGGCGCTGGCCATCGGCAGGGCGCCGTCGCGCGTGAAAGACAGCAGCCGCAAAAGTTCCAGCCGGGCGTAGGACAGCCCCAGGGGTTTCAGTGCCGCATCGACCCTGCTGTACATGAGCTGGTGTGCGCGCATGACAGAGGAGAAGGCGGCCATGGCGTCGGCAGCGTCGGCCCAGCCGTGGGCAATCCACTGGCGTTTGGCCTCGGCAATGGGGTCCATGGGCAACGGAGATGCGGGTGCCATGGCGGTCCTTTCCGATAAGCGGCAATGAATATTCACGCCTGCCAATAATTTACTTGGGATACCTAGTAAATACTAGTGGGGCCTAGTATTCTTCAAGAGAAGTCCGGGACGCCGCGTATTACATCACGAGACGTCCCATGTAGTCAGGCGTAGTACAGAGACTGCGACAATGGATGCCAAACTACGTACAGTATCGCCAGCGCAAGAAGCAGTGTTCCCGAAAGAGGTTTTAGACCATGTCGACCCCCAAGACCAAGCAGAGCGCCGGCATCGCCGCGCGCTGGAACGGCCTCGGCCTGTGGGCCAGAATCGGCGTCTCCGCGGGTGCCTTGATCCTGCTTCTGGCAGTGGCGGTGCTGGTGGCCCGCGGCTTGACGAGCCTTGATGGCGTGAAGTCATTCATGGCCACCTACCCGGGGCATTCCGAACTGCCCTCGAGCGCACCGGTGGGACTGCCTGCCTGGCTCGGCTGGCAGCACTTCATCAACATGTTCCTGATCCTCCTGATCATCCGCTCGGGCTGGCAGGTGCGCACCACTAAGCGCCCGGCCGCTCATTGGATCCGCAATAACAAGGGCCTCATCAAGACCCCCGGGAACCCCACCAAGATCAGCCTCGACCTCTGGTTCCACCTGACCTTGGATGCCCTCTGGGTGCTCAACGGCGTCATCTTCATCGTGATCTTGTTCGCCACCGGCCAGTGGATGCGCATTGTGCCCACTAGCTGGGACGTTTTCCCTAACGCCATTTCGGCCGGACTGCAGTACCTCTCGCTGAACTGGCCCACCGACAATGGCTGGGTCAACTACAACGGTCTGCAGCTATTGACGTACTTCATCACTGTCTTCATCGCCGCCCCGCTGGCCATTCTCACGGGTCTGCGCATGTCCGGCGCCTGGCCCAAGAACGCCACCGCGCTGAACAAGATCTACCCGATCACGGCAGCCCGGGCCATCCACTTCCCGGTCATGCTCTACTTCGTGTTCTTCATCGTGGTGCATGTGACGCTGGTGCTGGCCACCGGCGCCCTGCGCAACCTGAACCACATGTATACCTCCTCCGACGTCGTGAACTGGTGGGGCTTCGGCATCTTTGCCGGCTCCCTCGTGGTCATGGCGGCCGCCTGGTTCCTCGCACAACCCCTGTTCCTGCGCCCCGTCGCATCCCTGATGGGCAAGGTCACCAAATAGTACGACGGCGGACCCCTCACCTGGGTGGGTCCGCCACCGAGGTAGCCCCACATCCCGAGGGCTGCCGCCACGCACCGCATGCCGCAACGACGCGGCCTAAGGAGGCACACATGAACGCTCTCACGCCTGACCAAGCCGACCTGGTAGAGATGGTGCGCGATTTCGCCACCAACGAGCTGGCTCCACACACGGCCCGATGGGACGAGGAGAAATTCTTTCCCGTGGACGTACTGGCGGAGGCCGGGGCGCTGGGAATGGGTGGCATTTATGTGGGGGAGGAGCATGGCGGATCGGCACTGAGCCGCACCGACGCCGTCCTTATTTTTGAGGAACTGGCCGCCGTGGACCCGAGCATCGCCGCCTACATCTCCATCCACAACATGGTGGCGTGGATGATCGATGCCTTCGGTAACGATGAGCAGCGCGCGGCCTGGCTGCCGGGCATTACAGCCATGACAGAGCTCACCAGCTACTGCCTCTCCGAGCCAGGTGTTGGCTCCGACGCCGCGGCTATCACCACCCGCGCCGTGCTCGACGGCGATCACTACGTCATCAACGGAACCAAGCAGTTCATCTCCGGTGCCGGCGCCTCGGCCTGGTATCTGGTCATGGTCCGAACAGCCGAGCTGGGCGCGAAGGGGATCACCGCCGTCGTTGTTCCCCATGACGCCCCGGGGCTGAGCTTTGGTGCCAACGAGAAGAAGATGGGCTGGAGGGCGCAACCCACCCGCCAAGTCGTTTTCGACAACGTGCGCATCCCGGTGGGAAATCGGCTGGGGGCCGAGGGCGACGGTTTCGGTATCGCCATGAAGGGCCTCAACGGTGGGCGGGTCAACATCGGGGCCTGCTCGCTGGGCGGAGGTCGGGCCGCGCTGGAGAAGTCCATCGCCTACCTTAAAGAGCGCCAGGCCTTTGGTGGCCCGCTCATCGAGAAGCAGCATCTGCTCTTTGAAATTGCGCAGATGGACACCGAGCTCGAGGTCTCCCGCACCATGCTCCGGCGTGCTGCGGAGGCGCTCGACACGGCCGCGCCCGATGCTGTGAAGCTGTGCGCCATGGCGAAACTCGTCGCCACCGACGCCGGTTTTCGCGTCGCCAATCAGGCGCTGCAGCTGCACGGCGGCTACGGCTATCTCAGCGAGTATGGGCTGGAAAAACTGGTCCGCGATTTGCGGGTGCACCAAATTCTTGAAGGCAGCAACGAAATCATGCGTTTGATCATTGGCCGTCTGGCCGTGGAGCGCTGAACCGTGGAGGATGGGTACATGGAGCACACTGAGGTTCTCGTGGAGCGGAACGGCCAGCTGGGTCATCTCATCCTGAACCGGCCCAAGGCCATGAACGCGCTCAACCACGCCATGGTATTGACCCTGGCGCGGGCACTCGATGACTGGGAAACGGACGACGGCGTCGAAACAGTCCTCATCTCGGGTGCCGGTGAGCGGGGCTTATGCGCAGGTGGCGACATCGTCTCGATCTACCATGACGCCCGCACCGGTGGGAATTCCTCGGAACAGTTTTGGCGCGATGAGTACCATCTCAATGCCCGGATTCACCGCTATCCCAAGCCCATCGTGACGCTCATGGACGGCGTGGTGCTAGGCGGTGGTGTGGGGATCTCGGCACACGCCTCGCACCGTATCGTCACCGAGCGGTCACGGATCGGCATGCCGGAAACGGGGATCGGTTTTGTGCCGGATGTTGGCGGCACCTATCTTTTGGCCCAGGCTCCCGGAGAGCTGGGCACCCACGCCGGACTGACAGGTGCCATGGTCAGCGGCGCCGACGCCATCGTCATGGGCTTGGCCAGCCACTACGTCGATTCGGCCGTGCTGCCCACGCTGGTAGCCGAGCTGTCCGAGCGCAACGCCAGCTCCGTCGTCGGACGTTATGGGCAAGTGGCTCCGGAATCCGAGCTTGCCAAGGCCCGATGGTGGATTGATGAAGCCTATGCCTCGGATCGCGTGGAGACCATCCTTGAGCGGTTGGCTAGCGTTGGCGACCCCGCTGCCACCGCGACGGCGGAGAATATTGCGGCAAAATCACCCACCGCTGTTACCGTCACCCTGGCCGCACTGCGGCGGGCACGGGAGCTGACCTCGTTGGAGGAAGCGTTGAACCAAGAGCTGCGGGTCTCCTTGCGTGCGCTGCGGTGGCCTGACTTCGCCGAAGGGATCCGCGCCCAGCTCGTTGACAAGGACAGGAACCCGCAGTGGCAGCCGGCGACGTTTGCTGACGTTGCCCATGACACGGTGGATGGTGCTTTCGCTGACTTGGGTCCGGGTGAATTGGATTTGCGGGCGCCAGCCGATGACGAGGTTGTGGGATAACGCCAGCGGCGCAGTTTAGATTGAGGGCCTTGAATTGAGCAGTTTGGAGCGAGCGAAGGAGCTGGACCATGAGCGAGGATTCATTGGCAACGCGTGAGCTGAGCGAGCTACGGATCGCCTTTATTGGACTGGGCCATATGGGCGGGCCTATGGCGGCGAACCTTGTGGCCGCCGGATACTCGGTCGCGGGTTTTGATGTTGTTCCTGCAGCGCTTGAGGCCGCTGCGGCGGCCGGTGTGGTGGTGGCTGAGTCTTCGGCCGCTGCGGCACGTGGCGCCGAGGTCATCATCACCATGCTGCCGGCCGGGAAACATGTTTTTGCCGCTTTTGAGGGTGACGGTCCCGGTGGTGGACTGCTGGCTGCGGCCAAGCCCGGTGCGTTGTTCCTTGAATGCTCCACTATTTCCGTGGACGACGCGCGGGTGGCCCATGAGATGGTGGTGGCCAGCGGACACAGGGGGCTGGATGCGCCCGTTTCTGGTGGGGTTGTGGGCGCCGAAGCAGGCACCCTGACGTTCATGGTGGGTGGTTCCGAGGATGATTTCGCCGCCGGGGCCGCTATCTTTGAGGTGATGGGCAGGCGCATTGTGCACTGTGGCGGGCCAGGCGCCGGCCAGGCCGCGAAGGTCTGCAACAACATGATCCTTGGAGTGTCCATGATTGCCGTCAGCGAGGCATTTGTGTTGGGCGAAAAGCTCGGACTGACACATCAGGCGCTGTTCGATGTAGCAGCCAATGCCTCCGGGCAATGCTGGTCGTTGACCACCAACTGCCCCGTCCCCGGACCCGTTCCCACAAGTCCCGCCAACCGCGACTACCAGCCAGGTTTTGCCGGAGCGCTCATGGCCAAGGACCTGGGGTTGGCCGTTGAGGCGCTCAATGCAACGGGTGTGGACGCCGTGCTGGGCCGCTCGGCCGAAGAAATCTACCGCGAGTTTTCCCTGAACGGAGGCGCTGGGACTGACTTTTCCGGAATCATCAACACTATTAGGAACGCCTCAGATACGAACGCCCCGAGCGGCGCAGACTGACCTTTAGCCATACTCTCTTCTTACTCTTTACCTGACCGCACCGAACCGAACGGAACGCATCCATGACGCAGTACTCCCTGATCCTGACCGAACAACGCGGCAGGGTTGGCCTGATCACGCTCAACCGTCCCGAGGCCCTGAATGCCCTGAGCGATGCCATGGGCAAGGAGATTCTGGCGGCCGCACAGGAGTTCGACGCCGATGCCAGCATCGGGGCGATTGTCATCACGGGTTCCTCCCGAGCCTTTGCCGCCGGCGCCGACATTAAGGAGATGAGGGACAAATCCTCGGTGGATATGTACCTCGCCAACTGGTTCTCAGCCTGGGATGAGCTTGCGCGCGTCCGCACCCCTATGATTGCGGCCGTTGCGGGCCACGCATTGGGCGGCGGCTGCGAACTGGCCATGATCGCCGACTTCATCATCGCCGCCGACAACGCCAAGTTTGGCCAGCCCGAAATCAAGCTCGGCGTCATTCCCGGCATGGGCGGCTCACAGCGCCTCACCCGGGCCATCGGCAAGGCCAAGGCCATGGAGATGGTGTTGACCGGCCGGGTTATGGGTGCCGTTGAGGCGGAGCTGGCCGGGCTTGTGGCCCGCGTGGTTCCCGTGGACTCGCTGCTGGAGGACGCCCTCGCCA
The DNA here is from genome assembly GCF_049897845.1 of Arthrobacter sp. TWP1-1. Lineage (NCBI taxonomy): Bacteria > Bacillati > Actinomycetota > Actinomycetes > Micrococcales > Micrococcaceae > Arthrobacter > Arthrobacter sp. TWP1-1. The sequence continues at coordinate 589,513 of NZ_JAFCXC010000001.1, forward strand.
CAGCCGAGACCATTGCCTCCATGTCCAAGCCGGTGGCCATGATTGCCAAGGAAGCCGTCAATGCCGCGTTTGAGACCACCCTTGCCGAAGGGGTCCGCATGGAACGCCGCTCCATCTTCGCCTGCTTCGCCACGGAGGATCAAAAAGAGGGCATGGCCGCCTTCACCGAAAAACGTGCGGCTGAATTCAAACACCGCTAATCGGGGGACAGAGCCCATCCCGCTGGTCGAGCCTGTCGTGACCCAATGCGTCCACCACCCTCTCGAGTTGGTGATTCGGCCAAACACATGTACTGTTGAGGACGCAACGCGGGGTGGAGCAGTTCGGTAGCTCGCCGGGCTCATAACCCGGAGGTCACAGGTTCAAATCCTGTCCCCGCAACTATGATGAGGAAAACCCTCGGCCATTAGGCCGGGGTTTTTTCGTTTTGCCGGCAAAATCCTATTTCTGGTTCTCGCTTACGGAGGCCATGAATCGGGTGAAATTCTCAACGATTTCCTTGGACTTTGCGTGATGGAGATAGTGCGTGGCATCTAACTGCACCAATTCCCCGTTATCCACACTGGCCACCTGCTCCTCATGCAAGGCCAGCCAGCCTTCGACGTCGGTGTTGTTCTTTTGGGCAAACTCAAGGACGGGAAGATCGCGCGGGAACGACTGTGCTTGGCCGGCAACGAAATTGGTGGTGAAGTGCTCCATTTCATTTGAATACGTGGCGGACATGGAGTTTTTCAAGGACAGCAGCTTCATTTGCTCCTTGGTGTCATCGTCGTAGGGCAGTCCGGCGTAGGGGTCGCCGGCCACCGCCGCCAATATCCGGGTCAGCCCCAGATTTTTGGCTGCCTTCATTGCGGCGACGGGAAGTGCTTCATCGATGCCCGGCTGGGTAGGGACGCTGCTGTCGATACCGACGAAGGATGTTAGTTCCCCTCGATACCTATTGGCGTAGTCAAGCGCATAGATGCCTGCGATCGAATGGCCCATCAGGGCGTAGCGATCAATGTTCAGATCTGCCAAGGCCGTGTGAATTTCCGTGGTGATGTTCTGCGTTGTTCTGGCCTTGTCAGTAGTGTCGCTGAGGCCATATCCGAACGGTTCAACCACCACCACCCGGTAATGCGGCGCCAGCTCGGCGATGAGGGGTGTGAAGTCGAGTGCGGGCGCAGCGGTTCCGAACCCTGGCAGCAGCACTACCGTTTCGGCACCTTCTCCCTGAATCAGAACATTCATGTTCTTGCCATCTACGGAGACCCGCTGGCCATAGCTTTTGATCTTGCCAGCCTCGGACCTGCTTGCACTGGCGTTGACGATGGTTGTTGTCGCCAGAGTGGCAATGACCACCGCCACAAGAGCGGCGATCACCTTGCCCACAATTTTTAGAAACTTTCTCATTCTTATCCATCTGTAGATTCTTTGTGGGATCGGCCACCGCATACAGAATAGCTTCGAGCGACATTTCGAATTGTAATAAGGATATGAAAGGTGCACGTCACTGAGAATTGAATATTTGAAACTATTCCAATTATATTTACGCACAGCCGGAGTTCTTAATACCAGCTCGAAAGGATAAATCATCATATGGGATGATCGTTTTTTAGTTTCCGTCGTCCAAGAGAGGTATCTATTGGCCTCGGGATCTGCGGAATCTTACGCCGGGTACAAAACCACTTCGGCGGCCTTGACCACAAAGAAAACTTCTGAGCCCGGCGCCAATCCGAGCTCGGCCGTCGCTGCGGGTGAGATATCGGCCGCCAAGAGGCCTGCCCTGACCCGGATGTGTCCACCGTGGGGTTCCAAGGCGTCGACGCGCACCAAGAAGCAGTTGCGCGGGCTTCCCAACGGTGGCGTCATGAAGACAGACACGGACGACGGCCTGAATGCGGCCAAGCCCGCACGGTCGCCCGTTGCGCCGTCGCCCGTTCCGCTGACGGCCTGGCCGGCGACCTGAACGCCGTCGGGCATCATAAGGGTGGTGCCGCTCAATGTGCCCGGCAGGACATTCAAACCGGCCAAGGATGCGGCAAAGGTACTGCGCGGATGAGCCAGAACGGCGGAGGTGGGCCCCGATTCCACGATCCGCCCGGCCTCGATGACGATGATTCGATCGGCGAGCATGAGTGCATCAAGGACGTCGTGCGTGACGATGATGGCCCTACGCCCGGCCAAGACGCGCTTGAGGAGGCTGCGCAGAAACGGGGTGGTGTTCACATCAAGGGCAGCCATGGGCTCATCGAGCAGGAGCAATTCCGGATCGGTGGCGAGCGCGCGGGCCAGCGCCACGCGTTGAGCCTGACCTCCGGAGAGCTGGGCCGGTTTGCGCCCTGCCAGATCGGCCGCGTCCACCTCACGCAGCCAATGCCACGCGGTCTTGGCTGACGCCGCCTTGGAGGCGCCCCGGCTGCGTGGCCCGAAAGCCACATTGTCCAGCACCGTCAGATGCGGGAACAGCAACGGTTCTTGGGCCAAGGAACCAATTCCGCGCTCATGCGGCGGCAGCCAGGAACCGCCTGCACCCAAACGAAACAGGGGCTGGCCACTCAACGTTGCGTGCCCGGCGTCGGGCTTCAACAAGCCTGCAAGGGCCTGGATGATAGTGGACTTGCCAGCGCCGTTGGGGCCCATAATGGCGACCGTCTCGGTGGGACCGACATCAAAGCTGAGCTCAAGATTGCGGGCATCGATGGTGATACTTAGATCCAGTGTCATGGCGCTTCCAGCTGCCTCGGCTCGACCCTGTCTGGACCTTCGAGGGCAGAGCGCATCGGTGACCGTGGAGCCCGGTAGGCCAGCGCCACCACCACCAGCGCCACGGCGATGAGTACGAAGGACAAGGCCACGGCGGCATCGGGGTCGCTTTCGCGCTGCAGGTAGATCTCCAGCGGCAGCGTGCGCGTGACCCCTTGGAGACTGCCGGCGAAGGTGAGCGTGGCCCCAAACTCACCCAAGCTCCGGGCGAAGGCCAGTACCGCACCCGAGATCAGTCCAGGCAGCACCAACGGCAGCGTTATTCGGCGCAGCACCGTGGACGGGCGGGCGCCAAGAGTTGCGGCAACGGCTTCATATTTTTGCCCGGCGGTGCGCAATGAACCCTCCAAGCTGAGGACCAAAAACGGCAGGGCCACGAAGGCTTGGGCCATCACAACAGCCGTGGTGGAAAACGCAATGTCCAGCCCGAACTGCCGCAAGGACCGGCCGATCAGACCCTCGCGGCCAAAGGTATAGAGCAGTGCCAGTCCGCCGACCACCGGTGGGACCACCAGTGGAAGTAAGACCAGGGCGCGCAGGATGCGTTGGCCGATGAATTGTGCCCGGGCCAAAGCCAGCGCCAGCGGCACGCCAAAAATAATACACAGGACTGTGCTGGCCATTGCTGTCTTCAGGCTTAGGCTCAGTGCGGCCACGGATGATTCTGAGGTGATGAGAGGGATGAACTGCGCCCAATCGACCTTGGCGACCATGCCAAGGAGTGGAAGTAAGATGAATAGCCCGCCTACCGCTGCTACGAGAAAAACCCATCGCGGGACCGTCTGGAACTGCCACGGTTCCACAGTGGGCCGCATTTTACGGCGCACCAAATCCGGCATCCTGAAGCACCTTCTGGCCGTCCGGGGCAGTCACCAAGGCGATGAAAGCAGCGGCGAGTTCAGATTGCTTTGAGCTGCCTACTGCGGCAATGGGGTATTTATTGACCGTTGGCGCGGCCACATCGAGGGGGATGGCCTTGACCTTGTTGCCAGCGGACTTAGCATCGGTGACGTAAACCAGACCGGCGTCGGCCTCTCCGGAGGTGACCTTGCCCAACACGCTGGTGACGGAGAGTTCCTCGCTGACGGGAGTGAGCGTCAATCCCGCCTTGGCAGCGTCGGCTTTGGCTGCCGCTCCGCAGGGGACTTGAGCCGCGCAGATCACCAATTTGATGCCTGGTTTGGCTGCATCGGCAAAGGTGGTGATGTTGGCCGGATTGTCGGCCGGGACAGCCAGTGTCAAAACGTTGGTGGCAAAGTCCACGGGAGTCCCTGCCGTAAGCTTCGCGTCGCTGAGTTTCTTCATGTTCGCGGCGTCTGCGGAGGCAAACACGTCAGCCGGCGCGCCTTGGGTGATTTGGGTGACAAGCGTTGCCGAGCCATCAAAATTTAGTGCGACGTCCACCTGGGGATGGGCCTTTTCAAACTGGGTGGCCAGATCCGTGAACGTTTGTTTCAGGGATGCCGCAGCGAACACCGTCAAGGTTCCCGACAGTTCCGCTGCGGACGGATCACCCACGGCCGAGGCCCTGGGTGATGTATCGCTGGAGGTGGAGCAGGCTGCCATCGTTGTTATCAGCACTGCGGCAGTGGCCAGTGCAGCGATCTTCCTGAGTGGGAAATTCATGCGACCTTCCCACCGTTCGGCACTTCAATGATGACGTTCGTGGACTTCACGACGGCGGTAGCCACCGAGCCGGGCTCCAGTTTCAGGTCGCGCACTGCCTCGCTGCTCATGAGCGACACCACCCGGAAGGGGCCGCACTGAAGTTCAACCTGGGCCATGACCTTGTCCATGATCACGTTGGTGACAAGCCCAACGAACCGGTTGCGGGCAGAACTGCCTACGCCCGTGGGGTCCTGGGGCAGCAACGATTGGGACTTGGCCATGGCGGCGAGTTCAATGCCATCGATGACCAGTTTGCCCTGCTTGTCCTTCTGGCCATTGAGGGTTCCGTTGTCTAGCCACCGCCGGACTGTATCGTCACTGACGCCAAGGAACCGGGCAGCCTCGGATACGCGAATGAGGGTCATAATGCGAGTCTATATCCTCATACGAGGAGTCAACAGGGCAAACGAACCGCAAATACGCTAGTCGGCCTGCTTTTTGGTGGCTAGTGGGCGGCAGCGTCGAGGGAGATGTCCAAGGTAGGGCTTGGGAATGGACAGGCCGCTGCGACCCAACTGCGTGTACTTCATGTTCACTTAATTCCGTCGGATGTAGTGGAGACAGGGTGGCTAACGGGAACGGAGCTGCCAGCCCAGGACGAGAGCAGTTTCAGTGCGTCCTGCGACGGCGAACCATTCTTGGCCGTGTAGATGCGCAGGGTTTGGTCGGGATCGTCCGGGAGCAGCAGGTGCTCGAAATCAAGCGCAACATCGCCAACCACGCCATGGCGCAGATGCAGCGTGCCGGAGGATTTGCGGGCCACCGTGTGCCGCGCCCACCACTGGCGAAAGTCCTCGCTGTTGACCGCGAGTTCGCCCACCAGGGCCGTGGCCGCAGGATCGCCCGGGTGCCTGCCAATATCGGCGCGTAAGGTTGCCACAGCATCTGCCGCCGCGTCATGCCAGTCACGGAACAAGACTCGTGCAGCAGGATCCAGCATGATCCAGCGCGTGTAGTTTCGTTGTTCCCGGGCCATGGCCGGGAAGTCTGCAAAAAGCAGGCCAGCCATGCGGTTGCTTGCCAACACGTCCGTTCGCCGGCCCAGTACGACGGCGGGCACCTCACCTACCGCTTCCAGCAGCTGGCGTATGGAGGGGCGGACACGTTGGGCGCCGGGCGGGTTGGTGACTTTCCCGCCGCAGTTTTCCAAGAGGTCGAACATGTGGGCGGATTCGGCGTCGGTGAGCTCCAGCGCGCGGGCAACCGAGTTCAAGACGGAACGCGAGGGATGAATGTTGCGGCCCTGCTCCAGCCGCGTGTAGTAATCGGTGGAGACGCCCGCCAGCCTTGCCACCTCTTCACGGCGCAATCCCGGCACTCGCCGAGTAGTCGGGATGGCATCCGGACCAGGCTGCAACCGGGAGCGCATGGCCGAAAGGAAGCTGCCGAATTCTATGCTTTGACCCATGCTTACATTCTGCCCCGATGCAGCGGCGTCACCTAGTGTCTGGGTAGGCCTGCCAAACCTAGGATCAATCGACACACCTCAAGGGTGCTTTTGTAGTGCTTCGCAGCCTAGGCTGGTTGGAAAGCGCCCTTAGGGCGGAGGCAATGAAAGGAAAGAATCGCAATGACTGATTCGAACACCCCGGCAGTGGTTATTCCGGAGCTGACCTTGAACAATGGCGTCACCATTCCGCAGCTCGGGTTCGGCGTCTTCCAAATTCCGCCGGAGGAAACCCGGGTGGCTGTTACTCAGGCTCTCGCAGCGGGATACCGCCACATCGACACGGCAGCGGCGTATCGCAACGAATCCGGCGTCGGGGCGGCGATTGCCGAATCCGGTCTGGCTCGTGAAGACCTCTTCATCACCACCAAGCTGCGCAACGGCGAACAGAGCAGCCCCCGTGCCGCCTTTGAGGCCAGCCGCAAGGCCTTGGGCGTCGATTGGATCGACCTGTATCTGATCCACTGGCCGGTCCCATCTCAGGGGCTTTTCACACAGGCGTGGAAAGAACTCGAGTCCCTCTATGCCCAGGGTCTGGTTCGGGCTATCGGCGTCTCCAACTTCCTGCCCGATCACTTGGATACGCTATTGGCGGGGTCTACCGTGGTTCCGGCCGTGAACCAGATCGAAGCGCACCCGAGCTTCCAGCAGGGCGGCCTTGCGGACAAGAGCAGGAGCCATGGAATCGCTGTGGAAGCCTACAGCCCCCTCGGCCAGGGCAAGGACTTGGACAGCCCAGTTATTACCGCACTGGCCGACGAATATGGTGCAACCCCGGCCCAGATCGTGCTCGCCTGGCATATGGGAATCGGCAACATCGTGATTCCTAAGACGGTTTCCCCGGCCCGCATGAGCGAGAACCTTGAGGCGGCCGGGATCAAGCTCAGCGAGGACGCGCTGAACCGCATCAGTGCGTTGGACACAGGGGAGCGCATCGGTGCAGATCCGGCCGTTGCGGCCTTTACCCAAATGTAAAAAGACACACGCTGTCATAAACAAAAGATGAGGGTGCGCCACCGCGAAAGCGGTGGCGCACCCTCATCTTTTGGTGATTCTATTTACAGCTTGTCGAAGTCTGCTTCATCCACGCTCGCCGGGGCGGTGATGGCGGCCGGAGCGGGAGCGCCTCCGGACTTCAATGCAGCCAAGCGTGCCTCAACCTCGGTCTGCTCACCCAAGTCCTCCAAGGAGTTGAACTGGGCGTCAAGGCTGGAAGCTGCCAGTTCGTTCTGGCCGCGGACCTTAGCCTCTTCGCGACGGATCTTTTCCTCGAAGCGGCTGACTTCGCTGGTGGGGTCCATGATGTCGATGCTCTTGAGAGCGTCGTGAACCTGGGTCTGGGCAGCGGCAGTCTTGGAGCGGGCAATGAGTTCATTGCGCTTGTTGGCCAGCTCGTTGAGCTTGCCCTCCATCTGGGTCAGTCCGGTCTTGAGCTTTGCCACAATATCGTTCTGCGCGGCAATGCTGGGCTCCGCCGCACGGGCTTCATTCTCTGCGGTGATCTGGCGCTGCAGGGCCACCTTGGCCAGGTTGTCGAACTTCTGCGCATCGGCGGCATCGCCTGCAGCACGGAATTCGTCGGCCTTGCGGCTTGCGGCAAGGGCCTTTGAGCCCCAGTCCTGGGAAGCCTTGATGTCCTCGTTGTAGTCATCCTCGAGCATGCGCAGGTTACCAATGGTCTGTGCCACTGCGCCCTGTGCCTCGGTGATGTTCGCCTTGTAATCGCGCACCATTTGGTCGAGCATCTTCTGTGGATCCTCGGCCTGATCCAACAACGCATTGATATTGGCCTTGGCCAACTGTGCGATCCGGCCGAAAATTGACTGCTTTGCCATTCTTTTCCCCTTATATTTGCTGGTTTGCATCACATGAAAATCGTAGAAAATATTCGTTGGAGCCGTCCGTAAACCGAGTCTAGAGGACGGACCCCCATTCTTTACCGAAGCCGAAGCCGAGGGAACGGGCTAGAAGTTGCCGCCGCTTCCACCGAAGCCGCCGCCACCGCCACCGCCGCCACCTCCACCGAAGCCGCCACCACCGCCTCCGCCGAAACCTCCTCCGCCGAAGCCACCGCCTCCGCCGAAACCTCCTCCGCCGAAGCCACCGCCTCCGCCGCCTCCGGAGAGGAGACCGCCAATGATGCCACCGAGAATGGCGCCGCCCATGCCCCCACCCATGGAACCGCCACCGCCGCCGCCATAGCCTCCGCCACCGCGACCGCCGAAGCTGTCCACATCATTCTGGGCGTATTGAATGGCCTGCTGGGCCAATTGTTGGGCTTGCTGCGCGTAGCTCAGGGCATTGCTGGGATCCGAATCGGCGATCGAGCGCGCGTAGTCAAAGTTCCGTTCGGCCTCGGACAAACGCGTCCTGGCCTCAGATCCCACGCCTCCTCGCCGTGCTGCAATGAAGTCCTTGGCTGTGGCAATCGTCGACTGGGCCCCGGAAAGCGTCTGCTGCAGGGAGGCCTGCGCCCGGAGGGTCTGCTGCTGCTGGTCGCGGATACCTGTCAGCAATTCATCGAGCTGGCTGTGGGCCTGCTGAACCGCAGCAAGCTGCCCCACCGGATCGGGCTTACCGGCGGCCGTGTTCATACGGACGTCGTTGAGCGCGGCTTCGGCGGCCTGGACGGTCGGGGCGTAGCGGGCAAACTGGGCCGAGGCCACCATTGACTTTGCCTGTTCCAAGTCTGCCAATGCTGCCGGGAGCGCCGATTGCAAGGTGGCGGAGGCGTCGTGGATTGCGCCCCCTGTCTTGGAAATCGCCTCCAGTAGCACGGTGGATTGCTGCAGACTCTGCTGGGCGGCATGGACGGAAACGGCGGCTCCGGCCGTATCAGCGGCCGCCAGCTTCGCATCGGCATCGGCAGCGGCCGTGTCAACAAAGTCCAGACGTTCATTGGCCTGGGCCACGTTATCTCGCACCGGTGCCACAGCGGCATCGGAGTACTGGGAGGTCAACGCGGCCAATTGCTGCTCGGCGTTGGCAACGGCTGCACGCGCTGCACCGGCCTCAGTGCGGATGGTGCCCAGAACCTGCGGGGCCGTACGTTCCAGCTCACGCAACTCGTCAAAGGAGACCTTCTCGGCATCCAAGGCCGCATTGGCGTCCTCGCTGCGCTTGATGATTTCACCGAGCCACGTGCGCTGTTCCTCGACGGTGTCCGGAATCTCGTCGTCGAGTTGCTGCTGCAACTTGAAGGACTCCGAAAGATGCATCTTTGCGTTATTCAGGGCCTCTTGGAAAGGCTTCACGGCGGCATCGCCATAGGAGGCCTGCGCAAATCCGATCTCGTTTTCGCTGGTCTTGATCGCATCATCGGCGGCAATCAACAGGGAGCCGGCCTTGGCGCGCAACTCCGGAACTGTCATGCCAGCGTTGGGATCCAGCGGCTGGCCATCGGAACCGTAACCCTTGCCTGTGGCTTCCGCGGCGTTCTTCTTGCGCTTGTTGCGCAGGTACATGGCAGTGCCTGCACCGCCGACGACGACGGCGCCGCCCACTCCCAGCGCCACGAACCCACCGGTTGGGTCAGGTACTGTGCCACTACCGCCACCGGCGGCATCGCCCAGTGCTGCGGCTCCATCAATGGCGGCCTGAGCCCAATTGCCGTCGGCCAGCTGTGGCTTGATGGCGTTGGCCTGAATACTTTGATTCTTGGTTTCAGTGATTACGGACTGATCGGCCAGGAGTGCATATTTACGGTCCTGAACGGCGATCACCAAGAGAGCGTCATTGGCGCCTAGCTGCTTTTTGTTTGCTACCTGTTGGCCCCAATCGACTCCCGTCTCGCCGTCAAAGGAATCCACGTAGACAACAAAAAACGTCATGCCGTGGTCCTGGCCAAGTTTGTCGATGGCCGTCTGGACATCGGCCTTCTGACTACCAAGGACGTTGGCGTTGTCAACGATGTAGCTTCCGCCGGGAATGTCCACCGGAGATTCGGCCTGTGCCAGTCCGACGGGGCCCACCATGAGGGCAAGCAAGGCCAGCACCGCTAGGAGGGGGGAAAAACGCTTCAACCGTGCAAACATCGCTCACCTTTGACTGTGGGACCACTGTGGAGATCGGCCTTAGTACTTCAAACGATACTATGGCGGTGTTTGAATGGCGTGAGTGATTTTCCGCTCTGCGAATAACCGTTCCATAGTGGTCCGTCAGGAGATAATGAAAGCTGGGAGACCTTCACAGCTACCTTCCAGCAAACGTTCGCCAAGGCCTCAGCCTAGGTCGAGAAGATGAGACTCAGATAAAGAATTCGTCACATGAGATTTCAATGAAGGGAAAGCTGATGAACGAGAACAACGGTGAAGACACCACCGGCATCAACCAGCAAAACATCCACACCTCTCAGGTGCCGGAGACCGCAGCTGTTCCCGAGAATGAAGTTCCTGAAGCAACTGCTCCGGAAACACCCCGCGCCCCCCAGCCTGTTGCCTCTCAGTCGTGGCAGTCGAGCACCCCACCGCCTCCGCCAGCACCAACTCCTGCTTACGGCGCTCACCGCTATGGTGCCCCGGACGCCTCACAGAGCCAGGTGTCCTCACAGAACCAGGCCTCTCCCCAGAATCCCACGGAGCGCATCCCCACGTACGGTGCGTCCGCAGCTGCCGGGGCGCCAGCCCCGACGGCGGCCATCCCTACTTCCGCCAACCCCACGGAGCCCATCCCGTCGCCCTCTGGGGCAACTCATGCGGCAACGGGACACGCCGGGCCGGGGTATCCGACGTCGAACGCGTATCCGCACGCCTTGCCACCGGCGGTCACAGCGCCGCCCAAGGAGCGCAAGAAGGTTGGCATGGGGTTGTTTGCGGGCAGTGTTCTGGCCGCGGCCCTCGTTGGCGGTCTGGTGGCAGGTGGATCCATGTTCCTGGTAGACCAGCAGAGCAACGGATCGGCCACCGGTGCGAGCCAGCAGAGCGCACCGCTGGTAGTCAATAACACCAGCGACGTGAACGCTGTGACGGCGGCAGCGGCCAAGGCCATGCCGTCCGTTGTGACGATCTCGGCCACCAGCGGAAGCTCGGGCGGCACAGGATCGGGCATCATTTTGGACGCAGAAGGCCACATCCTGACCAACACGCACGTTGTGACGCTCGACGGCGCAGCAGCCCATGCCACCATCGAGGTCCAGACCAGCGACAACAAGGTTTATGCGGGGACGATCGTGGGAACCGACCCGCTCTCGGACCTGGCGATCGTCAAGATCGACGCCCCGAATCTAGTGCCAGCCACGCTCGGTGAATCCGGGAAGATCAATGTTGGCGATACCGTCATCGCCATCGGCTCCCCGCTGGGGTTGAACGGAACTGTCACCGACGGCATTGTCTCTACGCTTAACCGCACCATCCAGGTGGCATCCTCAGCCGTACCGGAGGAGACCAGTGACGAGGCCCAGACCCCTGATGACAGCGGCAACGGCTTCCGTTTCTCTCCTCCGGGTGGCGGCACGGATACCACCGCAGCGCAGGGGACCGTCAACCTGAACGTAATCCAGACCGACGCGGCCATCAACCCCGGCAACTCCGGCGGCGCACTGGTCAACTCCAACGGTGAAATCATCGGCGTCAACGTGGCCATTGCCTCAACCGGAAGCTCGTCCGACGCCAGCAGCCAGAGCGGCAACATCGGTGTGGGTTTCTCCGTGCCGATGGACCAGGCCAAGCGGGTTGCGGAGGAAATCATCAAGAACGGCTCGGCCAGTCATGGTCAGCTCGGTGTTTCCGTCAGCGGAACCAGCTCGAGCGGATCGGACAGCGCCTTCTCCACCGGCGCCACCGTTGGCGAGGTAACCTCCGGCAGCGCCGCGGACAAGGCAGGTCTGAAGAAGGGCGACGTCATTACCAAGCTCGGCAACCGCACCATCAGCGACCCGGCCGAACTGACCGCAGCAGTCCGCGAGCAGGCCGGAGGTGCCACCGTTGCCGTGAACTTCACCCGGAGTGGCAAGGAACAGTCGGCAGACGTCACGCTGGACACCATGAAGTAACCTTTCGCTGGCGGCTCATCAGCCCAAAGCACACAGCCCCATCCGGCGCCACAATGGCAGCTGGATGGGGCTTTTTTATGTTGCGCGGATTGTGCCTCGAGGATTACACCTTGCGACTATGCCTCTCGAAGAACCGAGTTCAACACGGGGGTCGACGCGGCCAGCCCCGCCCAGACTAGACCGATGCCACCAGCCAAGACTGCCGCGATCACCAACACGGACAGGGGTGCAAAGATCATGGCCATACCCGTGAGCGGGAACAGGAGGACTCCGGCCAGGGCGGCCGAGCCCGCTGTGACAATTTGTACCGGCCACATCACGGCCCGCTTGCGGGCTGCGTCCATGACAGAGCGCGGCATGCCCAGCCGGTCAAGACTTATGTACAGCTCGCGGCGGTCAAGGATGGCAGCGGCCTGATTCACGCCGGCGCTGGACGCCACGAGCAGGAAAGAAGCGACCACAGTAATTAACACACCCGTGCGCATATCGTTGAAGAGAGTCTCATCGGCGGTATTTTGGGCCTCGCCTGCGGAGTTGAGGATCGCCAGACCCGTGCCAGCCACCACGGCGATGAAACTTGTCATGGACAAGGAGCTGACCTGCCGCCAAGCAGCCTTGGGTGATTCAAGAATGGTCCGGGCTGCCAAAAGCCGCACAGGGGTAGTGGCCTTGCGCAGGCCCCGGCCGGCCAGCAACTTCAAGGCAAACGGGCCCATGAGGTTCAACAGGGCCAGACCGCCCGCGAAACTACCGCACAGGACCACTATCATGATGGCAACCGAACCACTGGCTGTAACGCTGGACATGACGGCGTAGAGAACCACGGCGGCTCCGGTCCCAAGGGCCAATCGGAGCCAATGGACCGTGGGCGGCTTTTGCCGCGTACGAACCCCCAAAGGTGACAACACCACAAGGCGTAGGCCAATAGCGGAGCTGACGGCGGCTAGCAGAATCAGGGATGCCACGGCTATCAATAGGGCGCCTGCTGGGAGCCACAAAGTCGCCAGCCCCAGGGCTTGGCCTTGAAAGGGAATCAGGGCAATGGCGGGTAAGGCTGCTGCATAGAGGAAGATTCCAGCTACCACACCCACTACGGCGACGAGCGTGGATTCAACCACGGTCAGAACAGACACCAGCGCTGGCGTCCCGCCCAGCAACCGCAGCGTGGATAGTCGCTCGTCACGGCGTCGGGCAGAAAGTCTGGCCGCAGAACCGCCAAGGGTCAGCATGGGCAGCACCATCAGGGACACGGCAAACGCTGCCAACATTTGGTAGGTGCCCGCGGTACCGGAGGGGTCATTGGGCGTGGCGTTCGTGAAGAAACTCATGGCACCGGCCAGCACAATCAGCAGCAGGGCCGTCACCAACGCAAAGGCGAGGGCAGGCAGCGCGATGACCGCTTTGCTCCCCGGCGCCGGCCGGGACATCATCCAGAGAATAGAAAAGGTGGATTTCACGGCTTTCACGGCTGGCCCGCCCAATCTTGGCCGGTAACAGTGGTGCCCTGACCCATCGAGGGATGCGCGGACATGGGGTTGAAAGGCTGCTGCATATAGGTGGTTCCCGCGGAGAGTGGCGCTGGCCTGCCGGGTATGACCGCAGCGGCACCCAGGTGGGCCGACGGCGAGTGGGACAGCACGCCGTCGTGCATAAACAAGGTGCGGCTGCAGCGGGAGGCAACAGTGGGATCGTGGGTGACAAGGACCAGGGTGTTGCCGCGTCCGGCCGTGGCGTCAAGGAGTGCGCCCATGACGTCGGCGGAGGTGTTGGAGTCCAGCGCACCGGTGGGTTCGTCGGCGAAGACGATGCGGGCGCCGGTGACTTGGGCGCGGGCAATGGCGACGCGCTGTGCCTGCCCTCCGGAGAGCTCGCCGATGCGGCGGTTCTCCATCCCCGTCAGGCCGAGGTGGGCCAGCCATCCGGCGGACTGTGCTTCGGCGTCGCGTCGCGGAACACCATTGAGCATGAGCGCCAACGCCACGTTTTCGATGGCCGTCAGCTCGGGAATCAACAACCCGGACTGGAACACAAATCCAAAAGCCTCGCGGCGCAGCTTGGATCGCTGGGTCTCATTGAGGGCCGTCACATCGGTGCCGGCATAGTGGACGCTGCCGGAATCAGGGGTGGTGATGCCAGCCAGCGTGTGCAGGAGGGTGGTCTTGCCCGAACCGGAGGCGCCCATGATGGCCACGGATTCGCCGGCATGGATCTCGAGATCAACGTTGTTCAGGGCGATGCCCGCGCCATAGCGTTTGGACAGGGAGCGTGCGCTCAAAATTGATGAAGTCATACCTCCACTGTGCCGTCGGTTCGGGGGCGTAAGCATCGGGCCACAGGGTGAAAGTCTTGCGGCGGCGTCCACCCGGGGGAGGAGAAGCTGGCCGCTCCCGTGTTCGCTTGGAGTAAAGAATCGTCCCGCCAAATTCCGGCTCCGGGCCGTCACGAACTAAGCTGTGGGAGTAGGCCAAGGGCGAACTGGCGGCACCCGCCCCGACAAGGGGGAAGGGCGCCGCTCAACCATCCGTCCATGACACAAAGGACAGCAGTGGAAAACTCAGCACTGAACGTTGTCGTACTGGTCAAATATGTGCCAGACGCACAATTTGACCGACACCTCACAGGTGATGCCCGCACGCTTGATCGCAGCGAGAGCATCCTTTCCGAACTCGATGAATACGCGCTGGAAGCGGCGCTGGCATTGACAGATGCCCGCGGTGGCGCCAAAGCCGGCAACACCGTCACGGCGCTGACACTTGGCCCGGCTTCTGCCGCGGCCGCCGTAAAGAAATCACTGCAGATCGGCGCCACGCAGGGCCTGCACGTCACGGATGACGCGCTCGCAGGCTCCGACGCCTCCGCAACGTCGCTGGCACTGGCCGCAGCCATCAACACGCTTGGTCCGGTGGATCTGGTCATCACCGGCATGGCCTCCACCGATGGTGAAACCTCCATCATCCCGGCGCAGCTCGCGGCGCGTCTGGGTCTTGCCCAGATCACTTTTGCCTCATCCCTTGAGCTGGACGGCACAACCCTGACCGCTCGCCGCGACGGTGACGATTTCTCCGAGGAAATCCAGGCCACGCTGCCTGCGCTTGTTTCCGTGACGGATCAGGCCAACGATCCTCGCTACCCGAACTTCAAGGGCATCCTCGCCGCGAAGAAGAAGAAGGTGACCACGGTGTCCCTGGCAGACCTGGGGTTGGCACCGTCCGCCGTCGGGCATGCCGGGTCCCTGACCCAGGTGTCCGCGGCAGCCGAACGCCCCGCCCGCACCGCAGGCACCATCATCACCGATTCCGGCGATGCCGGCATCCAGCTCGTTGACTTCCTGGCCGCGCAGAAACTGATCTGAGGAACCATACATGACTGCAATTGTTGTTTACATTGATCAGCTCGACGCCCCCGGCAAGCTTTCAAGCACGACGCACCAGCTGTTGACTCTTGCCCGGGGTGCCGGCGAACCGGTGGCTGTTGTGGCCGGAGCCGTCGGAGCCGAGGTGCTCGCCGAGCTTGGTGCTTATGGCGTGACCCGCGTGCTGCACTCCGAGCAATCCGAACTGGGCGAGTACCTGGTTGCGCCCAAGGCCGATCTCGTGGCGCAGGCCGCTGCCGCCGTATCCGCTAGCGCAGTGCTGGTGGATAACAGCGCCGCTGGCAAGGAAATTGCCGCACGAGTCGGTGTCACACTCAACGCCGGCGTCATCACCGACGCCGTTTCCGTGAGCTACGACGCCGGCACCCTGGTTGCGCACAAATCCGTCCTTGCCGGGTCCTACACTGTGGAGGCGCGGGCCACTTCGGCTGTGGCCGTCATCAGCGTAAAGTCGCACAGCGTGGAAGCCGCCGTTGCGGAATCGGCTGTTGTTCCCGCCGTCGAGCTTGTGGACGTGGCGTTTGCCCCGGCCAGCCTTGCCGCACGGGTTGTTTCCCGTACGCCGCGTGCAGCCTCGGGCCGCCCGGAGCTGGAAGACGCCCGCATTATTGTCGCTGGTGGTCGCGGCGTGGATGGCGATTTCACCCCCATCGAGGAACTTGCCGACGTTTTGGGTGCCGCCGTTGGTGCTTCGCGTGCGGCAACCGATGCTGGCTGGATCTCCCACGCGTCGCAGGTGGGCCAGACAGGAAAGAAGGTCTCCCCGCAGCTGTACATCTCGGTTGGTATTTCCGGTGCCATTCAGCAGAAGGCTGGCATGCAGACCTCGAAGCTCATTGTGGCGATCAACAAGGATTCCGAATCGCCCATCTTTGAGATTGCCGACTTCGGCATTGTGGGTGACCTGTTCCAGGTCCTGCCGCAGGCCGTGGAAGAAATCAAGAAGCGCCGGGCGTAGCCTCCGCTGCAAAAATGCCGCTGCTCCTGCTTATTGCCGCCCGTACAACGGTGGCAATAAGCAGGAGCAGCGGCATTTTTCGGTGACTGGAATTTAGTTCGGCACAGTTCCCGTGGCGATCATGGCGTCGGAGTTCATTTCGACGTGCGGGCCCACAGATTTGATGAAGTCGCGCCGGACACGGGCGATGGCTTCGGGGTCGCGGGGGAGCAGGGTCCGCCATCCGCTGCCCATGACTAGGTTCCAGGCCATGGCGTCATCGACGGCAAGGGTGAGCGGATGAGTGGTCACGGAGACGTTTTCCAGCCCGCGATCCCCAAGCCAGGTGCCCAGTGATTCAACAGTGGCCACGCGTGACATGTTTTGGTTGGGCAGCGGAATCACGCCGGCCAGCCGGGGGCGTTCCTTGATGGCAGCCTCAAGAATGCGGCCGGCAAAAGGCTCAAGGGCGCCCTCGATCCACGTGCTCGTGACGAGGCGGCCACCGGGGCGGAGCATGGAGGCCAGGTGTTCAACACCGGCTTCCATGTCGGAAAAGAAAAACATGCTGTAAGAACACAGCACCGCATCGAAGGTGCGGTGCCCGCGCCACTGCGTGACATCGGCTTCCGTCAAGGTGGTGTTAAGGATGCCGCGTTCGGCAAGGTTCGCGGCAGCGATGCGCAGCAACCCGGTGGAAATGTCGACGCCGTCGACCGTCCCCTGCGGACCTACGGCCAGGGAAGCCGGAATGGTGGCTGCCCCTGTTCCGCAGCAGGCGTCCAGTACCTTCTCGCCCGGCGCCAACCTAGCCGCGGCAACGACGTCGCGGCCCATGGGATCCCAGAGCTTGTCCGACCACGCCTCAAATTGCAGCGCTCCGTCGGTGAACGCCAAACCAGGATCGCGAGCGGACATGCATACCTCCAGTAGATAAAAAAAGTTCCGGCCGGACCTTGTACAGGACCGGGCAGTGGGTCTTATGCCTGGATTTGTGCCCCGGCGAAGTCATTTTGACGCCATGCCTCGAAGACGGCGATCGAGGCTGCATTGGCAAGGTTCAGTGACCGCAATGCGGGCAGCATCGGCAGCCGGACGCGGGCGGTGACGTGAGGATCGTGTTTGAGCTCATCGGGCAGGCCGCTCGATTCACGGCCAAACATGAGCACGTCCCCGGGCTGGTACGAAATGTCGGTGTAGTTACTTTCACCGTCGGAGGTGAAGGCGAAGACCCGCTCGGGTGCCAGTGCTGTCCAGGCGTCCTCAAGACTTTTATGGACAGTCACCACGGCAAGATCGTGGTAGTCCAGCCCGGCCCGGCGCAGCTTGGCGTCCGAGAAGTCGAAGCCAAGAGGCTCCACCAGATGGAGTTCGGCGCCGGTGATGGCAGCCAAGCGGATGGCATTGCCGGTATTGCCGGGAATTTCGGGGGTCATAAATAGGATGCGGAACACGCCTTTTATCCTACGCCAGCCGTCGAGATGTCATGACCGGCACTCGGGCCCGGACGCCTAGTACATGCCGCCAAGGAGCCGATCAAGCACGTGCAGATCCACAACGTTGGGCGAGGGACCGGAGGCCAAAAATTGCTTGGTCTCACGCACAAAACGGGCCGCGTTGGCAACGTTGACCGTGTTGGAGCCGTCCGGGTCGGTGCCGCGGGTGTAGTCAATGACGGGTTCAAAAAGGTTGCCGGTGCTGCTGTGAACGCAGACCCAGGCCGTCACATTGCACTCGGGGAAAAGATCCTGCAGCGCTCGCGCGGCAGGAATCAACTGCGGCGGAGCCGCAACGCGGCTGCCGTGAATCAACACATTGCCGTCCCAACGGAAAGCGCCGTCGGGAACCAACATGGAACCAATGATGGCAATCCGGTACCCGGACACCAGGACGTGATCCATATAGCCGTTGCCGTGCGGCGCGGTGAGCCCGTTGATGAGCCGTGCTGCCGGAATCCCCGGCAGCACCTGCTGCATGATGAGCTGCGCGGTACGGGCCTCCCGGGCCAGCCTTGATGACGCACCAAATAGCCCGCGCTTCCGGGGTGCTCCGTGGACGGGCTGGGCCGCGGTGGGGCGGGGCATGATCGGAGTCTCGCCCGCAGCGAGGTCTTCGTAGGCGGGAAAGTAGATGGCCGGATCGCCGGCGGTACGCCGTTCCTCCGGTGCACGCCGCGTCGTGAACCCGTCAAAGCCGCTGGGTGAACCGTAGCCCGGTGACTCGTTCTGGGATCCGGATGTCCCTGCGCGTGAACCCTTGGCGCCCGAACCACCAGAACCATAAGAGCGGTCATATGCCTGCCTGCGCGCCGGATCCGCAAGGATCTCGTACGCTTCCGTGATTTGGCGGAACAGGGCAGGGTCTCCGCCCCTGTCCGGGTGCGCGATCCGGGCAGCCTTCCGGTACGCGATTTTCACGTCGCGTTCGGAGGCAGTGCGGGCAAGTCCCAGGACTTGGTAATGAGTGAGGTGCTTCTCGCCCACGAGGGACCTTTCGCTAGCCAGGCTGTGCAGGAGTTCATTCTAGCCGCCGACACTGGCCGTTATATCAGGGCACAATTTCCCCGCGGAGGCTCCGGCGCTGTCATACTTTCACTTGCCATGAACACGTTCCCCAGTACCCCAGCCAAGTCCGCCGCGGACACCGCACGCACCATTGCCGTGGCCATCAATCCGCGCGCCGCCGTTGGCCGAAAAGGTGCCAAATCACCCGGGCAAACCGGTGAGATGGTGGTAGCCCGCCTCCGCGCAGCCGGGCACCATGTCAGTGTCCTGCGCCGCCGTGACTACAAGGCGCTGGCAGAAGCGGTCGACGCCGAGATCACCGCAGGTGCCCAAGCCCTAGTTGTGGTCGGAGGCGACGGCATGGTCCATCTCGGGGTCAACGCCGTGGCGCACAAGAAGGTCCCACTGGGCATCATCCCGGCGGGAACCGGCAACGATACCGCCCGCGGATTGGGCCTCGATCTCCACAATCCGGGCGCCGCCGTCGACCATTTCCTCAGGTGCAGCCAGCGGGACCCGCGCGCCGTGGATTTGGGCCGGATCGAACGGGCTGGCGCCGGGCCGGTTTGGTTCATGGGTGCGCTCTCGGCCGGCTTCGATGCGCTGGTTAACGAGCGCGCCAACAGGTGGCGATGGCCGCGCGGACCCATGCGCTACAACCTTGCGATCCTGCGCGAACTGGCTGTCTTGAAGCCGCTGAACTACTCCCTGGTGGTCGACGGCCTGGCTCGCAAACAGCAGGGTGTGCTCATTTCCATCTCCAATGGCACCTCGATCGGTGGCGGCATGAAAATCACCCCCGAGGCAAAGTACGACGACGGCCTGCTGGATCTGTTCATTGTCTCGCCTGTGTCGCGGAGCAAGTTCCTGAGGATTTATCCGCTGGTTTTCTCGGGCCGGCACACCGGCAGCCCCGAGGTCAGGATTGAGCAGGTTGTGGAGGTGGCGATTGATGCGCCCGGACTGGTTGCGTACGCGGACGGGGAACGGATCGGGCCGTTGCCGGCGACGGTCAGGGTGGATCCCGGCGCAGCGTTGTTGTGGGCGTAACGGCGCGGTCCTGTGGCAGGATTTGCGGGCGCATCGGTACAGTGGAACGTGTGAATCAACAAAGGGGATCCAAGCTGCGGGCAGCCTCCGGTATGGCAGTCGTGGCGCTGGCTATCGCTCTGACGGGGTGCAGTATTGCCGTCCCGTCGCCGTCGCAGCCAACGGCCGGGAACTCAGCCCCGCCACCCACCTACGCGGCGCCCACCGTGGTGGCCGGACACGATGCTGCCAAAGTTGCCGCCGCACCCATGACCTTTGAAGCCGGAAACACTCTTTCGGACGGCGTGGCTGTGGAATTCAGCGATATTCTCGGCCAGCCGCCACAGGATTACTCCGCGACGCCGGGACCGCCGGAGTGGAAAATTGTCAAGGACAAGGTGGCTGGGCAGACTCAGTACACGAATGACGCCGGCTGCCAGGTGGCTTACTGGACCACCACCCATCAGGGTCCACTCATTACGGCTGGCGATGACAAGACATCCACCCTCAATTTGCTGAAGTACCTGATTCCCTCCGTCATCGCTGAATCCCTCGGTGAAGCCAAGTTGCCGTGGGTGGCTGAGGCGGGCAAGGCAGGAGCGGCCATTACCTTTTACAGTTTCACCACCAAAGCTGGGAAGGACGTCATGGCCAGCACGGTGTGGGCGCGCATGCTTGGCACAGCTGATACGGGTCTGCTGGTGAGTCTTGCCTGCCCCACCGACGCACTGCTGGCCTCCACGACGCCAAAGGTGATGGAGAAATTGTCGGTGGCCCCGCCGTCGAGCTAGACGGGCTGACGGAGCTAGTTGGGCTGGTGGACGTAGCGCAGGAACAACATGGAGTCCGCTTTGAGGATCCGGGTGAGTGACATGGCGCTGGCCGCCGCTGACGCCTGCGGGCCGTGGGCGATCCGGCCGGCCGGACCGCCCACCAGGAGCGGTGAAACTGTGAGGTTAAGTTCGTCAACCTTTCCGGCAGCCGCAAAGGTGCCCAGCAAGGTGGGACCGCCTTCGGAGTGGATGCGCTTGTAGTTCCGGGCGGCCAGTTCAGAAATCACCAGCGCAGGATCCAAGGCATCCTTGCCAACGGTGACCAGCTCGGCAACTTCTGCCAATGTCGCGACACGATCCCGCGGCGCCACATCCAACGCCGATTCAAGGGTCAGAATGAGCGGCCTGACTGGCGCCTGGGTGAATACCTCGAGGTCCGGGTCAAGGTTTAACGACCCCGAAACGATCGCCAACGGGGGATGTTCCGGAAGCCAATGGTCATGACGCCATCGCTGTGCGGGCGCACTCAATAGCTCTCCGCCATAGCCTTCGGCCCTGATAGTTGCGGCGCCGACAAGGATGACGTCGGCCGTTTGCCGCAACAGCGAGAAGACCCGCAGGTCCCAGGGGTTGCCCAACTTTCCAGACAGGCCGTCCATCGTGGCGGCGCCGTCAATGCTAGAGATGAAATTGAAGCTCACCCACGGCCGGACGGCTGCCCCGTTTTCCGGCGGCGCTGCCAGCAGTTCCTGGTCCAGTTCCGCACCGGAAAGCAGGGTGGCGTGGGGGAAGATTCTCTCGATCATGGCCGTGTCCTCAACCGTTGCTGCGTTCGGGGTGGGCAGGCTCGTTGAGGTCACCCATATTGTGTTTGAGATAGGCCGGTGCCCGCCATCCCAGCGTTGCCTCGGTCATGCGAATGGCCGAGTTGGCCGATGCAACATTGTGCATGCGCAGGATCCGGGCGCCTCCCAAAATGCAGATCACGCCCGTGGCCAGCGAGCCCTCGAGCCGCTCATGCTTTTCCTGATTAAGGGATTCGCCGATGAAGTCCTTGTTGGATACGGCGGCAAGGGCGGGGAAGCCCAACGCGGCAATCTCGCTGAAGCGGCGGGTGATTTCCAAGGTGTGCAAGGTGTTCTTGTTGAGGTCGTGCCCGGGATCGATGATGATCTTATCGGCAGGGACCCCCAAGGAGATGGCCAATTCCACCTTCTCAGCCAGGAATGCTGCCACCTCGGTGACAACGTCGTCGTAGTGCGGCCGAGGGTAGACCGTTCGGGGCTTTGCCAACGAATGGGTGATGACCAGGTGCGCGCCGTACTCCGCGACAACGGAAGCGATCTCCGGATTGGCCAGCCCCGTGGTGTCGTTGATGACGTTGGCGCCGGCAGCGATGCTGCGGGCAGCGACCTCGGGCAAGAACGTGTCCACGGAGATGATGACATCGCTGGCCGCAGCCACCGCGGCGATCACCGGCACCACTCGATCACTTTCCTCGTCGGCGCTGAGCGCCGGCCCGGGCGCAAACGGTACGCCACCAATGTCAACCCAGTCCGCACCGTTTTCCACTGCCGCAAGCGAGGCGGCCACCGCAGCATCCAGCGCAAAGGTGGCTCCGCCGTCGTAAAAGGAATCCGGGGTGCGGTTGATGATGGCCATGAGCGCAACCTGGCGGCTGAAATCCAAGGTGCGCGGCCCAAACTGGTGGACAGGGTGGATCAGCGGTGGCGCGTAAAACGGGGAAGTCGCTGTGGGGAAAGTCCTCATACTCACCATCAAATAGCCTCGAGCGGGGTTTGCGGGTCAGCCAGCTTAAGCGTGTCGATATTCCGTTGGGATGAAATCAGCTCCTTGATGGTGTCCTGCACATCCCACATGTTCACGTTCATGCCCGCCACCACCCGGCCATCGAGCACCCAGAAAGCGATGAACTCACGCTTTTCAAGACTGCCGCGAATCACCAGCTCGGCGTCCTTGGTTAACGCACCGAAGCCGGAATACTCCATGCCCAGGTCAAACTGGTCGGTGTAAAAATACGGAATGTCATCCAGCATGGCGTCCTGGCCCAGCATTGACCGCGCGGCAACCTTTCCAGCGGCAATCGCATTGGCCCAGTGCTCCGAACGAGCGAACGATCCGGTGACCGGATGCATGGCATTGGCCACATCTCCGGCCGCAAAAACATCGGGTGCGGAGGTTTGCAGCCCGGCCGTGACCTCAATGCCATTGTTGATGGTGAGCCCAGCCTCCCGCGCCAAGGCGATGTTGGGGATCACGCCCACGGCCACAATGACAATGTCGGCCGGCAGCCTCACGCCGGTCGTGGTCAACACATGCGTCACCACACCGTTGCTGCCTTGGATCTCGGTAGCGCTCGCCGGCAACACAAATTTCACGCCTGCTTCCTTGTGCCGGTTCGTAAAGACGGTGCCAAGCTCTGTTCCGATGGCGGCCGACAACGGCACCTCCTCCAAGCCCAGCAATGTCACATGGTTGCCCAACTCGGTGGCCGTGGCGGCGATTTCCATACCAATCCACCCGGAACCAATCATGACGACGTTCTTGCCGCCGCCAGTGAATTCGGATTTCAAGGCAACGCTGTCGGCCTTGGTTCGAAAGGTGTACACACCCTTAAGTTCGACGCCGGGCAGCGGAATGTGGCGCGGGGCGGCACCTGTCGCGATAAGCGCCTTGGCATACGGGAGGGTGGTGCCGTCGTCGAGGGTGACCGTGTGGGCCTGTGGGTCTAAGGCCGTTGCTGCCGTTCCGGTCATGAGGGTCACGTTGTTCTCGGCGTACCAGCTTGCGGGGAGGGGGAGCAACGCGTCCTCGCCTTCCTTGCCGGCGAGGAAGCCCTTGGACAGCGGAGGACGCTGATAGGGAGTCTCGGATTCCTCAGCGATGATCGTGACGGTGCCGGCGTAGCCCTCCTTACGCAGAGTTTCGGCGGCCGTGGCGGCAGCCAGACCACCGCCAATGATGACCATGCCGACGGCGGGGGAGTGGGCGGAGGTGCTAAGTGGCTCATTCATGATCGAAACTCTTTCCGGTGGAAAATTGTGTTCCTTGTATGAATTTGTATGAATCGGTGGCCCAACCGGTGCGTGGGGCAAAGCGGATCAGCGGCACAGAGACACAGCGGATCAGTGCGGGAATTGCTCGCGCAAGGGACCGGCGTCGGACAATAGGCCAGTAAAGACCGAGGTGCGGGTCATGGTTCCGGCGGTCTGGACGCCCCGCAGGGACATGCACATGTGCTCGGCCTCCATAACGACGCCAACGCCGCGTGGGGACAGCGTGTCCTCGAGCCAGTTGGCCACCTGCTGGGTGAGTCGCTCCTGGACCTGCAGGTCACGCGAGAACAGCTCCACGCCGCGCGCCAGCTTGGACAGACCGAACAGGCGATCGCCGGGCAGATAGCCGACATGGGCCACACCCCGGAACGGCAGCAGATGATGCTGGCAGAGGGAGTGGAACGGGATGTCCTTGACGAGGACCAGGCCCTGATAGCCGTCTTCGTTGGGGAATGTTGTCCAAGACGTTTCGCGCGGGGTCAGCATTTCCGCATAGGCGGTCGCCACCCGGCGCGGGGTGTCGAGCAGATGCGGATCGCGTTCATCGCGGCCCAGTGCTCGCAGGAATTCTGCAATGGCTGCTTCGGCGCGAGGGAGGTCAATGGCGGATTCCTCGGCCAGCGGGTCCTCGAATGTCAGCAGGTCCGCATTGGTGATGGACATATTCACACCTTTCTAAAGCTTGTATTATTGACTTTAGAAGCGCAGACTCAAAGCGTCAAGCAGGAACCACACAAATCGCTACATCGCTATTTACAGGGCGGCCATCACGCCGCGAATGAAGGGGCAAGGCCAACAATCGTGAACCAACCGGTCCAGCAACCATCCCTCCAGCCCGTCGCCGAAACACATGCAGGGTTCGACGACGCCCAGCGCCTGCGTGCCCTGGCCTCCCTTGGTGACCCGGTGCGGAAGCAGTTGTTCGAGCTGGTACTCAACTCCGGCCAGGCTCTTAGTTGTGAAGATTGCGCCGAAAGCCTTGGCCTGCCACGAAGCACCATTCGGGTTCATCTTGACCGCTTGGTGGATGAACATCTGCTGCTGGTGGAGTTCCGCAAAATCGGGGACCGGACCGGTCCGGGCTCCGGCCGACCCACCAAGTTGTACACGGCCGCGCACCATGAAGTCAGCGCCTCCGTCCCGTCACGGCACTATGATCTGGCCGCCCAGTTACTTGCGGCTGCAGTGCAACACTCGATCGACGATTCTGTGGATATCCAACAGGCCTTGGCCGTGGTTGCTCACGACGAGGGAAAGCGCATGGGGCGGGCGGCCGGGACCATCCAGGAGATGCTCGCCAGTACCGGTTATGAGCCCGAATCCGATGGGGAGGGCGGCACCATCATGGCCAATTGCCCTTTCCATAGGCTGTCATTGGAGCACACGAGCGTGGTGTGTTCACTCAACGGCGCACTGCTCGGCGGCGCCCTCGAAGGCTGCGGGGATTCGCTCCATGATCTGGCGCCCGATCGCGAGATTTCCCACTGTTGTGCCCGCTTGGTTCCACGGAACTAGGCTGCGGAAATGGATGCTGCGAGCGGTGCCGAAGGCCAGAGCATCGCTGATGCGCTGAGGCGTACGATCGCATCTTTCACCCGCTCGGCGGCTACAGTGAGCCGGAAATCCGCTGGGCTGATCTTGCCTGGCCCGCAGACCGCAGTTGGTGCATGGCCACCGAAATCGACTTCGACTCCACGCTGGTGGGCGGAACAGCGGAACTGATTGCCGCCGTCGTGCATTCACCGGGGTTGGAGGCGCTTGAGGTGACGCCGAGCAGTGACCTCAGCGCGGAGGGGGACACTGTCAATAGCTAATCCGTGCCCGGTACCGCCCAACATTAAACAGTTCAGCGTTAAACGGTTCCGGCGGCCATCGTGAACGATGGCCGCCGGAACTGTGGGAGCGTTGGTCCTAGAGGACTGCCTTCAGGGCGTCCACAATTCCTTCGCCGTAGTAGCTGTTGTTGCCCACCGTGCCGGTGCACTCGGCACCCTTGGGTGTCGCCGATGGCATGCACGCGTGATCCTCGGCTTGCTTGCGCAATTCAGAGATCAACTGACTGGGCTTCCACCCGGGGTGCTGGGACTTCATCAGAGCCAGCACGCCGGCGACCTGCGGCGAAGCCATCGAGGTGCCGCTGAGCAAGCCGTAAGTGTTGTTCGGCAACGTGGACAGGATGCGTGATCCTGGGGCCGCTACGTCAATGACGTTCAGGCCGCGGTTTGAGAAGGATGAGAGCTTGCCGGCCTGATCTGTCGAGGCCACTGTCACCACGCCATCCAGTTCGGTGGGCATGTCCTTGCAGCCGTTGTTGATCTCGCGCTCTATCCCGGCGACATCGTTCGGGCTGACGTCGTCCGTGGTTTTGTTGGCCAGATCGTAGGAGGCGTTTCCGGCAGCAGCGGCGTGAACCACGCCTGCCTTCGTCGACCAGCTCACTGCGCGCTCAACGGCCGTCATGACGGCTGCCTGATCGGGCTGATCGCCACACCAGAACTGCATGGGGTCAATGTAGTAGCTGTTGTTGGTGACATCCATGCCCTTCATTCCGGCCCACATGAAACCGCAGATGGCGTACTCGGGGTAGATCGATCCAGCATCGTTGACGACCTTGACGGAGGCCATGCGCACGTTCGGCGCTACGCCGACAATGCCAACACCGTTACGGGCGGCGCCGATGATGCCTGCCACGTGGGTTCCGTGCGATGACGTCGTGGGGAACCAGCCTGTGGGCGAGGTGTCCGGACGTCCGCCATTGGTGCAGTTGACCGAGTTGGCCACATCGATGTTGGCGGCGAGATCCGGGTGGACCGGGTCGATGCCGCTGTCCAAGACGCCCACCAAAACATCCGGTGAGCCGTCGGTGATCTCGTTGGCCAGATCAGACTTGACCTGAACGCGGCTCCATTGCTCGGATTCGCGCGGATCGGCTGCGATGGCGTCGAGCGTGGCATCACCGTAGAGCACATCGGTGTTGGCAAGTTGCCGGCTGCGGAGGGAAGGGGCCGTGGCCGTCTGCCATGGGGTGGCAATGCCCTCCGGCGTGCCTTCAGCAACGGTGATGGTGCGGGTTGCGCCCACCGATTCAACTGCTGATTTTCCGAACTTCAGGACGTCTGCCCGGAAGTTGGCCCGATCCGATTGGACAATGACCACGCCGATCTCGGGCCACTGCTGAACAGCGACGCCTCCGGCGGCCTCAATGGCCTGCACGGCATCCTTTGTCTTGTTGGCGTTGGCGGCCTTTGCGTTGACAACGTAACTCATGAGCTGGCCGTCGGCTGCTGGAAAGTCAACGGGTGTTGACTTTGTAGTAGCCGGCGCAGCCATGGCGCTGCCACCGATCAATGTGGTTGCTGCCATGGCGACTGCGCACAGAGCGGCGGCCGTTGTACGGCGGAAGAAAGCTTTCTGCATGGAATTAATCCCCCCGGGATCATTGTGTGATGTGGGACACCCCGATCCTGCCATTGAGGGCGGATCATGACAAGGCGACGTGCCGTAGAATTAGAGCGTGCCCGTGTATCTAGATCACGCGGCGACCACGCCTATTTCGGCCCCGGCCCTCGCCGCACTCACCTCCGTTATTGCCCGTAGCGGCAATCCGTCCTCCCTCCATGGAGCGGGCCGTCGCGCTCGAGCCACGGTGGAAGCGTCCCGCGAAACCATTGCCAGGGCAGCTGGCGCCCACCCCACGGAGGTCATTTTTACCTCCGGCGGCACAGAGGCCGACAACCTCGCCGTGAAGGGCCTGTTCTGGTCACGCAACGCAGCCGAGCCTGTCCGGAAGCGAATTCTGGCCTCCAGTGTTGAACACGCCGCCGTGCAGGACACTGTCGAATGGCTCGAGAAGCATGAGGGCGCCGAGGTCGTCTGGTTGCCGGCCGATGAGAATGGCACTGTCAGTCTTTCGGCCCTGAAACAAGAAATGGCCGACGGCGGAGCGGACTTGATCGCGCTGGTCACCTGCATGTGGGCCAACAATGAAGTCGGAACGATCCAGCCCATTGCTGAAATCGTGGCGCTCGCGGCTGCCCACGGCATTCCCGTGCATTCTGACGCGGTCCAGGCGTTCGGTTCTGTCCCCGTGAATTTCAAGGATTCCGGACTGGCCGCCATGTCCATCAGTGGCCATAAGATCGGCGGACCAGTTGGTGTTGGTGCCCTTCTACTGGGCCGTGCCGTGAAGCTGACGCCGGTGCAGCACGGCGGGGGACAGGAGCGCTCTGTCCGCTCCGGCACCTTGGACACGGCCGGCATCGCAGCCTTCGCCGCGGCTGCCCAGGACGTCACGGAAAACCTGGCCACCGAGAATCCCCGCATCGCGGCCCTCCGTGACGGGATCATTGCGGCCGTCCGCGCCGCTGTCCCCGAGGCCGTGCTCCGCGGAGTCGACCCCGCCGTGAACCCGGATGGACGCCTGCCCGGCAACGCCCACTTCACCTTCCCCGGCTGCGAGGGTGACTCCTTGCTCTTCCTGCTTGACATGGCGGGCATCGAATCCTCGACCGGCTCGGCGTGCACCGCCGGGGTGCCCCGCCCTTCCCATGTGCTGCTCGCCATGGGACTGGATGAAGACACGGCACGTGGCGCACAACGCTTTAGTTTGGGGCATACATCAAGCCAAAAAGACGTTGACGCCTTTGTGGCCGCGTTGCCGCAAGCACACGCACGCGCAAAACAAGCTGGAATGGCCGGGCACAAATCAAGTATTGAAACCGCGAGCACACGGTGACGACCGCCCGCCAGGCGGCAGTGCCGGAGGCCTTACAGGGTCCCGGGAGCGGCTTCGGGCGTCCGCGAAGCGGGCGGGGATCCCTGTCAGGCGGAGGCTCTGCAGCCTCCGGGTGGTCGGCACCACGGTCCGCACGAACTGAATTTTTGCACCAATTGAAAGGTACGTAATGCGAGTATTGGCCGCCATGAGTGGTGGAGTTGACTCCGCCGTCGCAGCAGCACGAGCAGTGGATGCCGGGCACGACGTCGTCGGTGTTCACCTGGCGCTCTCCCGCATGCCCGGAACTCTGCGCACCGGCAGCCGTGGCTGCTGCACCGTGGAGGATTCCAATGATGCGTGGCGTGCCTGCGATCTGCTCGGGATTCCGTACTACGTCTGGGACTTCTCCGAGCGGTTCAAGGAAGATGTGGTCCAGGACTTCATCGACGAATACGCCGCCGGCCGCACACCCAACCCGTGCATGCGTTGCAACGAGCGGATCAAGTTTGCCGCGCTGTTGGAAAAGGCCATCGCCCTGGGCTTCGACGCCGTCTGCACCGGGCATTACGCCAAGGTCATCACGGACGCCGACGGTAACCCGGAACTACACCGCGCCGCCGATTGGGCCAAGGACCAGAGCTACGTGCTCGGCGTGCTGACCCACGAGCAGCTCAAGCACTCCATGTTCCCGCTGGCCGACACACCGTCCAAGGCTGAGGTTCGCGCCGAGGCCGAGGCCCGCGGCTTGTCCGTGGCCAAAAAGCCCGACAGCCACGACATCTGCTTCATCCCCGACGGCGACACCGCCGGCTGGTTGGCCGAGAAGATCGAGATGACCGACGGTGAGATCGTCGACGAGACCGGGGCAAAGGTAGGCGGCCACACCGGCTCCAACCAGTTTACGGTTGGTCAGCGCCGCGGCCTGAAGCTCGGCACCCCGGCCGCCGACGGCAAGCCCCGCTTCGTGCTGGAAATTCGTCCCAAGGAAAACAAGGTCATCGTCGGCCCCCACGCACTCCTTGCCATCGATGAGATCAATGGCATCAAGGTTTCCTGGGCCGGGCTGCCCATCGCCGAGGTCGCCACCGGGGCCGAGTTCGATTGCTACGCCCAGGTTCGCGCGCATGGCGACCCCGTTCCGGCGCGTGCATTTGTCACCGAGGTAGCGGACGACGGCGTCTCCCGCCAGCGCCTGAATGTCACGCTCGTCGAGCCGCTGCGCGGCGTCGCCCCCGGTCAGACAATTGTTTTGTACCAAGGCTCCCGCGTGCTGGGACAGGCAACCATCGACACGGCTAGGTCCCTGGCCCGCCCCGACCTCCCTTAATTCAAACGCCGCATCACCTTACGGCCGTTTTTTCTAAACGCCGCATCACTTCCGGGTTCGTTATTATCGCCCCCGGTACAAGGTGATGCGGCGTTTGTGTTTTATGGCCCGAAAGTGGTGCAGGGTTGCCAAGAAAGGGCCCGAAAGTGGTGCGGCGTCTGAGGGGTCTAGCAGGATGTCCATGACTTATCGGCGTGGCCCTTGCGGTGTTGGCGTAAACTTCCGTTAAAGGTGATTTGGCACACGGAAGGTTTACATAATGCCCCCGCACACAATTCCCAACCCGCTCCAGTTTCTGGACAACGCACTTAATCAGTGCGCTGAAATCATAAGCGCCATTGCGGCAAATCAGGCGACCTGGCCCACGCCCTGCGCCGACTGGAATGTCCAGGATCTCCTGCACCACTTGGTGGTTCAGGACTTGCATAACTACACCATCATGGCCCGTGGTCACCACATTGACCCGATGGCATCGGGGGCAACGGTGGGTGCCGATTGGTCAACACGTTTCAGCGATGGAGCTGCCCTGCTGATGCGGGCCTGGTCCAGCGCAGATCTCAGTGCGCAGGTGGCCTTGCCGGGCGGGGGAGAGGCGCCACTGCGCAGCCGCATTGGCCTGCAAATCGCAGAGTTCACTGTCCACTCCTGGGACTTGGCGAAGGCTACGGGGGTACCTGTCATCCTGGACCCGGTACTTGCCGATCAGTCCCTGGCATGGTCCCAGCGCATGATGAAACCCGAATATCGCGGTGTTGAACGCGGCTTCGGCCCGGAAGTGCAGGTTCCCATCGCTTCAGACTCGTACACAAAGCTTGCCGGGTGGTTCGGGCGCAATCCCCACTTTCAGGCAGGCCCCCGGGCGGAATCACTTAGGTAATTTCAGGTGCTTCTTGTACTCGTTGGTAACCTTCTGGTTGCAACTCGGTGTCTGATGCAAGTAGGTGCGTTGAAGTCTGGTAGATATTGACTATCAGGCGCGTGTTTTGGATCACACGATGGGGTGTGCTCGGTTACACGCAACGCACAAGAGAAAGTTTGCTGATGGCTAAGAATATGTTTGGGTTCAAGTCGGTCATGGCTGTGGCGGGCGTGTCCGTTTTGGCCATGACCGCGTGCACGGGACCGGCGGGCGACGGCGGTACCGAAAGTAGCGGCTCCACCGGAGCGCCGGTTGTCGTTGGCACCACCGATAAGACCACCTTCCTCGATCCTGCCGGTTCCTACGACAACGGCTCGTTCATGGTTATGAACCAGATCTATCCGTTTGTGCTCAACTCTGCACCGGGCAGTGCCGACCCCAAGCCGGACATTGCCGAGTCGGCTGATTTCACCTCACCCACCGAGTTCACGGTCAAGCTCAAAGCCGGACTGAAGTGGGCCAACGGAACGGACCTTGACTCCAAGGACGTGAAGTTTTCCTTCGACCGCCAGATCAAGATCAATGATCCCAAGGGCCCGGCATCACTGTTGGGTAACCTGGCCAGCGTTGAGGCCCCCGACGCCACCACCGTGGTGTTCACGTTGAAGGCTGCCAACGACCAGACGTTCCTGCAGATACTGCAAAGCCCGGCCGCGCCCATCGTGGACGATTCGGTCTTCAGTGCAGATGCTGTCACGACAGATGAAGACATTGTGGCCGGCAAGTCCTTCGCGGGCCAGTTCACGATCGATTCATACAAGAAGAATGAGCTCATCTCCTTCAAGAAGAATCCCGATTACAAGGGCTTGCTGGGTGCGGCGAAGTCGGAATCGGTCACCATCAAGTACTACGCCGATTCCAACAACCTGAAGCTAGATGTCCAGAAGGGCAATATCGATGTAGCCTGGCGCACTCTGACCGCGACGGACATCGACAGCCTCAAGGAAGACAAGAACGTCAAGGTTGATGTTGGACCCGGTGGCGAGATTCGCTACATCGTCTTCAACATTGACACCATGCCGTTTGGCACCAAGACGGCAACTCCGGACGCCGCCAAGTCCCTTGCGGTCCGCCAGGCCATGGCCAATACCATCGACCGTGAAAAGATTGCCGAGCAGGTCTACAAGGGCACCTACCTGCCGCTGTACTCCCCGGTACCGGCAGGATTCACCGGAGCCATTGAACCGCTGAAGTCCGAATACGGTGACG
Source organism: Arthrobacter sp. TWP1-1 (assembly GCF_049897845.1). NCBI lineage: Bacteria > Bacillati > Actinomycetota > Actinomycetes > Micrococcales > Micrococcaceae > Arthrobacter > Arthrobacter sp. TWP1-1. The sequence goes on from NZ_JAFCXC010000001.1 coordinate 621,227, forward strand.
GTAAGGGTGGCCCGGATGTAGACAAGGCAACCAAGGCGCTGGCTGATGCCGGTGTTGAAACGCCGGTAACTCTTGACCTGCAGTACAACCCGGACCACTATGGCTCCTCTTCCGGTGACGAGTACGCCGCCATCAAGGCTCAGCTGGAAGCAACCAAGTTGTTCAAAGTGAACCTGCAGTCCACAGAGTGGGTTTCCTATTCAGATCAGCGCGTCAAGGATGCCTACCCCATGTACCAGTTGGGCTGGTTCCCGGACTACTCAGATGCTGACAACTACCTGACTCCGTTCTTCAGCAAGAAGAACTTCCTCAACAACCACTACGACAACCCGGAAGTCCAGAAAATGATCACCGAACAGGTGACCACGACTGACGCGGCCAAGCGGACAAAGTTGATTGAGGACATTCAGACGGCGGAAGCCAAGGACCTGTCCACACTGCCGCTGCTGCAGGGTGCTCAGGTTGCCGTTTCCAACGTCAGCGTCAGCGGCACCAAGGACACCTTGGACGCGTCATTCAAGTTCCGGTTGGGCGTCCTGTCCAAGTAATGCCCGCAAGGCATTAGGTAGAGACACAGACACCTAGAGACATAGTCACACGGCACAAAGGCGGGGCCATCTTCCACAGGATGCCCCGCCTTTTGCACGAAACCGCATTGCACGAAACCGCACTGCACCGACAAGCACCCAAGATTCCCTGCAGTAGAAGAAATAGGCGCACATGACCGCACTGATTGACCTGCCGGTGGAAGACCCCGCCGCGCGGGTGCCCAAAAGCAAGAAGAAGTCCGGCGGAAGCCTGGGCAAGTACCTTGCCATCCGCTTTGTTTTGATTTTCCCCACGATCTTCATCCTCGTCACCATGGTGTTCTTCCTTATTAGGATCACCGGTGATCCCATTTCTGCGGCGCTGGGGGACAGACTTCCGCCCGACCAGCTGGCCATCCGCGTCCACGAGGCCGGATATGACCGGCCCATTTTCATCCAATACCTCGAGTATCTGGGTCAGATCTCCACAGGCAACTTTGGCCGCACCATCACAGACAACCTGTTGATCTCAGACATGCTGTCCACCTACGGTTCGGCTACCCTTGAGCTGGTCATCAACTCGCTGGTTGTAGCCTTGGCCATCGGCATCCCGCTGGGCATGCTGGCCGCCTACAAGCGCGACAAGTGGCAGGACGCCATCTCCCGCGTCTTGGCCATCACCTTCTACGCAACGCCGGTGTTCTTTGCTGGGCTGTTGATGAAGCTGATTTTCGCCGTTTGGCTGGGCTGGTTGCCCGTGGCCGGACGCGCATACATCACCACCGAAATCGCCATGACCCAACTCGAGGCGCCCACCGGAATCTACTGGCTGGACGCACTACGCAGCGGCAACATGAATGCTTTTTGGGACGTAGTCCAACACTCAATACTGCCCGCCGTTGCCTTGGGCCTGCTCACGGCCGGGGTCTTCCTTCGTCTGGTGCGTACCAACGTCATCGGCACGTTGAGTAAGGACTATGTTGAAGCCGGTCGCTCCCGTGGCGTCAGCGAATATCGGCTTCTCACCAAGCATGCCTACAAACCTGCGCTGATCCCCATCATCACCGTCATGGGTCTGCAGATCGCACTGCTTCTGGGCGGCGCCGTACTGACCGAGACCACCTTCGAATGGAAGGGCTTGGGTTTCCAGCTGGCCCATTACCTGACCGCGCGTGACTTCGTTGCTGTGCAAGGCATCGTGGCGTTGCTCGCTGTCGTTGTGGCCCTCACCAACTTCATCGTGGACGTTATCGCCGCCCTGATCGACCCGAGGGTGAGGTACTAGCCATGGAGACCAAAAAGTCGCTCTTTAGCCGGCTGCCGATCATTTCCCAGCTGAAGAAAAGCATGGGACTCCAACGCGGCATGCTCGTTGCCGGCGTCGTGCTCACGTTGATGTTCCTGCTTACGGCGGCCCTTGCTCCGTTGCTTGCGCCGTACGGCGCAAGTGAACGCTTCGATGAAACCCAGGCAGCGCCGTCGTCCGCCCACCTGTGGGGCACGACGGCGGGAGGTTACGATGTCCTATCCCGCACCATTTGGGGAACCCAGACAGCGTTCCTCGTGATTGTGGTGGCGGTGGCGCTCTCGATCTTCCTTGGTGTAGCCCTTGGCTTGCTCTCCGGCTACATTGGCGGATGGCTGGACCGGATCCTTGTGGTGGTGGCTGACGCCATCTACGCCTTCCCCACCTTGCTACTGGCAATGGTCATGTCGATCGCGCTTAGCCAGGGCCGTTCGAGTGTGTGGTCTGGTATTTTCTCCGCGGCGATCTCCATCACGGTGGTGTTCATCCCGCAGTACTTCCGTGTGATCCGGGCAGAGACCATCCGCCTGAAGGCCGAACCGTTTGTTGAATCGGCCATTGTGGTGGGTGCTTCAAGTGTGCGCATCATGGCCCGGCACATCTACAAGAACGCCACGCGGACGTTGCCGTTGATCTTTACGCTTAACGCCTCCGAGGCGATCCTGACGCTGGCTGGCCTTGGCTTTTTGGGCTTCGGCATTGAACCGTCGACGGCGTCCGAATGGGGCTACGACCTCAACCACGCGCAGTCCGATGCCACCTCCGGCATTTGGTGGACCGGCCTGTTCCCGGGCCTGGCCATCGTCATGACAGTGCTTGGCCTGACATTGCTGGGCGAATCAATGAACGACCTCAATGACCCGCGGTTGCGCGGGCGCAAGCGGGCAGAGAAAAAGTCTCGCAAGAACAACGGCAAGAACAAGAAGGAGTTGGTGGACGCATGAGCCGCTCCACAACGAAATTCGGCACCTCACCAACAGGGGAGTCTGCTCCGCGGCCCGTGCTGGACATTGCAGATCTGAAGATCACCTTTGCCACAGACCAAGGTGATGTGAAGGCGGTCAAGGATGTTTCCTTTACCGTGGCACCGGGTGAGATCGTCGCCATTGTGGGCGAATCCGGATCCGGCAAGACCGTCACTGCCAAGGCCATCCTAGGCTTGCTGCCGGAGACTGCGCAGAGCAGCGGTGCCGTGGTTATCAGTGGCAACGACGTCATTACAGTCAGCCCGCACCAGCTGCGCCAGATCCGGGGCCGTGATGTGGCCATGGTGTTCCAAGAACCATCCACCGCGTTGAATCCTGTCTATACGGTGGGTTGGCAGATCGCCGAGGGGCTGCGTGCCCACCGGCCCGAAGGCAAACGCGTGGGTAAACGGGAAGCCCGCAAACTGGCCATCGAGGCGCTGGCCAAGGTGGGCATCCCGGAACCCGAAAAGCGGGTCGACTACTACCCCCATCAGTTCTCTGGCGGGCAGAAGCAACGCGTAGTCATCGCCGCAGCACTGGCCCTGAACCCGGGCTTGATTGTGGCTGACGAACCAACCACTGCCCTTGACGTCACGGTGCAGGCCGAGATCCTGGAACTTCTGCGAGACCTGCGTGACCGCTATGGCACCTCCATTGTGTTGATTACGCACAATATGGGCGTTGTGGCCGACCTCGCCGACCGCGTGGTTGTCATGTTCGAAGGCGACGTCGTAGAAGAAGCCACCGCGGAGGTGCTCTTTGCATCTCCGAAGGAGGACTACACGAAGAAACTGCTAGCCGCGGTTCCGCACCTTGGCCGCAATTCCGCCTCGGCGGGGTTCACCGAACGTGCCTTCCAGGACAAGGAAGTTCTTGTCCGTGCCACGGATCTTGAGATTGAATACCCCGGTAGGCTGGGCAGCCCCGCTTTCAAGGCTGTGGATCGGGTGTCCTTCACCATCAGCGCCGGCGAGGTGTTCGGGCTGGTTGGTGAGTCGGGTTCCGGCAAGACCACGATTGGCCGTGCCATCGCGGGGCTGAACCGGACAACGGGTGGTTCCTTGAACGTGCTGGGGTACGAGATGCTCAATTACAAGGAGCGCACCTTCCGTCCGCACCGGAAGGACATTGGTTTCGTTTTCCAGGATCCGGCAGCCTCCTTCAACCCGCACCTGACCATTGGTGAGTGCGTTGCCGAGCCGCTGCTCATCCACACGGATTTGTCCAAGACAGCGGTCATCAAAAAGGTGGAGGATCTGCTGGAATCGGTACAGCTGCCACGTGCGTGCGCCAGGCGATTCCCGCACGAGCTCTCCGGTGGACAACGCCAGCGAGCCTCCCTTGCCCGAGGCTTAGCCTTGCAGCCCAAGTTGCTCATAGCCGATGAGCCCACCTCGGCACTTGATGTCTCCGTTCAGGCCAAGGTGCTTGAACTCTTCCGTGAGATCCAGGCCGAGCTTGGCTTTGCTGCCCTGTTCATCAGCCACGATCTGGCCGTGGTGGACATTTTGGCCGAGTGGGTCGGGGTGCTCTACAAGGGCAAGATGGTGGAGCAAGGGATCGGGAACCAGATCATGGGCAATCCGCAGGATGCCTACACCAAGCGCCTGCTTGCCTCGCTGCCGGTTCCCAACCCGGCCGAGCAAGCGCAGCGGAGGGCCGCCCACCAAGCCCTGATTGCGGCGAGCTAGGCGAAAGTCGATCGCAGGCGCGTTTGGGCGGTGCCCGGAGTGGACAGGAGTTTTGTCCGCCCGGTGCACCGCCTAAACTGTCCCTATGACCGAACCGAGCCACACGCAGCACTTGTCCGTTGAAGACTTTGATCCGGCCGCCAGTTCCCTCTCGGGGGCAGTGGATCCAGCCGTCATGGCCGAACTGTTGTCCATCCGTTCCAGCATCGACAACTTCGACGCGACACTCGTGTACCTGCTCGCCGAACGGTTCAAGGCAACCCAGCGTGTGGGCATCCTCAAGGCCGAGCACCAGCTCCCTGCGGCTGACCCCAACCGCGAAAAGGCCCAGATTCATCGCCTCCGGGCCTTGGCCGAATCGGCCAACCTTGACCCGGCCTTTGCCGAAAAGTTCCTGAACTTCATCATCAGCGAGGTCATCCACCACCACCAGGCCATCTCGGAGAGCCACTCGGCGGTGGCGGCAACCGGTGTGATTCCCGTGGTCAGCCGTGATGGGCAAGGTTTCGTTGCACAAACGGACGACGGCGGCACGCAGTCCAAGTGAATGCCTCACCCAACGCTTTTCCCGAGCAGGTCACTGTCACCTCCCTCGGCGTCTGGCCCGGCACGGATCCGGTGGAGGCCACCAAGGTTTCCCTCGGCTTGTTGACCAGCCCGCACCTTCCGTCGCTGGCGCAGCTGCCTGCGCGCGGCGTCGGATCGGACGCCGTAGGGCGCAGTGCCTCGCTACTCCTTGAGCTCCCCGTTGACGTCCAGCCCTATGGTTGGCGGTTTGTCGACAGGGCTGGACACGATCATCGCCGCGCCGTTTCGGCGCTGTCCACGGACATCAACGTTCTCGCCGACGTTGCCGGTGCCGGTGACATCACCCCCTCCGCATTCAAGGTCCAGGTCATGGGGCCGATCTCCCTTGCCGCTGCCATTCACCTCCACTACGGTGAACGAGCCTTGCGCGATTACGGAGCCCGCCGCGACATCGCCCAGTCATTGGCAGCAGGCTTGGCCGTGCATGCGCAAAAGGTCCAGGCAGCAGTTCCCGGGTCGGCGCTGACCCTGCAAATAGATGAACCAGGTGTGGCCGCGGCGCTGGCCGGCACCATTCCCACGGCCTCTGGATACCGCACCCTGCGGTCCATCCCAGTCTCCGAACTGCGCCACACGTGGAGCACCCTGGCCGCGGCGGCTCGTGAGGCAGGTTTCGCTCAGGTGGCCATCAACTTGGCGCCTGCCGAATCAATCGCAGCGACCAGCGGACCCGGTGACGAAGAAGCCCAAAAAGCCGAAAACAACTCATGGCGCAAGGCACTGGAAACCGCACTTGAATCGGGCATCGACGCGGTGGCCCTTCCGCTGCAGAAACTGGATACGGGGCACTGGGAAATGTTGGCCGGAGCCGTCGAATCCGGCCTTGGCGTGTGGGCCGGAACGGTACCTGCCAGCGCTGGGGCCATGCCGCCGTCGTACTCGGTTTTGGAGGAGAAGATCATGCGCCCTTGGCGTGGATTGGGACTTGGCCAATCATTGTTGAACCAGTTGCGGATCACCCCCGAGTCAGGGCTCGCCGGGCTGACTCCCCACGAGGCCCGCACTGTCCTGAACCGGGCCCTGGAAGTTGCCGAAAGATTGAGCGAGATTCGTTACCTTTAGTTCGCCTGTGATTAATTACCGCAGCCTATGATTGCCTTCTGTAGCTAAGAAAAAGGGAGTCTGGGGCATGGTGCGACGCAGGATATTGGGGGCGACTGTGGTGGTTGCGGCACTTTCTCTCGCGCTTGTCGGGATTGGCCCGAGTGCTGGCATGCCGGTCTCTGGTGCGGTTTCTGAGGCCGATGCCAGCGGGCAAGGAACTCCAACAGCCGCACCCGTCCTAAACATTCCAGACCGCAATGCTGTTCCCGACGGCGGACGTGCCCACGCCGAGAACCCCAAGGATGAAGTCACCACGATTTGGGACCTGCCGGCGGGGACGTTGGTCATGAACCCAGTGTCAGGCAGGCAGGAGGTCATTGACCCGGAGATTGCCCGGTCTGCCGTGCTGATTGGCGATTCGCAATCCGCCGGAGCCGGCGGTGTCAAGCCGGCCGACACGTGGGTGGAACGGGGTTTGTCGGCATCCGGCTACAACGTGCGGTTCATGGGAGCCGGGGGTATCGGTTTCACGGCCACGACGTCCTGGGCAGGGAACTATCCGGACTCACTGGAGAGCGGAAAAATGATCCTCCCGTACGGCAACCCAGCACTCGTGGTTGTCCAAGGTGGGGGTAACGATGCCTCGGCGGGTTCCAGTGATGCGGCGATCCTGACTAATGCTGAGCGGCTGCTGCGTGCATTGAAGGCCAGCTACCCGGAGTCCAAATTCTTGTTCATCGGCACGCTCGCCAGCGGTCATCTTGCCGGTGGACGGCGTACCGAGGTAGATACTCTCCTGTCCGAATTTGCCCAACGCAATGGCGTCCCCTTCGTTAGCGCCGGAGACTGGCTGACCCGATACGGTGTGAGCAACAAGATGGCCGACAGCGTTCACCTCACTGCCGCCGGTCACAAGGAACTCTCGAAGGCCCTCGCCTCGGAGCTGAAAATACTGGGCTTGCAGGCACCTACCTTCACAGGCTGACTTCTGCGGCCATGACCGAGGTGGGTCTTAGAGGCGTCCTGCTGCTTTGAGCCGGATGTACATGTCAGCAAGTTGCGGTGGGAGATCCAGCGGCGCAGCATCGACCACTTCTACGCCTGCTTGCTTCACAACTGCCGTGATGGCGGCCCGGCGATTGAGTGCATGTTCGGCGGCTGCCGCCCGGTAGGTGGAGGTGGTGGAGCTGCGGTCCAGCCTGGCTTGGTCGACGGCGGGGTCGCGGACGGCGGCCACCACCACAACATGTTTTTGAGCCAGACTTGTCACCAGGGGGATCAGGCCTTCTTCGGCCGCACCGGCATCCAATGAGGTCACCAGGACCACCAAGGCGCGATGGGCGGTGACGGAGCGGACGGCGCCGGCCACCGCTTGGGTGTTCAATTCGATCAGCTCTGGTTCCAGCGGCGCGAGGGCCTGCACCATGGCGTTGAGCATATTGCCCTTGCCGGTGGAAGATACCTTGGCCCGGACCCGGCGGTCATAGGCGATGAGGCTGACCCGGTCTCCGCCACGTTCGGCCAGAACGGCCAGCAGCAAGGACGCCTCGATCCCGGTGTCCAACGCTGTTTCATCGTCAATCCGGGCGGCCGACGTCCGCGAGGAATCCAGAACGATGACAACGCGGCGATCCCGTTCCGGCCGCCACGTACGCACCACAACGTCGCGCCGTCGTGCGGTTGCACGCCAGTCGATGGAACGGACATCGTCGCCACGAACATAATCGCGCAGGGAATCAAATTCCGTTCCAGCTCCGCGGATCTGAACGGCTGCCTTGCCGTCAAGTTCACGTAATTTACGCAATTTGGACGGCAAATGTCTCTTGGAATGGAAGGGCGGCAGGACCCTCAGCGTGCCGGGAGCTTTGACGGTGCTTTGCCGGGCAGCCATGCCCAGCGGGCCAAATGATCTGATGGAAACATGGTGTGTCAGCAGGTCACCACGTCGCGATGGGGTCAGATCAATCGTCAACGCCGCCCGTTCGCCTGAGCGGATGATCACCCGCTGCAAAGCATTGACCGCTCCGGCCGAGGGCTGCCAGCCATCCTTGACGTGTGCGCGCATGGGCCGCCGGGATTCATTAGCGAGATGCAGCACCGCAGAACTGGCTTCACCCAGCCGGACCCCGGTTGGGAGTGTTCGGCGCAGCGCAACCTTGCGGGGTGACGCGGCCAGGATCAGGTCAAACACCACTACGAGCGCCAGTACGGAGAGGGCCAACACCCACGTCAGCGCTCCGGGCAGGGCGATAATAGGCACCAGCGCCGCGAGTGCCAGATAAAAGAACCTGCCCGAAATTGCCATAGTTATTTGTGTCCGTCGTCAGAAATCGGTGGCTCAGCGGGGGACCGGCACGGTAGCCAGGATGGATAGCAGAATGCCGTCCACGGCAACGCCGTCCATCTCGGCTTCGGGGCGAAGCGCAACCCTGTGCCTGAGCGTCGGCAATGCCAGGGCCTTGATGTCATCGGGGGTGACGAAGGTCCGCCCGGATAACCAGGCATAGGCGCGGGCGGACTTCAGGATTGCCGTTGCGCCGCGAGGGGAGACCCCCAGCTGGAACGACGGCGCCGTGCGGGTTGCGCGGACCAGGTCAACCACATAGGCCAGAATCTCACCGGCCACCGCAACCTGCGCTACTTCTGCTCGGGCCGCAGTGAGCTCGGCCGCACCTGCCACGGGACGAACTCCTGCCGCGTGCAGGTCTTGCGGATCAAAGCCAAGACTGTGCCGGCGGACCACCTCAATTTCTTCATCGCGCCCCGGCAGATCCATGGTGAGCTTCAGGAGGAAACGGTCCAACTGGGCCTCGGGCAGCGGGTAGGTGCCCTCGTACTCCACGGGGTTTTGGGTTGCCGCCACCATGAAGGGTTGCGGCAGGCGCCGTGAGATCCCGTCCACGGAAACCTGGTGCTCCTCCATGGCTTCCAGCAGCGACGCCTGAGTTTTGGGAGGGGTCCGGTTGATCTCATCAGCCAAAAGAATATTGGTAAAGACGGGTCCCTCGCGGAAGGTGAAAGCGGAGGTGCTGGCGTCATAAATCAAGGAACCCGTAACATCGCCGGGCATCAGATCCGGGGTGAACTGCACGCGCTTGGTGTCAAGGCTCAAAGCAGTTGACAGTGCCCGAACCAACAGTGTTTTTGCGACGCCGGGGACGCCTTCCAAAAGAACATGGCCACCGGCCAGCAGAGCAATAAGCAGGCCGGTTACTGTGGCATCCTGTCCCACAACAGCCTTGGCAACCTCGCTGCGCACCGCGAACAGGGCCTGTGCCGATGGGCTGGCCCCCTGCTGGTGCGGGAGCGTTTGCTGATATTGCCCCGCAACTGCAGGAGCGTTTGGGTGGGTGATCGGGGCCGTCGCCGGAGGCATCGGGGCTGAATTCGTCAATTCTGGGTGGGGCAGGCTCATCGCTGTGCCACTTCTTCCTCTAGTGCCGTGAGTTCAACGGCCATGGACAACATTTCTCGTTCGGTGTGCGGCGCTTCGCCGAGCAGCAGGGCATACACCTGCTGGTGGGGGCGCCCCGTCGCGGTGGCCGCAGCCTCGACGACGGCGGCCGGATCGGCGGCGGCGCCCAGCCGTAGGGCGCGTGCCAAGCGGGTCAAGGTGGCGTGCCGCAAGGTGCGTGATGCCGTGCCAACGGCCCGCGCATCCTGATACAACCTTGCCCGGCCCGTCAAGGTTTCCGACGCCTTAACGATGACCGGCAGCGGCTCGGCCACCAACGGCCCATTCCGCCGACCCTTCCACAGCATGCCCAGCACGGCCACCAACAACAGCCATGACGACGCCGGAAAAATCCACTTGGGCGTCAACTCGGCTAGTGACGGTGCCTGCTCGGCCACCGGAATGTCCTTCAACGAGACGGTGTACCAGAGCAGATGGGGCTTGCTGCCAAGTAGCCTGAAGACCAGGGCTGCGTTGCCCCGGTTCGCCAGGTCTTGATTGATCATGATGCCGGGATTGCCCAAGGCGACAATGTCGCCCGTTGTGTTGAAGGCAAGATGACCGGCCGTGCTCGCGGCCGGGGCGAAACAGGTCTCCGCACCCTTGTACAGATTGATAGGAAGGCTGACGGGTGCCAGGACACCCAAGGCGGGGGATCCGCCGTCGAGCGTTCCGGCCGCAATGGCATCAGGATCGCTGCACCCAGCGGAGACAGATGCGGTTCCCCTGACAGTTCCAGCGCTGGCCAGATCCGGGCTGAACTGTGCCGCAGTCAGGGGCGCGGGGGAGACGGCAACCAGCCTGCCGCCGGCGTCCTGGACGGCTCTGGACAATGCGGCGGCCTGATCGGTCGACAGGAGGTTTTGGGGATCGTAAAACAGCACCGTACTGGCACCGGACCCATTCTCGGAGATCGCCTGTGTGGTACTGGCCAAGGAATCAGTGGCAGTGACATTGATTCCTTGTTTGCGTAGGACCTCGGCGGCACCCTGAGCCCCAGCGGGAGCCGGATTGTTGATCGCGAGCGTGCCGGTGGACTGGTTTCCGGCATTGGCGAGGACGAACCCGATAATCGAGAGGACCACGAAGATGGCGGTGCAAATGACCCAGAATCTGCCTTTTCGCCACACGCCGCCGACCCGCTGTGCGGTACTGGCGGGCTCTGAGCGAAAGGTTTTGGTTTCCGGCGGCGCCGGCGATGACGGTGCAGATGGTGCGGCGGTACTCATGGCTGCACCGCCAAGCCATCATCGGCATAGACGGGCTTGGTGGCCGAGACAGCCTGATCGGTGGCCGTGAGTTCGTTGTACATGGCCGCGGTGGGAGTGACCTTTCCATAGCGGACGGCATTGAAGACTTCGGCGCTGTGGTGCAGCGCCTCGCCGTGGGCAGGGAATGCGCGCTCGAGTTGCACTGCGATCTCCACGGCTGTCCGGCCAACGGCCGGGAGGCTCACATCGCGTTCCTCGGCGGACCGGATCATGGCCCGAAACTGCTCGGTGACCGCGGTATGAAAATCTCCTGCCGAGGCCGCAGTACGGGCCAGGGCCCGGTGTTGTTCGGCTGAAAGCAGGCGTGCACCGGCAAAGACCTCCTCGGTACTGGCGATCTTGCGGTTGAGGCGGGGCCGGATAATGAAGATTATCGCCACGATGGCCAGCAACACGACACCAACGCCGATGGCCAGAGCAACAGAGCCGTTGGGACCGCTGACATTGTTGAAGAGCTCATTGAAGGCGCTCTTGATGAGCGCACCAATTTGCTCGGCCAGCCCAGGCTTGGCATCCTGGTACGCCTTCCGGGCAAGCTCCTCCTGAGCCCATTGCCTGGCTTCATCGGCACCGGGTACCACCGGGATATCAATGGGGAGAAGGGTGGGCAGCGATGCCAGGGTAGTCAGCGAAGACGCCATGGACAGCGTCCTACTGCCCGTAGGGTCCGGGCTGCTGGCCGGCGGGGACGGGGGAGCCGGGGATCCCGCCGTCGTCCTTGCCTGTTTCAGACTCTTTCAGCAGTGCAATGTCGAAGCCGTCGCGGCGCATCCGCAGGTCAACGTAGATCAGGGACATGACCCCAGTCTGGAAGGCCAATGTCACGGCACCAACCAGTGCACCAACCAGGCTGGCGATACCCTGGGCGATGAAGATGGCGTTGGTCATTTGCTCGGGATCGGGCTCGGTGCCAAACATCAGGGGCACGAGGAAGCTGGCCAGCATGCTCACAGGGGTGGTGATGACCGAACCAATGACACCGGCGATGACGGCGGCAAGGATGGAAATGCCAAAGGTCCGCCACCAGTTGTTCCGGGTCAGAATCCAGGACCGCTTGATGCTGGCAATGGGGCCAACGTTTTCCACCACAATGGCGGCGGGTGCCAGCAGTATCTTGGTGCCAATCCATACAGAGGCGGCCACGAACGGCAAACTGATCAGCAGCGAAAGGGCGATGGCACCGAGTGCATTTCCGCCGCTTGATAAGGCGTCCATGCCCACAATGAGGGCCACCACAATCAGGATGTATATGCCCATGGTGACAAAGACGGCACCCGCATATAGCAGTGCCAAAAGCAGGAGGCTGACGATGCGCGGCCGCACCAGCCGCCACATCTGAGTGAAGCTGGTCTTCCGATTCAACACCGCCCGAAGCACCGGAATGACCAGCGCACCCTGCAGGATCATCTGAATCACCACGGCCAGAATGCTGGTCAGTAGCAACGACACCGAGAATGACACCAAACTGCCGCTCATGGATTCGAGGGCCGCCGAATCCGGGGTGACGTTGGGGTCCATGGTGAGGAGGTCCCCGAAGGCCTGGCCAAAGGCCAGATACATGACCAACAACGTGATGGCCGTGGTGGCCAATTGGAAGATCAGCGCCGACCCAAACATGGCCTTGCCGTTGCGCCGCGCCGCCTGAAAAGCGCCGTCGAGGATTTCTCCCAAGCCCAGCGGGCGCAAGGGAATGACGCCTGGCTTGGGTGGGGCCACGTAATTATTGAAGCCGGGATTATTCAAACCTGGCTGTCCATACTGCTGGCCAGGCTGTCCGGGGTAGCCGGGCTGTCCGTACTGCTGTCCGGGCTGGGCGTACTGTCCCCACTGCGGCTGGCCATACGGAGATTGCTGTGGCTGCTGCGGCTCAACATACGGTGGCTGTTGCGGCTGGCCATACGGCGGCGCAGGCGGTTGAACCTTGGCGTCCTCGCCCTCTGGCTCCACCGGTGGTTGCTGCGGTACCTGCGTCATCTTGCTCCCCTGAAATAGTCCCCCGATATGACATCCGCGGTGCGAACATCGGGTGGTCCCGAGGTCAAGGGTTTTTACTTCCTGCCTCGGACCCGTTGCCAAGCTACGTCCTTACGTCAAACACTATCGGGAAGAACCGGTTTTTCCCGATGCAGGCCCGGGCATTGCGGAAACAATTGAGCCCGTATTGCCCGGAAAACAAGGAAAAACAAGGAAAAACCACACAAGGGTCAGTTCCCATGGAGCGTCGATAGGGACATTAGGCAGCTAATAGGCAAATATAGAACCATGAAGGCACGCATTTTAGTTGTTGACGATGACGAGGCACTGGCCGAGATGATCGGCATCGTGCTTCGCAATGACGGGTTTGACCCCGTATTTTGTGGAGACGGAGCCAAGGCATTCGAGGTATTTCAGGCCAATAAGCCGGACCTTGTCCTGCTTGACCTCATGCTGCCCGGAATGGATGGCATTGAGATTTGCCGATTGATCCGGGCCGAGTCGGACGTGCCCATCGTGATGTTGACGGCCAAGTCGGATACCTCTGACGTTGTCCGCGGGCTGGAATCGGGGGCCGACGATTACGTTGCCAAGCCCTTTAAGCCTGCCGAGCTTGTGGCACGTGTCCGGGCCCGGTTGCGTCCGGGCGACGTCAAACCGCCGGAGACTCTTGTCATCGGTGAGATCACCATCGATGTAGCCGGCCACTCCATTCGCCGTGCGGGTGAGAAGATTTCGCTGACGCCCCTCGAGTTTGACCTCCTGGTGGCGCTGGCCCGCAAGCCGTGGCAGGTATTTTCCCGCGAGCTGCTCCTTGAACAGGTGTGGGGTTACCGCCACGCTGCAGACACCCGCCTGGTCAACGTCCATGTGCAGCGTCTGCGCTCCAAGATTGAACGCGATCCCGAGGCCCCCGAAGTTGTCCTCACCGTCCGCGGCGTCGGCTACAAGGCTGGATCATAGCGTCGGCCCGCGGCGGTGAAGATGCCATGAGCGAGAACTCGCACACCACGGACGACGGCGTCAGTGGACCTGACGCTGGAACTTCGGCTGATGCCGAAACTCCGGCTGACGCTCGGCCGGATGCTGCCGTGGATGGCCCACACGCCGAGCACACTGCTGTCCGCAGCTTGGCAGAACGGGCCGTCGTCAAGGCAGGCCACGGGCTGGCAACGGCTGGCCGTGCCGTGGTTCGTTTGGCTGGAAAGTTCCGCAGGGGCTGGTCCAAACGCTGGCGCACCTCACTGCAATTTCGCACCGTTGTCACCACGCTCCTGATTGCCTCGGTGGCCGTGGTGGGCGTTGGTGGATATTTGGCTGGCCAGATCTCCAACGGCTTGTTCAAGGAACGGCTCATTCAGGCTCAGCATGAATCCGCACGTGGCGCTACCCAGGTGCAGGAGAGTTTTTCCAATGCGAGCGTGAGTGACCAACCACGTGTTTCAACCTACGTGCGTGACACCTTGAAGCTGCTTGAAGTTGGCGGTGCGGACGACAACCGCAAATATCTGATGCTCATCATCCCGGGCCAAAACAGCAGGCTTGCCGTGAGTTCATCCGATTCCGGCGGTGTCACCTCCACCATCATTCCCGATGAATTACGCAAGGCCGTACAAGGCGATGCAGACGGCCAGTTCTGGCAGTCGATCGCCTTGCCAACCGGTAGCGAAGGTGTTCATCCGGCCGTTGTTGTCGGCAGCCAAGTTGAGTTGCTGAACACCAACTATGAGCTCTACATGATCTATGACCTCAATGGTGCTCAGGTAACGCTGAACTATATTCAGTCGGTGCTATGGCTGGTCGGTGGCATCTTGCTGATACTGATCGGCGTCATCATTTGGTACGTGACCCGCACGGTGGTGAACCCCGTCAGTCAGGCGGCGGCTGTGTCGGAGAAACTGGCCGCCGGCGAGCTTGAGGAGCGCATGGTTGTCAGTGGTGAGGACGAGATGGCAAGGCTTGCCACCTCCTTCAACAAGATGGCCACCTCGTTGCAGGACCAAATTACGGCGTTGGCAACGCTGTCCGAGATGCAGCAACGTTTTGTCTCGGATGTCTCCCATGAATTGCGTACCCCGTTGACAACGGTGCGGATGGCAGCGGAGGTCCTTTTCGATGCCCGTGAAGACTTTGACCCCATAAACAAGCGCTCCTCCGAGCTGCTCTTTCACCAGGTTGAACGGTTCGAGCTGCTCTTGGCGGATCTGCTGGAAATCTCGCGGTTCGACGCCGGTGTGGCCGACTTGGACGCGGAATCGCTGGACATTTTCTCCGTGATTCATTCGGTGATCGACGGCGCCCTGCCGGTCGCGGAGGCCAACTCCTCCGAGCTGTCGGTGGTGACCCGACTTCGCAACCACAAGTGCGTGGTTGAGATGGACGCCCGGCGCGTGGACCGGATCCTGCGCAACCTTGTCCTCAATGCCCTTGAACATAGTGAAGGCCGGCCGGTGAAAATCTTTGTCTCGGCTGATGACAGTGCGGTAGCAGTTGCCGTCCGCGACTATGGCGTTGGCATGTCGCCTTCTTCGTTGGAACACGTCTTCTTCCGTTTTTGGCGTGCCGATACGGCACGCGCCCGGACCACTGGCGGCAGCGGCTTGGGCCTGTCGATCGCCATGGAAGACGCCAAGCTCCATGACGGATGGCTTGAGGCCTGGGGCAGTCCCGGCGAGGGCTCCTGCTTCCGATTGACCCTGCCCCGGCGCAGGGGAATCGTCCTGGATCATTCCCCGGTTCCGCTCCCGCCCGATGGCGGACACGCCGGCAGCTCCGCCTCGCTATCCAGTGGACCAATTCTGACCAACACCGGCTCCATCGGGGTGGTGGGCGCTCTGGGCGGGCTGAAGGGCTCCGCCACGGTTGAGTCAAGCGGTGTACCTGGGAAAAAGGTGGCCGAGAACAAGGCTTCAGAGAACAAGGCTTCAGGGAATCACGTGGAGGGCACCCGCCCGGAGAAGGTGGAGTGGTGAGCAGTTCCGTAACGACAAGGCAATCCCCCAGTCGCCCCAGTCGTCACAAGGGTGCACGGCGGAACTGGCTTGCCCTGGCTCTGGCGATGGCCGCCGTCGTTCTTCTGGCCATCACGGGCTGTGCCGTGATCCCAACGCATGGCTCCGTGGGCAAGAGCGATCCGTTGACACCGCGCAACAACGAGGTCAATGTCGGTTTTCAACAATTCGCGCCGGTTCCGGGTGCATCGCCGGAGAGTATTATTCGCGGATTCATTGACTCCGGCACCGGACTCAGTGACGATTTTCAGTTTGCCCGGCAGTACCTGACGCCGGGACGGGCACAATCGTGGGCACCTGACAAACGCACCCTGGTCTACAAGGACACGTTTTCGGTGGCGCCAGGAACCGAAAAGGACACTTTTGAGCTCAAATTCAATGTTGTTTCCAGCGTGGATGCCACGGGCGTACTGACACCGGCAAAGGGTTCCGGCACCGAAAGCCTGACCATGAAAATGGTGCAGGTGGATGGCGAGTGGCGCATTTCTGAAACGCCCGACGGCGTGGTGCTCACCGAAGCGACGTTCCAGACGCTTTTCAGTCCATTTTCGCTCTACTTCTACGATCCAACATTTACCTATGGTGTGCCGGATGTGCGCTGGCTGGCTGGCCGCTCATCACGTACGGCAACGGCAATTGTGCAGGCAATGTTGGCCGGACCGGCACCGTATTTGCAAGGTGCAGTTGTCAGCGCTTTCCCCAACGGCATCGCGCTGGAGCGTGACTCAGTTCCCGTCAATGAAAGTGGCGTGGCGGAGGTTGGCTTGACGGCCCAACCTTTGCTGGAGACCAGCGTTAAACAACGGCAGCAAATGCAGGCGCAATTGCTCGTGACGTTGCAAAAGAGCCTCAACACGGTCACGGGGGTGCAGTTTCTGGCCGACGACAGGGAAGTCGATATGGGAGGCGCCGGTGACGCCATCAACCCCATAACCATTGATAACCCGGTACCTCCCACGCAGGTGGCCCTGGCCAAAAATGAGCTGGTCACCTTTGACGGCACGAAGATCTCGACCATTGCCGGCATGACCTCGGTTGCAGACCTGCTTCCCTCGGCACCAGCGATGTCCTATTCCGGCAAGAGTTTTGCATTCCGCTCCGGCGTTGGCAACCAGATCTATGCTGTTAGCCCGGGACAAGAGCCGGTCCTGGCAATTTCGGCGGTCGCCCTGACGCCGCCGTCCTTTGCCCCGAATGGGTGGCTGTGGTCTGCCGCCGGAGACGGCTCCGGCACGGTGATCGCCGTCAACCCGGACGACGGCGGTGCCTTGGGTAAGGCTGTGGTGATGACCGTTCCCTGGCTGGTTGGGCAGGAGGTGACATCCCTGAGGATTTCCCGCGATGGCACGCGGGCGCTGGTGGTGTCCAATGCCAAGGGCGTGAGTGTTGTCAGCGTTACCGGGATATTCAAATCTGGCGAGATACCCAAGGAGCTGACATCGCCGCTTAGCTTGAGCCATTCCGGCTCCCCGGTTCTTGGGCTCTGGGTTGGTGAGTCAAGTGTGGCTGTTACTGCCACCTCGGCCACCGCAGCCGTGAGTATCGAAGTCCTCGATTTGGCGCTGGAACCAGTGGCTCTAGAGGAACTGACTGGGATCGAGTGGATCAGCGCAAGCACCGGTGTGCGCAATGTCCATGCACAGACGGCAACCCAGTACTATTCGAACGCCTCCAATACGTGGGAAGTGGTTGCCAAGGACCTGCGGCAAGCGTCCTTCGCCGGCTAATTCCCCCACAGCCCTGCTAGGCCTGTCCTGCGTCCACACTTGACTCTATTGCCCTAGTAAGCCTGACACGGCAAGTCCATGCTGGCTCCATGGATACATCAGGAGGCACCGGACCGTTTCACGTTTCCCCGCTGCTGTTTTCCCCGCTGCTCCTTTCCCCGCAGCAAGTTTCTCCGCCGCGGCGGGGACATCTGGGCCGGCCTCGGGCCCGCTGGTTGCGGGCCTGGTTGTGGTGCGAAGGTGCTTGGAAAGACTTCCTGAACCTCGTCTTGCCTGCGGAGTGTGTGGTGTGCGGCTGTGAAGACCACGCCATCTGCCCGGCATGTTCATCCCTGTTGCGCCGGCAAACGAAGAAGCCGTTCAGGGCAGAGGGCGCGGCAGACGCCTTGGTTGGCGTGCTGGGGGAGACACATCTTCCCGTGGTTGCGGCCGGGGACTATCGAGATGCTCTGGCGGCCACCATCCTGGCCTATAAGAACCATGGCCGCACCGAACTCAAAGGCCCCCTTGGGCGTTGTCTGGCCCGGGCACTTGGCGCCGCGACGGAGTTGGTGCCGATTCCACCCAACGAACCCCTGTGGCTGGTCCCCGTCCCGAGCACTGGCAGCGGCTGGCGCCGCCGCGGTTATGACCCCGTGGCCCTTGTTCTGCGTGCGCTGGAAGGTGAAGGCAGAGTGCCGCCGCGGATGGTGATTGCGCCGATTTTGGGGATCAGGGCCAGGCTGCCGTGGCGGGGGCACCACCAGAAGGGTTTGGGGCGTGAAGCTCGGCGCAGAAACGTTCGTAACACAATGAGAATCAGGCGCAATGGACGCCGGGGCATTTGGCCGTCAGTGAACTTCGCTGGTCCTGCCGTAGTGCTCGTTGACGATGTGCTCACCACCGGATCCACCCTCCGCGAAGCCGCCAAAACCTTGGAAAGAGCGGGGTTTACCGTGTGTGGCGCCACGGTCCTGGCCGCCACTCGGGCACCCGATGGAGGGCACGAAAAGGCGCCTTGATGAGGACGCGCAAAAAAATATTTGCCGCAATAGATGAATAAACGGATGCAGTGAACTAACGTGAGTGAACGGGTACCTCTTCCAAGAGGAAACCACCCGTCGGCGGTCAGGATTCCTGCACCAATTGCTAGCCGGCCGCCGTGTCACCGAAGATATTTGGAGGGCACCATGGAGTTCATGATCACGGGTCGCAACTTGAGCGTTTCGGACCGATTCCGCGAATACGCTGGCGAAAAGCTCACGAAGATCGAACAGCTGGCCAACAAGGTTCAGCGTGTTGATGTGAAGGTTTCCAAGGAGAGCAAGGCCCGCACGGCAGACACACCACTTACGGTTGAGCTGACGGTTGTGGGCCGGGGTCCGGTGATCCGCGCCGAGGCTGCCGCAGCGGATAAGTTCGCAGCGTTTGATCTGGCCTACGGGAAGCTGCTCGAGCGGCTTCGGAGGGCAAAGGACAAGAAGAAGGTCCACCACGGCCGCCACGCCCCCGTTGCCGTCAACGAAGCCACGGGTTCACTGGCGACGGTGAGCAGCACCGAGCCGATCTACGCACAGAGCACCCCGGAAGCTGCCGTCGAGGAGAAGTCGCCCTACGACATCGAGAACGACATCCCGGCCGGCGACTCACCAGTGTTGATCCGCCGGAAGGTCTTCCCCGCCACCGCATTGTCCCTGGATGACGCTGTGGACAACATGGAGATGGTAGGACACGATTTCTACCTGTTCATCGACGCGGCCACCGGCATCCCCTCAGTGGTCTACCGTCGCAAGGGCTGGACCTATGGTGTCATCTCGCTCAATGAGAATGCAGATGTCACCGAGGAAATCTCCGCCTACCGTTCAGCGGACGAACCAGCCCGCGTCTGAGGCGCTTGGCGAAAAATATAGCCACAACCAACCAGTTAAGGGAATTACGCAATGACTGCACGGCTGAGCCTGCAACAGGCCCGCCGCATGGCACTTAATTCCCAAGGGCTGGCAAAAGTCCGGCCCACGGAACCCGTCACAGCACGGTCCGTGGGCCGGACTTTCGCGCAGTTGCAATTGGTCCAGATCGACTCGGTCAACATAATTTCCCGCAGCCACTTCCTGCCGTTTTTCTCGCGCCTAGGAAACTATGACCGCAACATCCTCTCAACAATGGCGGGCACCGCGCCGCGAAAAATGATGGAGTACTGGGCTCACGAGGCCAGTTTCATCCGACCCGTCCATTTTCACGATCTGAGGGTCTGGCAAAGCCGGGCCTGGGTTGGCTCGGCGCGGCTCGATCCCACGTTGCGCGAGGATCTCGAAGCGCAGATTCTGGAATTGCTGGCTGGGAGCCGGCCATTGACGGCCCGCGAGGTCAAGGCGCGCATCGGCCACGTGGAGCACAACAACAAGGACGGCTGGGGCTGGAATTGGAGCGCCGTCAAACGCACTCTCGAGGGACTCTTTGAAAAAGGAGTCGTCGGTGCGGCCTCCCGCAACGACCAATTTGAACGTAAATATTCATTGGTGGGAAAGGTCCTGCCTGCGGGGGGCCGGGTCGATGTTGATGACAACCCGAATAAGCAAGAAGCCATGGAACGGCTCATGGAAGCATCGGCGCTGGCCCATGGCATTGGCACTGTGCGCTGCTTTGCTGATTACTTTCGACTCCCTGTCCGCGAAGGCTCGGCGGCAGTAGCCGCGCTGGTGAACAAGGGCGTGCTGAAACCCGTAACAGTGACTGGGTGGAATGCCGAGGCGTTTGTCCACACTAAGGCAACTGTGCCGCGACACGCCCAAACACGCGCCTTGCTCAGTCCTTTTGATTCGCTCGTTTTTGAGCGCCGACGCCTCGAGCAACTCTTCGGTTTCCATTACCGCCTGGAGATCTACACACCTGCGGAGAAGCGGAAATACGGATATTACGTGCTTCCCTTTCTGCTGGGCGAGAACATCGTGGCGCGGGTGGACCTGAAAGCCGATCGACAGGCCGGTAAGCTCGTGGTTCGGGGAGCATTCGGTGAGCCGGACGCCCCCTTGAACACCGCCGTCGAACTGGCCGGGGAACTGGCGCTGATGGCGCAATGGCTGGGACTTGGTGACGTCGTCGTACAAGCCAACGGCGATTTGGCACCAGCACTGACGGTTGCGCTGGGGTGAGGTGCACCGGTTCCGAAGGCACGCGTCCACAGGAAACACGCAGAAACTGGCGGGAAGCTCTCTGTCTTCTCCCGTAGACTGAACACGCCACTTTTAGGCAGCAATAGATTGGGAGCAATTTCGTGCCATCACTTCTTGAGCGGGTCCTTCGCACAGGCGATCGCAAGACGCTAAAACGACTCAACGTCCTTGCGGACGCCATCGATTCGCTGGAGGACTCTTTTCAGACCTTCACCGATGCTGAACTGCGTGAAGAAACGGACAAGCTCAAGGCGCGCCACAAAGATGGCGAGACCTTGGATGAACTTCTCCCGGAGGCATTTGCCGCCGTTCGTGAAGCGTCCTCCCGTACCTTGGGACTGCGCCACTTCCGCGTCCAGCTCATGGGTGGAGCGGCCCTGCACCTTGGCAACATTGCGGAAATGAAAACCGGTGAAGGTAAAACCCTAGTGGCCACGGCTCCGGCTTACCTGAACTCGTTGACCGGTAAGGGTGTTCACGTGGTTACCGTGAACGACTACCTGGCGCAGTACCAGTCGGACCTGATGGGACGCGTTTTCCGGTTCCTGGGCCAGAGCAGCGGTTGCATCGTCTCCAATCAGGACCCTGCGGTCCGCCGCGCCCAGTACGCAGCCGACATCACCTACGGCACGAACAATGAATTTGGCTTTGATTACCTGCGCGACAACATGGCGTGGAGCAAGGATGAGCTGGTCCAGCGCGGCCACAACTTTGCGATCGTCGATGAAGTTGACTCGATCCTCATCGATGAAGCCCGTACACCGTTGATCATTTCTGGTCCGGCGTCCGGTGACGCCAACCGCTGGTACGGCGAGTTCGCCAAGGTGGTGCTCCGCCTAAACAACGAAGATGACTACGAGGTTGACGAGAAGAAGCGCACCGTTGGTGTCTTGGAAGAGGGCATTGAAAAGGTTGAGGACTACCTCGGCATTTCCAACCTCTACGAGTCCGCCAACACCCCGCTGATCGGATTCCTGAACAACGCCATCAAGGCCAAGGAACTGTTCAAGCGCGATAAGGACTACGTCATCATGGACGGCGAAGTTCTCATTGTCGACGAGCACACCGGGCGTATTCTTGCCGGCCGCCGTTACAACGAAGGCATGCACCAGGCCATTGAGGCGAAGGAAGGTGTGGAGATCAAGGCTGAGAACCAGACCTTGGCCACAGTGACCTTGCAGAACTACTTCCGCCTGTACGGCAAGCTTGCCGGCATGACCGGTACTGCCGAGACCGAAGCCAGCGAATTCATGGGCACGTACTCGCTCGGCGTTGTTCCCATCCCCACGAACAAGCCGATGCTTCGTGTTGACCAGTCCGATCTTGTTTACAAGAACGAGGTGGTCAAGTTTGATGCCGTGGTTGCCGACATTGCCGAACGCCACGAGACCGGCCAGCCGGTTCTGGTGGGTACCACCAGCGTCGAGAAGAGCGAGTACCTCTCCAAGAAGCTGGCTGAGGCAGGCGTGAAGCACGAGGTCTTGAACGCTAAGAACCACGCTCGCGAAGCCGCTATCGTGGCGCAGGCAGGCCGTCGCGGGGCCGTAACCGTTGCCACCAATATGGCCGGTCGCGGAACTGACATCATGCTTGGTGGTAATGCCGAGTTCAACGCTGTTGCTGTTTTGGCCGCGCGTGGGCTGGATCCGGAAGATACGCCTGAGGAGTACGAGGCCGCATGGCATGAGGCCTTCGAGGAAGCCAAGCTAGCCGTCAAGGATGAGCATGTGGCAGTGCTGGAAGCCGGTGGCCTGTATGTTTTGGGTACCGAGCGTCACGAATCTCGCCGCATCGACAACCAGCTCCGTGGCCGCTCCGGTCGCCAGGGTGACCCGGGCGAATCCCGTTTCTACCTGTCCTTGACAGATGATCTGATGCGTTTGTTCAACTCCGGTGCTGCCGAACGCCTGATGTCGCGTTCATCCATGCCGGACGACGTTGCATTGGAATCAAAGCTTGTTTCAAAGGCGATCGCCTCGGCGCAGGGCCAGGTCGAGGGTCGCAACGCTGAACAACGTAAGAACGTTTTGAAGTACGACGACGTCCTGAACCGTCAGCGCGAAGCCATCTACAGCGACCGTCGCCACATCCTCGAAGGGGACGATCTTCACGAGAAGGTTCAGCACTTCCTCGAGGACACCGTCAATGAGATTATCGATGCAACGCTCAGCAACGGGAACATCGGCGATTGGGATTTCCCGAGTCTCTGGAACAACCTGCGCACCATCTACCCGGTAACCGTTTCTGTTGACGAGATCGCCGAGGAAGTTGGCGGCGAAGGCCGTATCACGGCTGAGATGCTCAAGACCGAACTGCTCTCCGATGCCAAGGTTGCCTACCAGGAGCGTGAAGCAGCACTGGGGTCCGCAACCATGCGGGAACTTGAACGCCGGGTTGTCCTTTCCGTGGTGGGCCGCAAGTGGCAGGAACACCTGTACGAAATGGATTACCTCAAGGAAGGCATTGGCTTGCGGGCCATGGCCCAGCGCGATCCCCTCGTGGAATATCAGCGTGAAGGCTACGAGATGTTCCAGTCCATGATGGCCGGCATCCGCGAAGAGAGCGTTGGCTTCCTGTTCAACCTTGAAGTCCAGGTGGAAAATGCGCCGGAGACCGCCGTTGGTGTCGTTGCTGATGCTCCTTCGGCGCTGATGGACCGGGTAGCCGGCTCCACTGACGCTGGCTCCGCCGATGCCGATGCGCACGCCGGACACGATCATGCTCCGCGCATCACGGCTCCTGGGCTGGAGGCTCCGGCCAAGCCCGCACAGCTGCAGTTCACGGCCCCCGATGCACAGGGACAGGCCGAAACGCACGTTGAGCGCCGCGGCAGTGATGGCTTGCCGCCGTCAGCCAAGCGGCCGGCTAACAAGGGCAGCAAGAAGAAGAAAAAGCGTTAGGTTTCAGAGTTTCGGTGACAGCTTGTCGCCGAAATCCTGAATCACCGAAAGTCTGAATCGCTGAAAGCCGTCGTTGCGGAAGTGGTGCCACACCAGGGCATCGTTTCCCAACGACGGCTTTTTGTTTTCGAGCTCTTGACTGACCCTCTTGCTTACCCCTCGGCTACCCGATCTGCAGTGCTGTGACCTTCCAGAGGCCCTTGGTCAGCTCGAAGCGCAACGCGATGGCACGAAAACGGGTCTTGTCGGCAATGACAACAGAGGACTCAAAGATCCCCGGCGCGACAGCGCTGCAATGGACCGAGTGCACCACTGGCTGGTGGTGCAGGGTCCTGACATTCCCGCCGCCGGGTTCATGGCTGTGACGCCTCGCCTCGGCCCTGCACGCATCAGCATGCAGGCGTGCCCGGGTGGTTAGGGCGCTCATGCACATGGTGTCGAGCCAACGGGAGAGCTGCTGAACTGACCGAACGCCGCTGAGAACTTCCAAGGCGGCCTGGGCGATCTTGGACGACATCGCCCCGACGACGGCACGCTCGGCGGCCTCCGGGCTCAGTGTCCTTATGCTGGCGTTGGCACTGACGCTGATACTGGCCCCCGCTGCGCTCCGCTGCTTCGATCGTTCCTCCCTAGTGGGTAGTTTCACCACAGTTCCGCCGGTGAGGCCGGAGTCCTCCTGGCCCTCGATAGGCGTCGGAACGGGCCGGACCACCAAAAGCTGTGGGCGGGATTCTTTAGAGATGGCTGCTGTACTCACTGTGTGCTCCTTTGCACTGCGCTTACCTACTGTAGGGACGGCTGACGTCCTGCTTTTGACATGGTTCCAAGCTATTTGCTGACTGACCCGGGCTGACTGACCCTGGCCTACTGACCCGGACTCACTGGCCCGGTGGCGGGTGCAGCACCTGCCCGGGCAAGATGAAATTCGGGTCGGCACCGATGGCTTCACGGTTGGTGTTGTACCAACGTGGCCACGCGAGTGCCACGTCAACGTCATTGGAGAATGGACCAAGCGTCGCTGCCACGATGCTCCACAGGCTGTCACCACTTTTCACGACGACATCTGTCTCGGTGTTGCCTTCTTGCGGATCTGTCGACGGAACCTCCACGGCGGCTCCCTGCTCGCCGCCGGCCTCCGCCGCTGTGGTCCGTGCGGGTGGGCGTACCAGCAAGTCGGGATCCGTCACGGCGGTACGAGGTATCCACGCAGGCTCAATGGGGGCCGAAGTTGCCGGCGGAAGAATGTTATCGCTAGCTGCGGACGTGCTGGGTTGGCTGGCCACCGATGGTGCAGTAGAACGTGGGTCAACGCCCTGTGGTGTCGCAGGCGCCGTTGCGACTGTGCCCGGTTGCCAACGAGGATCGGTTCCTCCAGATGGGGCGGCACTGGCCAGCGGTGCGGCGATGAGGTTCAGTCCCACCACGGCAATGACTGCCCTGCGCATGAAAGCAGGTGAGCAGGCTCCGGTGAATGCAGCGACCCGGACTGCACCAAGGCGCTGGGCCACAGGCGAAACGAGTGCGCAGATCATGGCCACGAGCCACCAGCACAGGAGGGCAATTCCCGCACCGGCTCCTCCCACACCCAACAGCTCAGGCAGAGTCAGGGGCTGGCCGGATACGATGCTGGTCCACCGGAGCCTCAGAAGTGAGAATCCACTGAAAATCAGCGATCCACCGAGCAGCAGGATTGCCGCCGTCATAGCCAAGTCTGCGACAGTTTGCCGTCTCACCGTGAACTCCTTTGACCTCGTTTGATATGTTTTATCATCATTGGAACGTCTAAGGCTTATTTTGAACCCTTCAATGGTGTTCTGTCCATAGCATGGAAAAGACTGGGGATAGCGTGGCGCCGGGATCTGGCCCTTCTGTTGACGCGACGTCCGGTGGGGCCTAGCGTGGCGCCATGCGATGGGAACTGCTCTTTGGGGATCTGGAAACGCAATTGCATGCCACCACACAGCAGGATCTGGAGCAGCACATCAATGAATTGGCTCGTGTGGAGTCCGCTCAGATCACCTTCTCGGAGGTCCTGAGGGGTGCCCTGGGCAGGCAGCTTTCCGTGGTCATGTGTAACGGCACGGCATTTCACGGCGAGGTCCATCGGGTGGAACAACAGTGGATGCTGTTGGGCGAGGACACCCGTTCGGTAGTGTTGCCGCTGGCTAAGATTCTGCGTGTTCAGGGAGCTGGTGCCCAGCGAGTGAGGTCGTCGTCGAAGATCCCGTATACGTTTCAGGCCGCGCTGCGGGTGCTGGCTCGCAATAGGTCGGCCGTGGTCCTTGAGCTGGATGGCAGTAGGCCGGCAACGGTCCGCGGGGTGTTGGACCAAGTGGGCGCCGATTATGTCCAGATGATGCAAATGGCCGACGGCGTGGGCCGGGACCGTGGCAACGTGCAGGGAAGCGTTGTGATTCCCCTAGTCGCGTTGCTTTCGATCGCTTCTGCCTCAGACAACGAATTCTGAAGCAACGAATTCTGACACGCAGGACTGAGGCTGCACGGTACGGTCGGGTTCGCTTAAGAAAGCAAGGATGCTAGTTTGCTGGCGTAGAATTCCCCGCCGACAACATGGCGCGGGCTGCGGCATGGCGGTCATCGATGAACTGCTCAAACTTGGCCGCGTCCACGCGCCACTGGCCGCGCCCGCCAATTTGGAATGCGGGCAACTCACCGCTGTGCACCAAGGCGTAGCATGCGGCGGCTGAGATCTGTAGCTGTTCGGCAACGTCGGCCAGAGTCAGGAAACGGGGCATGTCTCCATTATTCCCCCTTTTGATCGTGTTTGGCGAGGTTCGGCGACGATATCCACAGCTATTTTCGGTGCAGTCCGGAGCATGGCACCGCGGACAGGCATGGTCAATGTTGGCGGAGCGCTCACGGCGACTTATCCACAGAATTCAAGCAATTCCCCAATGGGGGTATCTCCGGCGCCGGATCGACGGTACAAATGGTAGACGGCAACAATCCTCAGACCTGCGAGCGATGGCTGCCCACACTGGATGCAATGGTGATCGCGTTCCACTAATGCCGATCGGCTCCATGTGGTGGCAAGTTCCCTGAGGGGGGAGGAACTATGGCTGTGGAAGAGCATGGATCGGCACCTCGGCTCAGCAAGCCGTCATGGAAGGATCCGCGGCTGCTCATCGGCATACTGATGGTGCTGGCATCGGTGGCTGGCGTCGTGGCTCTCGTGGGAAGCGCTGACAAAACGGTACCCATGTATGTGGCCAAGGATGCCCTGGTGGTTGGCCAGAAGCTAAGCAATGATTCCTTCACCATTGTCCAGGTTCAGCTGGGCGACGTTGACGGCAAATACCTGAATCCGCAGGAAGGGCTGGCTGAAAACTCAGTCGCCGTGCGCATGGTGCCCAAGGGTGAGCTTGTCTCCCTTTCCAGCGTCGGCCAAACAGACTCCCTAGACCGCAAACCCGTCTCTGTCACGGTTGACGAGCCGCTGCCCAAGGAAGTCCTCGTGGGTACCTACGTTGATGTGTGGGTTGCCCTGCCCGATGAACGCAACGGTTTTCAGGCTCCGGTCCTGATGCTTCCTGGCGCCGAAGTTGCGGCACTCAATGTTGCCGCTTCGTCATTGGGATCCGGAAAGAACACACAGCTCATGGTTCTGGTAACTGATGCCCAGATGCCAAAATTCCTCGGCGCCGTTGCCAACAAGGCCAAGGTGGCAGTTGTGTGGAATCCCGGGGCCGCACCGTGAAGACGGTGACCGTCGTTTCGGTGGGTGACACACCTGCTGGGGTGATTGCGGAGCTCGCCCGCGCACACGGGATCGTGCAAGTTGTGCGGCGCTGCCCGGAACTCTCGGAGCTTCTGGCGGCCTGCCAGAGTGGCTTGGCCCAGGTTGCCGTGGTCGCCGAATTTGGCGAGGAGCTCACGGCAACGCTTATCGATCGGCTCACTGCCGTGGGCGTCATTGTTGTGGCAGTTGCGGCCTCTCCGGAGGAATCACGTCGATTACGGGGTGCCGGGGCCACAACTGTCCCTGAGCACGTCACCGTGGAGACCTTGGCTGAAATGATCCGTGTGGCAGTGGAGGGCCGGCGACACCCCGGTTCCAGCGGATACTCGGTGCCAACCGCGCCGTCGGACATCGAGGCGCAAACCACACAAAGGTACGACGGCGGTCACCAGCCTTCCACAACAATCGACGGCGCAGGCGTGGGAGCCAAGGTGACGAACCCTCACGGCGTGGCCCCTGCAGGCGCCGAGCCAGGAGCGGGGGACGTGGCGGAAACCGCGAGACAAACCCCACCGGAAGGCAGCGCCGCGCCCAATACCCATGGTGAAGAACCAACTGGCCAAGGCAGGATGTCCAGTCGCGGCGCAGCAATTGGCACGCGTGGCGGACCGCGCTCCGGACCGCGTGCCGACCTGGCAACGGGACATGGCCTCAAGGCAAGGATTACGGCAGGTTTGCACCTGCGCGGTAGAGACTTTCGGCGACGACATCCTGCTCCGGAGAGAACTTTTGGTCCCGCGGATCAGCACTCCAACGGTACCGACCACCGTACCGAAAGTGGCACCATCGTGGCCGTCTGGGGTCCAACCGGGTCACCCGGGCGAACCACTGTGGCCATCAACCTTGCCGCGGAACAAGCCGCCGCGGGACGCAAGGTTTTGCTGATTGATGCGGACACGTATGGTGCCAGTGTTGCTGCTGCCTTGGGGTTGTTGGACGAGGCCGCCTCGTTCGCCCAAGCATGCCGGGCAGCCGATCAAGGTGGACTTGGCGTTGCTCATCTGGCCAAGACTGCAACGCAGGTGATCTTTGACGGCGGCACCTTTTCGTTGCTCACCGGGTTGACGCGGGCCGATCGGTGGCCCGAGTTGCGGGCGGCCGCCGTCGAACGCGTCCTTGCCGCTGCACGGGAATTGGCGGATCTGGTGATTGTGGATTGCGGGTTCGCGCTGGAAAATGACGAGGAGCTGAGTTATGACACAGTTGCACCGCGGCGCAACGCCGCAACGCTCGCGGTGCTGAGGCAATCGGACGTGGTCTATGCGGTGGGAAATAGCGATCCAATAGGCATTCCACGCCTGATCCGGGGACTGGATGAGTTGGGTCAAGCCTGCCCCGGCGCTTGCGTTCGGGTTGTGGTGAACAAGGTGCGGCGCAAGGCCGTGGGTGGGTCTCCGGAGCGGTCGCTGGTGCAGGCGTGGGAGCGGTTTGGGCCCGAGGAGGGCATCCGTCATTTCCTGCCGTGGGATCCCGAGTTGACGGACAAGGCGCTGCTCGAGGGGAGACTCTTGCGCGAGCTCTCCGTGGACGCCCCATTGAGTCTGGCCATCCGCGGCATGAGTTGTGCAGCTGACCAGTGAATCTTGACAAACCCTGTAACAAAAGCCACAGCGAGGGTTGATATTCAGGGCTAGGCTCAGGTGTACTGCTCGCAATGAAGCGATCATTTTCCCTTGACGGAGGCGCTATTTTCATGTCATCGCACTCACCCAGCCACGAGACGGCCTTGGATCAAGCCCGGTTTGGCGGCGAGGGGTTCCTTGCGGACTACTTTGTGCAACTCTCTGAGGAGGACGGGGCACTCTACGACCCGGAAGTGCTCAACGCACGGGCCTACTCACACCAAAAACTGGCGGCCAACCGCATCCCCGGGCAGGCCAATGTCGAAATCCTCGATGAACTCGATAGCAGTGTTGTTTACATCATTACCGATGACATGCCGTTCCTAGTTGACTCGGTCAGTGCTGAACTGGTTCGGCAAAATCAAGCCATCCACCTCGTCACCCACCCGGTGTTTGTGGTTTCCCGGGACAAGTCAAGCCATGACCTGACAAGCGTGACCAAGGTTCCCTCCCATGCCGGCGTCGCCAGCGGAGACACCTCGGCCATGCCAAATATTGCCCACCTCCTTGGTGACGGCGGGCATGCATCCTTCCTGGAATCGTGGATCGCCATCGAAATACCCAAGATTGGCGACGACGCCAAGGCGGAACTGTTGGCAGGGTTGGACCGCGTTCTGGGCAACGTACGTGCCGCGGTTGAAGACTGGCCAGCCATGTGCGAAAAAGCATTGAGCAGGGCCGAAATCCTGGCCACGGTGCTTTCCGGGGAGTCCTTGGTAGACCTGCGTGAAGCCGAGGACCTCCTCCACTGGATGGAGGCGGACAACTTCACCTTCCTTGGCTACCGTGAATACGATCTGGACAAGCGCGACGGCGAAGATGTCTTAGTCAACCGCGAAGGCAGCGGCTTGGGCCTACTCCGCGACGGCTCCAGCCACCCAACCGTGCAGCACCTGACCGTCACGGGGCAGCGCAAGGCCCGCGAAAAACGAGTCCTGGTCATCACCAAGGCGAACTCCCGTTCCACTGTGCACCGAAGCGCCTACCTTGACTACATCGGCGTCAAGTCCTTTGATTCACAGGGCAACGTCAACGGTGAACAGCGTTTCATCGGACTATTTTCCTCCGCCGTGTACACCGGTTCCGTTCGTAACATTCCGGTCGTACGGGAAAAGGTCGATGCGGTGCTGAGGCACTTTGGCTTCCCGCCTAATTCGCATTCGGGCAAGGACCTTTTCGCGGTTCTTGAGACCTACCCCCGCGATGAGCTTTTTCAGATCGAGGTTTCTGATCTCATCGAGATCGCCACCGGCATCCTGAGGCTGGCCGAACGCCGTCGTACGCGGTTGTTCCTGCGCCCTGACATTTATGGGCGGTTCATGTCCGCGCTGGTCTATATTCCGCGTGATCGTTACACCACCGCCGTGCGTCACCGCATCGAGGATGAGCTCATGCGCACTTTTAGCGGCGTTTCGATCGATTTCGAGGCGCGCATGAGTGAATCGGCCCTTGCAAGGCTGTTCTTCCGCATCCGCCTGCCCAAAACTCACGTCCTGCCGGCCGACCTGCAGCCGGCGGAACTTGAAGAGCGTCTGGTGCGGGCAGCCCGGTCGTGGCCGGAGGGCATTGCCCAGGTGCTGCGTGATTCTCAGTTCCAGGACCGTGCAGACCACCTTGTCGCCAAATGGTCAGAGGCCTTCCCCGCTAGTTACCGAGTGGATTTCGAGGTCGAGGACGCGCTGGCGGATATTGCGCGCTTCGAGGCTTTTGATGCCAAGTACAAGGCCTCGACCGATCAAGGAAAGGCTCCCGGGCAATGCACGCCGGGCATTCAGGTTTATCTGCCTGCCGGGCACGGGATGGAGCTGGCGGAGGACGCGCGCGTCAAGCTGTACATGGCGAATCCGCAGAGCCTGACACGGATTCTGCCGTTCTTCCACAACCTCGGTTTGGAGGTCATCGATGAGCGTCCCTTCGAGATTGAAACCGCTGACAAGCGTGACTTCTTCCTCTATGACTTGGGCTTGAAGTACCCAGCTGGTGTGGATCCCTTGGCTACCGCCGATCTCCTGGCTGAGGCTTTTGGTGCAGCGATCACGGGGCTCAGCGAATCGGATAACTTTGATCGACTGGTCTTGACCGAGGGTATGGCCTGGCGCCAGGTTGTCATTCTTCGCGCCTACGCCAAATACCTACGCCAAATGGGAAACACCAATTCCTTCGGCTTCATTGCCACCACCTTGCTTGAGAATGTTGCCGTGACTCGAGGGCTCGTGGAACTTTTCGCGGCGCGCTTTGACCCTTCGATTGACGAGACTGCGCGCCCCGGTTTGCTGGCGGAGGTCCAGGGGAGGCTCGACGCCGCTCTGGAAAATGTCCCAACGCTCGACGCCGACCGGATCCTGCGCACCTTTGCCAATTTGGTTGATTCCACCTTGCGGACCAACTATTACCGCGGCCGCGAATTCCTGAGTCTCAAGCTGAACCCCGCCGGAATCATTGGCCTGCCGGCGCCGGTGCCCATGTTTGAAATTTGGGTTTACTCACCACGTGTTGAGGGCACGCACCTGCGTTTTGGCAAGGTTGCCCGCGGCGGGCTTCGGTGGTCCGATCGTCGCGAGGATTTCCGCACGGAAGTGCTGGGTCTCGTGAAAGCGCAAACGGTCAAGAACGCCGTGATTGTTCCTACAGGAGCCAAGGGAGGGTTCTTCCCCAAGTCACTGCCCAACCCTGCCGTTGACCGCGGCGCCTGGATGGCAGAGGGACAGGCGAGTTACAAGATGTTCATTAGGGGGCTGCTGGATGTTACTGACAACCTTGTGGCCACTCCCGACGGTGAGGTAGTGGTGCCACCGGAAAATGTGGTCCGCCACGATGCTGACGACACCTACCTTGTGGTTGCTGCGGACAAGGGAACAGCGTCCTTCTCCGATACCGCAAACGCCATCTCGGCCGAATACGGTTTCTGGTTGGGCGATGCCTTCGCCTCCGGCGGCTCGGTCGGATACGACCACAAAGCCATGGGAATCACTGCGCGGGGTGCGTGGGAGTCGGTCAAGCGGCACTTTAGCGAGTTCGACGTCGACACCCAGACGCAGGAGTTCACGGCAGTTGGCGTCGGGGACATGTCAGGAGACGTGTTTGGCAATGGTCTCCTGCGGACTCGCCACGTGCGTCTCGTTGCGGCCTTCGATCACCGCGATATTTTCCTTGACCCCACCCCGCTTGCTGGCCCGGCATTTGATGAACGGCAGCGTTTGTATGAGCTGCCGCGTTCCTCTTGGCAGGATTACAATCAGGACCTCATCAGCCGCGGAGGCGGCGTCTTCTCGCGGTCGTTGAAGTCGATCCCGATCTCCCCTGAAGTCGGCTTGGCCTTGGGGTTGCCCGAAGGTACCGTGAAGCTCAGCCCGCCTGAACTGCTCAAGGCTGTGCTGCTCGCACCGGCTGATCTGCTATACAACGGCGGCATCGGTACCTATGTCAAGGCACGCTCGGAGAGCAACGTCTCGGTGGGTGACAAGGCAAACGATTCCATTCGCGTTGACGGCGCTGACCTGCGCGTGAAGGTTGTTGGCGAAGGCGGAAATCTGGGTATGACCCAGCGCGGACGCGTCGAAGCGGCCCTGAACGGGGTCATCCTCAATAGCGATGCCATTGATAATTCAGCGGGCGTGGATTGTTCTGACCATGAGGTCAACATCAAGATCTTCGTCGACCGCATGGTGGCTGCAGGCAAGTTGGACGCGGGCGAACGTACCGAATTCCTGATGTCCATGACGGATGAAATCGGACACCTTGTTCTCGAGGACAACATTGAGCAGAATATCCTCCTGCTGAATGACCGGCAGCAAGTTGTGGAGTGGACGCCCAGCTATGAACGATTCATGGACTGGCTGGAGGAGCACGCGGACCTAAACCGCGAGCTTGAAGCACTTCCCAGTAACGCGGAACTGCAGGAACGCGTTGCCGCGGGGCAAGGGCTCACCTCCCCGGAGCTCTCCGTGCTGCTGGCCTACGCCAAGATGGAATTGACGAAGGTCCTCAGTGCCAGTGATCTGGCCAGTGATCCGTGGTTCAAGGCGACATTGCGGAGCTACTTCCCGGCTGCCGTGGCTCAGCGATTTAATGATGAGCTCGATACTCACCCCTTGCGCAAGGAGATCATTGCCACGGTCGTGGCCAACGACATGGTCAACCTCGGAGGTATCACCTTTGCCTTCCGGGCCATGGAGGAGTCCTCTGCAACCGAGGTGACTGTTGCCAAGGCGTTTGTAGCGCTGCACGAGATCTTTGATGTGGCCTCGATGCGGTCTGCGTTACGGGAGTTGCCGCCGTCGTTCCCCACGGAGCAGTGGTGCCAGGTCCATCTGGATATGCGCCGCCTGCTGGATCGAGCCGTCCGCTGGCTCGTCAACGAAGGCATCGGCAATCAAACTGTCGAAGAGGTGATTAGCCGCTTCAAGCCAATTGTTAGTTCATTGGGTAGCCGCATGGCTGATTTCTTCCAAGGTGTTGAGGTGGATCGCGTCGCTACGTGGTACAGCCGTGCCGCTGCCGTCGATATGCCGGTGGCCCTGGGCCGCCGATGGTCCGAAATGTATGAGACCTACCCGCTGCTGGACATCGCGGTGGTCAGCGAGTCACTGAACGAGGCGCAAGCTGCCGTGG
Organism: Arthrobacter sp. TWP1-1; assembly: GCF_049897845.1. Classification (NCBI taxonomy): domain Bacteria; kingdom Bacillati; phylum Actinomycetota; class Actinomycetes; order Micrococcales; family Micrococcaceae; genus Arthrobacter; species Arthrobacter sp. TWP1-1. The sequence continues at coordinate 654,833 of NZ_JAFCXC010000001.1, forward strand.
CCAGCGTGTACTACGCGCTGTATAACCGGTACGGTGTGGATGCACTCCTTGAGCGCATTACCGCGCTGCCCCGCAACGACAGGTGGCAGGCACTGGCCCGCGCTGCCCTGCGCGATGATCTCTACGCCACCACGGCGGACATGACACGCAACGTCATGGACAGTACCGACGCCGGTGGAGAGCCCATGGAACGGATCGAGGCGTGGGAGCTCGCGAACAAGGAGCAGCTCACGCGGGCAGTGAAGATGTTTGCCGAGGTCAATGAGCTTGAACGCGACGACATGGCGTCTTTGTCGGTAGCATTAAGGCTCTTGCGTTCAATAGTGCGGCGTTAACGCGTTAACGCGTCAACGCAATTGTGCGGTTGCGGCATGAAAGCTGCAACTATTTGTGTGGTGCCCGCTGAAAGCTTGGCGGGCACCACCACCCATCTTTAAGGAGCCCCATGGCAATCTTTGGCGACATGATTCGGGAACGGTCAGGATTGGGCCCGGGCGACGCCGAATGGCTGCATTTGTTGGTGGGTGATTGGCAGATGATCGCCGATCTCTCCTTCGCCGACCTCGTGCTGTGGTTCCCCACACCTGAGGACGACGGTTTCGTGGCGATCGCCCACGTACGACCCTCCACTTCCCACACCATGTTCCACGCGGACTTTGTGGGGGAGCGGATCCAGCCGGCGCTTGAGCCGCTGGTGGAGATGGCCTGGAAGAGCCAGAATATTGAGCGCTCGCATGAGACCAAAATCTGGAACACCGACATGGCCATGCGGGTCGAAGCGATTCCGATGGTGCGCAACGGCGTGACTCTGGCCGTCATCACCACGCATATGGATCTCTCCAGCTCACGGATGCCCTCACGGCTGGAACTCACTTACCGCCAGTGCGCCTTCGACCTCTTGAAAATGGGCACCCTGGGCCTTTGGCCTGACTTTGCCTCGCCCACGGGTTCGCGCCGTGGGGCGCCCCGCGTTGGTGACGGGCTCTTGCGACTGGATGTTGACGGCATTGTGCAGTACGCCAGCCCTAACGGAGTCTCTGCCTTCCGCCGGCTGGGTGATGCTGAGTCCTTGGAAGGCCGCTCACTGGCCGAGCTCACCACGCGACTCCTCAAGGATCGCCGCATGGTGGATGAATCACTGCCGCTGGTTGTGACCGGCAGGATGCCATGGCGCACCGAGATCGAATCCCGCGGCGTGAGCCTGTCCCTGCGAGCCATTCCCTTGCGTGATTCAACGGAGCGGTTCGGGGCCCTGGTGTTGTGCCGCGATGTGTCCGAACTCCGTCGCCGGGAGCAGGAGCTGGTGACCAAGGATGCCACGATTCGCGAGATCCACCACCGTGTGAAAAACAATCTCCAGACGGTTGCGGCCTTGCTGCGCATGCAGTCCCGCCGAATGCACAGCGAGGAAGGCAAGATGGGGCTCGAGCAGGCCATGCGCCGAGTGGCCACCATTGCCCTAGTTCACGAAACGTTGTCCCAGGGCCTTGCCCAGAACGTGGACTTCGATGAGTTGATTGACCGGCAGTTCCGGCTTTCCGCCGAGGTGGCTTCCCCGTCGCAGCGGGTGCGCACCGAACGTGAGGGTGCTTTTGAGGAGCTGCCCAGCGACTTCGCGACACCGCTGGCACTGGTGATCAATGAATTGGTGACGAACGCCGTCGAACATGGGCTGCAGGATCGCGAGGGAACTGTTTGGTTGTCGGCCCATCGGTTCAAGACTGCCGAAGGGGATGACGCGTTGACGGTGCAGATCGCGGACGACGGCGTCGGGTTGCCCGAGGGGCACATCGCCGAGGGGCTGGGACTGCAGATTGTGCGGACTCTAGTCACCAGTGAGCTCGGCGGAACCATCGATTGGTCCCCGCGTGAAGGTGGCGGAACAGTGGTGGAGCTGCAAATGACACTCATCAGCCGGAATTAAACAACTGACCCGCAGTAGTGGTCGAAAAAGTCACGATTTCCGTGAATTTTCAGCCACTACTGCGGGTCAGTTGGTGGGGATGAGAACTAGCTAGCGCGGCGGGCGCGAGCTGCGCGGCGCTTCATGGCGCGGCGTTCGTCTTCGCTCAAACCGCCCCAAACTCCTGCATCCTGCCCGGACTCAATGGCCCACTTCAAGCAGGTGTCGATCACGGGGCAGCGACGGCAAACGCTCTTCGCTTCCTCAATTTGCAGCAGGGCCGGGCCGGTGTTTCCCACAGGGAAAAACAATTCCGGGTCCTTGTCGAGGCAGGCTGCGCGACTACGCCAGTCCATGCTGATCACTCACTCCTTATTAAAACAAAAAGACATCTTGTGAAAATTTTCACTTTGTGCCACATAAGAAAAGGCCCTGTTTGGGCCCCTTTAGGTCATTGAGTTAAGCGTGTCATGTTAACTCTGTGTAAACAAGGGGTAAGGATGGAATTATTAGCGTATAACCATGAGCGATACATCACAATGGTTCACGGCTATATGACTGCTACACGGCAATCTCCGATAGGGTGCTGATGTGCACAAGGAACCCGATAACTCCACTGAAATGCCCCAGCCCAAAAAGCCTGACGTTGTAGCGGGCACCGTCCCGTTGGGTGAATTGCGCCGCCCGTTCGGTGTCTACGTTGTTGCCTGCGTCGTCGGCGTTGAAGCACTTGCCTTGGGCATCGCTGCCGTGTGGGCGATCATATCGGCCATTTCAGCACCCATGTTCTCTGCGGCCAGCGGCATATTCCTGGTTGTGTTGATCGCAGCGATGGCAGCGGGGCTAGCAGCAGTGGCCATCAACGTGTTCAAAGGAATGCGCTGGACCCGTTCGGCTGCATTTGTATGGCAGTTGCTCATGGCTGCCTTGGCCGTTCCGGCACTACTTGAGGGGAACGTTCTGCTGGGTCTGGTGATGCTCCTTCCGGCCGTGGCGGCAGCCTATTATCTGTTCACACCCACCGTCGTGGCGTTTTCGCAGCGAACGGGCGGGGACGACGACGCTTCGGGCACCGCTGTTCTGTAATCACTACACTGTTTTTCTTTGGGCGGGGTACCTTTCTGCCGGCGTTTAGTCAGCCTGCGGACATTGAAACCAGGTGCTGCGGCCCCGGTTGAGGAGTACGGCGCGGCCCGGAGGCTCCGCGCCCACGGTGTCCAGACGCACACCGAACAGCTCAGCGTCGCCCGGTCGTTGGGGTGCGAGGACGATGCCCTGCTGTGGATTTCTCAGCCCCCATTCCGCAGGGAGGGCGGACAAGCTCGGGCCGGGGTAGGGGAATGCTGCCACAATCACTGCTCCTTGCGACAGATGTTGCGTGGCTTCTTGGATCTTGGCTGGTGGAAGGGTGGCCGCATCGTCCAAATACAAGATCCGGGTTGGATTGGCTTCGCCGTTCAGCAGCATTTCGCCATTCAGGAGTTCCAAAGCCCGAAGGTAATCTGACTTACCGCATCCGGGCGAACCGACCACAGGCAGGACGGATCCCGGCACCACTGCGATCTCCACAGCTTGGCCGCCGTCGCCGCCAATACCGAGAAGAATTGATGGTCCTCGGCCACCTACGGGTTGGAGACCTTCCCCGGTAGACCTGCGGGAGTTGCGGCTCATAGCAACGTGTAGTTGGGCCAGGGTGAGCGTCCGTGGCAGCGGACTGACGTGCAGGATGCCTTCTGCCTGGCGTCCGGCCATGGATGTGGGATCAATGGTGGTGTGGGCCGGCCGGGCAAGTTGGGCAATATGTAAGTCCTCCGTACCAATCTGATGAGCTGCGGAATGAGTGTTGAGAGGTCCCGCGATGGACGCGCGTCCAGGAACGGGGTCGAATTGGGGGAGTCGCGGCCAAAGCATGGTGGATTCGGCGCTGCTGCCATGGGTCAGGTAGATCCTGTTGGGTATGGATGACAGAAACGGTGCGGTCACTAGCTCACGCGCTCCTCCGATGACCACCACGAGGTTTTGGTGGCCGAACCGGATCAACTCGGCGATTCCGTCCTCGGCTTGATGCCAGGGACTTGAGCGCAGGGCCGTTGCCCATCGGCCCCAATCGGATATGCAGAGGACCAGCATGCTTTCGGGGTGGGAACGAGCCGTCTCCGCCAACTTCTGCACCAGATGGGCGGCGGTCCGTAGATTCTGAGGCGTAATGTAGGCACCCACAAATTCGCTGCTCGAACTGGCCTGCAGGGAACCGTTCCCGTCCAACAGATACAGCAGATGCGGGCACATGCGCTCCTGCTCGGCGTTGGCCGTCAGCAATTGCCCCACGACCAGTTCCGTGGCGGTGGAAGTTTCAGATTGGGTTCCAAAGAAGGCCAGATGGGAGTGCCCTAGAGGGTTCCATCGAAGTGTGTGCAGGGATTGACTTTGAGGGACATCCACAATCCCGAGCACCACCTCACACCCCGCCCCGTCGTCATTTGTACTGGTGGCAGGAGTATTTATGGGTATTTCCACTTCACTTGGAAGTTCATCAGCCACAACGCAAGGCGCGTTCCGCTCCGGACCGCGTGCTTGGACGACTTGCCAGGCTTCGGTAAGCAGTTTGGCGACTGCGGCGACGTCGCTCTGGCGGAGCCCGGCGCCGGTGTCCGTGCCAGAGGTTGGCACACGCGCCAACCGCGCAGTGGCTAGCTCAACGGTAGGCAGCCCTCCATGGGCCACATCAGGCAGGCGCAGGGTGGCGCTTTGAAACTCCTCGGGGATTGCCCCCGCTCGGCTAATAAATGCGCGGCCCGGGGTGCCAACGCTGATGGATGCAGCGACGCCCGTGCCGATGACGTCCGTGGAGTCAAAGACCGATTGCACTCGCAAGCAGATTGAGCTCGTGACGTTCGCCCGGATATCGGCATTCACGGCTCCCTGCGGCCGTTGGGTGGCCAAGACTAGGTGGATTCCCAAGGACCTGCCCACCGCGGCGATGCGCATCAGCTCAGCCATGGCATCAGGAAACTGATCCACCAATACCCTGAACTCGTCAACGACAATGATTAGATGGGCCATTGAATGACCGTCTTGGACTGCCCCAGATTTGCCGATCATCGCCCGATACCCTTGGCTGTCGGCCGCCTCGACACTGGCCAGGGCAGCTTCGCGGTGGCGGATCTCGGCTCGCAAGGACGCCAAGGTACGGTCCATGCCGTGCCCACTGAGATCGGTAATGAGCGAGGTAGTGTGTGGCAATTTCACTAAGACCCCCAACCCCGCGCCACCCTTGAAATCGATGAACACAAATTGAAGATCGGCCGGTGAGTGGGCAATGGCCAAATTTCCCACCAAGGTCCGCAAGATCTCGGACTTACCCGAGCCGGTGGTTCCTCCGACGAGAAGGTGCGGACCGTCGCGCAAGAAGTCAAACATTGTTGGACCGGTTTCAGCCAGACCCAATTGGACAGGGCACAGTTGACCTCCGGAGCTCCGGCCCCACTCGCGCACAATGGAGGCTACGGAGCTCCGCTCCAGCAAAGGGAGTGTATTCGCCCGCAACGATCGTTGTTCCCCGGGTCCCCAGGAATCGCTGACGCCGCCGCACTGAAAAGCACGACGACGGGCGTAGTCACCAAATACCGAGGAAGAGACGCCGTCCGGAACAAACTGACTCCCTTTGAACGTCCCAGTTATGTGGTTGCCCGCGGCCTCCAAAGACACCGAAGCAGCATCTGGCGCGCTGGCGGAACCGCTGCCACCCAGCGCCATCATCGGGGCTGCGGCAACTGCGCCAGTAGGTCCGAGGGGTTCAGTGCTCCGTGGTCTAGTGCCCAAGGAGCGGAGAGTAGTGGAGGAACCACCCAAGGAATTTGGGCGCGGTAGCGCAAAGTGAAGGACGTGCAGCCCGGGCACGGAAGCAAGGAGGCCAGTTACCGGCTCGTTAATGGCCACCAGAACGGCCCCTGGACTGACTCGATTTGTTCCGGGGCTGACGTCAGCCAGAGCAAGGGCCGCGGCTGTCAATGAAGTCGCCAGTACGGTGAGGGGCAGGAATCGAGCCTCCAAGGGAACGATGTCCGCGGAGCCAAACAGAACCACTGGGATCTGGGCGCTGTCCAGCTGCATGAGAGCAAAGTTGAGCAGTTTCAGCATAGGGGCGGACGGGCCGTTTATGGTGACAGGTCGCGGCCCTAAAGGAACCGTTATGGGAAGGGAGGGTATCTCAGGCGGGATGAACGTTGAATCATTCGCAGACACCGCAATGGCAGCAGATGCGGTCCCTATGCCCAGGCGCAAGGCAACATCCAATGACGGCCTTGCTCGTGGTTTCCCCTCAGCCTGCTCCACGGCGCTGGTCCGCGTAGCGATCATCAAAGAAGCCGCGTCAGGGAAGGCAGCTGCTCGGCGGGCCCAGTCCTGCCGAGTGGCGTCAGCAATGGCGGACCGAAAAGCCCTCCGCCGTTTCGAACCGCCAATGAGCGGTATCACCACAGCTGTGGCGCCCATGGCAGAAAACGCAAGGAACATCCACGATCCCATCAACAGCGCCAGCCCGATGCCCAACACTAACGGCAGGGTGCCCGCAACGATCATTGCCACGCGATTGCGCACGGAGCCCGAATCGCTTGTGACCACCAGCGGTTCCAACGCTGCTGGATCAAGAAGGGCATTTGTGCCGTCGGGCATGGACGTCGGATCGAGCAATCCGGAATCCGGGAACCGTAGCTCAAACTCGGTGGACCCGCAGTGAACCCTTTGCCCCACCAGAAGTACTCTCGTACCCTTGATCGGTTCGGCGCTCGCAGTGGGGGAGTCTAAAGTGCGGCGAAGCGTGAACCCGGTAGATCCTCTAATGGCCGTTAGCGTGATGTGGTGGGAGCCAACACGCAACGTGCCGTGGTGTCTGGACAACGCCGGGTCCGAGACCGTAATTCGACAGTGGCCACGGCCGAGAGAATATTGGCCACGGTGTAAGGCAAACACGGCACCAGCACCCGGGCCTGAACAGATACATAGCAAGGCAGCGGTACCGGCGCCAGATTCGGCGGGCTTGAACCCTGTCGAAACCTCGCGACCCGGCCCACCAGCACCTGCGTCCCGGGGCTGTGCCACCACAACCGCTCCATCGACCAGGGGAGCTGTTCCGGCGTGCAGATATTGGAGCTCCTCCCCGCTGACGAAAAAGTTGTACCCCGGCCAGCGTTCATCGAGGGCGCTTCGGAGCGAGACGCCGGAATCATCGGCCCCTTGCGCTTCACAAGGCCACATGATGGTGAGCTCGGTGGGCGGAAACGGCGCAACGCCAAGTCCGGCCACGATCGTGATCTCAAGTAACACGGCGCCTCCCTCATGCCTCCACTCGCTGTTCCACGAGCCTAGGCTCGCCGAACGGGGCAGTGGGGTCCGACGTCGTACTTTGTGGAGAGATTGGTAGGCAGGCGACTGTGTGGAGGAATGTTCCTAGCAAAAGGCTGTGAGCGCGGCCACGTAGGAACGGGCAAACAGTAACGTTCAGGTAACCTAAGGAGATAGACCACGGCACCACTGTGCCTATTATTTGCTACCTAGCTACACAGGAGAGTTTGTGAACGCTGACCTAGTCGTCGTCGGTTCGGGTTTCTTTGGCCTGACCATTGCAGAACGTGCCGCCACCGAGTTGGGGTTGAAGGTAGCTGTCATTGACCGTCGTCACCACATCGGCGGTAATGCCTACAGCGAGAACGAGGCACAGACCGGCATCGAGGTGCACCGCTACGGGGCGCACCTGTTCCACACCTCCAACGAGCGCGTGTGGGAGTACGTGAACCGCTTTACAGCCTTCACCAACTACCAGCACAAGGTGTACACCTCCCATAAGGGTGAGGTCTACCAGATGCCAATTAACTTGGGCACCATCAACCAATTCTTCCGGTCGTCCATGGGCCCGGGTGAGGCGCGTGCGCTGATCCAGGAGCAGGCCGGCGAGCTCGCAGGCACCGATCCTGCGAACCTGAACGACAAGGGCATTCAGCTCATTGGGCGCCCCCTGTACGAAGCTTTCATCAAGCACTACACGGGCAAGCAGTGGCAGACCGACCCCAAGGACCTGCCGGCCGAGATCATCTCCCGCCTGCCTGTGCGTTACAACTATGACAACCGCTACTTCAACGACACCCACGAGGGCCTGCCGGTTGACGGCTACACAGCGTGGATCGAGCGCATGGCCGATCACCCCAACATTGAAGTTGTGCTGAACACCGATTTCTTCGACGACGGCGAGTACTCCCGCAAGGCTGTCACCGGCCAGGTTCCGGTCATCTACACCGGCGCCGTTGACCGCTACTTCGACTATGCCGAAGGTGACCTTTCCTGGCGCACCATCGATCTGGAGCAGGAAGTTCTGCCGATCGAGGATTACCAGGGCTGTGCCGTTATGAACTACCCGGATGAAGAGCAGAAGTTCACGCGCATCCACGAGTTCCGCCACTTCCACCCGGAACGCGAGTACACCAAGGACGCCACGGTCATCATGCGTGAGTTCTCACGCTTTGCCGAAAAGGGCGATGAGCCGTACTACCCCGTCAACACCAGCGATGACCGCAGCAAGCTGCTGGCCTACCGCGACCTGGCTCGCGGCGAGAAGGACGTACTGTTCGGTGGCCGCCTGGGCACCTACAAGTACCTCGACATGCACATGGCCATCGGCTCTGCGCTGAACATGTATGACAACAAGATCAAGCCGCACTTCACCGGCGGTGCGAAGCTGCAAAGCGGAGGAGTTGACGCGTGAGCGTAACTGAGAATTTGGAAAGCACGACGGCGGCACCCGAGGCCCAGCAGTGGCGCACCCTCCAGCGAGTGATTTTGCCGAAGCAAAGCCAAATGGATACAGCTCCGCTGTACATGGATACCGGCAGCGCCACGGGCGTTCAGCTGCCCACGATTGGTGGCGGACGCACCGACACGCCAGCCCAGAGGGTAAGCGGGCCTTCGAAGGAAGTTCACGTTGAAGACTTCCTTTCTCGCTACTCAACGTCTGTCCGCCCGGGCGAGCGCGTCTCGTTCGGCACATACTTCAACGCATTCCCGGCCAGTTACTGGCGGCGCTGGACAACCGTTGACAGTGTTCGTTTGTCCGTCGAAACTTCCGGCACGGGCTCAGTTATTGTTTACAAGTCCAACGCGCGAGGAGCCTTGCAACGCGTCGATTCGGTGCGAGTAGACGGCGAAGCTGTAAGTAACTTTGACTTGACGCTGAAGCCGTTTGGTGACGGCGGCTGGTACTGGTTCGACCTTGTTGCTGGTTCAACCCCTGTGGTATTGAAGGCAGCCGAGTGGCAGGCTGAAGGTGACGCTAAGACGCCAGGCACCATTACCCTCGAAATCACCACACTCAACAAGACTGATTTTTGCATCAACAATTTGCGGCTGCTCGCCGAGAACCCCCAGGCTCTGGAGCACGTCAAGGAACTGATCTTGGTTGATCAGGGGACCCAGAAGGTGGCCGACGCTGAAGGTTTTGCCGAAGTGGCCGAAGCGCTGACCGGCAAACTACGCATCATCAACCAGGACAACCTCGGTGGTTCTGGAGGATTTGCCCGCGGCATGTATGAAGCCGTTGAAAACGGCAGCGACTACGCACTCCTGATGGATGACGATGTGGTGGTGGAGCCCGAGAGCATCATCCGCCTATTGACGTTCGCGGATCTTTGCAAGACGCCAACCATTGTTGGTGGTCACATGTTCGATCTATATAACCGAACGGTGCTTCACACCTTCGGTGAAACTGTAAATCCTTACTCTTTCCAGCCAGACCTGCCCAGCGACGAGATGACCTTGGGGCACGATTTCCTCAGTTCAAACCTGCGCCAGACTGGGTGGCTGCACCGCCGTACCGACGTGGACTACAACGGTTGGTGGATGTGCATGATCCCCACCAAGGTGATCCGCGAGATTGGTCTGTCCCTCCCCGTTTTCATCAAGTGGGATGACGCAGAGTATGGCCTGCGCGCCAAGGCCGCTGGCTACCCGACCGTTTCAATGCCCGGAGCTGCTGTATGGCATGTTTCTTGGATTGACAAGGATGACCTCGTAGGTTGGCAGGCGTATTTCCACGCCCGTAACCGGTTCATCGCGGCATTGATCCACAGCCCCTATGAGTATGGTGGCAAGGTTGTCCGCCAGTCTTACTCGTTCGACGTCAAGCACTTGGTATCGATGCAGTACGCTACCGCGCAGGGACGCATCATGGCGCTTCGTGACTTGCTGGCTGGACCGGATCAGCTCCACAGCCTTTTGCCGGGCAAGCTGCCGGAGATCCGGTCCATGATGAGCGGATACTCGGACTCACAGTTCTCTTCGGATCCTGACTCCTACCCGGCGCCGAAGATGGACAAGCCTCCCAAGCATGGGCATGGGGTCCGTCCGCCGTCTTACGTTGGGCTCCTACCTTGGGCTGCCAAGACCGTAATTCGCCAACTGTCTGCGCCCTTGACTCAAGCCAGCAATGACCGGCCACAGGCAAACGTGGCCCATCAGGATAACCGCTGGTGGCGCATGTCTCAGTATGATTCTGCTGTGGTTTCCAATGCCGAAGGAACCGGAGCCTCCTGGTACAAACGGGATCCCAAGCAATTGCGCAGGATGATGGCCGAAAGCGCCAAGCTCCATGCAGAACTGCTGAAGGACTGGCAAAAGCTCAGTATCCAGTACAAGAATGCACTGACTGAAATTACATCCATTGCGGCGTGGGAAAAGACATTCGCGGCGCACAGTGAGCAGATCGAGAAATAATCACAGATGACGCAAACGAACAGTGAGCTAGTCCGCCCGGGAGTCAGCGGCGGGCTAGCAGATGTGGTGCGGGCACGCTTTTTGCTTAAGCTTTTGGTTCGCAAGGAACTTAAGGTTCGCTACCGCGGCTCTGTGCTGGGCCTCTTGTGGTCCTATGTAAAACCCGGCGTTCAGTTTGTGGTCTTTTATGTTGCTCTTGGCGTTTTCTTGGGTCTGGAACAAAGTCCGACCAACAAGGGAGGACTGCCCAATTACGCTATTTACCTGTTTTCCGGAATTGTACTCATTAACTTTTTCACGGAGGCTCTGGGAAACGCATCCAGATCCATTGTTGGTAATGGCGGGTTGATCAAGAAGATCTATCTGCCCCGCCAACTTTTTCCAGTCGCATCGGTATGGGTTTCGGCAGTACATTTTTTCCCGCAACTGATGATTTTGCTGGTGGCTTGTTTGTTCAGTGGCTGGCATCCGTCGCTTCTGCAACTGGCCGCTGCAGTGGTTGGATTTATTATTGTGGCGCTTCTGGCCACGGGTTTAGGCCTGCTATTCGGGGCCGCAAACGTCTATTTCCGTGATTCGGAGAACTTTGTCGACATGCTGTTGATGATTGCAACATGGGCTTCTCCTGTCATGTATGCGTGGACAATGGTGCACGACAAACTGGGCGAAGCGTGGTTCACCGTTTACCAGCTCAACCCGATCACCATAGCTGTGGAAACTTTCCATTTTGCTTTTTGGCTACCGACTACAGACGGTAGCGCTGGCATTCCACCAAACTTACTGTCTTTGTGGGTTCCGTTGGCACTCATCATTTCGGCTGGAGTCCTGTTGTGGGGTCAGCTGACTTTCCGCAGGCTTGAAGGCCGATTCGCGCAGGAGCTCTAGGATGACTACGGCAATTGAAGTAAAAGGTATCAACAAGCAGTTCGTCTTGCGCCACTCGCGTTCCATCAAGGAAGCCTTTGTTTGGCTGATCAAGGGCCGTAAAGGTGATCTGTCGGAGAAGTTTCATGCGCTCAAAGCCGTGGACCTTGATGTTAAGCAGGGCGAGACCGTTGCGCTGCTGGGATTCAATGGTTCCGGAAAGTCGACCCTCCTCAAGCACATCTCAGGTGTCATGATCCCAGACAGCGGCACCGTGCGTACGCGCGGCCGAGTGGCGGGCTTGATCGAGGTTGGTGCGGGCTTCCATCAGGACCTTTCTGGTCGGGACAACGTCTACCTCAACGGTGCCATTTTGGGTATGACAGAGGACCAGATTAACGAGCGCTTTCAGTCAATTGTTGATTTTGCCGAAATTGGCAAGTTCATCGATACTGAGGTGAAGTTCTATTCCTCAGGAATGTACCTGCGGCTGGCGTTTTCCGTAGCGGTTCACACCGATCCTGAGGTTTTCCTTGTGGATGAGATTCTGGCCGTTGGCGATGAGCCGTTCCAGAAAAAATGCATCGCCAAGATTCAAGAACTTGCGGCCGAAGGAAAGACCCTGGTGGTGGTAAGCCACGACTTGGACCTAGTCTCACGTATTTGTGCCCGAGGCGTCTTGTTGGATCATGGCGAGGTCAGATTTGATGGGTCAATCCATGACGCTGTAGCCAAGATGCGTGGCGAGTGAGCCAGCAGGCCTCATCGGTTGTGCACATACAGCGCCTGGACATCCAGGGGCTGAGAACCTTGGCTGTCGGACTGGTCATTGTCTATCACTTGTACCCTGGGAAGCTGCCAGGCGGATTCGTCGGCGTTGACATCTTTCTGGTCATTTCCGGGTTTCTCATTGTGGGATCGCTGGTCCGTGAACTGGCGAAAACCGGAACGGTGGGCCTTGGCACCTTCTATGCCCGACGCATCCGCCGCCTGCTGCCGGCAAGCACCGTAGTCCTGCTTGCCGTTGTTGCCGCGACAATCTTCGTTTTGCCCCAGGGCCGCTGGCAGGAAGTTGCCCGTGATGTGGTGGCGTCTGCCCTGCAAATTCAAAACTGGAATCAGGCGTTCGGATCTACCAGCTATGAATCTGCAGGTGCCATGGTCTCACCTGTCCAGCATTTCTGGTCATTGGCGGTGGAGGAGCAGTTCTATCTGGTTATTCCCTTGTTGCTGGTGTTGGCCGTTGCAGGAGGGCGTAGCCTAAAACTGGGTGCCAGGACGGCGAGTCTCTGGTTCTTGGTCGCACTGTCCATCGCATCGTTTATTCACTCCGTGGCCTTCTCCCTTCAGAGCCACGACATCGCCTATTTCGCCACGACCACCAGAATGTGGGAACTGGGCCTGGGCGGAATCCTTGCACTGATGCTGCCCGCGATCACGCTCAGTCCCATCCTCCGCTTTGCCGCAGGATGGGTAGGCATGGGCATGCTTCTTGTAAGTGCCATCGCCTTTCAGACCACAATGGCTTTTCCCGGCTTTATCGCCCTTGTGCCGGTCCTAGGCACCATCCTGATCATTGTTGCCGGGGCGCCGTCAGGCTCAGTCCGGCCGCTGGGACGTCTGGGGCTGTCACATTTTCTCAGCCTGAGACCCCTCACGTATTTGGGTGACATCTCTTATTCGTTGTATCTGTGGCACTGGCCCGTCATAGTTTTCTACATCTTGATACAGGGACATGAACCTGGCCTTGCCGGTGGGGCTGGAATTCTGACACTAAGTCTTTTGTTGGCGTCGCTGTCCTACCATCAGGTTGAACAGCGGTTCAGGTTCGCCAAGCCAGCGTCCCCGAGTGCCAGACGGCGATACCGTCCCACTACTCGCAATCGCTCGGCCTACGCCCTTGCAAGTGGGCTGGTCATCGTCAGCTGTGTTGCTGCGGCGGCGCCTTGGACCGTTGTTCAAATCAAATCGCTGGAGGCAATATCCGCTGAGGGTTCGCCAGACTATCCGGGCGCGATGGCCTTCGACCAGGAGCATCCGGCACGCGTACCAGACGGGCTTCCCATTAGCCCGGATCCTGCCGTGGCCGGTAAGGACGTCCCGCTAACGTTCATCGACGGTTGTGGCAGCTACGACCCGGGCAAGTTCACCGACGCGCAGTGTTGGTACGGCAACCCGGCCGGAAGCAAGCGCATTGTTCTTGTCGGCGACTCGCACGCCGGCCAATACATAGACCCGCTTGCCTCAATTGCAAACAAACACCGATGGCAGGTTCGAGCCCTGGTGCGCAATGGCTGCCCATTTTCGGCGGCACCTCCGGCAAGCGCCACAACCACCTACACAAATTGTTCAGACCAAAACAAAGGCACGCTCAAAAAAATCCTTGCCATGAAGCCTGAAAAGGTGATTGTCGCGGGAATGGCGCCAGAGGGCTACCGGAAAACCCTGAAATGGGGGTGGCCCAGCGATTCTGCGTTGGTTGACGGTTACGTCGAGATGCTCAGGCCCATGATCGACGCAGGCATCCAGGTGAGCGTCGTGGCAGACACGCCATACCCGGCAATGTCTGTGCCTGACTGCGTAGCGAAAAAGGGCCCCTCCTCGGATGACTGCCAGATACGAAGAAATCCCAACGTTGACCCACTGCGGGCTGCGGCCGAAGAAGTCGGATCAGTTCAAGTGATCGATTTCACTGGGTACCTCTGCAGAAACGACACCTGTCCACCGGTGATCGGAAACGTCCTGGTTTTTAGGGACAACCACTTGACCACAACATTTGCAAAGACACTCGCGACGCCCCTACAGGACGCATTGCAGCTGGATTAGCCGTCACCCGAATAGCGAACGAACTTGTGAATCCGCCGTGCACGCTGTTATCGGCGGGCCAGCAACATAGAGAGATTAGGCTAAACACGTGAAGATCGCAGTTATTGCACTCGGCAAGATCGGCCTGCCCCTGGCTGTCCAGTTTGCTTCAAAGGGCCACGAAGTTGTTGGCGTCGACGTCAACAAGGCCGTCGTGGACTTGGTGAATGCCGGAACGGAGCCGTTCCCGGGAGAAGCCTATTTGCAGGAAAAGCTCTCCGAGCTGGTACCTGCAGGCAAATTACGTGCGACGACGGACTACGCCGACGCTGTCCCAGGCGCCGATGCCGTGGTCTTGGTTGTTCCGCTATTCGTGGACAAGGATGCCAACCCGGACTTTGGGTGGATGGACGCAGCAACTGCCGAACTGGCCCGTCACCTGACGCCCAATACGCTCGTTGCCTACGAAACCACCTTGCCCGTTGGCACCACCCGCACCCGCTGGAAGCCGGCCCTCGAAGCTGGCTCGGGCCTAGTGGAAGGCAAGGACTTCCACTTGGTATTCTCGCCTGAGCGAGTCTTGACGGGACGAGTATTTGAAGATTTGCGCAAGTACCCCAAGCTCGTCGGTGGTCTTTCCGAGGCTGGCGCCGCCAAGGCCGTTGATTTCTACGAGTCCGTTTTGGACTTTGATGAGCGCGCGGACCTGACACGAGGAAACGGTGTCTGGGACCTTGGCTCAGCCGAAGCTTCCGAGCTGGCCAAGCTCGCGGAAACCACGTATCGAGACGTCAACATCGGCCTGGCCAACCAATTTGCCCGGTTCGCAGCCAAGACAGGCATTGACATTTATCAAGTCATCGATGCTTCCAACTCACAGCCATACAGCCACATCCACCAGCCCGGCATTGCCGTTGGCGGGCATTGCATCCCCGTCTACCCGCGCCTGTACCTCTGGAATGACCCGGAGGCAACGGTCGTCCGCGCAGCCCGTGCCGCGAACGCCGATATGCCCGATTACACCATTGGCCTGCTGGAGGGTGCCTACGGTGATTTGACCGGCGCGCGCGTGGTGGTCCTTGGTGCGGCCTACCGTGGAGGTGTTAAGGAAACAGCATTCTCCGGCGTGTTCGACGCGGTGGAGTCCATTAACCGTCGTGGCGGGACTGCGCTGGTTCATGACCCCATGTATTCGGATGCTGAGTTGACCAAGCTCGGTTTCCTTCCCTACCACTTGGGCGAAGAAGTTGACGCCGCCGTTGTGCAGGCGGACCATGCCGAATATCGCGAACTGACACCAGCAGATTTGCCTGGTGTGAAGGCTTTTATCGATGGCCGGCGAGTCAGCTCAGTCGAAAAGTGGGACGGCGTCACCTACCGTGTCATTGGCAGGGCGTAGATAGAACGTGCGTGTTCTCGTCCTCACCACCTGGTTCCCGGATACTGGGAATCAAGCCACGGCACCCTTCAACCTCAAACATGTTCAGGCCATTGCGGACGATCATGATGTGCGCGTGGTCCACGTCCGTTTGGGTGGCACAGGTGCCGTGGTTTCCGAGAACTATGGCGGTGTCCCTGTCACCCGGATCTCGATATCCCCACTCAGACCCTTGGGTTATCTCGCTTTGGCGCGCCATGTATGGGCGGCGTTGAAAGAGGCAGACGTGCTGCACACCATGGCGTTCACTTCGGCCGTGGTTGCAGCCCCAATTCATGCATTCCGGCGGACTCCCTGGGTACACACGGAGCACTGGAGCGGAATGGCCGATCCAGCCAGCGTGTCCAAGCTGTGGGTGGCGCTTTCCTGGCTGAGATATATCTTGAAGCTGCCCAACGTTGTTACTGCCGTGAGTACCGCTCAAGCTAAACAACTAAGCCGTTTTGCTCGAGGCGGGCGGGTGGACGTAGTTCCCAATGTGATTTCCGTGAGTAAGGAAAAAATTAACAGGACGGCCCCGGCAAACGGTGTGACACGACTGATCAGTGTGGGCGGGTTGGTATTAGGAAAACGCCCGCTATTGGCTGTTCAGACCCTGGCGCTACTTCGCAATCAGGGAATTGACGCGTCATTGACCTGGGTGGGCGACGGACCGCTCCGGGCAAACATGGTGGCGGCCGCTGCGGCGGCCGGTGTCACTGACCATTTGTCTGTGACAGGGTGGGTGGAGCCTCAGCGGGTGCAGCAGGAACTCCGTAAGGCTGACGTATTTTTTCTGCCGACGAGCCATGAAACGTTCTGTGTCGCCGCCGCCGAGGCCGTTGCGGCAGGTCTGCCCGCAGTGGTGACGGACCTGCCCGCAGTCAGGGATTTTCTAACGGCGGAGAATAGTGTTCTGGTCGGAAATGACAGCGCACAGGACTTTGGTGCCGGCGTCGAACTTGCGTTGCGGAGGTTTGCCAACGTGTCTGGGGAAACTATCGCCGCTACCATCCCGTCTGCGTTCGCACCAGTGCTGGTTGTGGAAGAATTCACTAGAGTCTATGCCCGTGCGGGGGCGCTTTCACTGTGACCGTAATAGTGGAAAAGCGGGCCCCAAGAGGTGAATTCAGTGCGCAGCGAGAGGAAATCAGGGCATGAGTTACGTAGCACCTAGCGCCGATGTAGCAGAACAGGCCAGCCTTGGCGATGGTACGAAGGTGTGGCATCTGGCCCAGATCCGGGAGGATGCCGTACTTGGTGCGAACTGCGTTGTAGGCAGGGGAGCGTATGTGGGCCCGGGCGTGCTCGTAGGTGAAAATACCAAGATCCAAAACTACGCCCTGGTCTATGAACCGGCTGTGTTGGGCAAGGGTGTATTCATCGGACCCGCGGTGGTACTTACTAATGACACCTATCCCCGTTCCGTGAGTCCGGACGGAACGCTGAAAAGCGCTCACGACTGGACTCCGGTTGGTGTCACGATTGAAGACGGGGCATCTATCGGTGCCCGGGCAGTCTGTGTCGCACCCCTGACCATTGGACGTTGGGCCACCATCGCTGCTGGCTCCGTCGTCACGAAAGACGTTCCAGCGTTTGCCTTGATGGCAGGCGTTCCCGCCCGTCGCTTGGGGTGGGTCGGCAAGGCCGGTTTCCCTCTCAAGCAGGACGGACGGTTCTGGGTGTGCCCGGAAACAGGATCAAAATATATTGAAGATTCAAACTCCCTTAAAGAGGCGGCAGACAGCGCATGAGCCAGGACTTTATTCCGGCAGCAAAACCGATTATTGGTGACGAAGAGCGTGCAGCTGTTGATGCTGTCATGGCTTCCGGCATGTTGGCACAGGGCCAGCAAGTCGCCAGCTTTGAGAATGAGTTCTCAGATGTCCTTCTTGACGGTCGCGCAAGCGTTGCCGTGAACTCAGGCACCTCGGGCTTGCACCTTGGCTTGCTGGCCTGCGGCGTTGGCGCCGGAGACGAAGTCATTGTCCCGTCGTTCACCTTTGCAGCCACCGGTAACTCGGTAGCTTTGACCGGCGCAACCCCGGTCTTTGCCGACATCGAATTGGACTACTACACGCTCGATGTAGACCACGTGGAATCCCTCATTACCGACAAGACCAAGGGCATCATGCCCGTGCACCTCTATGGGCACCCGTTTGCTGCGGAGGCATTTTCAGCCTTGGCAAAGAAGCATGGCATAGACCTGTATGAGGATGCTGCCCAGGCTCATGGCGCGGCACTGAACGGTAAAAAGGTCGGAACCTTTGGCAAGTTCGGCATGTTCAGCCTTTACCCGACGAAGAACATGACCTCCGGCGAGGGCGGCATGGTCTCCACCTCGGATTCCACTGTTGAACGCAAACTGCGTTTATTGCGCAACCAGGGCATGGAAACCCAGTATCAAAACGAACTCGTTGGCTTCAACAACCGCATGACGGACCTGCACGCCTCCATTGGCCGTGTGCAGTTGACCAAGGTTATGGGCTGGACCAAGCAACGCCAGGACAACGCCGCGTTCCTCACGGCCAACCTTGAAGGCGTCGGAACGCCCACGGTTGCTGAGGGCGCCGAGCACGTCTACCACCAGTACACGATCCGTGTGCCGGAAGGACGCGATGAGCTTCATGAGCGGTTGCGCTCGGAGTTCAACATCGGTTCTGGCGTTTATTACCCGATCCCAAACCACCGCCTGCCGTCCTTCAACAGCCCCGTAGAGCTCCCCAACACGGAGATCGCGGCCAAGGAAGTCCTGTCCCTGCCGGTTCACCCGTCGCTGTCCCAGAACGATCTGGAACGCATTGTGGCTGCCGTAAATACCATCGTGAAGGCCGGTGCCTAAGATATGGCGAACTTGCGAGTAGGCCTTATTGGACTTGGCATGATGGGCCGCCACCACGCCCGTGTCATCCGCGAGGTTGAGGGCGTTGACCTGGTGGCCGTCGCCGACGCGTTCGGCGATCCCCATGGCGTTGCCAAGGAACTTCCTGTTCTGCGCAGCGTCGAGGAACTGATTGCAGCCGGTATCGACATGGCTGTTGCCGCTGTTCCCACCGGCATGCATGAAGAAGTTGGCTTGGCCCTGGCCGAAGCGGGCATCCACACGTTGGTGGAGAAGCCCATCGCTGCCAATGCGGCGGCTGGCCGACGACTCGTCGAAGCCTTTGCTGCAAAGGGTCTCATTGGCGCGGTAGGTCATATTGAGCGTTTCAACCCCGCACTGCAGTCGCTCCGCCAGCGGATTGCCGATGGCGAGCTTGGCGAGGTTTACCAGATCGCCACCCGCCGGCAGGGTCCTTTCCCGTCTCGAATTGCCGACGTCGGAGTGGTCAAGGATCTGGGTACGCACGACATCGACCTGACTGCATGGTTGGCGCAGAGCCGCTACGAATCCGTGTTTGCGCAGACCTCGACGCGTAGCGGGCGGCCGGACGAGGACATGGTGTCCGTCACCGGAAAGCTGGCCAACGGCGTCATCACCAACCACCTGGTCAACTGGTTGTCTCCGATGAAGGAACGCCTAACAATTGTGATTGGCGAAAAGGGTGCTTTCGTGGCCAATACGGTCACGGCCGACCTCACTTTCTATGAGAATGGCACCGTCGCCACGGAATGGGACTCCATTGGAGCGTTCCGCGGCGTTTCGGAGGGCAACGTCACCAGGCTGGCCATCGCCAAACCGGAACCCCTGCGCACGGAACATGAGGCTTTCCGTGATGCAGTGCTCGGGCTGCGCCAAGACATCGTGACCATGGCCCAAGGGCAAGACACCCTGATGGTGGCGGAAGCCGTGCTGAAGTCTGCACGGACATCTCAGGTCGAAAGGATCCTGAGCTGGTGACACAAGACAAACCGCTCCGGGTTGTTGTGGCCACAAGGCTTTTTGCGCCTGAAGTTGGGGCGGCTGCCTTTCGTCTGAAAGCCCTCGTCGATGGCCTCGTTGAGCAAGGCGCAGAGGTCAAGGTCCTGACCACCATGCTTCCTGCCGGAGGTCCTGTTTTCAAGCCGTCTTACAGACTGAGCCGATGGCCCGTGCTTCGCGATTCCGGTGGATATGTGCGCGGGTATGTCCAGTATCTGAGCTTCGACATTCCAGTATTTTTCCGGTTGCTGCTGACCCGCGCCGACGTTGTTGTCTCGGAGCCACCGCCCACCACGGGGGTGGCAGTTGCGCTGTCCTCGATGTTGCGCCGTCGTCCTTTTGTTTACTACGCAGCAGATGTCTGGAGCGAGGCCATGTCGGCCATGGCGGTGCCAGCCGTCGTTAAAAAGGCCATGGGCACAATGGAAGGAGCTGTGCTCCGGCGGGCGGACACTGTTCTGGCGGTCTCAGATCCGGTGGCTGTGCAAGTGGCCAAATTCAAGGTGCCCACAAGGCGCATCCAGGTGGTGGGCAATGGTGTGGACACGGCTGTTTTTGGTCCCAAAGGCGATTGCGCAGCGGCTACAAATCCTTACTTTGTCTACACAGGCACCATGAGCGAGTGGCAGGGTGCCGGCATTTTCATAGAGGCCCTCCGCGAAGTTCGCCGCACGCACACGAATGCGGAGATTCGATTCTTCGGGCAGGGCACCGACGAAGAGAATCTTAAGGAGCTGGCCGAGCGGCTGGCGCCGGGGGCTGTCCATTTTGGTGGGGTCGTACCGCCAGCGGACGCTGCCGCCTGGATCCGTGGTGCTGCCGGAGCCTTGGTCAGCATCAAGCCCGGCCAGGGCTACGACTTTGCCAAGCCCACCAAGATCTACGCAGCTGCTGGCTGTGGCACTCCGGTCGTCTTTGCTGGACAAGGAGACGGTGCAGCACTTGTTGCGGAGAACTCGCTTGGCATTGCTGCAGCCTACTCGGTGGCAGAAGTGGCGACGGCCATGAACGCACTCCTGGAGGCACCGGACAGTGATGGTGAACGTAGGAGTAACTGGGTCATTAAACACGCATCATTGCAGGCCTCCGGACGATTGGCGGCCGCCGAAGTCCTGCGAACGGCTCAGGTGTCCACGAACTCGTGAGCGGAATCGATGGTGGGCGGGTTGCTCGATGGCGCCGAAGCGAGTTCCTGCGCCACATACTCACGCTCCTGAGCGGAACAGCTGCAGCGCAGCTTCTGATGCTGGCGCTGACGCCGGTGCTGTCAAGGCTCTACTCGCCTGAGGCCTACGGGCTGTTCTCCTTGTATGCGTCTCTGGTAGCCACAGTCACTGTTGTTGCGGCCCTTCGTTACGACATGGCCATCATGCTGCCCAAGCACGACGCCGATGCCAAGGTCCTCAAAAGGGGTGTCACACGGCTGATCGTTGTGGTGAGTATTGTGGCAACCCTGGTGTGTGGGATTGCCTCGCCCCTAATCGCGGAGGCCATGGGCAAGCCGGAGCTGGCACCGTGGTTGTGGCTGGTGGGGCTGAGCATTTTTACCCTCGCCGAGATCTCAGCCTTGACATACTGGCTCAACCGCCGCAGCGATTACAAAGCCATAGGCATCAACAGGGTCCTGCAAAGCGGCGGGACCGCGTTGGCGCAGCTGGCGCTGGCCTTGGGCAAGTTCGGGGGAGTCGGCGGTCTCATCGGCGGCACCCTGGTGGGTCAGGGCGCTGCCCTGCTGACGTTGCGGCACAAGGGCAGAGACGTTCGCAGCGGACTGGACGAATCGAAGGAGAGTATTGGCTCGCTCTTCAGCCGCTACCGCAAGATGCCCCTGCTCAACGGCCCCAATGCACTGGTGGACGCCCTGCGAACCAACGGCATCAACCTGATCATCGGCATCGTGTATTCCGGTTCCATGCTGGGACAGTTCTACATGGCTTGGAAACTTCTGGAAGTGCCGCTGGGACTGATCAACGGGGCACTTGCCCAGGTGTTCTTTCAACGACTGGCAGTCATGGAACGCGGATCAATGTTTGCGTTCGCCAAGTCCTCGGTATTCCGTTCTGCCATTCTGGGAGTCGTTCCCTTTGCACTGATTTACTTGTTGTCCCCGTGGGCGTTCCCGGTGGTGCTGGGGGAGCAGTGGACCGATGCCGGTCTCATTGCCCGAGCACTTGTGCCATGGTTGTTCATGAGCCTGATTACCTCCCCGATATCCACAATATTTGTTGTCACCGAAACGCAGCACCTAATGCTTGCCCATGCCCTGGTCTATACGGCCGTGCCGCTATCGCTGCTGTATTTCCTCAAGGGCGACATCGTCACAAATCTGACGATTGTTTCACTAGCCATGGCCGCAATTTTAGTGGTTTTTACAGCAATGGCGCTTTGGGTGGGCCACCGCTTTGACCACCAACCCGAACCGAAGCAACCAGCCGTGGGTGGCTGACCCTGCAATTCCCCGCTCTCACACAGGGGTGGATCACCGCCACCTCAGTTTCAGAAAGTTCATTCTATGGCCAGCATGATTTATCACGTTCCGTATCCGTTGAATCCCAACGCCAAAACAGGCAGTGGCCTGCGTCCCGTGCGCATGCTCGAGGCGTTCAAGGCCCTTGGCTACGACGTTGAGCTGGTGGCCGGTGAATCTGGTGAACGGCGTGCCTTGATCAAGGCGCTGAAACGGCGCATCGGCGCGGGGGAGCGGTTTGACTTCCTGTATTCCGAGAGCCACACCATGCCCACGGCGTTGACGGACGCCGACCATCTGCCACGTCGGCCATTCATGGATGTTGCGTTCTTGCGGTTCGCCCGCAAGAACGGCATCAAGGTTGGTTTGTTTTATCGGGATGTCTACTGGCGCTTCCCCGAGTACAAGGAACGGCTTAACCCGTTGATCCACACCGCCACCCGTGCCCTCTACAATCTGGACCTTTTGGCCTACAAGTTCGCGGTTGACAAGCTCTATCTGCCGTCGCTTGGCATGGGCGCATTCGTTCCGCACGTCCCCGTCGAGAGGCACATGGCCTTGCCGCCAGGCGGGGAAATCGTTGATGTGCCGGCAACAATCAAGGACGGCATCCACTTGTTTTACGTTGGCGGGCTTGGCGGCTACTACAATATGCACGATTGCGTGCGCGCCGTTGCAGCCTCCAAGAATGCCTACCTAACGATCTGCACCAGAGCTGAGGAATGGGAGCAAAACAAGGACGGGTACAGTGAACTGCTCAATGATCGCATCCAGGTGGTCCACAAGAACGGCGCAGACCTTATTCCGTACTATGAGCAGGCCGATATCTGCATGCTTTTCATCGAGCCGAGCATCTACCGGTCCTTTGCCGCGCCGATCAAATTTGCCGAATACATTGGGTTCGGCAAGCCCGTCATAGTCAACAACGGAACCAATGTTGGGGATTTTGTGGCCCAGCACGGCAATGGGTGGGCTGTCCCGTTTGACGCCCAGTCCCTGACACAGCTGTTGGATGATCTCGCCGGGCACCCGGAAGACATTGCCGCCGTGACACAGACGGCACTTGGCCTGCGGGAGGACAATACATGGCAGGCCCGTGCACGCCAGGTAGCGGCGGACCTCACGGGCGCCACCCAGCGGTGACGGGAGGAACGACGACGCTGAAACCAAGGTGGAGAGTGCCCTTCCCCCGATGCGGAGTCCTGCCAATGCCGGGTCTTCTCATTGGCGCCTTGGGCGTGCTGGCATTTCTCGTGCGGCTGGTGCCGTTGCTTGAATCAGGCACCATCGGTGGGTTCAGGGGGTACGACGACGGCGTTCACTATGCAGCAGGTGTGCACCTCCTGGCGGGGTCATTGCCCTACCGGGACTATGTTTTGGTGCACCCTCCGGGCATCGCTTTGCTGATGCTGCCGTTTGCACTCGTTGGCCAGCTTGCCGGTGATTCTGCGGGTGTCTCCGCGGCCAGAGTATTCTTTGCCGTGATTGGAACCTTGAACACCGTACTGATAGGCATCCTCCTGAAGCGATGGGGGTACCCGGCAATCATTACCGGGGCAGGCCTGTATGCGGTGGGGTCGATTGCTACCATTGCCGAACGCTCAATCATGCTTTCGCCGGTCCTTGGCGCGTGTATCTTGGCTGCCTTGGTGGCGTTGAGAGGAACCGGCCGCGCACCTCGCCGGGCAGTGACGGTTGCGGCCGTTTTTCTGGGCTTGGCCTTGTGCTTCAAGTTGTGGGCCGTCCTACCAATTCTGGTCATTGGCGTCATGGTGGCTGTGCGTTTTGGGCCCAAGCTGCTGCTCCGCTTCATGGCGGTGGGCGCTGCGGCATGTGCCCTGGTTATGGGACCAATTTTCATGCTCGCACCCGGGGCAATGTTCACCGATGTGGTCCTGGCACAGCTCGCTCGCACGGATGGGGTCGCCAAGGGCCTGGCGCACCGGCTGGGCGACTTCGTTGGCTTGGATGCTGCTCTAGGTACAGTGTTCCTGATCGCCAGCTTCGGCGTTCTGTGCATAGTTGCAACAGCCGCAACAGGACTGTCCGGACGACGTCGGACACCTCAAGAATGGGGGGACGAGTTCTGGTGGGCGGTGCTCGCCATAGTGATTGTCTGTGCGCTGTTGGCCTCCGCCAGCTTCTTTGACCACTACCCAAATTTTGCTGCACCATACTTGGCTCTGTGCCTCGGAGTGGCTGTGGGCGCCTGTTCTTCCGCCCTCTCACGAAGGCAGGTCTCAAGAGGTCACCGGTCTGTGTGGAAGGCCTACGCGCCCGGTGCAGTGATCGCTGCACTCGGATTGGCCCTGTTGGTGCCGGTGGGAATCCGAGGCTTGGTGTTGGAGCCGCAGCCCTTGCCGGGGCATGTTGAGGCAGACGTGGCGGCTGCCGCCGCTCCGCATGACTGCGTCTTCTCCACCTATGCGTACATGGGAATCATGAGTGATTCGTTGTCCCGTTCCATGGAGCATGGTTGTGGTTCCGCTGTCGATGTTTTCGGTGCCAAAATGGTCCAGGATCTGTCTTTGACCGGTGTAGGACCTTCCATGCCCGCGGGCATGACCGTACAGGAGATGCAGGTGGATCAGCTGAACGACGCCCAGGCGGCAGTAGTGGGTGCACCCCATGCCTACTATGGGCTTACTGCCGGGGCAATTGACACGTTGCTAAATCAGTTCGTCTTGTCCGCCAGCTCAGGCAATTTTCAGGTGTGGGTCCGACGTTAAAGTCCTGCACGGTGGCCCGGGGACCGCAGCTATGACTCGTTCTGCTTGCCCACCCACGGCTTCTCGGCCTCTTCAAGGGCTGCATGCCGGGAGAGTTGGGTGATTGATTTTTCCAGTTGTCTGAATCGATGGTTATTAGTGGCCACGAAAATCAGGAAACTCACGATCAGGGCGTAAAGGACCAAATCCGTTCCACGCCCGATGCCCAATAGCTGGGCAAGCCGGGTGAGCGCTACGGGAAAGAAGACCGAAAACGCCGCAACACAGGCGAAGAGAACCAACATCATCCGCCGGATGGCCAGATTGCGGGCGTTGGAACCGCCGCGCATCAGCGCTACAGAAACTGTGATGACAGCGAGGACGAGGGCTATCTGAACGATGATCTGCATGGTGTTACCTAAAAAGAAGGTCCGCGAGGATGTTTACTGAATTGAGTAGTGACTGGCCCTTGGCTTTGGAATAGTCAGTGTAGATAATCTTCACGGGATGTTCTACCCAGCGTGGCTTGATCTCGGACAGCTGATGAATGAGTTCGGAAGCATGCGCCATGCGGTTCTGAGTCAGGTTGATCCTTGCCGCCGTGCGGGCATCGAAGGCGCGCAAACCATTGTGGGCGTCAGTGAGTGCCATGCCTGTAGCCATCCGTGATTGCAATGCGGCCACTCGCAGCACTACCCTCTTCAGGGCCGAGACCTGAGTGCGGTCGTCCAAGAACCGTGAGCCCAAGACGACTTCTGCTTCGCCGGAGCGGATTCTGGAAACCATGTCCTTCGCATCGGCAACCTGATGCTGTCCGTCGGCGTCAAAGGTGACAATCTCGGTGGTCGCCGGATCGAGCAGGGCATATTGCAGCCCGGTCTGCAGGGCAGCTCCCTGCCCTAGATTCACCGGATGCTCCACCACAACTGCCCCGGCGGCACGGGCGACAGCCGGTGATCCGTCGGTGCTTCCGTCGTCGATGCAAACAATGTTGCTGAATTCGGAACGCAGTCCCTCGATGACGTCAGCGATCACAGTTGCCTCGTTGTACATCGGGATAACAATCCAAGTTCGGCTCACCCAACAAGTATCCCACGGATAAATTCGACAGCAGACGTGGACAAGTTGCCTAGTGGTTGTGGTGTTAGTCGGCGAAGGCGGCCAGGATTGCAGCCACGGAACGCCCGGCCGCTTGACCGTCACCATAAGGTGTGGCATCGCTGGGGGCAGGAGTCGGCCGCTGGACGGTGCTGGCCAAGCGTGTCAGATCGTCACTGACCAAGGCATTCCAGCCGAGTTCAACAGTTTCAACCCATTCGGTCTCGGGACGGATGGTAGTGCACGGTACGCGCAGCAGGAATGCTTCCTTTTGTAGGCCGCCAGAGTCAGTGACGACGCCGGCGGCGTTCCTTGCCGCATTGATGAGTTGAGGGTAAGCGAGCGGGGGGCTGAGAATTATGCTCCCTTTATTCAAAGTGATGCCATGCTGTTCCGCCAGGCTGCGAAGTCGTGGGTGCGCCAAGAGGAGCACGGGCTTGTCCAGGGAGGCCAACTCTTCGATGATCGCAGCCAGCCTGGCAGGGGAATCAGTGTTGTCGGGGCGGTGGATGGTGGCGACATAGTATTCACCGGGGATGAGGCCTGCTGGGAGTGGCGCCGAGGAATCGCCCAGAGAATCACGCACCGTAAAAAGCACATCGGTCATGACGTCGCCTACAAGCACTGATCGTGAGGCGAGTCCCTCGTTTGCCAAGTGCTCCATGGCCACTTGAGTGGGGGCCAGCAGTAGGTCCGCGCTGTGGTCCGTCAGGACACGGTTGTGTTCCTCAGGCATCCGGCGGTTAAAGGAACGCAAGCCGGCCTCCAAATGTGCCACGGGCACATGAAGTTTGGTTGCCGCAATGGCCGCAGCCAGAGTGGAATTGGTATCCCCGTAGACCAAGACGCAATCCGGCGCGGAACTTTCAATAATCTCTTCCAGCCCGGTCAGCATGGCGCCGGTTTGTGCCCCGTGTTTGCCGGAACCCACACCGAGGTTGAAATCGGGGGCAGGAATGCCCAGATCTTGGAAGAAAACATCGCTCATGAGCTCGTCATAGTGCTGTCCGGTGTGCGCGATCAGATGTTCTGCCCTTCCACGCATGGCGGTGGCGATGGGGGCAAGCTTGATGAATTGGGGACGCGCGCCAACAACACTGAGAATTCGCATGGTTCCAGCTTAGTGAAAAGACTCAGCGGGAGTGAAAAGCTGGCAGTGGCTGTTCCAGGTATCGGTGAGGAATTCATCCGCATAGGCGCCGAGCAGATTTCCGCCGCTGCGGGTGAATTTGAAGAGTTCGGCGGGGCTCATGCCTTGGACAAACCAGTTGAATCCCATGGGGTGGCTTTGGATGGCCCGGGCAGTGATGAACCGCTCAACTGGACGCAGCAGCCCCAAGGTTCCCAGCAGGCGCTTGACCGTTTCCCGGGTGCTTTGGGGCACGTCATTGGGGGCAAACGTTCCAATGTTCTGGCCAGTGGCAGCGGAATAGCGTCGGTTGACGTAGCCTTCGTACCAGGTCCGATTACGGGTGATGCTGGGGTGCAAGTCACCCCACGCCACGTACATTTCCCTGTCCAACATTGGCAGGGCCCAGTCGAAGCCAAAGAACTCGTAGTTTCGTACGGAGTTGTTGATGTACTTGGTTTGACGCTCTCGGACATTCCAGTACTCCAACGCCGTCAGCCTTGACACCACGGAGCCGTCGTAGCCGATCTGGTCCAGGAACGCATCAATGGTTTCCATCAGGCGCAAGTTCATGTGGGCAGTGCTGTTGCCGGGCTGCAAAGTGTAGTGATGGTGCAAGATAAGGTTCTTGATGTCCTCCCGCGAGACGTCTTTAGCCTCGAGGATTTCCTCATCGTGCATATTGCCCACGATGGTATGACCCGGGAGGAAAATGGCATCGTCGTCGATCAAGCCCGACTCCTTCAGCCAACGTACCGCGTACCAGTCTTGAACATGGGGGAGCGAGGCGCCGGCATGGGCGAACTTGATGAAATCGGCGGTTTCCTGAGCATCCCAGGCACCGCGGATTATTGTTTCGTCGTAGGGGCAGAAAAGCCATTTTTGGCCCAGTGCAGCGGCAACTTGCTCGCTGATAAGCACCTCACGGGTTTTACCCGTGCCATAGGTGAAGTTCACAACGTTCTCATAGCCAGCGTCCTTGAGATAAACACTCAGTAGCCTCGAGTCCAGCCCGCCGCTGAGGGGGACCACCAGCTGGCGCCCATTGGCGTGGGCTAGGAGCCGGGACATGGTGGCATCCAAGGCTGCGGTGAAATGCGCGTCCACGGCGTTGGTTTCCTTGATGTCCAGTCCGGAGTATCGGATTTGACGGTAGAACTTTTGAGAAACCGTGCCCGTCGCGCTGAAGGTTACAAATTCTCCTGCTTGAACTTGATGCACGCCTGCGTAAAGCGTTTTGGGCCCTGACACGCAGGCCCCATGGCGGAACTCAATCCGGGAATCGTAGTCAGCAAGATAGTCGGAACCTGTATCTGCCAATGCAGTCACGTCATCCGCAACACGCAAAGAATTGCCGGCGACTGAGTAAAAGACAGGGAAGCTGCGAATGGGGTCCTCGATGAGAACAACCTCTTCGGGGCCCACAAATACTGCCGCATAGTGCCCCGTGACCAATTGGAGTCCCTCAGTCAAGGGCCCGCCCTCGTTAATTAGCCGGAGCAACTGACTGTCACAGGCGTTGTCGCCGATCACCCAGAGGGTCTGTGAATCGGAGATGGTGTGCGGTCGCCACTGGCTACGGGCAAGAATGGGGGATACCAAAGACATTCCGCCATTCTCTCACCATTGGTGCCCAAGTCTGTGAAGAATATACTTGGCAGGGCCCCGCGTAGAATGGCGCAGACCGGAACCAACAGAATCAGGGCACAACAGGCAATGCACGTACTCTTCGTACCGTCTTGGTACCCGTCAGATGAAACTGATTTTTCCGGCAGTTTCTTCATTGAACAGGCTCAAGCGTTGGTTGATGCAGGGCACGACGTTGGTGTTGTCAGTGTCAGGGGCATCCCCGTTTATTCACCCGGGCAACTGCGTGGCCGCACGCCGGGGATCCGCCACAGCGTTGAGTCGGGCATTCAAACATACAGGCTGGACAAGGTGCTGCCCTTTCCTAGACTTCGCGGCGGCAACGAGCGGGTTCTGTTGCATGCCTGGAGAGTCCTGCTCACCCGCTACATCAGCGAAAACGGCCGGCCGGATGTCCTGCATGCCCACGCAATGTTTCCGGCAGGGGTGGTGACACATGCGCTCTCCGATGAGTTCAAGATCCCGTTTGTCGTCACCGAACACAGGCCGTCGTCGATGGACAGGCTCACGGAGAAATGGAATGGCGTAAACGGGCGCAGGGCCGCTGTCGCTGCGTCGGCCCTCGTCGCCGTCGCCCGAGGCTTTGCAGTAGAACTTAATGATGCCTACAACGTTGGCCACGACAAGTGGCAATACGTTCCGGGCCTTCTGAGCCCACAATTCCAAGACATTCCCACCCGCCAAGTCCCTGAAGGCCCGTTCATCTTTGGCCACGTTTCGCATCTGGATCCGGGCAAGCGAGTTGACATGCTGATCGAAGCTTTCGCCGAGGAATTCCGCAACGTCGACGGCGTTCGGCTGAGGATTGCCGGGGACTCAATCCATAAAGCCGAGTTGGAAACTTTGGCTGGTTCACGGGGCATTTCAGACAAAGTGGACTTCGTTGGCGCAGTTCAACGCAAAGACATTGTGGCGGAGTTCAGCTCCGCTCACGTTTTTGTGCTGCCCAGTGTTGCCGAGGCGTTCGGAACAGTGCTCTGGGAGGCCATGGCCTGCGGGCTTCCTGTTGTGTCAACAGCAACCTGGGCGGGCAAGAACGCGGTGGTGGAGGCCAATGGTTTGCTTGCTGCCATCGATAATCGCGAAGAGCTTGGTCAGGCACTGGTGACGATCCGCGAGAACTTTAATTCCTATGTTCCCGCGGATATTCGCGCCATTTGTGTGGGCCACTGTGGCCGGGAGGCCTTTACCTCACAGTATGAAATTCTCTACCAGAATGCGGTTCGGACTAGCAGGCAATGAGCCGGTAAAGCTTGGCTTCGCCGACCTGAGTAACCAGTTCGACGGCGGGAGAGTCCTGTAAGTTTTCCAGCCCGGGGAAGCTGTGCCTGTCGCCGTGGACTTCCCGTGCGCCAAAGTCCAAGATATAGCGGACTCCCGTGGCTTCGACGGCCGGGCAGACTTCGGGGTTGGTCTTCGCATCACGCAGGGCATTGTTGATGATTTCAACATTGGCGGAATAAGTGCTGAGCGTGTGCATCGATGTTGTTTGTCGGTCTCCAAGTGCATAGGCCATCGCGGCACCCGTCCAGGGACTTACAGCAATGACATCGTTGGGACCCACAATATCGTCCAGTTTGTCGATGAGAGCCAGCTCGTCGGTCGACACCAAAGCAGATTCGGGGGTCTCTGCGTAATTCCGACCGGCACCGTCCACGGCAACCTTCATGGGGGTGCCTTGCATGGGAATTGTCAGCAGGACAATGACAAGGATTCCGGCTGCCGTGAGAACGGCGGTCTTGCTTCCTTGCTGCGGAGCGGATTCACTCGTACGTTTTGACATTGGTTGGGCCAGGACGCGGCGGATTCCTCGCCAAAGCCAGCCAAATCCCAGTGCGGCGAGCGGGAGCGCTGTGATGGGCAGGATTGCCGCCAAGCGGTAGCTGTCGTTGTACCAAACGCCGGCAATCACGTTGCGCCAGTAGCCCCGCTCGACGCCGGACACCGTAATGAACAGGACGGCTGTCACGGCAAAGCAGCAAAGTAGCCACGCGTGGCTGCGGGTCCTGATTGCGGCATAGATCCCGATCAACATCAATGCGCTAACCACCCAGGCAGCCGGGCGGCCCATAGCGGAGTTCGTGATGATTTCTCCGATGGCCCCAGCCGGGAGCTGTTTGGGGCCCCAGAATGCTGCCTCAGCGGGCGGGCGGACAACCTTCCACATGACGACCACGACGGCCATAGCGGCCAGCAAGCCCAAGGTGACTGCTGCAGTTTCCTTAGGCTGCTTGCGCCACAGACCTGAGCCGAGGTAACGGCGCCAGTAGGACACAATAGCGACGGGAACGCTCAACGCCACCAGCGTCATGGCGCCATTGGGATGGGCGATCGCAATGGCAATGGCGGCAATGGGTGCCACCGGATATCGTGCCAAGGGATGCCATTGTGACTCGGTGCCGACTCCGAAAAACACGGCTACGGCTGCCAATCCCAGCGGAATCATGGCGATGGCAAGGAAATTCGGGTACAGCACACCGAAGTCCAGCAGAAGGATGGGGAAGGAAGAAAAGCAGGATGCGAGGATACCTGCAAAGGCGACGATCCATGGTTTGTCGCCAACAACCGCCTTGGTTAGCATCATGCACCCCAACGTCCAGACGAGGGCCGCGACAACAATGTTGAAGACATTAACCGAAGCCGCCAGTGGGGCCCCTGTCAGCTGCACCACCAGGGCCACTACACCGTGCCAGGCCGCAGGATAGAAGTAGGGGGCGTTGTCTCCGTTGGTCATGCTGGTCAGCGTTAGCGAGGAAGCGTCGCCGGTGTCGAGCACATAGCGGACGGCATTGAGATGGAAGACATTGTCAAATGTCTGGGAGATGTTCTCCGGCTCGCTAAACACCCGCACCAGTTGCCAGCCAATGAGCAGGGCACCAGCGGCAAGTCCCATGAACTGTCCTGCACCCGCGGGCGTCACATGAAAACGCCAAGACTCGGTGTCAATGCTGAGACGCTTGTCTAGGGCGCGCCGAATGAACCAGGCAACGGCGGATGCCAAGAAAGCCACGACTAACAGCGGTAGGACCGTCCAAGCAATGCCCACCTTGCCGGAAACTATGGCCGTCATCGCTGACATGGATACGGTGAGCACCGGTGCAGCTGCCCACATGGACAGCCCGCGAAGGCCCAAGGCGGTCGCCAAGATCCCTCCCGGTACAAAGAGGAGGGCGACGCAGGCCACGGCCAATGGGAGGGTTGCTGCCCAGCTCATTCAGATTCCATTCGGGGATGCTAAGTGGTGACTGAGGCAGATGGGTGTGCCGTCAGAGAGATGAGGGCACAGTTTATGTCCCCAGTTCATGCTGCCGCCGGTCAGCTACTTAACGCCGGAGTCAAGCAAGCCCAACAGGTAGGTACCGTAGCCGCTCTTCACCAGAGGCTCGGCGCGTTGGCGCAGCTCGTCATCACTGAGGAAACCCTGACGCCAAGAAACTTCTTCGGGAGCACCGATTTTCAGGTCCTGCCGGTTTTCGACCGTGCGCACAAAGTTGGAAGCATCATTGAGGTCACTGAACGTACCGGTGTCAAGCCATGCAGTGCCACGCGGCAATATCTCGACCTGCAGTTTCCCACGCTCAAGGTAGGTTTTGTTCACGTCGGTGATTTCCAATTCACCTCGGGGCGAGGGCTTGAGGTTGCGTGCGATTTCGATGACGTCATTGTCGTAGAAATACAGGCCAGGGACTGCGTAGTTGCTCTTGGGATTTGCTGGCTTTTCCTCAAGGGACAAGGCCTTGCCTTGCGCGTCGAATTCGACAACGCCGTACGACTTTGCGTCACGAACCCAGTATCCAAAGACAGCCCCGCCGTCGATATTTGCGTGGCGGCGAAGTTGCGATCCCATACCCGGACCGTAGAAAATGTTGTCGCCTAGGACCAAGGCAACGGTTTCATTGCCAATATGGTCCGCTCCGAGGACGAAGGCCTGGGCTAGGCCGTCAGGGGATGGCTGCTGAACGTAGCTGAGGCTTACGCCAAACTGTGAGCCATCGCCGAGGAGTCGCTGAAATTGTTCGGCATCGTGGGGAGTGGTGACAATGAGGATGTCCCTGATCCCTGCAAGTATCAGTGTGGACAAGGGGTAGTAGATCATCGGCTTGTCGTACACGGGCACCAGCTGCTTGCTGATGCCGAGAGTGATTGGGTGAAGCCGTGAACCGGTACCGCCGGCCAAAATTATTCCTCGCATGCTCTAAATCATGTCCCAGATGGCAGGCGACGGCAAACTGGCCTGAAGGTGTGAAGACGCGGCACGAACTATTGACTGCGATAGAATTGGCAAATGCTCAATCGTGAATTCATAGAGAAGCAACTGCCGGGAACAGCTCAAGATCCAAGGAACCGGCCGTTGATGCGATTCGGAAAACCCCTAGATCCCCGCAACAATAGCTTGAACTTTATCAGGCTCATTCTCTCCCTGATGGTGCTTTTTGCCCACAGTTTCTACATTGTTGGTGCCGGTAATGGCCCGATTTTCAAAGATGAGAATCTCGGCGGTTGGGCAGTTGCCGGTTTCTTTGGCATCAGTGGATATCTGATCACGGGTAGTCGTTTCAACAATAGGCTGGGTGTCTACCTGATGCACCGGGTTGCTCGCATCATCCCGGCTTTTTTGGTCTGCTTGGTAGTCATGGCTGCAGTCTTCGCACCGATTGCTTACTATGTGCAGCATTCATCCCTGCACGGATTTTTTCAGACACCTACTACGCCAGCTAATTCGATCTTCGCAAATATGTTCCTGAAGATTCACAATTATGACATTGCAGGGACACCGGCCGGTGTTCCGTATCCGGGTGCCTGGAACGGTTCATTGTGGACACTATATTTTGAGTTCCTTTGCTATCTGCTGGTAGCCGTTTTAGGAACCTTTGCTTTTTTCAAGAAGTCGCCTTGGCCCATGGTCGCTGCGTTTGTCCTCAGTGTTGCGATTTGGGCGAATCTGGAAAGAATCGATCCCTATATCCAAAATAATGCCGACTTCAACCTACTCGCGCGCCTCGTTCCGTTCTTTCTTGGCGGAGCTGTGGTTAAGGTCTTTTCAAAGCGTATCGGTCTGAGCTGGCAGGGTGCCACCGTGGCTGCAGTTCTGGCGGCAGCAGCAATTTTGGGTTTGGAAGGATTCGGCAATCAACTGGCTGCACCTTTCTTGGCCTATCTGCTGCTGTGGATTTCGACCTGGCTCCCCAGCCCGAAATTGGTGATGACCAATGATGTTTCCTATGGGGCATATGTCTACGCTTTCCCTGTTCAGCAACTGCTGGCCGTCTTCGGTGCCTACCACTGGGGAGTGTGGTGGTTCACTCTCGCCGCGTTCATAGCAACAATGCCCCTAGCCATTGCCAGTTGGTTAGCAGTCGAGCAGCCCATCATGCGGTTGGCGCGCCGCAGAGTCTAACCAACCGGCTAGGCGTCGGCTTCGCTCGAATCTAGCGCACTACTCGAGGACCAGAAACGCCTCTTAGGCCGTCGCGGACACCCGCGAGAGCCGAGCTCAATCGAGGTCCGCGGCCGGGTGCCAGAGTGGTCACGATGGCCAAGTGACGGTAGTCGGCCAGAATTCCCTTGAGCGCCCAGCCAGGCTGAGATCGCCAGTATCGGCTAACGAGCAAGAGGCGATTGCGAAAGATGTAGTAGTAGCGGTAAGTTGCGGCCGTTCGAACAGGCAGGGTTCGTCCAGCAACGGAGATCCTGACTCCGAAAATTGAAGCCGGGACCATGGCGCCCAGTGCGTGGTCAAGTGTTGCATCAGAGGCCACTATTGATTCTTGGCCATCCTGTCGCGCACGCAAATAGTACTCGGTGTCCACTCCATCAATAAAGAGCTCGTCCATCAGTAATCCGAGAGAATCGAGGGCTTCGACGGGTATCAGCAAGCCTGACTGGATGGGTTCACCGCCCAGGACGGTGCCGCCGATATTTCCGCGACGCCGAGTCGGGATGCCGCTGATGTTTCCGGGCGCCACCATGGCCACTCGAACGGACTTCGCCGTGGCGGAGTCGTAGGCCGCCAACAGTTTCCTTGTGTAGCCTGGCTCCAAGCGTGAATCCTGGTCCATGGTCATGATGAAGCGCGGGTTGCTCGGATGCGCCCGTGCGGCGCGGATCCCCGCGTTCAGGGCGCTGGCGATGCCACTATTGCGTCCCATTCGGACAACGGTGGCGCCCAATTTCTCCAACTGACCCAGAATCTCGCTCGTATCCTGGGGACTCCCGTCGTCGACGGCCACCACGTGCCCCACCTGTTCAATGAGAGCAGCGCAATTGCTTACGGCTTCGTTGCTCGGGTTGTAGAGGGAGATGACGGCCGTGACGGGACTATTAATTTGCATGCGGGCAGTGGTGCTAGGCCGGCTGGACGTCGGGCTGGGCGTCAATCCAATTCGCCAACAGGTCAATGCCTTGAGCCAGGTTGTAGCGCGGAGTCCAGCCCAAGACGCGTTCGGCATCGGATACGTCGGCCCAGGCATGGCGAACGTCCCCCTGGCGATATTGTCCCGTGACATGGGGTGCCGGCGCCTTGTAGTGCTTTGCGATCAACTCAGCCGCCGTTCCGATCGTCTGGAACTCGCCCGATCCGATGTCCATGGGCTGGTCTTGGACGGTGGGGGACAACGCACCTGCGACGATTGCGGAGGCAACATCGTCGATCAAAATGAAGTCGCGGCGAACATCACCATCTTCGTAGAGGGGAATGGATTTTCCGCCCATGGCCATCCGGCAGAACAGGCTCATGATTCCGGTGTACGGATTAATCAACGATTGTCCCGGACCATACACGTTTTGCAGGCGCAAGATGACCGTCTCAACACCGAAGGACTTTGCCCATGCCTGGATGATGTTTTCTTGGGCGAGCTTGGTACCGCCGTAGACGCTTACCGGTGCCGGGAACGTGCCGGCAGCCTTCATGGCGAGGGGCTTGGCGTTGGGGAAGTCCCATTGCTGAGCATCGAGGGTGGCACTTGTGCGCTGGCCTGGGTAGAACATGCTGCCATCGTCTTGGACCCAGGCACCTTCGCCGTAGACAGCGCGGCTCGACGAAAGGACAATCCGGCGCGGCAGTTTGCCATGGCGACTCAAACCATCAAGTAACTGGGTGGTCCCGACAACGTTTACATGGGCGTGGCGAGTTGACTCATTCAGTGACTGTGCCGTGCCCGTTTCAGCGGCAAGATGGATGACGACGTCGGGGGTGACGGTTGCCAGCACGGTATCCCAGGTCTGTGCCTCGGCAACATCGCCAATGATGAGCTCGACACCTGTTGCCAATTCTGCGGGCCGCTGGCCGCTGGCATGAATCTGCGGGTGCAGGTTATCGACTACGACAACGCGATCAAAGGCCTCGACAAGGGCAGCCGAAATGGCGCACCCAATGAAACCAGCCCCGCCTGTAACGAGTACGGTTCCACGATTGTCGCTGGAAGTGGATGTGATAGTCACAATAGACCTTTCGAAAGGGGTGTTAGTTGCCGAAGGCATGGCGAACGAGCGCCTTGATGGCCACGGTATGGCGAGTACGTATGGCTTTGGGAAGCAAGGCCAAGGCGTGTGCTCTGGAAGTTAGGCGAATTCTTGCTGCGCGGTCAGTTTTGGCCCAGCCCAATTCGCGGGCTTGGCTGGCCGCGAATTGGAAATAGTCCCGTTCTCCGGCGAAGCGAGAACCGTCGACCAATTTAGTGGACGACGCGCTTTCTGAATGGCGTCTGTATGAGAAGCACACGGCCGGATCGACTAGGAGCTGCGCCCCCAAATAAACCATGTCCATCGTTAGAGCCACATCCTGAATGATGGGATAGCCATCTCGGAAGTCGACCTGACGCATCTTGTCTGTGCGGAACGCCAATGATGGCCAGTAGAGCCAGACGCCATGCATGAGATTGGTAGCCAGAGCCTCACCCGACAATAGTTGACGCCCGTGGCTGCGGGGTCGAATGAGCTGCTGCTTGACAGTATCGACAAGTGTCTTGACCTGATGCCCATTTTCGTCAATGACGTTTACACCCGGCTGGATGATGGTTGCATCCGGGAACTGAGCGTGACCGCTGAGAATAGTTGAGACGTAGTTAGGCAGCATGAGGTCATCGCAGCCCAAAATAACCATCATTTCCTGCTTCGCAAGGGCAACGCAGGTGCGGTAGTTTGCCGTGATTCCCTCGTTAACGTCCTTGCGGATGTATTCAATCCTTGGATGAGCCAAAGACTTGATGTACTCCTCGACGCTCCGGTCCGGATAAGCGTCGTCGACAATCGTCAGTATCCAGTCGTCACTGTCCTGTGCAAGCACGCTTTCGACCGTCGCGACCATGTAGGCGGGATCTCCCCAGTAGGGGATGAAGATATCCAATGGCATTAGTCGCTATCACTTTCTTGTGACTTGGTACTGGTCGGGAGATTTGAAATGCGTTCGATTTGCGTCCGAAGTATTGCGACCTCTTCGGCCAGGGTTCGAGTCTCATCCTCGACGCCGGATAGTTCCCATGACAGGTGAAGACAGACGCCCAATAGAAGCAAAATACTCAGGATAAACAACAAGTTCGAAGGCAATTGGACGCCGACAAGATCAGCTGCCACATTCAGTAAGTGCGGGAACGCTGCAAGAACAACTGTAAGGGCGCCAACGAAAAGCCACAGGGTTGCGTATTTTTCCCGCAGTTTCTTTCGTCTTAACATTTCCAAGACAAGGGCCACTATGGCGATTGCCAGCAGAAGGGCTGCAAGATTTGTCATGGACTACTCTCCAGACATGGCTTTGAAGCTTGGCTGATTAGAAGGAACAACGGATCGCTTTCGGGTAAAGGCAAAGAGGAGGGCGAAAACCGATCGCCCCAAGTAGATGGCAGCCTTCATCGGGTTGTGACTTGGGGTGCCACCCTGGCGTGGGCGCATCTCGACCGGTACTTGAGTGACTGTGCATCCAGAACGTAGGGCAACAACCAGTGAATCAATTGTGTCGCCCAAGTATTCGGCGGGATAGTGGTCTAAATATTGACTGATGGCTCGGTCATTGCCTGCTCGGAAACCACTGGTGACATCGGTCAGTCTTGTTTTGGCTACTGAGGAGATTACCTTCGCCAGCACAAGCATGGCCCACTTGCGAGGTCCGCTAACCGTATAGTCGCCTCTATCAGCAAAGCGCGCCCCAATGGAAATGTCAGCATGCTGCAGGCCTGCTAGGACTTCGGCGATATTTTTCGGGTCATGTTGGCCATCGGCGTCTATCTGAATGACCTGAGGATATCCAAAGCGGCGAGCATATTTGAAGCCGGCACGCATTGCTCCGCCAACACCCAAATTGAACGGGAGTTGGAGTACGGTGGCGCCAGCCTTCGTCGCTACCAAGGCCGTGGCATCAGTGGAGCCATCATTGACGACCAGAACGTCGAAGTCTCCACTCGTAGCCAAGACCTCCCTGACAGTGTTTCCGACCGCTTCTTCTTCGTTCCATGCGGGCATAATAATAAGAACGCGCGAGGCATTGGCTGTTTCCATGATGTCTGAACTATATCAAGTGGCGAGCCTGGTCAATGAGACTTGCCGAGTTGGCACGGCAGGCGGTCAACCATCACTGGAGTCAACAGCGCCATTTTCGGGCCGGGATGCCGGGTGCCCGTTTCCCATTCAGTGCGAGTCTTTGGCGGAGGTAGCAGTCTCGGCCCGTGCAGCGTGCGAGTCCGTGCCCATCAAGGCAGAGGTGACAGTCGATGACTGCTGCCGCACTCCAGCGGCACGGGTCCTAGCAGCGTCCCTTCGCGCATCGATTATGATGGATGAGGCCTGTGTATGGCCCGCTATCGTTTCCAGCACAATAATTGCCGGGCGTGGGTAACAAGTCCAGCAATGGGAGACTCTTCGTGGCGCAAACTAAACGTGCAAATCTTTTTACCCGATTCGGTGGGTTCGCCGTGTCGCTTGTATTTTCAACGGTCGTTAGCTTGGTTGGGATCCCTTTCGTCCTTGTGAACCTTGGTGCGCAGGCGTGGGCCGAACTAGCGGTTGCCCTTGCGACCGCGGCCATTTTCGGTGTAGTGGTCGCTTTTGGCTGGGGGACCGTTGGAGCAGCCATGACAGCTGGCACGCTGCCCGCGGAGCGACCTGGTCTCTACGCCAACTCGCTCATCAGTAGGGCCTACCTCTTCCTGTTCGCCGTCACACCAATGGCTTTGACTGTCCTTGTACTTTCATCAGTTGATCGAATCGCAGCAGTCGTGGCTGCGATTGCCTATCTTCTTCCATACGTTGGTGCATCGTGGTATTTCGTTGGCGAGTCTAAGCCGTGGCGACTCTTCGTATTTGATGTATTGCCTCAAGGTCTGGGCACAATTGCTGGAGTGGTGGCAACATTCTTCATCCCCGAAGTCTGGGTGTATGTGACGTGTCAATTGGTGTTCAATTTGTTGGCTGTTATTGGAAGCGCCGTTGTCATCTTCCGTTCCCGGGCACTGCGTGGGCAGAGACCAAGCTTTGCTCTGGCTCCGGCCATGCGCAGGTTGGGGAACCAGTGGCATGGAGTCATTGCTGCTGGTACCGGGACCATCAATAGCAACGTCCCAGTAATCGCCGTGACTCTAATTGCAGCACCACTGTTGCCCGTGTATGTACTTGCCGACAAGTTATTCCGCTATGCGGTGGCGGGATTCGGTCCGGTTCTGCAAGTCATCCAGGGCTGGATACCTGAGGCGGGTCCATCTCAAAAGGACAAGCGAGTCCAAAAAGTGGCTTCGTTGGCACCCATATTGGGTTTGGCGGGTGGAATAGCGTTGACATGCCTCACGCCATGGGCTGCTGGCATGCTCTCTGCAGGGCGGCTGTCAGTGGGCTGGAATCTTAGCGTTCCGTTTGGATTGATTTTCTGCGGAGTCGTTGTCGCCCAAATCATTGGCCTGGCATGCCTCATCCCTATTGGAAAGGGTGCAGAACTGGCCAAATCCACAGCCATCGGCGCGCTGCTAAATGTGGTCCTGATGATTGTGCTTGGACTGACCATGGGCGCTGTCGGCATAGCATGGGCCGTCGCTGCCGGAGAATTGCTGGTGGCGGCATACCAGGTCGTCGTCGTTCGGAAGTATTTCGCAGGAATTGGCACCGAAGGCCACCCTGAGCGAGTCGGCATCCAGCACTAATTCCACCATTTCTTTCCTTGGAGAATAATTTTAGGGGATCCATCATGCTCGAATCTGAAAAAACATCATCGACCCGTCCTAGCCATGGTGGCTTTGGCGTCATTGCCATGGCAGCCTATCGGCCTGACTACTCACTTTTCCTGACTCAACTGAAGTCGATCCAGAACCAAACGCACAGCGACTTTCACTGTTTGATAGCGGTGGATGGAGAACCCGAACCAGTGCGAGATTTCATCGAGTCCAACCTTGACGACCCGAGATTTCAAGTGTTGGGGTTTGGCGACCGATATGGCTTTTATGGAAACTTCGAGCGTGTCTTGTCCCATGTTCCGGCAACTGCTCAATGGGTCGCATTGTCTGATCAAGACGACTACTGGTATCCGCAGAAGCTCGAAGTGATGCTGCCCCACCTTGGCGAACATCTTTTGGTCAGTGGCCAAGCCCGTGTGGTTGAGGCGGTATCAGATCGGGTGATCTCCGTGTCGACGAATCGACGAAATGTACCCCTTTCTGACCTGATCGCTCAGAATCAGGTAACAGGTGGCCAGACTGTCTTCCGCAGGTCACTGCTGGAAATAAGTCTGCCGTTTCCGCGACTAGAGACCTCCTCTCAGGTACACGACCATTGGTTGGCGGTCTGTGCCGCAAGCTCCGGATCGATGCTGATTATTGACGACGTTGTCCAAGACTACGTTCAGCATGGAGGCAATGTTCTAGGTGAGGTCGGAGGGGGATTTGACCCCCTCCGGAGTGTGCGGCGAGTCGTTGCACTGGCGGACCGATTCGAAAACGGCCATTCAGTGCGTCAGCTGGGGCGAACATGCTGGAAGCTGTCATATGGCTGGCGGCAGGTGATGGTCGACGCCCTGGAAAAGCGACTCGTCGTCAAGAATGCTGAGGTTAGCGGGGCTTTGTTGGCCTTCTCCTCTAGGAAGAAGTGGCGTTGCACAGTTGCCGCGTTGGTCAGCGGTTTGCGCAGGGGCAATATCGCGATGTCGTGTTTGGTGGAGTTCATCGCTGGCGCGCCCGGCGAACTTGCAGGCCGGGCGAGAGTCAAGCGTGGGCGGGCTGGTTCGAAAAACTCCGGCACTTCAGCATCCTAAAGAACCGGCTCGATCGCGGACGGTGACCGGAGAGAATGAATTTGAAGAATCTGTCCCCTCTTCTAACGACGACAAGTACGGAACGGGCGTCGCAGTGGGTGG
Source organism: Arthrobacter sp. TWP1-1 (assembly GCF_049897845.1). Lineage (NCBI taxonomy): Bacteria > Bacillati > Actinomycetota > Actinomycetes > Micrococcales > Micrococcaceae > Arthrobacter > Arthrobacter sp. TWP1-1. The sequence goes on from NZ_JAFCXC010000001.1 coordinate 695,818, forward strand.
TTCTGGCTATGGCCAGTTCGAATGCGTAATGGATGGCGTGGGGCTGTGATCACGTAAACTTCATTCCAGACGCGCATCGCTTCCAGCCGTCGTTTTCAACTCCTCCCACCGAAATGTGAGTTCATGACCAACCACTTGCCGTCGGCCGTGAAACCTGTCCGAGCCAGCGTATGCATGGCAACCTACCGTGGGGCGGCCTATGTCGCTGAGCAGATCGAGTCGATACTGATTCAGCTCGGCCCTAACGATGAGCTGATCATCATCGATGATGCATCGCCGGATGGGACTGTCGGGGAGATTCGGAAGTTTGCCGATTCGCGCATGACACTGCTGGAAGCTCCGCAAAATCAGGGATACGTCAAGTCCTTTGAGCAGGCCGTTCTAGCCAGCCGCGGGGAGTTTGTTTTTCTTGCGGATCAGGACGATGTCTGGATTCCCGGACGGCTCGGGCTGATGTTGGACGCACTTCAGGGCCATTCCGTCGTCGCCACGAACTTCGATGTATTAGGTGGCGGTTCGCGGGGCAATGTTCCCGAACTGAAGTCGGGCGACTCCAACCACTTCCTGCGCAACATCTTCGGTACAGTAGTCGGCTACCGCCCGTACTACGGTTGCGGTATGGCCATGACTCGACAGCAAGCTGAAATTTTTGTGCCGGTTCCCCCGTATCTCAAGGAGTCTCACGACTTGTGGCTTGCGTTGTGTGGCAATGTGGCCAAATCCATGGTTCACCTCGACGAACCAACACTTCTGCGACGGCTACATGATGAGAACGTCACCCCGCGTGGATGGCGCTCACTGAGCGCCATCCTGAGGGCACGAATTATGATTGTGCGAGCCCTCGCCGAGGCCGTTCGTCGAACCAAAAATGCCAGTAAGCGCTTGCCTTAGTCCAGAATTAAGTCTCTTAGAATCGCACAGAATCGACGGACAGTTTCTTTAAATCGTTCGTCAACTGCCACGTGCCGTCCCGCACTATGCCTACGGATGTCTTGCCGTCACCGTTCCAGTCTCCTGTGGTCGGGCGGTCCGTGCCGACGCCGAACCGGAAGACGTAGTTAACTGGCGGTCGTAACTGGCTGTCTGTCAACCAGAAAATGCCATTGCGCCACACCCCGAAGGTGTCCCATTTGTCACCATTCCAGTCTCCAACGACGGGCGTGTCGGTACCGACCCCAAAATAAGCCGAAACGTCCACTTTGGGACCACGGGCTTGGGAGTTGGTGACTTGCCAACTCCCGTTTCTGAAGATACCAATAGTCGCCTTCCGGTCCCCGTTCCAGTCGCCTGTAATGGGAGTATCGGTGCCAACGCCAAAGTATTGGACGAGATCCACTGACAGACTGCTGAGGTTGTTGGTCAGTTGCCAAACGCCGGATCTCACGATTCCAATAGTCGCAGTGCCGTCACCATCCCAGTCACCAACGACAGGCTTGTCGCCTGCTGCGCCAAAGTAGAAACAACGACGGGTATTTGACGGCATCTCCAAACACCATTGCGAGTCCTTGAACCATCCGACGTATGTCTTTCCGTCTCCGGCCCACTTGCCGCTGATTACTGTGGCGCCTGGTATGAGTCCTATTACAGGCTTCTTCGTTCCACTGGCCAGCTCTCGGAGATCATCCATAGTGCCATTGAAGACATTCTGGTCACCTGGGAACGTCGCCAGTCTTGTCTGTGCCTGGTCAGCGTAGCCGTTGGCATACTGCCAAATGGTGTACTTCGGCCATTGGCCCGGCATCCACGGGCTAGATGCGTAGTAGGCAGCGATCCACAGCGGGTTTGAATTGGCAAACGCGTTGCTGCTGCCGAAACATTCCTGCCAGAAGTAGTAGCTTGAGTAGATCACGGGGTCTCGACCAGTTGATGCTTTGATGGTGCTGGTGAAGTCTTTGACCCAATTGACCAAGGCCGCAGGGGTCATCCCATAGCACTTGTTGGTTTTGTCAGTCGAGACATAAGGATTGTCCTCAATGTCCAAAGCAGGAGGCAGGGTTTTTCCGTCTCCAGACCAACCTCCGCCAGATTCAAGCATGACTTTTGCCTGAGAGGAGCCGCTGGATAGGTTGGGCCGGGCAAAGTGGTAGCCGCCGCGCAGCAATCCGACATTCGCGGCACCGTTATATTGCTGTGCGAAATAGTCGTTGAGCGTCCAAGGGCCTTCAGAGGTCTTGATGTACGCGAACCGGGCACCGGAATTCTTCACCGTAGTCCAGTCGACATTTTTCTGCCAGCCGCTGACATCAAGGCCCAAGGGCTTGCCTTCCGTGCCAGCTGGCTGTTCGCCTACAGCCGGCTCACTAGAGGCTGATAACGGTTGAGCCATCTTTGCGGAACTTTGGGGTGCCACTTGTCCAGCTTGACCCATGACAGCTCCACCATCGCTGGGACGCTGCGCTGCGTCTGGAGCGGTGGGAGTGGCAGCGGCTGTGACTTGATCCAATCCGGATACATCGTTCTGGGGTTCGGTTGCAGGCGGATTTGTGGGGGAATTTGGCGCTGAAGGAACCACCTCAACACCGGGCGTGGCCGGTATTTGGGTTGGAGTGACCGCGGGAGGTTCGGTGGGAAGAATGGTGGCCTCTGCGACAGGAGAAGCGCTGTCGCCAACTGGTGCGGCAATTGCGGGCGTGACTCCGATCCCGCTAACGGCGGTGGAAGCCAGCGCCAAGGACGCCAGTAACGCGGCCAATGTATTGGTTTTCATGATTTCCTTGCACGGGGATTTAGCCGGATACCGGACGTCGAAATGAACTGGGCCCCGAAAGTTGGACTCGGTAAATAAGAGTCTACGCAGCCAGTGCCTGAGCCCGATATTCCATTGGGCTCAGGCACTGCAGCGTTAACGAGATGCGGTCGGTGTTGTACC